>CAZJBV010000053.1:0-2519 GCA_964544585.1 uncultured Gammaproteobacteria bacterium | reverse complement strand
AAGTTGCAGTATTTGTAGCTTTTTCTGTATTAATTGCTTGAATGGTTGCCGTTAAAATCTCGGTAGGAGTAAGCGTTTTAGAAGGAGTTGGAGTGTGAGTTGGAGTAAAAGTCGCAGTCCTCTTTTTAGCAGCAACGACTTGAGGTGAGGCAAATCCATCTCTTCCGAGTAAATGATCAAAAAAACCTGCAATATCAACACTGTCACCTGCTTGCCACTCAATTGGCCCTAAGTTACCCTCTGAATGTCCGTTAAAGCTCAATATAAAATTCTTTTCTCCTGGATTTCGTGAGACAAAGAAGAACCGATCTGCAGTTTCTTTAAGATCAGCTCCTATATATACCAGCTGGTATTCTTCAAATCCACCATTTCCCTGATGATCTGCTGTCGGAACCCATTTGGCAAGTTGATATTTCCATTGAACATTTCCGTTAGTATCTTTCCCAATCGGTGTAGAAATAAGATATATATTATCCCGTGATCTTTCCACCTCATCTTTCAGTCCTTCTACCTTTTGAGCATACATTTCCAATTGCAATTGTTCACCAGAATCCAATTTTTCCTGATCTATTACAAAGTAGCTCGCTCTGCTTGCTAAAGAAGAACCAAACGGTATCGTATAGTTCGGATTTACTAAATAATTCTTCATCAACTGATACGCTGCGTCAAGTGATAATTCGACTTCTGGCTTTTTACTCCATTTCATAGAAACACCGTCTACTACAACTGTCGGTTGGAATACGGGGACTTCGGTAGGATCCACCGTTGCCGTAGGAGTAGGCTCATTTAGTGGTGGTCCATCACCAACGTCCTCATCAGGAAATGAAGCATATGCGGTCGGAGTCGGAGCTGTAGCACACTCTATTGCGACACCACCTACAACTAGAACGACTCCACCTCCAACAGCAGCATACTGGACTAAATGAGTCGATAGACCCCAAGCTGGTCGCTCTGAACCATCCCCCTCATCCGGTGGTTCCGGTGGTTTACTACCTCCGGATGGATGATTACGTTCGAAATGCTTTTGTATCGTATCTAAAGGTCCTTCATATTTTGAGAATTTACCTTGGTTTACCAGAATTCCCAAATTCTCTGGAGTAAGTGGACGGGTAAATATATCTAAATCTCCACCAAAAAGAGTATGCGATAAATTTTCAGCAGCTTTAACCTGTAGAGCCTGTGTTTCATTAATTACCTCATACAGAAAAATTAGCCTTTCCAACCTAGCTCTATTTTCCTTATTTGACCTAGGTCCACCAGACCATGAACCTTTTGATAATTCTTTAATTTTCCTTCTTATTGTTACGTTTTCTTCCTGCGCTAGTCTATAGTCCTCTCTTGCGATTTCATATTCTTCTCTTATAAGTGGATCTCTTCCATCAAAAGAAACTATTGCACTTGAAAGTTGGAATCTGCCGTTCTGATCAAATCCATTCATCACTGGCAGCATGATCCTCTGGTTCTCAAAAGGCAAATTGCCATTCTCCAGTAATCCAATCGATAATTTACCCAAATTGGTCGTTAATGCGTTTGGGAAATCAGGTGTACGGATCAAATCAATACTACCTTCCCGTTTCGGTCTTCCACTACCGGCGGGTGTAGCATCCACCACAGAAGGTAAAATATTTTGCCCTACATCTCTTTCCTGAATTGCTGGTCCTGCCATAGTCGTTAAAAAAACCCCGATTAAATCGGGGTATATATTCATGCCATATTTAATGGCAAAATAAATAATTTAAATTTAAAGGCAGAGTATTTCATACTTGACTATATTATATTGTATCATACTATATTTCATTTTGTCAATACTATAGGTTTTAACCGTGACTAAAATCACCAGTTGTAGTATACTACTTTTTGTCAACTTTCTCAACCTGGAATTATTACTCCACAAAGAGGGTATAGTCAAAAATTGAGGGTAGAGAAGTATAACCCTGCAAAACATTGATTTTACGGGCCACACCAGCTTCAGTTATCCCAGTTGACGAAATCACCTTTCCCTGTGCAGGAAGAATAGTTCCTTTTGGATCTATAACGACATTAATTTGATTAACGTATACAGGTTTTATCTTCAATAATATTGGCACGTCATTATCTTCTGTCACTCCAAAAACATCTTTAAAACTTACCTCGGCTCCATAATCCTTCCCCTGGCAACTAGTCCCAGCCGCCGTGAACTTGTCTGAACCATCTTTATTATATGCAGCCTTACCAATTTTCATCGACCCTGATTTGTATAAAAGTGTTAACTCTACTCCAGAATCTGGCGGTCCCCAACATACTCCCACTGTACTCGCGTTACTAAAAACTTTTGCTGGAGAATCGGGTATACTCCCATCAGCATTATGAGCTACTAGCCACACAGAATATCCATCTTGCTGACTTACATCTCGGATTGAAAAAGGCGCACTCGATCCACCCCACTTGTCAACATTATAATTGGCCTTTCCTGAAGCCAAATCCAAACTTCCACCACCAAATTCCGCTCCTTTCAAAGCAGCCTCAATCCCAGCCTCCGC
>CAZJBV010000052.1:0-2834 GCA_964544585.1 uncultured Gammaproteobacteria bacterium | reverse complement strand
AAAAATTTGAAAGGAGCCATATGATCCGCATAAATAATATTCAAAAAACTGATCACGAGATAGCAAAACTTATAAAACTTGAGGAAAAAAGGCAAAAGGAAGGTCTAGAGATGATTCCCTCCGAAAACTACGTTTCCAATGCAGTTCTCGAAGCCATGGGATCTATTCTGACCAACAAATACTCCGAGGGCTACCCTAAAAAACGCTACTACGGAGGAAATCAGATAATTGATGAAGTAGAGATTGTGGCTCAAGAAAGGGCAAAAAAACTTTTTGACGTGGAATATGTAAATGTTCAACCTTACTCCGGGTCTCCCGCAAACCTTGCTGCAACTATGGCTGTCTGTAATCCGGGAGATGTAATTTTGGGACTTGATTTGACGCACGGAGGACATTTGACTCATGGATGGAAAGTATCTGCAACGGGAATATTTTTCAAGAGCATAATGTATCATGTAAATAAAAAAACAGGTGAGATAGATTTTGCTGAATTGAGAAATCTTGCTAAGGAGCATAAACCAAAGCTAATATGGGTTGGCGCAACAGCTTATGTCTACGAGTTTCCTTTCAAACAACTTGCAGAAATTGCAGATAGCGTGAATTCATATCTGGTTGCTGATATTGCCCACGTGGCAGGATTGGTAGTAGCTGGAGCACACTCTTCCCCTGCAAGATATGCGCATATGGTCACTACTACCACCCACAAAACACTCCGTGGTCCGAGAGGCGCAATGATAATGGTGACAAAAAAAGGTATAAGAAAAGACCCAGAACTAACTGACAAAGTCGATAAAGCAGTTTTTCCAGGACTTCAGGGAGGCCCTCATGATCATATAACTGCGGCAATTGCCGTTGCCTTAAAAGAAGCAAGCCTTCCTTCGTTTAAGAAGTATGGCCATCAAATTGTTAAGAATGCAAAAACTTTAGCCCGAGAACTAAAAAAATATGGCTTCAAACTTGTGGGAAACGGTACAGAGAATCATATGATTTTAATCGACCTCACTCCATTTTTCGGTCCAGGAGGAGGATTTTTTGCTCAGTATGCCCTCGACGAAGCGGGAATTACATTAAATAAAAACACAATTCCTGGTGAGCCATCATCACCATTTTATCCATCAGGCGTCAGACTTGGAACACCTGCTCTTACAACAAGAGGTATGAAAGAAAAAGATATGTTTAAAATTGCAAAGTGGATAAAGGATGCACTTAATTCTGTTAAAAATTACAAACTACCTGATAAAAAAGAAGGAAGAAAAGAATATCTAGAAAAGTTTAAAAAAGATGTTCACAAGAATAAATCACTCCAAAAAATTCATCAAGAAATTCGAACTTTTGCTTCAAAATTTCCTATTTTCGCATGGTAAATATAAAGCGTCTGGCCGTCCTTATATCCAACAAAGGAACAGGGAGTAATCTCGAAGCAATTTTACAAGCCATAGAAAAAGGAAAAATTAGAAACGGCAAAGTCGTTGTCGTCATTTCCGACAGAAAAGATGCCTATGGTCTCATTCGGGCCAAAAAAAGAGGCATTCCAGCAGTTTTTTTTCCTCTTAAAGAAAAAAATCGACTGCAATATGATGAAGAGCTTGGAAAAATGCTTAAAAATAAGTATAAAGTAGATCTCGTGGTTCTTGCGGGCTGGATGCTCATTCTTTCTCAAAATTTTATCAAATATTTTCCCAACAGAACGATTAACTTACATCCTGGATTACTTCCTGATAAGGGCACTAGGGGCCTTCATACCAATGCCGCAGTCCAATATGCTATTGATCACAAATATCTCGTCACCGGTTCAACCGTGCATTTCATCACACCCAAAGTAGATGATGGTCGGGTAATTTTAAGAAGCGAAGTAAAAATAAAAAAAGGCGATACAGTAGAATCTCTTTATGAAAGAATGAAAAAAGAAGAACATAAAATACTTCCAAAAGCAATTAACTTTTTATGCCAAAATTAAAAGTTTTAATTATTGGCAGTGGCGGACGCGAACATGCTCTCGTTTGGAAATTATCCCGGTCTAAAAAAATCAAAAATATTTACTGTGCCCCCGGAAATCCTGGTACGGCTCAGATAGCCGAAAATGTCCCTATCAAACCGGGGTCAGGCCTTAAGGGCATTAAAGGCCTGACCCCAATGGTTCAATTCGCTAAAAAAAATAAAATCGACCTAACATTCGTTGGACCCGAAGCTCCTCTAATCGAAGGCATAGTAGACATTTTTAGGAAAAACAAACTCACTATTGTAGGCCCATCCAAAAAAGCCGCTCAACTCGAAGGTTCCAAAGCCTTTGCCAAAAAAATAATGAAAAAATATGGCATTCCCACTGCAAAATATGAATCATTTACAGACTTCAAAAAAGCAAAAGAATATCTCGAAAGAAGTTCATACCCCATTGTCATTAAAGCAAGTGGCCAGGCATTAGGCAAAGGCGTCCTCGTTGCCAAAAATAAAAAAGAAGCAACTGCATTTTTACAAAAAGTGATGGTAGATAAAATCTTTGGCGATTCGGGAAAAGAAGTAGTTATTGAAGAATATTTAGTAGGACCAGAATTATCATTTATGTTGGCTACAGATGGCAAAGACTTTGTCTCATTTCTACCATCACAAGATCACAAAAGAATATTTGACGGTGATCGGGGTCCTAATACAGGCGGCGTCGGCGCTTATGCTCCAGTTCCATTCGTCGATAAAAAACTAATAAAAAAAATAGAAAATGAAATAGTGATTCCAGTACTTACCGGCATGAGAAAAGAAGGCATACCATACGAAGGCATCCTCTATCCCGGCCTTATTCTGACAAAAGATGGCCCAAAAGTCCTAGAATTCAATTGCCG
>CAZJBV010000051.1:1308-2924 GCA_964544585.1 uncultured Gammaproteobacteria bacterium | reverse complement strand
TGGTGTCTGTCCCGACGGCTACCACTGGATGTATGACTCAGGCGGCTGGTGTATGTCAAACAGCGGAAACTACAGTTCACCTTCCTACCCCGGCTATTCTGGAGGTGGTGGTCCAGGCTACACTCCTTATAGTCCTTATTACAATGCCCCCGGAGCACCTCCCGGCTCCTATGGCTACCAAGGCCCAGGTACATACACACCCTATTCTCCTTATACTGCACCATCATATTGGGGAGTAGCACCCACATACTATACCACCAATCCTCCGCCTGGCACCGTTCCTGGCACAGGACCCACTCCCACAGCCCCGGGTCAATGTCCCTCGGGCTTCCACTGGATGCCACCTTCAGGCAGCCAAGCCGGCTGGTGTATGGCCGATGGCGGAACCTACACCCCCGCTAGTTATACTTATCAATATCCACCCGGCACTTCCACCAGTAGCACCCCACCTCCCGGAGGCTACAACTGTGGTAGCCAACCCTTTGACCCGGCAACAGGCAGATGTAGAGATGGTGCCTGTCCTGGAGGCTTTAACTGGGACGGAAATAAATGCGTAGCCGGAAGCACTTCTTATTATTCGCCAAACCTCAACCAAAGTAGCTGCGGTCCTGGATATTACTGGGACGGAAGAGGTTGTATTCCTACTTATTCAGGTAGTGGTACTACCTCTACAGGACCCGTCAATTGTGGAAGCGGTTATTGGTGGAATGGCTATAGTTGCCAACCTTCGTCTGGACCTGGCTCAAGCTGCACATATCCTTCCGGAGGATGTACTGGTTATGGATCTTGGTTTGATTACTCCACCTGTAGTTGTAAAACGTCGACATCCGGCTCTTCAGGTTCATACTATTCCGGCTGGTCAGGTTCATCCTGCACCCCACCGTCAAGCGGCTGTGGTTACAATAATTATTGGGATGGTGGCACCTGTTCGTGCCGTCCCACTGGCTCTACTTATTACTCCGGCTCCGGTGGCTCGGGAGGATCATGTACATATCCATCTGGAGGCTGCGGTTCAAATAGCTACTATGACTGGGGCTCTTGCTCTTGCCGATCTGGTAGCTCCACTCCCAGCAATTCTTGTCAGGGAACAAGCTGTGGATCGGGATACTGGCTCGACTATTCTACCTGCTCCTGTAAACCTTCGGGTAGTAGCTCTACTTCTACATCCACATCAGGAGGATCATCTGGTTCCTCCTCGGGTTCATGTCCCTCGGGCTATCACTGGATGAGCGACAACGGCGGCTGGTGTATGTCAGATGGCGGATCATCGGGATCATCCGGATCAACAACGACAAGTCCTCCACCTAGCGATTCCGGCTCAACATACAGTACTCCTTCATACGGTACGCCTACATACGAAACACCCTCATACAGTAGTCCTTCATACGGCACTCCCAGCGATTCGGGCTCTTCATCTCCACCTCCGCCATAAACTATCCTAAATTACTTCCCACACCTTTCCATCACTTTATCCCCAACTAAACTTTGTTACAATATAATTATGCGCTTATATAGGGATCAAAAAAGGGCACTGTCAGAATTTTTTGGAAACATGTCTGTTGCTTGGCTAGCAGCAGGAATTATCGGACCGTATATCGCTGGTAAAAATTTCACCG
>CAZJBV010000051.1:0-1208 GCA_964544585.1 uncultured Gammaproteobacteria bacterium | reverse complement strand
GCTTGGCTAGCAGCAGGAATTATCGGACCGTATATCGCTGGTAAAAATTTCACCGATGTATTCCAAGAAACAATAATATCTCTCCTTTATGCTGGAATATTCATCACCCTTATGTTATATTTTACCCGCGGAGGACGAAAATGAGCTTATTAGAATTGTACGCACTGGCATCACTCATGAGTACAGCAATAATAGTCTTTATTTATTTCCTGATAAGAAAACATTAATGTCAGACACTCAAGCCACACTAATTATCATCGCCTCTCTTGGAGTAGCTATTTTTGTTGTCTGGAAGCTCTGGCACGAAAAAAAATAGAAACTTTATTATTTTTTATTTTAATCGACTTCCCATCCTCTCCCATCACTCTCCACCTCCACATCCCCATCTCTATCAGTTCTAAATATCTTAATATCTCTTTCACTTAATATCTCCAAAGCCTCCCTCGTTGGATGTCCATAACTATTTTTCCCGACACTAATTACTGCCAATTCTGGCTTAACTAGATCCAAAAATTCGCTAGAAATCCCCCTTTTTGATCCATGATGCGGAAACTTTAACACCTCAACATCAGGAAGGCTTCCCAAAGCCTGAATTTCAGGTTGTATGTGTCTATCCCCATCTCCCGTAAACAACGCATCAAATTCTCCATACGACAAATGCATATAATACGAAAAATTATTCAAATCCTGATCTGTACTTAGTCCCAACACCGCTCCATTTGCCAAAATATTACATCCCATTGTCTCATTGGAGCATTGTTGCATTGGAGCATTCGCGTCAACATATTGCCGCGTCGGCCACAATACCCCTATCCTCGCCTCCCCCATCATAAATTCATCTCCTCGATATAGCTGTTTTACTGGAATATTTTTCTTTCTTATCACGTCAACCAGTTGAGTATACCCAAGTGACTCATTGCCCTCCGGCCCCATTATCACATAATCGACGCTATATCTATCCAAAACATCGATTAGTCCCTGAATATGATCTTTTTGCGGATGTGTAGCTACCACCAGATCTATCTCTCTATCATAAAAAGGCATATATTTCCCCAGACAATCAAGAATCTTCTTATTTGGTCCACCATCGATGACTATATCCTCTCCATCAGGAAATCGGATATAGGCAGCATCGCCCTGTCCTACATCACAAAAGTATATCCTTAGTTTGCCATCATTCTCTGACGAGGCAGAACTGACATATGCCA
>CAZJBV010000050.1:0-3004 GCA_964544585.1 uncultured Gammaproteobacteria bacterium | reverse complement strand
TTTTCCGGGGAGTATGCTTGTCCTGACGAGATTTGCCATAGCGACGGCATTTTTTCTTTCTATAGCGCTTTTTCGAAAGTCTTACAGAAAAGAGATATTAAGGATAAAAAAGGGCCAACTTCTGAATCTGTTTTATCTTGGTGCAATAGGCTCGGGCGTGGTGACAATAATTTATGTTTCGGCTGTCAGGCTAATTGGTATATCTTTGAGCGTCCTTATAGAAAATCTGGAGATACCGCTGGGGATAATCATGGCGGTAATTTTTTTAAAAGAAAAATTGACGAGGAGATTTTTGGCCATTGCGGGAGTAATCCTTTTAGGATTTTATCTTCTTATATTTACGGCAGATTTTGACATTTCTTTGGAGTCATCATTCTTTGCCGGAGTATTTTTTGCTCTACTCTCTGGATTTATATGGGCTAGTGCGACTCTTATTGGTAAGAAACTTTTGATTGATGATGTTTCGGCGATGGCCGTATCTTTCTTTAGAAATCTATTTGGAGCAATGGCCGCTTTAGTGATAGCCTTCTTTTCAGTGCCGTCGATAGTGGCTGCCTTCGATGTGCTTACCGCTGCCGACTGGTTTTTTATCTTTTATCTTGGCTTGGGAGTATCGGGGGTGGGATTTATAGTTTATTACAATGCTTTGCATGCGATAGAGGTGAAAAGGGTTTCGCTTTTCTTTGTCATGTCTCCTCTTATTTCTGTGATGCTGGGATTTCTTTCGGGAGAAGTATTGTCTACTTTTCAGTGGATTGGGGCCGGGGCGATACTCGGAGGGATTGCATTACTTTTAAAGGAACCGAGTAAGACGGTGGTGGTGGAGGAGAAAAATCAGGTGATATAATGATTTCGAGGAACGTACAGTAAAATCTAGTGATTTTATTTACGTTCTAAAGCTAGATGATATAGTTTGTATATATTATGATATATTCATAAAACGGGTTGTTGGGAGGGGCTAAAGTGAAATGAGGGGGATTGTCCGAAGTGTGAACAGCAACTATAGGTTTATGGAAAGAGGATCGTCTGGACAAGGAGAAAGACTGATATATAATATAATAAAGAGAAAATAGATAGTAGAAAATAGAAAATTGGGGTAGAGAATGGATCATGGATGATAGAATAAAGATGAGATATGAAAGATAAGATCGCTAATCCAGCAATAAAAAATAATAAGAAGTTGGCCAAAGGCAAACCCGCATATGCGGGTAAAAATGTGAATCCGGTAGTGGGTTTATTTAAAGAAAATCCTGATAGTTTTATAAACATTTTGAGATATTACTTGATAGATAATATCAGTAATTTATTTCCTGACTTAGGGAAAGATTTTTTGGAGAAAAAAGTAAATTTGGCAAAACCGACGGTAGAATCATTTGGTGACTATTCCACAAACGTAGCACTTGTTCTAAGCGGGCAATTGAAAAAAAATCCGAAAGAAATAGGGCAAAAATTGGTCGAGAAGATAAATGAAGATATAAAGATAAGAGACCTGCCTGCCGGCAGGCAGGTAAAGGGAGAAGAGATTTTAATTTCTGGATTGATAGAACGGGCTGAAGTAGCAGGGCCGGGGTTTGTAAATATATGGTTGACAGGGTCTGTGGTTAGCACTTCGATAAACTCAGTGCTAAGAGAAAAGGATGCCGACAGATTAACCCAAAACATCAACAATTTGAACCCGCAAAACCTCGCTGGGCGAAGGATCATGATTGAGTTTGCTCATCCAAATACGCATAAAGAATTTCATATTGGGCATCTGAGGAATATTTCCATAGGTGAATCGCTGGTAAGAATATTGGAAGCAAATGGTGCTAGAGTGTTTCGGGCCAACTATGAAGGTGATGTCGGCATGCATGTGGCAAAAGCGATTTATGGTCTTTATAAAAAGATAAAAGATAAAAGAGAAGAGATAAAAGTGAAAGGTAAAGATAGTAGTGATGAAGAAATATTGGATGAGTTGAGGAAGATGAGTCCGGGGGAGAAGGCGAAGTTTTTGGGAGAAGCGTATGCATTGGGAAGTAAGATGGCGGACAATAAAGACATACAAAATGAGATTATTGAATTGAATAAAAAGATTTATAAAGATCCTAAAAAAGTGGACCTTTGGGAGGAGACTAGGCGATGGAGTTTGGAATATTTCGATACGGTTTATAAGAGATTGGGGACGCATTTTGACAGACTTTTTTTTGAGAGTGAAGTAGAGGCACCGGGAAGGCGGCTGGTGATTGACAATATCAAGACAGGTATCTTTATAAAGGATAAGGATGGTTCGATTTACTTTCCGGGTGAGAACTATGGGCTTAATAACTGTGTCTTTGTGACAAAAGAAAATTATGCAACTTATGAGGGAAAAGATGTTGCTTTGGAGGATCTGGAGTATCGTGTTTTTCCTTTTGATATTGATATTCATGTAGTGGCATATGAGCAGAAGAACTTCTTTGAGATAGCTTTTGCAGCCTTGGAACAGATTTTTCCGGAGCAAAAAGGCAGGCAATATCATCTTCCCTACGGAATGGTAAATCTGAAGGGGGCGAAGCTTAGTTCAAGAACTGGACAGGTCGTGACGGCTGACTATTTGATAGATCAAGCTCGCGCGAGGATAAAAAAGATTATAGGAAAGAAGAAGTATGCTAAGGAGGAAATTGAGGCTATAGCCGAGGCGGTGGGTGTAGCGGCAGTCAAGTATAGTATGCTGCGGGTCAATCCTCTCATTGATATCAGCTTTGATTTGGAGGAGTCGGTGGCGTTTGAGGGCGATTCTGGCCCGTACCTATTATATACCTATGCACGCGCAAAAAGTGTTTTGAGAAAAGGGGGAGGATATCATAATACTATTAATATAAATCAAAGTATATCAGTTGAAGAGAAAGAGGTTGTCAGGACCCTGTTTCATTTTCCTGAAATAGTGATGGAGGCGGGGAGGGCTCTTTCTCCTAACCTTATTTGCGGCTATCTATTTAATCTTTCCCAGAAGTTTAATCTTTTTTATAATAAGCATTCTATTTTG
>CAZJBV010000049.1:0-3144 GCA_964544585.1 uncultured Gammaproteobacteria bacterium | reverse complement strand
GGGCAAGCGCAATATTATACCCGAGAAGTGTCACCTATGTATCTCAGCCTACTCAGATGGGCAGAGGCTGTAGTGGATTTTTTTGTCTGGGGTGATTTAATTTCATTTCGGAATGAAGCTTATTTTTAATCGAGTATCCAGCGCTGCGGCTACTCTTTTGAGAAGAGATACCGTAGGAGTCGATGACATCCCTTCAATCCTCGAGATGACCGGCTGTTTGGTCCCGATTTTTCTAGCCAGCTGGCTTTGGGTCATCTTTCTTTTTAAGCGGGCGCCGATGAGGCTTCGAGCAAGCTGATATTCCGGTTCGACTTTTTCCCACGCTTTTACAAACTTAGGATTTTTCATCCATTTTTTATCAAGATCGCGCCAATCAATAAGTTTGGTTTTCATATGGTCCATATTCTTCGAATAACAGAAAAATGTTTTTAATTTTTGATACGTCATTTTCTGGCAAGCTGCTAAGAAAGTCTTCAACTATTTTAGTGATTTTGAACCTCCAGTTACCCATAATTTATAACAAAAAAGTTATAATTTGTCAATCTCTAATTTTTTTTACTATTTTAAGTATAACTCAATATTTTCCAAGTGTTCTTTGTAGGTCTCGCTACAGTGGATTTTTTTGTCGGGGGTGTGGAGGTAGTAGAAACAGTCAGTTTCTTCGGGGTAGACGGCGGCGCGGATTGAGGCAAGGCTTGGGTTTGCAATTGGTCCCGGAGGGAGGGCGGAAATTTTATATGTATTGTAGGGTGAATCTATTTTGAGGTCTGATCCTTTGACAATGGGCCACCAGTTGCCAGGTTTGCCTATAGCATATTGGATTGTGGCATCAATCTGGAGGCACATACCTTTGTTTAGTCTATTCCAGATCACTCCGGCGATGAGGCCTTTGTCATGGGGAGTGCCGCTTTCGCGTTCTATGAGGGAGGCAATTTTTATGGCCGTATCGTTTCTGACGTTTTGGGATAAAAGATCTGCCTGAAGGCGGCGATCAAATTTTTCGTTGAAATTTGAAATCATTCTATCGGCTATCATTTTGGGAC
Source organism: uncultured Gammaproteobacteria bacterium (assembly GCA_964544585.1). Classification (GTDB taxonomy): domain Bacteria; phylum Patescibacteriota; class Microgenomatia; order 2-02-FULL-39-11; family 2-02-FULL-39-11; genus CAZJBV01. The sequence goes on along the minus strand of CAZJBV010000049.1, from coordinate 2,101 downwards.
TATCTTCTACTGGAAATAGATATGTATCCGGAAACATGTACCCTTCTTGAGCATGATGTAGGAATTCATTGACATCTCCATCCGACCATTTGAGCTTTTTTTGCAGCTTTTCGCCTATCTGCTCGACTCGAAGGCCAGGAATGAGTACAGCCCATACCTGATAGGGGTGATTTAGAAGGGTATCGGCCAGTTGAAAACTATTCATACTATGGGATATAAGATAGGAACCAGGTTCTATCTTTTTTTGTGGGCCAATGAAATATAGGAGTAGGGAAAAGGCCTTTTCTGATCTGATGAAGCCTTTATTTTTAAGATCATTTATGATAGTTTCTTGTTTGGATTCGAGAGGAACTACGAAGCGGGTGGTGTCTTTGGAAAGCCCTGTCGGTCCGAATATATAGATAAAGATTGCTATAAGCGGAAGCAGAAGCAAAAGCAACTTTTTCATTTTTACATTATACAATGATCACTTCCCCGGTATTTCGTTTATTTCGCTTTTTCTTTGCCAAAGACCAGCGTCTAATGACAAGAGACTATAATTTGTAATAAATTTGTAATATGCTGAATTTAGGCGGAATCATATCGGCAAAATGTTTTTGTTATTTTGTAGATGTAATTGCTAATATTATTTGGGGAATTGGGAGAGAGCATCTTTTAGACCTTGTCCAAAATGCTCAAGTTGGTTTTCTGTGACGCCACCAATATTTACTCTGCCATTATCGAGGATGTAAATAGCGTATTGTTCTCTGAGATATTTTGCTCCATCAGGTGAAATGGGTAGGAGGCTGAAAATGCCGACACCTTCACGAATAATTTTTGCATTATTTTCTGGTAAATATGAAGATATTATTTCTCTTCTATGTTTCAGAAGTAAAGACATATAAGTCAGATCATTTTCCCATTCACTCATTAAATCCGGATCAGAAAAAATTTCAGCCATAATCTCTTCTCCAAACGAAGCCGGTGAAGAGACATAATTTCTCAAGGTTGCATTCAATAATTGGGCCATGTTTAGGGCCGAAACTTTATCGGCTGTGGGTATTAATAATGCACCGGTGCGTTGGTTGTATAAGGCTGCGTTTTTGGAATAAGAAATTATAGCGACGACTGGAATTTCATGATCCATGAAGATGCGTATGGCTTCTGTATCTTCTATAATACCTTTTCCGAGACCAATATAGGGAAAATCGAAAAGAGCTACACTATTAGCCGCCTTTGTAGCTTGGGCTAATTGGATCCATTGTTCTTGGGTTTTAGGATTTATACCAGTAGGATTATGAGTTTCGCCTCCATGGAAGAGTACGATAGTGCCTCTATTTGTTTTTTGAATTGCTTCAATTGCGGAATCAATGTCGAATTCGCCATCTTTTACCTGATTGTAGGTTGTAAAATTTATTTTTCGATTATGCATCATTAAACTGTGGTTTCCGTAATGCGGAGTGCCCATCAATATCGGTGGAATTTTATCACCGTAGTGGGCAGTCAGTGAGTCAATAATGGTAGAAAATCCGCCAGAGGCTCCGATTGTACCAATAGCTGCTAATTTGTCATGATTGAATAAATCTTCAAAATATCTTCCAAAGATCATTTTTGCAGTGCCACGTAAAAATATATCGTTACCTACCCAGAGGAGGTCTCCTTCAGGAACTAGATAACCTCTGTTTGCACCCGAAACTAAATCTTTTTGAGCCAGCCTCATTTTGGCTATTTGCACTGCAAGGGGGGTCCAAATTTGGCCAAGATCATCAGAAATTTCACCAATTGCGGCATTGACTTTATGACTACGTATATCACTGTCAAATAATGTTTTTAAATTTAGAATGGGATCTGTTCCTTTCGGTTGGAGATTATCTAGAAGAGGCGGGGCTCTAAATGCAGATTCACTGCTCATTGGGATCGTATTATAGACCTAATTTAAACTGTGTCAATTTGATAAGCCATGTTATGATAAATTTGAATAATGAACATTCTTGATAGATTACAATAGGGAAAATATCTACCTTTAGAAGTTATTGCTGATAGGAAATTGAGAGAAGCAGAAAGAAATGGAAGTGTTCAAATAAGAGGTTGGTAAAAACGGTGGTTTTACCCTTTGTAATAA
>CAZJBV010000048.1:0-3162 GCA_964544585.1 uncultured Gammaproteobacteria bacterium | reverse complement strand
ACTCCCTTAAATAGGATATGGTCCTTATCAAACTTTATGCTGATGAGTATGGATGATATTTTTTTGTCAGTTGGTCCTAGAAGGGTGGGCGAAATGAAAAATTCTTCGCCTGGGTCTTCACGAATTTGCGGAGGATTAAAATTTAATTGAACTTCCTTTTCCGTACCGGCCAGAGTTTTTATTTCTTGGGGCTTTTTGGCGACATAATTGGCAAACTGGGTAGTAAGGTAGGCTATAATTGCCAAGATGACTATAATTGTAATAAATATAAGTATTTTGATGTGCTTTGGTATGATGCGCATATTTTATAAAATATAATTATTCAAGAGTATAGTTTTATCATTTTGATCTACACGGCCATTGTTGTCAAAGTCGCCTACACTAGGACCACCGGAGAGAGTTTTGCCATTATTTTTGAGCCAGATTGTATAGTCTATACCATTTACTTTGCCGTCACCATTGGCGTCGCCGGAGATTGTAGGTTTACTAATGCTTTCCGGATGAATAGAAATTCTGGGACTAATGGTGGGGACTCTGGTTATCGATGGCAAAGGAATAGTAGGTCTAAGAGTAGCTCTGAGTGGGGGAGGCGTGGACGTAGGTGTACGCGTAGGGATGGTTGTGGGAGTTGGAGTGAGAGATGGTTGGGGAATGGCTTCAATATCAAACCAAAGGTGCGTACCTTGAGTAGCGTCGGCGGGATGTTGAGGAATTTTGTTGGGGACAACGGGAATCAGTGCTATACATTTGCCATCACTTTCGCCTGGCTTTTCCTTGGAGGGATATTCACCTCCCGGATAGGAGACAACCCAGCGTTTACAGCTGTAACCATTTGGAGGAGTGAATTCGAGAGTTTGGGTGCTAAATCCAGGTAAAAATTCTGTAACGTAGGATACACCAGGTTTTTTACCTTTACCATCACATTGCCACTGAACTGTTTTGGTATTTCCTTGATACTGATAGGTAATTTGGAGTTTTCTTGCGTGCCGGACATCTTCACAATTTACTTCATTGTTGCCCCAATAGGTATCATTTTTTGGTTCATGAATCCTGCCAACGATTGCTCCTTTTGCAGGTATAGGTGAGAGAGTGGGAGTCGGAGAACGAGTGGGTGTCGGTGTACGAGTAGGATTTAATGGCGGCTGTGTAGGTATCCTGGTAGGTGTGGGCGTGCGAGTGGGAATTTGCGGTGATGGAGTAGGCGTACGCGTAGGTGTGGTGATTCTCGTAGGAGTAGGTGTCCTAGTGGGAGTCGGAGTTCTAGTTGGAGAGGGAGTGGGTATGCGGGTAGGTGTCACTGTGGGAATGTTGGTAGGAATTGGAGGGAGGGCAAAACGATTGCTGCCGACGCTACCTATAAGAATTTTGACATGAGTGGTGGTGGAAAGATTGGTTCCCAATGTAAATATTATTTTATTTTGCTCCCATGTAACTCCATTTGTAATAGGCTGGGCAACGATTCCTGTTCCGGTACCATCGGCTCTGCTGCCCATAAGATAGTATTGAGATAAAGGTGGAGGAGAGGGTTGAATAAAATTTGTGCCGTTGACTTGATAGCGTCTGTTGCCGAGGTAAGTAATAGAAGAGATGACGGGAGGAATAATTGGGCGTACTGTAGGTGTAGCGGAGGGTGTTCTGGTCGGAGTGGGAGTCCGAGTGGGTGTTGGTGTTGGTGTCCGGGTGGGAGTTGGGGTACGCGTAGGCGTAGGAGTTGGTGTTCGGGTGGGGGTTGGAGTTCTGGTTGCGGTGGGGGTAGGAGAAAGGGGTGGATATACTTCGGTCTCGCTTTTGTAAAGACTCAGATAGTAAGGCAACAAGCTAGTTGAGGAATACTGGAAATTACAGGCTCCTAATGAAATGAGAATCTCATTGTTACTTCCTCCTTCAGGTTTGGGATTGCCGTATCCAGTTTGCTTGAGATATTTTTTGGGGAGTCCAGGTGCGATGGTACATAGTTCATTATATTCATCATTATCCAATCCTTGAGTTAACCCCTGGATAAAGTACTCTACATTTTGAAAATCGCTGAGTGAAGAATTTGAACTATCAATAGTGAGAAAATTGACTCTTATGCCATGAATGTTTATACCATCGCGAGGTTCTCCGCTACTATATTTGTCAAAGGGGGTGGAGAGGAAAATTGTAGTGGTGGTTTTGGTTCCTTTATAGTCAAATTGGACATAGGGATTTCCGGCATAGGAGTATGCTTTGAAATTTATTGAATTTGGTTCGGGAAATGTAAGTCGGTAACAGACGGTGGCAATAAAATTCTCTCTGGATCTATTTTTAGATTTATAGAAATCTATGCAACTATTATCCAAAAGATTGAATGAACCGGAGGAAAATCTTGGGAAAATATTACCTCTATATAAAAATTTGATTATTTCTGGTTCATAGGGAGTTTTTGGATTTTGGATGAAGCCTACGAGTTGATAAAGTTTGCTAACCCTTTCTCCTCCGACTTGCAACTCTGTCGAGGCAATATATGCTGGTCCTGTCTGGGGGCGCCTGTCGATTGTGGTCACATTTGGATAGATAGAGACGTCGTACATTTCTCCTGTTTGGGAATCTACTATAGGGGGAGGAGGTGTAGGAGTTATATCTGGACAAGTAGAGGTGGTAAATTCCTCTTGGGTTTTGGACCAATCTGTACTATTGATTGAGTCAGTGCCTTTAACGTGGGCGTAATACTTGGTGTTGCATTTTAGATTATATATGCTTACCGAAGTACCATCCGTCCAGCCATTGGTGCCAGCACTGGCATCTATTTTGGGAGGATTGAATATACCCACTATACCTTCGGTACCTTCACATGTTGTTCCGCCATCTACTTTTCCTAGGGTACACAAATAATGTCCATTTTGGGAATCCTTTGTGGGACTAGACGAGATTTGGAACCAATAATGTACATTCCTACTTTGTGTATTCATAGGAGTCCATTGGAAAGTGAGAGAGTATAGGCCATCGTCAGGCTCTTTATTATTTATTTCACGACTTAAAATAGGAGGCGGCGGCAGGTAAATTGATGGAGTCGGAGTCGGAGTTGGGGTAGGAGTACGAGTGGGTGTAGGGGTTGGGGTTCTCGTTGGGGTGGGGGTATTGGTGGGGGTAGGAGTAGGAGTGGGTGTCCTGGTGGGAGTGGGTGTGGCCGTGGGTGTTGGG
>CAZJBV010000047.1:0-3751 GCA_964544585.1 uncultured Gammaproteobacteria bacterium | reverse complement strand
GATAAAATTATCCGCCTCGCCCGCGAAAGATACACTCGAGAACCAGAAAAGCCAAGCCGCAATCCCCTCCCGACGCCCTCCATCGACGCCAAAGGAGAGAAAAGTAAAGTCCTGAAAGATCTAAAAAGTAGTTAAGCGTTTCTGTTACCCAGTTATCTTCGGATAAAGCGTGAGATCTTGCTTCCGTGAAAGAAAATTTTCCTTAAAACCCAAAACAGTTAAACCCACAATATCGTGAGTCTGCGGGTCAACCCTAACAAAAACTTCAGGTTTCTGTTCCACTGAAATAGCTTTTGTGGCTTTACCAAATGCAACATGAAGTATGTCAGTGTCAGGATCGTATTTTAGATTGAAGCTTTTCTTTCCCATATAAGTTTACTTGTTTTGGGTAATTTCCTTTGTATCATAACAGTAGATACATATCCAACTGTTTCATGCATCTCCTTTACATATTTTACCACGACTACTAAAAAATAAGAAGCAAATTCCCCTCTTACGATTTTCCGGGCGAGGAGTTTACTTCGGGTATCATAAAGACTTGTATAAACGTATTCAGGGTCAGAAATTGCAAGTTTTATCTGAGATAGCAATGGTTTTACTTCCGGGTGTCCAAAAACAGGATTCATAAGTTTTTTATACCAAGTAGCATCAGAAAGAATTACAAGCGTCTGGGAATAATCGAGAATCCGAAAAATCATTCTATGTAAATAATACCATTTACTACGCCATCATAAATCCCCTCCCGACTCCCTCAATCGACGCCAAAGGAGAGAAAACAAAAGTCCTACTTCCCCAAATTTGACTATTACTATAGGATAGTATACACTCCCTTTCTCTGTGATTCGAAATTATATTGAATCTGGTTTGCGCCTGGTAACAACTGGCCTAGTACTATCAGGCTGTGCTGCCGAAGCTGCACCTCCGCCTCCACCCATTATTAACAAACCTTCTCTTGCCGAACAAGACACTCAACACGCCAAAATTGCTTGGTGTACAAATCAAATCCAAGATCTGACAGGCATCCGCTTTAAAACAGTAATCATCGGCCAAGAATCGCTAATTTTGCGAAACGGTATTGCCGGGACATCTGAAATTAAAAATATTAAAGCCTCTACTCTTGATTATATTGTCAAAAGTGTTCACGACCTATCAAAAGCTGGTATCTGTCATGAAGTAAAGCACGTCTTCCAAAATGTCCGCGCCAGAATCCGTCCACCTTCTCCACTACTTCAGCGCTCCTCATATCTCGAAGCCGAAGCAAATACTACCGCCGCAATTCTTAATCCGGAATTTGAACAAGATTATATGCGCATGCAAGCAATCGGCCAGAATATGGTCGCTACACCACAAACCGCCATTCCGGACGTTTATAATTTTAAACCAGGGATTAATATGTCTCAAAAAGAAAATGAAAATTTTAAACAAGGCACTCAAGCGATGCTTTACAAAATGGGGATGCTAAATTATTTCAATTATCTGCGTCAAGCTTATAAAAATGATCTAATAAATGGCTTCAAAAAGCTCCAGTCACAACTTAGTTACCGCCCAGATCAGACCCTGGAAATATTAAAAAAGGAGGCAGGCTACAAAACCGATCAAGAATTTTATACAGACCATCCCTTTTTTGGCCCAATTGCCCCTGGACCCAGAGTCTTCACCATGTATCAAGGCGATGGCATTCTTTTAGTTTATTATTTTACAGTCCTCCCGGATGGCACAATTCAACCGCTCTCTGGAAATTTATATTATAAAACTGTAGATGGAAATCATTCCGGGCAGACCAAAATAAAAGGAATAATCCCAATCCAATTAAATGATTTATTCAAAGGTATGACAAAAGTCTATATCGGCCCAGAAGGCACCCCCGGCTCTCTAACTGATTATATAAATATTAATGATTAAGCAAAGAATTTATAATTCCTCTCGCCCAACCTCTCGGAGGAATTGGTGATTTCTGGGCCGCCGGCTACATACCACCTCGCCTTGAAGAAGAATTTGTTGGTAGATTAAAATTCTTACATAATTAATATCTTCATTCTTTACATAAAACTTGACATTTCTATGTACATATAATATACTTTTTTCACTATGAATATCTCTCCGTCTGACATCATTCCTGTCACAGAAGCCCGAAGTAAACTCGGCGACCTAGCCGATGAAGTATCAAAAGAGCGCTACATTATCCTCACCAAAGGCGGAAAACCTAAAGCTGCAATCGTCGATATCGAATATCTCAATAAACTCCAAAACGAAGTCAAAAAAAATTACCAAAAGACCTATATTGACCCCACCCTCCTTCCTTTGACGCGCAAATTTACAGATGAGGAGATAGAAGAATGGTTAAAAGAAGACAAGCTGGAATAAAGAACATCTTCCTTGATTCAAGCGTCTTATTTTCTGCAGTCAACTCTCCCACAGGTGGATCAGCCAAACTTTTTACACTCAAAAATACCAATCTAACAACAAGTACTCTGGTTTTGACCGAAGTCGAAAGAAATGTCAGAGAAAAACTAGAAATTCACCATCTCGAAAGATTTTTTATGCTGGTTGCCAAACTGCATATTATAAAAGGGTTGCCGGATGAAAAATTGATGCAGAAGGCAAAGAAAGTCATAGTCGTAAAAGACGCTCCAATTCTGGCAGAGGCCAAACGATCGAAAGCAGAAATTCTCGCAACACTTGATAGAAAACATTTTTTCGGAAAAGAGGTAAAAAAATTCTTCTCCCCTAGTAAAATCAAAACTCCCAAAGACATTTTCGCAAAATAATTTCTATCCCCTTATACTTCTTAAGCTCTAGCAATTCTTTGTCTCCAGTAATTATATATTGACATCCTTCTGCCACCAATGCTTCCAAAACCCTGTTGTCTCCTCTCACGTGCAAAACATGAACTGATTTTGCTGGATATACAGCTCAACTGATTTGTTCGGCGCCTCCTTAATTTTTTCTTAACTGCATCATAAGTTGCGCCAAAGCTGGAGTATAAACACAGGCTGTTATACTCCGATCATATCCTCTCGGATGAAGTAAAAAAGTAACAAAAGGAACTCTATGCTCTCCTACAGCTATACTTAAGACAGAATCTCGTGCGACAATATGAGTATTAGGTGAAGTGTGATTAACAAACGTATCTAGATATATCTCTTCCTGACTTGCTTCTTCAAGTGACGCAAAATAGGTATAAACATCTGCTCGTCGTGGAAACCCTAGCTCTATATTATACGCCTTCCCTTCATGATCAGAAATTGTGATTTCTGGCAAATCGCCTCTAGATTTAGAAAAAAGATAGTTTTCTTGATATTTCTGCGTTCCGAATAAATGTAAAGGAAGAATTTTCTCAACATCGATCGGTGCCAAAAACAGAGGATTTGAAACTGAATCTTGAAATTTTAGCCTGCTGGCAACTTTGGTTAAATGTCTTCTAAATCTTCCTAAATCAACACTGGTTCTGATAGTAGAATCCTCAACATCATCCAACTCATCTCCTTCTTGAACACCATCTTGTCCCCCACTTGGACGATAAAGCACATGACTATATCCAATTTTTAAAGATTGATCATTTTCATCGGGAAAGGCAAATTCCAAAAAAGGCTTACCTGTTTCTACATGGTACATAAAATTGCTTGCTAGAAGTACGATTATATAAGGATGATTTAGTATTTACCACCCAAATATTATAGTGATATTTATCACATCCCCACAATCCGCCCTCTTGACAAATAAAAATTTATTATGCTAAAATTTTATCATA
>CAZJBV010000046.1:0-3990 GCA_964544585.1 uncultured Gammaproteobacteria bacterium | reverse complement strand
ATAAATAGAAATAGAATAACCCGGAGACAATTTTTAACATGGTCTGCTGTTACAGGTCTCGGTCTCACAGCTGCAGCTGCAACAGAAATGACGGGGAAATTCGTAAACGCCCTTAATACTATTTCTCTATCTCCTCGCGAAAATATTCCGACTGATATACCCCCATTTGTAGACCCAAACGGAACACCATCAACCGACTGGCGGCGTATTCGGAAAAATTCCGTTCCTATTGGAATGGGGATCACGCTAGACATTAAACGAGGAACAGACAAAAAAAATAATTTAGTCGTAACTGCCAATCTTACCCAACATACCACTGATGGTATTGACGAAACTATAATGACTGTACCAATAAATGATAGGAATACTTCGAATTTATACCTGTTGTCAATTGATAACAAACAAATTACTGGTCTTGTAGGATTTTACAGAGAGGGCGAGAAAATTTATTCAAATTATACATTCATGAACAATGCATATCCCGTTCCTACCCCACAACCGCGGCCTACGCCCACCCAAACCCATCTGTAAAATTCCCCAAATAAGCTAAACTCCTTAAATTGAAGTAAGTCGTTAGTGTCTTTTCCAGCACCCCAGGTGTGTTGCACTTCGTTTACGAACCTAAGAGAATATATTTAACAACCTGTATGGATTACCAAAAAAGGCTCTATCATCTTTTTTTTCAAAGCGTATACGATACTCTTGAAGCACAAAGGATAAAAAACTATTTTGAACTTGATTGTCAAAATCCAAAAGGAACATTTCTTAGTAATCAAATGCATGCCATAACAGAAGATGTTGCAAATAAATTCATTACTGGGAAGATTTGCTGCAATAAGGATAAGATCCAACGAGCTATTATCTCCAATGACGCTTGACGCTTCCGCCCCTTTTTCCAATTCATCTTATCACCTTCACATTAAAGCCAGTCTTAACCTTTTACTACCTGGTCCTCATGCTTTTAAGAATTCGTCTTTTGTAATCCCTGATTCTCGTAATATAAATGTGAGCGTACCTTTCGGAATATCTCTGAGGTGATATGGAATTACTGCTCTTCTTTTTGACATTGGGTGGTAGAGGATGATATGGCTTCCAGTCGTGTGGTCTTCAATAAATCCCAGGCGTTTATATTTTCGTAGAATTTCTTTCGGTTTTATGACAGGCAATTTAGGCATGTATTGCCGATGATGGAGTTGTTACATCTACCAGCGTAATAAAGGACATATCATCACTTGGTATTTCCTCACCGTGTTTTTTCAGGCTTTCAATATATCCTTGTATAGCATCTACCGCCATACTTTTTGCTTCAATTAAATTATTTCCGTATGTCACGCATCCTGGAAGAGACGGTACAATAGCTGTAAAACCTCCTTCAGGTTCTGCACGTAATACAATATTGTATTTCAGAGTTTTCATATGAGTTATTATATCACAATATTTAATTTGATTTCGCGTCTATCCTGCACTATATACCCGTCTTACTCCACGATCAATGTCCCGACCATTCCCTGCTGCCTGTGGTTTCCGACACTGCAGTAGTATTCAAACTCTCCAACCTTATCAGCCACAAATTCTATCGTCTCTGACTGACCAGCTTGAAGCTGTTTTGTCCTGGCATTAAATTCATCGACTGTCCAGTCATGCAGCCCTTGGCCATTGGTATAATTTATTCTTACTGTGTCACCCTTTTTGACTTTTATTTCTTTGACATCAAAACTAAAAGGAGTCCCCACCACATCAAATTCTTTCACCTCTACCTTTTCCATCGTCGCTCCTTCAGTACTTTCCTTTTCCATTACTGCCTCCGTAGGGCTTGCCGTCTTCTCCATCAAAGTCGCATCAGGGCTTGACGGTTTAGTTTGCGACTGCATAAAAAAGTAGCCCCCACCAATCAAAATAACGAGTCCCACAACACCCGCGATCATGAGATTTTTGTTCATAGAATAAAATAGTTAAATCTTTATAACTTTTGTAACTCAAATCACAATATAGCAAACAAAAATGGATGTTTCAACTACTCTTTGTGTTTGACATTTTAATCCAAATCCAGCACATTAGATATATAGTGAAAAACTGCCTGAAAGCTGTCTTTTTGTTTCTTATCATTCTCCTCACGACAGCTTATTCTCCACCCCAAATTTACTCCCAATCATTTGAGACTCTTCCGCGTCAACAAAATGAAAGTAGTACCCAGTACGGCCCAAATCAAATTATTGTCAAATATAAAACGGGCCAATCAGAAGCAGATTTGGAAAGATCCGTCTCCGAAAGAGAACAAGAGAGAAAAAATCCACTCGCAAAAGCAATCCAGCAAGTCAGAGACCAAATTGATAAGTTGCAGGGAAAATCTACTCCAGAGGAAAAATTACAACGCATAAAAACGACCAAATCAAAATTTAAATTAACATCCCAGAAAGTAACCGAAAATTTGACCGATTTAGAAGCATTATCGAGCGATACCTCAATCGATGTCCCAACGGCGATTGCAGATTTTCAAAGCCTTCCGGAAGTAGAATATGCCCAGCCCGATTTTATCTATAATGCTGAAATTGTCCCAAATGATCCATATTATTCCTATCAGTGGAGTTTATCCAAAATAATCGCACCGGCCGCTTGGGATATTTCAACAGGAAACAATAACGTATCTGTTGCTGTTATAGACACTGGCATCCTCACCTCTCATGATGATTTCTCGGGTCGATCATTCAGGCAAGGACGCGATTTTGTCACTTGTAACTTGTTCGACCAATACGGTTGTATCATTGGTAAATACTGTCCCAATCTTTCATCAGGATACTGCGATAATGATGCCACAGATGATCATGGTCACGGGACTCACGTTGCCGGAACTATAGGTGCTGTTACCAATAATGCCAAAGGAGTCGCAGGTGTAAATTGGAATGTATCTCTCCTTCCAGTAAAGGTATTAAACCCCTACCAACAAGGCTTGACTTCATGGATCATAAATGGCATCTATTATGCGGTAAACAGCGGAGTCAGAGTCATAAATATGAGCCTAGGAGGACCACTTCCATGCAGCGATGATCCTAGCTTACAAAACGCCATAAATTATGCCAGAAGTCAGGGGATAACCGTCGTTGTTGCCGCCGGCAATGAAGATATCGACGCCTCAAATTTCTCTCCAGCATCATGCAATGGTGTCATTACAGTCGGAGCAACTGGTCCCAATGATGAACCTGCCTCATATAGCAATTATGGTTCTGTAGTTGATTTGGCCGCTCCCGGCGGTAATAATTGTTCCTCAGCCTCAAACTGTATTTTATCTCTAAACGCAAATAATGGATACTCCATTGCCCAGGGTACATCCATGGCTACTCCTCACGTCGCCGGAGCCGCAGCCTTACTTCTTTCATCTAAAAATAATTTATCTCCCGATCAAATTGAATCAATCCTCAAAAATCCCACCAACCTCGATCCCACAGGCGGCGGAAAGTACGTTGGCGCCGGCCGGCTAAATCTATTTAAAGCCCTATCATCTCTCGTCCCTACTCCCACCTTGACACCAACCCCTACTTTTACTCCCACACCCACTCCCACATCAACTCCTACTCCTACACCTATCCCTCCTCCTATTCTCAGTCAAGTTAATGTCGGCGGACCTGATGATGGCACCACCAGTCTTTCTTTCCAATGGTCTCAGATAATAGGAGCAAATTCATATTGGTTTCAGATTTCAAATAGCCTCCAAAAAGATCCTCTAAATGGTAATTATTTATGTACCCTAGGAATTATATCCGGAGGAAACACATGTCCAGATACAGAAGATGTTATCGGAGTACCCACAACAAATGGTTGGACTAGTGGAAATATTGCTACAGTATCAAATCTTAAATGTAACACTACCTATTATGCCCACATAAAAGCAGCCAATAATTTTAATTCATCCAACTGGTCCACCACCCAAGAAAGCTTTACTACCAATCCCTGCCCAACCCCAACCCCCACTCCCACCAGGACACCTACTCCTAC
>CAZJBV010000045.1:0-4084 GCA_964544585.1 uncultured Gammaproteobacteria bacterium | reverse complement strand
CTGTTGCGCCTGTTGACCCAGTCGGTCCGGTAAAGCCGGTGGCACCGGTTGAGCCGGTAGGGCCGTTACCTCCTGTTGCACCTGTTGATCCGGTCGGTCCAATAAATCCAGTTGTACCAGTTGAACCTGTAGGACCAGTAAAGCCGGTGGCACCGGTTGAGCCGGTGGGACCAGCAAAGCCTGTTGCCCCTGTTGCTCCGGTCGGACCTGTAAACCCGGTTGCGCCTGTTGAGCCAGTTGGGCCGCCTCCTCCAGTTGAACCAGTTGAACCAGTCGAACCCGTAGGACCGGTTGCTCCGGTAGGTCCTGAGGCTCCGCCTTCTCCGGTTGCGGCTGAGACCCAGGTTGTTCCGTTCCAATAATACAGAACATTTGTGCTGGTATTGTAGTAGAGTGCGCCTAGACCTATGGCTGTAGGAGCGCTAGTTGTTTGGCCAGTTTGGATTTGATTTGCGGCGGTAATATTTAGATTGGAATTGACTGATCCTGATAGATATAGATCTCCACCAATATATGCATTTCTTCCGGTGAGAATGACTTGTGTATTTGGAGAGACGCGGAGATTTGAAATATTTTGAAATCCTTGGGAAAATTGGATTCCTCCACTCGAGATTGTAGGAACATTTCCTGCGACGGGGACGGAAAGAGAGATTTGATTGTTGTCTAAAATCCAGCGAATGGTTCCACTTGAAAATGTGACTAGTCCATGATGCCAGGCATTTGAGGTAAAGTTGAATTTGGTATTAGCAATTTTTGAACAGGTTGGATTGCATGCTTGGACTGTAAACGAGTTGTCCGTCCCCCAAGTGAAGAGATAATATTTTGAACCATCGGAATTGATATTAGTTTTTAGATTGATATCTTTTGATTGTGTTTGGAAGTCAAATTCTATGGTTGTATCTTTGGTAAAATCAAATGTGGCCGGAAGTTTATCACCCTGGGTGCCAAAAATGCCAAGACCGCCATCAAATATTTGATTTGCGATGTGAAGGGCTGTTTCTATATCCACCAGAGAGGGATCAGTTGAGAGTACGTTGGCAACTTCCAAGTTTCCGCTGAGGGAAAGATTGGCGGAAGAATCCACGGTGAACCGATTTCCCAAGATTCCTCCAGAGCGAAGATCTAAAAGACTATATCCAGATCCGGAATTTCCTTCGCCATAGATGAGCGATCCGGCGGTGATATTTGGGGCAGTGATGTTTACAAAGCCCTGGCCGTTTGAGGGCACGAGTCCTTGAAAGTTGAGATTTAAGGCACCAGTTCCGTCGGGGGAAATATTTATATCTCCATTTGATGAGGTCGCCGTTTGGATATTGAGAGTTTGGCCTTCTATGGTAAATTCTCCATTGGTGGAGACTATTTTTGGTGAAACGGCGGCTATGGCAAGAGCCCCATTTTTATCAATATAAGGAATAGTCGATACATCTGCGGGTGATTGAGGAGGCAGACCCTGGAGGGTTTCTGAGTTTAGGGCATAGGCCACGGTAGCCAGATGCTGGCGAGGAAGAGCTTCTTCATCTCCGGAAACAGTAATTCCCAGGTAAACATTTTGATTTTCGGAAAAAACTGATTCAGGAATTTCCTCTCCGCAGATTGCGCCTAGAATGGTATTGAAAATACCATTTTGATCCGGTTGGATAGGACAGGGATTGGTCGAGTAGAGTTCTGTACCTCCGGTTTCTGCGTTCCAAAATCTGAATGTAACATCTGTTGCTTCAGTGATAGGATTTCCAACAGAATCGGTAAGTCTTCCTTGAAATGAAAGGATCCGGGATGGTCTGACGGGTTGGCTGGGGAAGGCAGCTGGCTCTGAAGCCTTTTGAAAAAATTGCTGATAAAGGCCGATACCAAAGGCACTAAACAGAAGAGAGAAGAGGCCGGCGGTGAGGATTGAGCCGACGGTTGGATGTATACTTTGTATATTTTTAAGTATATTACGATATATATATTGGAGATTGCTTGTTTTTTCTAAAAGAGCTTGATCTGATGGAGTATGGGTTTCGGGAATGGTTGCTACTTTTTCTCCTCTGATTGAGGTGATATCGACATAATTGTCAATATACCCCTGACGTTTTGCCCATTTGATAAATTGATTTAATGAGGAGAGTTTTCTTTTACTCGACTCGGGAGAAAGTTTAAGAGTATAGAAGAGAAAGCTTTTATAAAGCCTTATCGTTTCACCGTCTAGTTGTTTTAGTTTCTCAATTGATTTGGGCAGACGGGTCATAGAATTATGAATAATGAATTATGAATTATGAATTAAAAATTCGAGAAATTGGCGGATATCAGATCGATAGCTCCTGATAGTAGATCTTCCGGCGCCTTTCTCTTCTAACTCCTGAAGAAATTCGGAAAGAATACTTTCTTCCATAACTTTAGTAGGATTTGATATATTTTTAAGTATTTCTTGGGTTTGGGATTTGAGATATTTAGCGTATTCAGTAAGAATTGATATTCTTATTTGGGTTGAAGATTTGGCTAATTTAGCCTCGGAGAGAAATTTTTTATACTTATTTAATGAATTTTCTGAGAGATAAGGTAAAAGTGATTTAGGTGTAGAGAAAGCGGAATTGACTTTAAGTTTTAGGGTCAGCCAATTTAAAAAGCTGCGAAAAAAAACCAAATAGTGGCGGCTAGTCTTTTTTGATATATTAAGGCTTTTTAGGTATTGGTTGAAATTAGCTTCAAAATTATACACTTTATACATACAGTTGTCCTCTATTTCTAGTAAAACAATAATAATAATAGCTGTCAAGAGGGAGCTGATATATTTAATTAGAGGTAAGATGCTGTTATTTTGGTATTTTCACTTAAATTTTCACGAATTCCCGCATGACAAAATGGCTTCAAATATTATTCGGTAATCAGTTGTTTGACCTATAATATTTATATTTTTATCTGATGCTATTTGATGTTATTTGATAACTTAATTATTAATTAGCGAAAATAAACAGAATATAAATAATTTAAAATAAGTTTTAAAGAATAAATTAGCCTGATTGGGGATAGATTGCAATTTAGTTACTATAAGATTTTTTTATAAATCTGCAGGTTAAAGTTTAGTTTATTTTAGTCAAAAATTCCTCTGCAAAAATTAAATTCAATAATTTTTTTATCAATTACATTTACAGAGTGCTAGATTTTTTTAATCCTTTTTTATGCTGTCAGGGTAATATTTTGCATCTTAGTTCAATTATTAGATTCATGCACCTGTTTTTACGACCTAGGAAAATTTTAAGTTAAATACTCAGTTTTATACTTATTTTCGTTTCAGATTGAATTTAACTATAGGTAAGAGCTGTTATTCATAATTAGCTTCCAAGTTAGCTTTTTTTTCGATTGACTTACTTTTTATCGTAATGAGAGAATAGAGTTGTTTATGGAAAAGCAAGGATTTGTGAAGAGACAATTTGGTAGACTTTTTTTATTAGTAATGATTTTAATTTTGATACTTTTGAGTTTAAGTTTGGTTTATGGGAGATTTCAAGTCAATATTCCTGGTCGAGCGGCGGTCTCAGGCCAAATTTCACTTTCCAATTCTTATATCTTTGCTTCTCCTCTGTCTGCCTGTAGTGATGGTGCAAGTTTAATAAGGGTAACTGTTTTTGTAATTGATGATCGAGGTTTGGGAGTTGCCAATCAAACGGTGGCTTTGAATGCGCCTGGAGGGCTAACGGTGTCGACTGTTCAGGGAGTTACAGATAATATAGGAAAAGGATATTTTGATGTAGCATCGTTTAATCCGGGGACTTACTCTATCGAGGCAGAGGTTGAGGGTAAATCTATACCACAGACTGTAAATGTGGGTTTTCGGGATGATGCCGCTTGCGGAATTTAGCGTAAAGCGTAAAGCGTAAAGCGTAAAATAGCACCAATACAGAGAGAAAAATAATCAGGATCATTAAGATTAAATTCCATTGATTTCCGAGGGAAATTGAAAGTGTTTGACTTTTAGGTGTTTGACCTTCTGTGGTTTGAGAAAGAGTAAAAACGCGAAAGTTTGTATCTGGGTTTTGGGGAATATTGAAGGAGTAGTTTCCATATTGATCTGCTTTGATAGTATATTTGGGAAGGATTGAGGCTT
>CAZJBV010000044.1:0-4870 GCA_964544585.1 uncultured Gammaproteobacteria bacterium | reverse complement strand
AAAGTATATATCATAATATATCCATATATATAAAACATCTATCTCTCTTTAAACAAACTAACCACAATAGTTCAGAGTGTAAGAGTGTAAATGCGTCTTCTTGACAAGTATCATAGTATACGCTACCATCAAATCCTTCACCGCCGAAAAAAGAAACACCGCCGTTTCTCTCCCAAAAGGAGAGATTTTTTATGTATATCTAGCCGATACGAAGTGAGGCGTAGAAATGCATAATCCGCCAACAAATCGCAGCATGAGCCGTCTACGAATAGTAGTGAAAAGGCGAATGCTAAGATGTAGCGGATTGTTGATACATTTTGAAATATTTATATAGCTATAGTATAATCACGACTTCATTATGAGTATAGGACAAGAATCTTTACAATACTCATTCGCAGGAAAATTCCGAGATGGAGATCCTCACCGAGAATCTGATTTCTCATTTTGGGACGATCCAAGAGTCTATAAAGATGAATTTACTATAAATGGTGGACATCTCGAAGGTCGTTATGACATAACCCTAGAGATAAAACCCCCACATCCAAGATTTTCTTCCCAAGATATAGAGGTAATAAAACATTTAACGGGTCCATACAAAGGCGAAGTCGATATAAATACCATATACCCTCAATTTGCTGATTTCGAGGTAAGTCCAGAACTAGCAGGAAAAATAGACGAGTTAGCTAGTCATAGATTGATTACTTTAATAGACGATCACATCGTTGAAACTCCAAAACCCTCCTATTCTGACGGCCTAGAAAGAACAAGACTCACTGAGGAAGAGCAAAAAGGCTTGCTCAATTGCATGGGATTAAAAGCAGGACCAACAATCGGGCTACTTCCGCAAGGTATAGTACTTGTATCAGGTATTCCCAACAGAGACGAGCCAAAAGCTCTTTTTGGGAAAATAAATCTTAAAGAAGACGGACCTTCTTCCAATTTTTTGGAGGATCTTAACATCGCTTTATCCGAAGCAGGTATAAATCAGTATACAGGTATTCTAGAAATAAAAACAAAAGATGAACAGGCAAAGGTAAAACGTGATTTTGTTTCCATCGTAAGGGCTACCAGACTAGAAAGGAATGGAGATAAAATACAAGCTTTAAATCATGACAGAAGGCCAATTACTAGCATTACTCATCTAAAAAAAGGTGATGAGATCGATTTCGGAATCATACCTATAAATCGAGTACTGGAAATCGATAGATTTCCTCTAATAATATGGCAACCAGCCGAAAAAACTCTATTTCAAACACCACTGGTAAACCAACCAGTTCCCACTCTAACTGTTATTTAACTTTCCACAAAAACAAGGACCGCTTAATTCTCCGTAGAAATCCGACTGTCATCTTTTAAATTTTGTAACGGTGGTTTCATGTTCATTCCTTTCCCCATATGTCCTCATATGAGTCCCATGGTATATCACACGCCATACAATTTCTAATCATCAAATGATAAAATATATATCATAATGGCTCGGTTTGAAAATTTATCGTATGGAAAACAGGAACAACTAAAAGGGTGTGTTTGGTTTCAAACTATTGTAGAACAAGCGGAAAAAGCTCTAGGTGGAAGTGCAAGACTGGATAGAAAGCAAAACTTAATTTTGCAATCAGGACAAATATTCTGCCCAGCATGTCCAGTTTCAGTTGCTATGGAAGCCAGCGAAGTCACCGAAGACTTCCGCCTCGACGTCTTCGGCGCCCAAGATGCTGGTTGTTTGATGAATCTCTTGGCATAAAATAGACTTGATGTTGACAGTATTTATACCCACTCGCTCCTAAAAATTCCACTCTCGTATCAATTGGACCCCCACACGCTCCATCATCATGTATCTTTCCACCGATTCCCGCTGCACTCCATGAAGGATTTTTTTTACCGCATCTGGTGCAAAATGGGATGGTAATGACTCTCTCTGGGTTAGTTATAGGTACGGGACACTTACTGCTTTGGGGTTTTTCCATTAATATATGTCCCACATTGCATATAAAAAAACCTTCCATCCCCTCCTCAAATTCATTTAAATCTATCGCCCCCAATGGCCTTTCCACTATCAAACTCCATTTATCTCCATTATTTTCTTTTGACATAAATAAAAGATCAAGAATAACAAAATCAAAGAATGATACCAAAAAAAATTAATTTTAGTTATACTATCTTCATGTCTCAGAAAGCAATCATTCATAGTTTCCTCATTCTTTTTGCTTCACTTGTCACCTATTTCTGGATTACCGATCCTACTCTCTCCTATTACAATCTCCAACTCACTGCCATTCTGATGATTATTCTCGTTCTGACCAGATATTTTATCAAGCCAGAATCATTCAAGCTCGTCGAATCTATCATCTCCACCATGGCAGTTATCCTAGTAGTCCAAGATACCGGCGGCCTCACCTCACCGCTATTTTTCTTAAACTTCTTTCTCTTATTTGAGCTTTCCTTACTCTTGGAACCAATCATTCCTTTTGTCGTCTCGGCAATCCTAATTTTTATCTACTTTACCCTCGCCGGGCCAGTCAAAAACCTCGGGGACCTGGCTATCCTAGCCTCCTTCCCCTTCATGACTCCCCTGGCCATATTTTTGGGTAAAATCTACCTCAAAGAGGAAAACCAAAAAAAACAAATTAAAAACCTCGAAAACAAACTCCACTCTTTGGAAACTAACTAATTTATTTGCTTCCCTTTCCCCTTTTTGCCACAATAGATCTATGCTTATTTATTTACTCTTATCTCTTATCTTTTATCTCTTATCTCCATCTGTAATTCTCGCTCAAGACATGACTTCCACCAACTACCAAATCCAAGGAGGCAACTTCAACATGACCTCAGGCTCAAAATCCTCCCAAAACTACAACGTTCAGGATGTAGTTGGTCAAACAGCAACAGGACTTTTAACTTCTCAAGGATATACTATTCAAAGCGGCTTCCCCTATCTTTCTGGAGTCGAACCTTTCCGCTTTTCTCTCTCAACTACCAAAGTCGATTTTGGCAAACTTTCTCCTTTCCAACCAATCACCAAGCAAATCCAGGCCATTGTCGACAACGGACTTTCCTCTGGTTATCAGGTATTCGCAGTAGAAGTCGGTCCACTTACTTCTGATACAAAAGCTATCATTAGACATACAAAGTGCGATCAAGATAACAATCGATGTACATCGACAACTGCCCGCTCCTGGCGACAAAATGGAGTTGTAGGTTTTGGCTATGGTTTAGTCGGAAATTCTATTCCCGAAGACTTCAAAGACAGCTCCTACTTTAGGCCATTTGCCGATCTTTCCCAAGGACAGGATCCCATCGTCATTATGAGCTCTCGCGCTCACAAAGTTAGGCATCAAACAACTATCAATTTCAGAGTCAATATCTCCTCCACCCAACCCGTCGGCAACTACAGAAATACAATTATTTTTACCGCCATTCCAGGATATTAATATGAAATTTCAAATTTCAAATTTCAAATTTCAAATTAAACTAATTGCTTTTTCCATTCTCATTTATCATTTATCATTTATCATTTATCTCCCATCAAAGGTCTACGCTCAGTCCTACTCCCTCTCCATTTCCCCTTCCCTCCTCGAAGTAATTATCAAACCAGGTAAAACTGTCACGCAACAGTTCAAAATCCAAAATCTTGGCGATGAAACAATCGTCACGCCCGAAATTATTCCCTTAAAACTAGATCACAAAACGGGCGATATCTCAATTTCCTACAATGAAAAGTTGGCCCAAAATATTGACTCCTGGTTTAGTCTTGACAATCCTGACAATGATATGGAAAAACCCTTCTTTCTCAAAAACAATGAACAAAAAGAGTTGCTTTTAAAAATCTCTATTCCTGAAGATGAACAACCAGGAGATCATTACCTCTTATTATCTCTCAAATCCAAAAGCCCGCCAATAGGACTTGGTTCTGAGTCTACCGTTGAATCAGTCATTGGTGCCAATATCCTCATTTCAGTCACTACTCTAGGCACATTAAATAAAACCGGCGAAATTTCCTCGCTGAATTTTCCTATTATTATGGATTCATTTGATTCACTCGAAGGCCAAATAAAGATAAAAAATTCTGGTTCTGCTTTTTTCAAACCAATAGGCAAAGTCACCCTCAAAGGACCATTCCTCTCGGCAGAATATCCCCTTTTACCCCAAAATATCCTCTCAGGAACAACCCGTGTCGTCAAGACAATCCAAGATTTAGATCAAAAGACCCAAACTTCCGCCGATAAAACATTATCTTTAAAAGGATTTTTCCTCGGTCCCTACACATTTAAAGCTGAATTCAAACCCGACGGCACCTCTCTAAATCTGGAAAAATCAGTTCGCATCATTGCTTTTCCATGGAAAGCATCTCTTGTTATCGGATTATTTGTTCTGGCAATTTATTTATATAAAAAGAAAAATAAATGACTCAAATAAGAAATGTTGGGGTGACGGCTTATATCCCTGAATCAGGCCGGATAAAAATTTTTGGCTACACCGGTCCATACTCGAAAGTGGTTGCCGAAGGGCCCCGCGCCTACGGTGAAACACTTTCAGATAAAGAAGGCTATTTCGTTTTTGAAACCATACCGATTGCATCAGAAACTAAAGAGATTTGTCTCTATTCTATCGACTATCAAAATAGATCGACATACCCAAACTGTATTCCCATCTCAAATAATGACCAATCAATAGGCCCGGTACTCCTACCCCCTACTATCAGCTTTTCTCAAAAAAGTATCCAGCTTGAAACACTCGGACAAACAATTCCTGAATCAGAAGTAAAAGTTGTTTTATCAAAAACCGGAAGTCCCGGTTGGTCCCTCATCCCCATGGCAGAAGCCTCAATCCTTCCCAAATATACTATCAAAGCAGATCAATATGGAAACTACTC
>CAZJBV010000043.1:0-5492 GCA_964544585.1 uncultured Gammaproteobacteria bacterium | reverse complement strand
CTCATCCCCCACTTCCTCCCCTCCCTCATAATTAATTTATCAGCCTCCTCCGGACCCCATGAAAAGGGAGTATAAAAATGAAGCATTTTTCCGTCTTGGTGCTGCCATGCAGTCAAAATTGGCGTAATAATTCTCCACGCCGATTCCATTTCATCTGACCTATTAAAAAGCATCTGATCTCCACGAAATACTTGCTCCAAAATCCTCTCATACGCTTCCAATACCGGCTCATCTCCCAAATCCTCTCTATAGCGAAAATGAAGATCAGTAGTTTTTAGTTTAAATTCGTGACCCGGTTTCTTGATAACCACTCTAATGCCTATTCCCTCGTCCGGACTGACTCGAAGTGTCAATATATTTCCTTCCTCCGGACAGCCGACTTCGCGAAACAGGATATGACAAGTCTGTTTAAAAACAATTGATATTTCCACCACATCTTTTTTGAGTCTCTTTCCCGTGCGCAAATACCAAGGAATCCCCTTCCATCTAGGGCTATCTACAAATAGTTTCATCGCTACAAACGTCTCTGTCTCCGACCCCGGATCTACCCCATGTTCTTGTCTATATCCTTCATATTGCCCCCTCACTACTCTTTCCCCCACTTTTTCCACATCCATCACCTCTATAGCTTTTAATGCTTCCGCGCGGGCCGTCCTCACCGCCTCCGATGAAAAATTTTTTGGCTGTTCCATGGCAACCAGTGCCACCATCGACAGCATATGATTTTGCATCACGTCACGAAGAGCCCCTACCCCTTCATAAAATCCGATTCTTCCTTCCAAACCCCCCGCCTCACTCATCGTAATCTGCACCGAATCAACATACTCTTTATTCCAAATTGGTTCAAATATCCCATTGGCAAAACGAAAGGCAATAATATTATGAATTGCTTCTTTCCCCAGATAATGATCTATCCTGTATATTTGTTTTTCTTTAAACGTTCGCGAAAGAATTTGCTCCAGCTTCATCGCATCATACGCATCCCGTCCAAAAGGCTTCTCAATTAAAATCTTGCTCGAAGTGGCGGCAGCTAAATCAGAAGTTCCCAAATGTTCTAAAATAGTGGCATAATTTTGTGGTGGTGTGGCAAGATAGAAATATCGAGTAATGGAAGTACTCTCTTTCTGATCAAAAGATACTAATTTCTTTTCCAGATTTTGATAAAGCCCCTTTTCTTCAAACAATCCCCTCTGATAATAAATATGTTTTGAAAACTCTTCCCATTGTTTCATTGGAATATTGTCCATTGTTGCATTACCTCGTATCTTCTCCCCAATATACTCCCTAAATCCCTCATCACCCATCTCCCTTCTCCCCACCCCGACAATAAAAAACTTATCACCCAAATATTTTTCGCGAAACATCCGCAAAAGTGCAGGCACAAGCTTTCTTTTTGTCAAATCCCCCGTCGCCCCAAAAATCACCATCACAAATTGACTCTGCATAGTTCTCTCAATATACCACAATATTTCTAAGCAGCCTATGAAACTTAAGCTTCCCAAGCCTGCCTGCCGGCAGGTGACTTAAATAGTTGACAAGTAAAACATCTTCTTCTATCGTAGAACTTATATCATAATCCACTTTCGTAGCGAAAGACTTCAGGTTCGAGCGAAACTGGTAAGAAACGACGACGGAGTATATGGCAATATACTTCTAGGAGTTTCGAACCAGTTGCAGCCGAATCCTGGAGGCTTGCAGTAGAAATGGGTTTTGGTATAAGTTCTAAGCTTACTGCCCATGATTACTTGGATCAAAACCCACAAGCTCATCATAGTTCTTTTACTCATCATTATCTATTTCTTTTCTCAGCAACTTTTTGGAGTCAGTACTCTTGGAAGATTATCAATACCAACCCCCAATGAAAACGCAGGTTATTCTTCCGGCCTAAAAATGGCCTTGCCCAATATCGATACTTCTTATCGGGAGTATCCTCCTACTACAGACGTCTCAAATCGCCTGGTCGTACGGGAATCATTCCTCTCACTTCTGGTAAAAGATGTCCCGGAAACCCAATATCAAATTGTCAAAACAGCCCAAAGCCTTGGCGGCTACATGGTCAATACCAATCTGACCAATCCCCAGGATGCACCCTCTTCATCAGTCGTCATCCGCATCCCCTCAAAAAATATGGAAACTGCACTCAATATATTTAAAGAGCAAGCTATCAAAGTCGTCTCCGAAACCCTCTCCGGCACTGACGTTACCGATCAATATGTAGACAATCAAGCAAAGCTCGACACTTTAAATCGCACCAAAGCCAAATTTGACGACATGCTCTCCAAAACCACTAATGTCACTGAAATACTCAATATTCAAAGGGAAATTATAAATCTCCAATCCCAAATTGACGCGATAAAAGGTTCACAGCAGTATCTAGAAAAGACAGCTGAAATGGCCAAACTGACGGTATATCTCTCAACTGATGAAATTGCCCTCCCCTACGCTCCTACAGAAGTCTGGAGACCTGATGTCATATTCAAACTCGCCGTCCGCTCCCTTATTGGAACACTTAGAAACTTAGGCTCTCTTGCTATCTGGCTTGTAGTTTATGCCATCATTTGGGTACCTATACTCATAGGTATCATCATCTACCGCAAAAAATTCAGCAAAAAAACACCATCCTCCACTTAAGCATCCTAATTTACCTAAGTGACTTAAGTAACATAGTATAATATCTTCATGCCCGCCCGTATCTTTTATCTCTTATCTTTTATCTCTTTCATCTCCCTCCTCGCCAACGCCTTTTTCCTCAAACAAAACTATGACCGGACGATCGTCACCAAAGTCATCGACGGCGACAGTTTCGAGCTTGCCGATGGCCGCCGCATTCGCCTTCTTTCAGTCGATGCTCCGGAAAAAGATCGATGTTATCATTCCCAATCGCGAGATCACCTCACCAGCCTTCTCGAAGGAAAAAGCGTCACGCTCAAAGATATCACCACCGACGACTATGGAAGACAGCTTGCCAATGTTTATGTTGATGGAAATTTAGTCAATCTGCAAAGCTTAAATTCTGGTGCAGCGCGCTTCGTCTATACCAAAAATCCTTATTACGACGAAATGAAGTCTGCCACCCAAAAAGCCAAAGAGGAAAAACTAGGTATCTTCTCCCCCGCTTGCCGAAACCAAACCTCAAATACAGACTGTCTCATCAAAGGCAACACCAAAAACGGCAAGATCTATCACCTCCCCTCCTGCCGCTCCTACAAACTAGTTATTGTCGACGAATCCTTCGGAGATTCCTGGTTCTGCACCGAACAAGACGCCCTCGCCGCCGGCTTTAGAAAAGCCAAAGAGTGCGACTAATGATTTTACTTTCTCGGTATAACGAAAAAAAGGATATATCCTGAGACTATTATGAGGATTACCGCAATAATCAGTAGAATGAAGAAAGACTCTTTGTTTGTATGGTATTAAGAGAAATACCCATTACGAATGTAATATATCATCAACAACTCTTTACTTCAAATTCATTAGAAGCTATGCACACTTGCACACACTTGCACACTCCGGAGGTGTACTAGCTTGACACCTAAGGAAAATTACACCTGGCTTCCCCAAAGCCAAAGAGTGTTCACCCTGAATGCGCCAAAAGGCGAATAATATTTGAAATAGTCTAAAACCTATAGTACAATCTGCGCTTAAAATGCTAATAGAAACTGGTTCTATACATCCAGCTTCTGTCCAATCTTCTGAATTAAATCAATATATTTCTTCAGAGTTTCCTCTTGATCATGGAATCATATTTAGAGACCTTCGAGCGCTGCAGCAAATCCAAAGAAAATACCAAATCTATGCACTCGGAGAAACATATCATAAAGTGGTTTATTCACGAGCTGCAGCCCTGACTGGAAAATTTACAGATTCCTTTGATCGACCACTAACTGACATATTTCTTCCTTTTGCTTTGTACGGAAAAGAGCCATTAATTCTTTATTTAGGATATAATATACTATCACAAGTCTCCCAAAAACCGGTTGAAGGAAGTATTTCAACAGCTATCGCTTTAGGTCTTGGCAGTGGGACAACTGTTGGAATAACCGGAAGTTTATATTTTTTCAATTATTTAAGAAAACCAATTCAGGAAAAGATAGGATTACAAGAAAAAGAGTTCAATCCAAAAGATGAAGTAAGATTTGTCATCAGTGAGCTCAATAAACGCAAAGATGTACCCACCTTGGAATACGACGAACTTGTACCCACAGTATACAAGGCTGTCCAGGAATTCACAGTAAAGCACGATGGATACGCGATTGATACAGCAACAAAAGCAAAAAAATCAAGGTTCTCGCGAATAATGCTCAACAAAGCTAGAGCAATAGGTTTATTGAATCCCTTTATCCATGAAGTTGTTATATTTACAGATTACTATCCCGAAGCTATCGCACATGAATTTGCCCATTTACAAGGAATTCCGGTTGAAACCCAAGCCCAACTCGTCGGTGTTTTAGCCCAGATAGAATCTGGACATCCATATTTAGAATATCTAGGTTATAGAGAGTGGTTAACCATGCTCCTAAGCCTTCATCAAAAAGAATGGGTAAAGGATGAAAAAGACCCAGAAAAGGCAACTGCGATATTAAAAGAAAGACTTGAACAAATGGGATTACCACAACGAATATACAATGAGCTACTGGAAAGAGCTGGATATGCTATAGAAATAGAATCTCAATATTTAGGCATCTCGTGGCTAGTAAATAAGATTGGAAGTAGTATATATCACTTGAGTCCTGAAGATTTAAAAACCATTTGGACTAAAATAGGAAAAAAAACACCTCCTCACGTTATGTATCTATTGAAATACCCCGACCGTATTGTTGATGAAGCTACCAGAAATATGATGCTGCATCTTTTAGGCCAAGAGTCCATTGAAAGAGCTTATTTTACCAAACCTCTTGCTTTACTCCACGATTATAGACTAAAAAAAGCAGAAGGCGAAGTAGAGTAATGATTCATTACCCAACAGGAAGCCCTCGCCGCCGCCTTCCGCAAAGCCAAAGAGTGTAATAATTGACACTAAAAGAGATTGATTCTATGATGAAAATGAATGAAACGCCTATCTGTAAATCAAAGAAAAGCACTTTCCGATTTTGCAAATACTGTTGCCGCAGCATGGTTTACAGCTGGAGTCATTTCTCCCTTTTTCACCAAACCCAAATCATTAATTGAATTACTTTCGTTTGTTTTTGTAGCTCTTCTTATGACTTGGGCAACACTAAAGTGGTCGCTTGATCTCGTTGGAGATTGACATATTGACATTATGATAGAATGGAATTTTGAAAATACATTTTATTTTGCCGCAATCGTTACAAGTTTATTTCTGATTGCGATGTACTTTATATTCAAAAAGAAAAAATAAATATGATCAACCCACTCGCAGTTATCGCTATTATACTCGGCCTAATTGCACTATACGTCGGTTATCGTTTTGAAAAAGGCAAATAATCTTTCTTCTACGCTTCCGCCAAGCCAAAGGATGCGATTGACAAAAA
>CAZJBV010000042.1:0-5571 GCA_964544585.1 uncultured Gammaproteobacteria bacterium | reverse complement strand
ATTTTTTTATTTTGCAAACAATTGATACACTTCGTATCAAATAATCCTATTGACAGGCTAAAATCAATCATATATCTTTCTTTTATCTAAAAATGAAACGATTTTTTTCCATTCTTCTTACCACTTTCATTTTCGTTATCACTTTTTCGCTTTTCGCTTTATCTTCGGCTCATGCCCAAGAAGGACCTACAGGTGCAACGGGCGCAACTGGTTTTGCTGGACCAACTGGCACAACAGGCGCAACCGGTTCAAGAGGACCAACAGGAGTTACTGGCGCATCTGGCTTTGTCGGCCCAACAGGTTCAACAGGAGCTACTGGGCCAGTAGGCCCCAATGGTGAAACGCTTATACTAGACGGTGGAAATTTTCTCTATCCAAATCCTCTTTATGCTGTTGATTTTCAATCTGGTTCTCTGACTTTAGGCCTATCCTCTCCCAGTGCATTAATAACTACTAGCGACCTAAATGAAAGTCTAACTATAAATCCCAATGGCAATGGTCTAATCATTCTCGAAGGAAATGTTGGCATTGGTACCACCAACCCGATTTCAGCTTTAACGGTAGGATCCACTGGATATTTCCAGTTTGCTAAAACGTCATCAGGAGTACCGCCAGCGGCTGATTGTGATTCAGATTCAGAAAGGGGCAGACTTGTTCTTCGCACAGATGCAAATCGTCTCTACGTCTGCAATGGCGCAAATCGCGGTTGGGATTACGTAAACTTGAACAATTAACTTCTACCTTACTACTCTTAAATCATAGAAATAAGAAAGTGGCACACGAGTTTTCGTCTGAAATATGTTTGTTGGCGTATTCCTCTGATAAAAATTTTCCACGCGAAAAATCATAAAAAAACTTGGCCTGTTTAAAATCACTACAAAATCACTTTCATTTGGATTTCTTCTATTTAAATTCTTTCTCAAGTCGGGACGAATATAAAAATAAGCCAGTTCTGGTGCCAATCTTACCGAAACAGTGGAATTTTTGGGTACAGTCTGATTAATATCTGCAAAAACCTCCTTGTATGAAGCTGCCCAGAAATCACGATCATTATTTTTAGATAAAAAATTGGCATATGCTATTTCATATGGATGCAATTCAATGCTCCTATACAAACCAATACCAATTATCAGAATAATAAAAACTACGGCATATTTTTTCAGAAAAAAATAAACACCAAAGACGCTCAGAAAGGCTGTAGCAAAATAAACGTCAATAAAGTAGCGAATATCATCAACTATCGGAAAGCCAAAAAGTGGATACTTAAATATCGTATACAAAAATAAAAGAGGAAAAAATAGTGAAAGAATTCGACCACGCTTCCTAAAGTCATACAATGAAACCCCAATCCCCAAAAAACTCAAAATCAGCAAAATAAATGGAGTCGTCTCCCAAAACTGGACTAGCGAATATATCAAATCTTTCTCTTTATATGAAAAAATCAGTTGTTGCAAATATTCTAATGACGGAAAAAAGGGGAATAAGTTATGTGGCCATAAAAGAAACCAGATAGCTGAAGGCAAAATAAACAAAATTAAAAAAAGTATTAGAATATTTCCCCCTTTTTTCTTGAAGAAGGGTAATGACATAATTAGAAATAGGGGGAATAGCTGATAAATAGTAAGCTTCGTATTCACCCCTAAACTAAAAAATAAAATTGCCAACACTGCATATTTCTTCTTCCAGTTCTCAAAATATAATGTCAAAAAATATACTGTTCCCATAAAAAAAGCCCCTCCACCTACGTCTTTTGTATTTGTATGCATATGCCCTATAAATCTAGGGATTGAAAAAAGAATCAAAGTTGAAAATATAGCTATAAAATGGCCATAATACCGAAAAAGCAGCAAGTAAAAGAAAAATCCTCCCAAAATTCCTAAAAATATAGGCAGGTATAAATAAGATGTTGGCTTCAAATATGACGGCAGAGTTTCAGCAATTAAAACCGGAATTACATCGGTCACCACTCCATAAGGAAGCGAAATAAATGGATATCTATTATTTATACCTAAAGTTAACTCTCCTACTTTTATGTGATGTGGCACATCCCAAGTCAATCCAAAATCAGGCGCAATTACAAAGTGGAAGATCGAAAGTGCACAAAATAAAAATATTATAAATCTATTC
Source organism: uncultured Gammaproteobacteria bacterium (assembly GCA_964544585.1). GTDB lineage: Bacteria > Patescibacteriota > Microgenomatia > 2-02-FULL-39-11 > 2-02-FULL-39-11 > CAZJBV01. Next base: position 3,444 of record CAZJBV010000042.1, on the reverse strand, counting down.
ATATCACTTCTATCTTATGCTACAATTGTCCCATGCACAAACGGACTCTCTATATTACCGACGAATCCTATCAAAAAGTTCTTGATCTCTCCACCAAATTAAATACATCACACGCCGATATCTTGAGACGTGCAGTCGAAATCGGTCTAAACAATTTGAAAATCGACGCTCCTTCCAAAACCTCCACACCCCACCCATCATCTAATCCCATCATAATTCCAGCCCAACAGACCGAGCAAGAACAGCATGCCACTGATAACTCCAAGGACTCTCTGTTGCTTATATTTGCCCGCACCCTGCAAAAAATTTGGAAATGAGTTATCTACTTCAGAATCTAGAGATTCGCTCTAAATTAATTTATTACATTAGAGAATTCTTTCATTCGAGAAATTTTAAAGAAGTTGAAACTCCTGTGCTGGTTGATTCTCTCATCCCCGAATCCTACTTAGAATATTTCAAGACGCAATTGATAGACAGGAAAGGCAATACAAAAACTATGTATCTCACTGCTTCTCCAGAATCATCAATTAAAAAACTTTTGGCTCTTGGCATTGGCAACTGTTTTGAAATAACCAGGAGCTTTAGAAATACCGAAACAGATTCTTACCTCCACAACCCCGAATTTACCATTCTTGAATGGTACAGAATAAATGCTACTTACAACGATATTATGCAGGATTGCGAAGACTTGTTTGTTTATCTACTTAATAAACTTAATTTACCAAATTTACTTACATATCAAGGTCTGAGAGTCGATCTTACTCCACCCTGGAAACGACTCTCTATGGTCGAAGCCTTTTTAAAATATGCTCACCTTGATCTTGAAAAAGCACTCTCATTAGATGTCATGAAGTCTGAATCGCTCAAAAGGGGATATTTACAAAACTCCAAAACCACCTGGGAAGAACTCTTCAATCAAATATTTTTAAATGAAGTCGAGACATATTTACGTCAAATCCCAAAACCCGTCATTCTCTATGATTATCCCTCTTCCGAAGGAGCTTTAGCCAGAAAAAAGGCAGACGACCCGCGTTTTGCCCAGCGCTTCGAGTTTTATATCGCCGGCCTCGAATTAGGCAATTGTTTCACAGAACTAATAGATCCAATTGAACAAAAAAAGCGGTTTGAAAAAGAGCAAAAACTACGAAAACAGAAAAAAAAGATGAAAATTTTAAAAGACAAACAATTTTTAGAAGCACTAGCTGCCGGTCTTCCTCCCTGCTCGGGGATTGCCGTTGGTCTTGATCGTCTAACCATGCTTTTTACCAATTCTCCCCGCATCCAAGATGTCCTTCCCTTTGCCTACCAAAGTAAATAAAAAAAGTTTATAATAACTCCTTATGGCAATCATTTCAACTTCCGATTTTCAAAAAGGCATTTTTATCAATTTTCGCATGACACCTCACCAAATTGTTGATTTTACCTTTGTCAATCCCGGCAAAGGCTCAGCGTTCATTCGAACAAAGCTCAAAAATCTAATTAATGGCAAAGTGACAGAATTCACATTCAAGTCAGGCGAAAAAGTAGAAGAAATCCTCATGGAGGTACACGAATCCCAATTTCTTTATAGGCATGACGATAACCATATTTTCATGGATATTCGCGACTACGATCAATTTAGCGTTTCCAAAGAAGCGCTAGGAGATTACACCAATTACCTCAAAGAAGGAGAAATTTATCAAGTTATTGTCAAAGAAGGTAAAGGAGTCACTATTCGATTTCCCAAAAAAGTCAGGCTCAAAGTAGTTGAGTCACAAGAGGCTATTGCCGGGGATACAGTTATGGGCGCCAAGAAAACTGTCACCTTAGAAACTGGTGTAAAAGTAAATGTACCACTTTTTATTAAACCAGGTGATTTAGTGGCTATAGACCCCGAAACCGGTTCCTACCTCGAACGCGCCTCATCATAACTTGACTCAATATTCTTTATCTTATATCTTATATCTTATATCATAAATCTATGAAGCGCCTGCTCCTTATCATCACCTGGATACCTGTATCCATTTTTACTCTCATTATCTGCCTCATTTATCTTCAAATTAACTACACTTCGGCAAGCCAAAAAATTGCAGTCGTCCCACGCATTCAAAAAGCATTTGCCCAAAATTATGCTCAATATAACGAATTTCTAGACGAGATCCCCCAAGTTCTCGGCGCTTCGGAAACCATACTTACTTCAAAAGATGCCCGACCTTATCTTGTAGAACGGTTCCTTAAAAAATATGATTCTCCTCTTATTCCTCATGCTCAATTCCTAGTAGACACTGCCGATAAATATGGCCTCGACTACGCCCTCATGCCCGCAATGGCCATGCAGGAAAGTAATCTTTGCAAAAAGTCACCAGAAGATTCACACAACTGTTGGGGTTTTGGTATTTACGGCGAAAAAGTCGTCAAATTTTCATCCTACGAAGAGGGCATTGATAGAGTAGGGCGCACCCTTAAGGAAAAATATCTCGAAGAAAGCCTCACCAATCCTGATCTGATTATGTCCAAATGGACCCCTCGCTCCGAGGGATCATGGTCCTATGCCGTCAATACCTTCATGCAGGAGATTAAACAAGGTAAATAATCCGCCTCCGCCAGCTGGCATACCCTCCACTTGACAGTCCTATAATATTGTGTTATAATCCAAGTTTAGATCCTAAGGTTTTCACTATTTCGTGAAGGCTTTAGGATTTTTTTATGGGTAAGTTGTCAGTCTACAAAGACTGACTTACTTACCCAAATCCCGTAGTTACGCCCTTGCGAGGCAAGGACGTAGACCTTGCGAGCAAGTAAGTATACTACTGGGATTATGGAAGGAGAAATCCCTATTATAAATTTTTACAATTCTATAAGCTATGAAAAAGTTATTTGTTTTTATCACTATAATTATTCTTATTCATATATCTGCGTCAAGGGCTTGGGGAGACACCATTGCCGAATCTTCTGCCCATATTCGCAAGTTCGAAAAACCTGGCACAGATCACCGTGCACAGTCTCTCAAGCGCTTCCTGGAAAAATATGATTCGCCATTAGCGCCGGACTCTGATCATATTGTCTCTGTCTCCGATAAACATGGCATTCCTTGGACATGGATTCCAGCCATTTCTGGAGTAGAATCTACCTTTTGTAAGGCTATTTCCTATAACTCTTTCAACTGTTGGGGTTGGGCAAATGGAGATTTTAGATTCAAAAATTACGAGGACGCTGTATCAACTATTACCAAATCCCTAAAAGAGCGTTATGTTGAGCGCGGAGCCGATACTATTGAAAAAATTGCTCCCATCTATGCCCCTCCATCACAAACTTGGGCTTGGAAAGTAAATCACTTTATCGCACAAATCGAGGATTTTGAAAAAACTGACCCAGCCAAACTTTCCATCTCGCTCTAAATTTGGTATCATCTATCGAAATGTCGAGGTGGCGGAATTGGCAGACGCGCAGGGCTTAGGACCCTGT
>CAZJBV010000041.1:3863-5576 GCA_964544585.1 uncultured Gammaproteobacteria bacterium | reverse complement strand
GAGGCAGAAGAAGGGATTTTTTTATGGACCCAACCCAACAAACAGTCGGCGTACCAAAAGAATAAGATACTAATCAAGAAAGTCCTTTTTGTCTTACCGAAGAAATTGGCATTGGTAAATTTTGACCTGATTGAATTCTCCACCAATTTGTTTATACTTCCCAAGAAATATCAGATCCACAAGACCCGTGTCCATTCAATTTTGCCGTTTCATGAGCGTCATTTGCACTAGGAAGAAGTGGTTCTACAGATCTCCCTACCGCTGTCGCCATCGTCTCAAGATCTGACTTATTTATTTCCAACGCCTGAATTTCACCATTCCATCCCCCACCACAAAAAGCTTGGAATTGAGCAGAAATGGTGATGATTCTTTCTCGGAATGATGTCCGAGGTGGTCGAGCAAACGCAGTATCAACAATTTGTCTAAGTTTCACTCCCAATTCTACTCTAACCATAATTTAAGTATAAAAAATAAAAATACCCTTTGTCCACAAAAAATCCTCCTCTTTATTATATAAAGGAGGATTTTTATGCCTAATATGATTTACATCACATCACCCTTTTTTTGCAAACCCAAAAGCCACATCACGGCCTCTTTTTTATAGCGCCTATCTCCACGGGAATTGATCCGTATCGCCGGAAGCTTTCCCCTTTTTCCCCAACGCTTAATGGTTAAAGGTGATACCCGGAGTATCTTTGCTACCTCTCTGACTGTAAGTAAATCTGGCCAGTCATCTCCTAGTGCCATATAGCTTTGGTGATATAAACCTTTCGTCTATCATGCGTTGGCGCCCTGACAAACGAAAAATTTCTATCTTATCCTTTCTATATAAAATTTAATAAAAATGGACATATTTATATCTCAAGTCTTCCTCACTATATCCTTTATTCAAATCTCAATGTATCATAGTAGAAAAGAAGATGTCAATAGGATTGTTGAATGGAAAATGCATAAATTGAGAATGCTACAATGAGTTATGGCCAAATATGACATTATCGATCGTAGTTTATCTTTCGCAGTACTAATAATCAAACTATCAAATAAGCTACCCAGAACACCAGCAGGATTCGCCATTGCTCAACAACTTATTGCATCAGGAACTTCAATTGGAGCAAATATCGAAGAAGCTCAAGATTCAATATCAAAAAAGGAATTCATAAAAACAATGAATATTTCCCTTAAAGAATGCAGGGAAACACTGTACTGGCTAGAGCTAATAAAAAGGACCAACCTAATAGAAACACTCTCGGTTGATCCTTATATTCAAGAAGGGAAAGAGATTCGTGCTATTCTAGCTGCAATAATTAAGAAATCTAAATTATCGCTCCTCTAATTTATGCATCCATGCATTTTCCATTCTTGCATTATTTTAATTCCACAGTCGCACCTGCTCCTGCCAGTTTTGTCTTTGCTTCTTCGGCAGTCTTTTTATTGACACCCGTTAATACTTCTTTTGGGACCGACTCAACTAGTGCTTTTGCTTCTTGCAGTCCTAAAGTTGGCACTAATTCTCTTACAGCCTTGATAACAGATATTTTATTAGATCCAGCATTTGCCAAAACCACATTAAATGTAGTTTGTTCTGATACAGCCTCACCTGCCGCAGGCCCTGAGGAGGTCGAAGGGCTGGGGGCTGCCATCATAGGCTGGGCACTCACCCCAAATTTTTCCTCCAAAGCCTTGACAAAATCCGCTAGTTCCAAAACTGACATT
>CAZJBV010000041.1:0-3763 GCA_964544585.1 uncultured Gammaproteobacteria bacterium | reverse complement strand
CCTACTGTCTTTGGATTCTCTTTTTATAACATATTACCTAATATTCCGCAAGTTTTCTCAAAATCCTAGCTTTCTTGACCGTGATTGTTTTGTGTTTCACCTCTAAAGCCCCCATTTTAATTAATTTCTCCATCTCTATACTCACGGTCTCCCGCGCCATCCCCACCAGACTTGCTATTTCATGATGTGTCAACGGCATCCCAATCACAATACTCTTTCCCTTTTTTACTCCAAATCGCATGGTAAGAATAGAAATCAAAGAAGCGACTTTCGTCAGGGCATTTCCATAGGTCATATGAGTTAATCTCTCAAGTATTCCGGCAAATCGAAAAGAAACTGAAGATAAAAAGTCAGACATCACATCTGGATTTTGGTTAATAAAAGTTAAAAAAGCGCCTCGAGGGGCACACCAGATTTCCGCCGCCGTCATCGCCTCAAAGTTATAAACAACGACCATTTTATGAATAGCCCACATCACCGGAAAAAAATCATCCCGACTGTAAATTACCAAAGTCAATTCTTTGCCATCCAAAGTCACCGAATAATTGCGCACAAAACCGCGACGCACTAGGTACACCCCAGAAGGCGTATCGCCCGAGCGAAGAATCATTTCCTTTGGTTTTAGTTTAACGAGCCTGTACCGGCCAAAAAAATTAGAGAGCTTAACCGTAGGCGGCAGAACCATGGCCAATTATTATAACATGTGTATTCCCGCTTACAATTTTTTTGTAATCAGCATCATTGCGAGATCTAAATAAAAGGTATATCTCTAAAGATATAGAAAATAGTATGCTTATCCAAATTTACGAGCAATTACTATGGGAAAGGAGGGGCTTGGATATTCTCCAAAGATTGACGGTATAACCCATTTCCTGACCCTGCCCCAGGAAGAGATTTTACTTGTCATAAGACCCCATTTTCTCACCATCCTCCCTGATCTTATCATCACTGCCCTTCTAACAATTCTTCTTTTTCTTTCTACAATTCTATTTTTTAACTTCTTAATGTTTCATACTATTCTTTTTGCCCTCACCCTTTCGGTCATATTAATATCCATTTGCTCCTTTTTATTGTGGACCATCGTCAATTGGTATTATCATCTCTATCTCATCACCAATAAAAAAATTATGAATATCTACTTTGCCCCACTCAAAAGTCACTGTATCAATACCGTCCTTCTTGACCAGATAATCACCACCGAAGTGGATATCGATATCAATGGAGCCATAGGCGAACTTTTCAATGTCGGCAACATCAAAATTAGATTCGGACAGCCATTCCAAGAAGAGCTTTTTACCCTCGAAAATATCCAAAATCCCCGAAGAATAGGCGTTTATCTATCAGAAACATTTGAAGAGATATTAACAATAACCAATCTCCCAAAATATTCACTGCCAGGTAAACCCAAAATCCTTTCCCCCCATAATGGACAACATACAATTTTCAATCATTTTCAAAGATTTGCCAACATTTAATATATGGACGTTTTAATATTTATTTACCTTTCATTTCTATTTCTATTCCTCTCGGCAATTGCGGTATTTAATCTCTTTTATCTATTTGAAATGAACAAGGTCTCTCGCGACTTACACATCGCAATCCATGGCATCATCCCAGATTTTTATAAACTGATCATATTCATCAATATCTTAACTTGTATTCTTATCCTACTTTATCTCATCTACACCGCCATCAAAATCTAGCTTTACACCCTCCAGGTGATTCAGCTTTACACCTGTACCCTCTTCAAATCTGTCGCGGCTTGGACTGGATCGACAACATTCACATTCAAACCAGTCCCCAGTTCAAATCCAGCCCTATGTACCAATCGAGGAATAATCCTTACAAACCAATCCTTGCCGTGATGAATATAATAGTTGTAAGCAAACGGCCAATCTTTCCTTACCGCTTTGACAGTCGGAGTATTGTAAACCACATGAAGCCTTTTTAATGTCTGCTGTAAAACCATGGCTAAATCCTTTATCTCCTCATCATTTATATCCCCAAAAATGACTCCATCTTTTTTAGGTGCTATCCATACCTCATACGGCCACTGGGAAAAATCTGGACAATAAGAGACAAAATAAGCTGTCTCCATGACATTATTGGCAATCGGCTCCTTTGACAAAGCATCGAGGTTAATCTGCTTTGGAATAACCACCAACTGTGAATGCGGATGTCCCAAAGACGCCCCGGCATGCTCTCCAAAATTACAAAAAATCATTACTTGTCCGTCATTTGCGTGCGCCAAATACCTCTCCTTAAAAATTCTCACTATTGCCTCCACGTGCCCTATTTCAAAATCCTCTATACTTTTTGTATGATCCGGACTATGGATGATTACCTCATGAGTATCAGTAATAGGAAATTTATTGGGTACCACCCTTATCTTCCACCCCGGCTTATCCTTTTCTCCCTCACCGACACGCATCACCTCCGGCGGCGTCAGACTCTCATTCCCTTCACAAAATACGCATATCTTAGCCTGGGGAGGTGCTTCTTTCACAAACTGATCAGGTCGGTCATGGCGAACAGGAGAAATAATAATCCACCTTTGTGTTTTGACATCCGGTACAAACCTAGCCATATATTTACGATAGCATGTCTAGCTGTTTAGACACAACCTCTTTCTTTTTTTCATTATAAAATCCCTCAATCCCCACTCCTAAAAGTCGAATCAATTTTTTCTGTGGATTTTCCCTTTTATCCAGAAATGGCATAAAAAGCTTCATCGCTTCTTTTTTTATTACATCAGTATCATTTGTAAATTCTTTCAAACTATGCGCCCTCGACTTTGTGGTAAAATCGGAAAATCTGACCGTAATCGTCACCGTCTTAAATTGTCTTATTCCCTCGCTTTTCATCCTCACTCCTACCTTTTGTGCCAACCACTCAAGTTTAGGCAAAAGTATCGCCGAACTCAAAGTGTCGACCTCAAACGTCTCCTGCTCGCTTATCGACTTAATCTCCCTTTCTACCATAACTTCCGACTCATCAATTCCTCGTGCCCTTTCATACATTCCCTCCCCCCATTTACCAAACCATTCGATCAATTGTTCCCGAGCTACCCCTCGCAACTCCACGACATTCCTTATTCCCTTTTTTTCTAAAACTTCCTCAGTCTTCGGCCCAATACCCGGAATATCCCCAACAGCAAGTGGATCCAGGAAATTATGCACAAAATGAGGATATATAATACTCACACTATCAGGTTTAGCCCTTGAAGTAACTATTTTTGCCACAAGTTTATTTGGCGCTATGGCAATCTTTGCCGTCAATCTTTCCTTTTCCCGGATTTCTTCTTTTAGTTTATTTATTATCTCAATTGCTTTTTCAAAACTTCCCGCAAAAGTCAAATCCAAATACCCTTCATCCACGCTCGTCTGCTCAACCAAAGGAACATATTTACGGATGATTGCAAAAATTCTCTCAGAAACTTCTCCATAATACTTTCCATTTACCGGCAAAAAAACTGTCTTCGGCTCTCCTCGTTTTCTTGCTTCTTCAGAAAGTCTCCATGCAATCGAAATAGGCATGGCAGAGTGTATCCCATATTTTCGCGCTTGGTAGTTGGCGGTCGAAACCACTCCTCTTCCCGAACCCCCTTTGGGATCAGCACCAACAACTATCCCCAAACCCTTATATTGCGGATTTTCCCTCTCCTCAATTGCCGCAAAGAAAGCATCCATATCTATATGAGCTATGATACGCATAATTTCAAATTCTAAATTATAAATTTTAAATGAATGTTTAAATATTTAAA
>CAZJBV010000040.1:0-5979 GCA_964544585.1 uncultured Gammaproteobacteria bacterium | reverse complement strand
TGGATAGCAATCCGATTGAAAGGGAGCGGGGAATTACCATAAAACTTGCTCCTGTGCGGATGAGATATAGATTTCCTGTTTCCTCCACACCGGGATCGATGCGCGACACCCCCGGTGTGTCTTTACCGCCTACGGAATACATATTAAACCTGATTGATACTCCTGGGCATGTAGATTTTTCTTATGAAGTATCGCGCAGCCTTTCTGCCTGTGAGGGTATAATTTTGGTAGTTGATGCAACACAGGGAATTCAGGCGCAGACCGTAGCGCATATGCAGCTTATTAAGCAGAATAATCTAAAGGTGATTCCGGTTGTAAACAAAATTGATTTGGCTGCGGCTAAAGTCGATAAAGTAAAAAGATCTCTGGTGGATTCGTTTAAATTTACAGAAGATGAAATTATACCTGTTTCGGCAAAGACGGGGGAAAACGTCGAAAATGTTCTGAAGACAGTTGTGAAGCGAATACCGGCGCCAATAATGGGTTTATCGGACTCCCCTCTTCGTGCCTTGGTATTTTCTTCACAGTATGATACTCATCGTGGGGTGATAGTCTATGTTCGAATTGTTGATGGATCGATTGAAGGCATACACCAATTAAATTTTTTTGCATCTTGCGCCACCTTTAAACCAGTTGAAATGGGAGTTTTTACTCCTATGATGAAGTCAGTGCCCCAACTTTTAACTGGCGAGGTCGGTTATATAGCAACGGGGCTAAAAGATCTTTCGGTGGCTAGGGTCGGAGATACTATATTTGAAACGGGGGAAAATATAATTCCAATAAAAGGATATAAAGAGCCGAAACAGATGGTATTTTTGAGTTTTTTTCCTGTGGACAATGATGATTATTTAATTTTGAGAGAGTCGATAGAAAAACTTCATCTTGCGGATGCGTCATTTACGTACAAGCCGCAGTCCTCACCGGCTTTGGGAAAAGGATTTCTGTGTGGGTTTTTGGGGCTTTTGCATGCTGATGTGGTTTTGGAAAGGCTTTTACGAGAATATGAACAGAACATAATTACGACCGCGCCTAGTGTTGAATATGAAATAACTTTACTATCTGGAGAAAAGGTGGTCATACGTACGCCACAAGATTTTCCTGATGCATCTTTGGTCGCGGAAATAAGAGAACCGGTAATGTATATAACTATTTTTTCGCCAAAGGAAAGTGTGGGGGCAATTATGAAACTGGCTCGCGATAAAAGGGGTGAATATATTAATCTTGAATATATAGGCGATCAGGCTAAATTTACCTATATCATTCCATATAGTGAAATGATTGTCGATTTTTTTGATAAATTGAAGTCGATAAGTTCTGGTTATGCAAGCCTAGACTATGAATTTTATGAGTATAGAACGGTCGATGCCGTTAAGCTAGATATTCTTTTAAATAGGGAAAAAGTGGATGCATTTTCGCAAATAATTGTCAGGGAAAAAGCGCAAACGACTGCAAATATGTTAATGGAAAAACTAAAGGAAAAAATTCCCAGACATCAATTTGAGATACCAATCCAGGCGGCAATAGGCGGAAAAATTATTGCCAGAGCTGACATAAAATCATTTCGAAAGGACGTGACAGCAAAACTGTATGGAGGAGATAGAACCAGGAAAGACAAACTTTTAGAGGCTCAGAAGAAAGGGAAAAAGAGGCTGAGGAGCTTTGGGAGAGTAAATATACCTCAAGAAGTGTTTATGGAGATATATAAATAAGGGTATAGTTTTTGAGCGTCTAGGGTATAGTTAATACATTCACACCATTTCCTCTTTTTTGATTCTGACGAAGTGGATCCATTCTTCGATGATTTCGAAAATGGCCTTGAAGGGAGCCTCGATAATAAAATCGAAAAAGAAGATGATGAAGTTGATTCTGGCGATTTCATCAGAAAGCCACTGTCCTACTCTTAATAAAGGCAACATAAGAAAATCAACGACAGGAGTGAACACCCCTTCCTTCGGATCTACAAGGTATTCTTTGGATATTTGTCTGATGCGATAAGCAAAAAAAGAAACGAGCGTTAAAAAGACTATAAATACTCCCTGACTGACGGCATTAAACTTTAACAAAGTCAATATATAAATAATGAATCCAAAGGAAATAATAAAGGCCAGAAGATGAAGAATGCTAAAACCGACAGTAAGAGTGGCGCTTCTATCTTTTACTTTTTTACCTAAAACGGTTTTTAGTTTTGTGGCATCCTCAACGTCGGGATTTTCGCTGATGATTTGTTTTATTCTTGTTAAGATTCTTCTAGTATTCTCTTCGCCTGGGACGCGAGTAGAAATGATGATTGCGGTCATAAAAATGGGAGGGAAAAGGACATTGATACCGATAGGAAGGTAAGCGATGTGATTGTAAAGATAGAGATCATAGGGGATTTCTAAAGCGACGGCAAAGATGATTTTGGTTAGGACGATATAGATAAACGAGCGGACTCCGGCTCTACGGAGTTTTGACTGGGTTTCGGCATAACGTCTTCTACACATTTCATCGACTTTAAATTTAAGCTCTGATTCGTGAGTGAGAATAGTGCCAATATCTTTGGTATAAGTTTCAAACAGGTCTCTTAAAATAAGAAAGGGAGCAGTTTGTTTTTTGATAAAACGTTTTAGAACGGCTCCTTTTGGATAAAGGATGTCTCTTTCGATTTGTTTATAAACCTCGCTAAATTTAGGTAAAAGTCTTTCGGCTACCCTCCAATCTCCTTTGGTCAATTCGGGAAGTAAAAGCTCTAAAAGATGGTAGCGAATGAGGGGATCATCGCTTTTGGCAAAAGCTCGTTCTACGGCAATGTAAATCTGGACATCGACATTTACATACTCGTCGGCAAGGTCAATTGCCGGGCGTAAAATTTGATAAACGTAATTGGTAAAGGCTTCCCTTTTAGGATCAGGGGATAGGCGTTCCTCAATTTCGCAGGAGACAACATCTATAATCCAGGTAGTGATCTCTTTTTCTTCTTTTGCGGGCCTGCCAACTGTAAATTCATTTCTGAGATAAATATATTTATCGATAGTTTCTTGAATCTCCCCGATTTTTTCCTCAGGGATAGTATTGTTTTCTAAATACCTTGCCCAGAGCATTTCTTTTATTAGAGGCTCGGCGATATCTTTGCCATTTTGATTTAAAATAAGGCGTCTTTTGAGTGTCCTTTCGATGGCAGCGCGACGAATAAGATGGTCTTCGCGATATTCGATGGCATTGCGCATTTTTTCATATATGAAAGCGGCTAGGGAAACTGTCTGGGAGACTGAAAGTTTGGTGGCGGTTGAAGGTACTGCTTTAGGTGAAGTGGTGTAGGTTTTTATGAGTGCTTCTGTATATTTGGAAATGTCAGTTGGTGCTTCTTGAACTGAGGATGTCTTATTTTCGGTATTCATATTTAAATTATACTTTATTGAAAAATTTGGGGTGATCGACGGGATTTGAACCCGCAACACCCAGCTCCACAAGCTGGTGCTCTACCATTGAGCTACGATCACCATGATTTAATTATACCCTAGTTCTGGAGAATTAGAAAATAAGGGAGAGCGTAAAGACTGGATGGAAAATCATTATGAAATAATCATTGAAAGAGAAATTGCCGTCAAGATCGAGATCAAAAGGAATGATAGGTTTGAAGGAGGCACTATTTAAACCCTGGGTGAAGTCGAGATGGGTTTGACGTGGAAGATAGTAAGGTTTTTTAAATACAACTCTATATTTTTCACCAACGGCGACATTTCTCAAATTATCGATTGCTCCGACACCGTCATTGAGGTAGACATTTTCGTAAATGCCTATAAGATATTCATTTTTGTCATAAATAAGAATCGTATTTTGGTTATCATTTATTGAATTGAATAATGAATTTACCTTAAATATTAGTTGTGGTGGTTCGATGATGGTGAATTGGTAGGATTTGGAGAGAAGGATATTTCCTTTGTGAGAAATTGTAATTTCTCCTTGATATACACCTTTTTTATTTGGGGTATAGAAGGATATATCGATTGGGCCGTCACGAAATGGTTCGATGGGAATCGTTTCGAGCTTGACATTACTAAATCCAGGGGCGGAAAAATTTACGCTAAAATCGTCTGGAGCAGCAAAAATTGCCTGGCCTTCATTTTTGATTCTGAGACTGAGGTGATAATTTGAGTCGGTGACGAGAGTTTGAGGTAGACTCTCATCCTGCCAGAGTATTTTAACTTCTTGAATAGGCGTGCCTTTTATTTTTGCTATTTCTATTACTTCAAAGTATTGATTTTGGAATGTTCCATCAGTATTTTTCCAGGAGAACACTTCGAAAGGAAACTGGGGATAATTTAAGATAAAGGGTGTAACCGCGATGATTTGAGGATCGTTCCAGACATTAGCAAAAGCAAAGCGAAAATGTGAAGCAATAGTTTCGGGTGTAAGCGAAGAATTGGTCCAGCCGGTTTCGGTAATAAAAATGGGTAAATCTTTGGAAAGACCATATTTTTTTAAAGTCTGAAGTTCCCATTCATAGGTTTTGACTGATCCACGTCCGGAGGAAACGGGAGAGGCACTAAAATTTGGATTTGGATACGAATGAGATGTCCAGCCGTCTAATTCGTTAAAAATCCCAGGAATAGTAGAATTCATATTGTATAGGAACGTATCTTCGTCCATGGTGTCAATCCCATTGGGGGCTGAGGCGTCGAATCCCGCCGGAAGGATAAAAAAATCTTCCGATTTTCTTTTAAGTTCGTCGCGATAGGTTTTGAGAATCTCGACATATTCTGTAGGATTTATATCCCCTCCCCACTCCTTGGCATGATTGGGTTCATTAAAAAGAACAATATATCTATTTGTAGTAACCCAGTTTAGACTATTTAAAAAATCGGCCCAGGAAGAAGCGGCTGTCTTTTCTGGCTTTAGCCATTTGTCACCATCAAGACGAGTGGCAAGCCTAATGATGGGAATGAGATGATTTCGTCTCATGGAATCAAATATGTCCTGCCATTTTTCTTTTTTTCTATCATCAAGAGTCATAACAATGGTGACATAGCCCCAATCGCCACCGGAGGAGTTAACTAATCTTATAGCATCGGGAATATCATTTTGATCGATGATATGAATGCCAAAGCGATTGTTTGGAACTGAAACTGGATCAACTATGGCGTAAGATAATCGAGGTAAAAATAAAAAAAGAAACAAGAAAACGGTGACGCTTAAGAAATATTTCATGGAGAAGAGCGACCCAGGAGAGAATCGAACTCTCAGTCTACTCCTTAGAAGGGAGTTGCTTTATCCGTTAAGCTACTGGGTCTTGGTGGGCGGGAGAGGACTTGAACCTCCACGCCTTTCGGCATAGCCTCCTCAAGACTACGTGTATACCAATTTCACCACCCGCCCATTGATTGCTGACTAGCTAATTCTTGAACAATTTCTCTTCCATAACCAGATTTGAAATATTTTTCCGTATCTCTTGCTTCCCTCAACGATTTACATATATCCACATGTATCAATTTTAATGGTTTTTTGTCTCTCGTAAACTGTACTTTTCCCAAAAAGTGTTGTTTTAATCTTTGTTCTAAATTCTTAGTCAAGCCTTTATAAAATTCTAGAGTTTTCAAACTTTGTAATATATAGATATAATACATTGTTAAAATTCCTCAAGACTACGTGTATACCCCTGCCTGCCGGCAGGCAGGAGTTTCACCACCCGCCCAAAAAGAAATTATGAATTATGAAGTATGAATTATGAATGAACTCGTATATTTTACCAGATTGAATACTATTTTTGAAGTTTATAGAGGATGAAATGGGGTTCGATTGGCCATGATTTTGCCGGCGTATGGGAACCAAATTCTTGATACTCCCAGGTAGTTATATTTTCAATGGTGATTGATTTGGGGATGAGAGCATAGAGAACTTTAATTTTTCCATAATTTTCGACGCTTTGAGGTGGATTGTTTGTAAGGTTAAGAAAATAGCGGATGGGCATGGCGCGATTGTCTTTTTGGGCAAGCATCATTA
>CAZJBV010000039.1:4104-6574 GCA_964544585.1 uncultured Gammaproteobacteria bacterium | reverse complement strand
ATTATCTCTCTTAATGTCAACTTTGTCGGTCTTGTTTCCGGATTCTTTGTCGATCCATTCAAAAGCATTTTCTTTGATATATGCAAAAACCAACTCGCCTCGGGATCCCTTTTTCTCAGCACATTATATACTTTTGTCAAATCCACTTCCGAGTTCGGCAGACCCTTTATTCTAACATAATCTTTATAAGGATCTTTTCGTACCACCAATATATACCCCATTTTTTGCGCCACTTTGAGAGTCTCATCATTAACTGTTTCCACTCCCATTGCTTTTCCCCATTTTGACTCAAACGGCACCCCTTTTTCCTTAATTTCACGCTCCGCCCAAACCTTGTCTAAAAATTTTCTATAAATAGCATCTAGAGATATCAAGCCTAATTCCAATATTCTTTGACTGTCATCTCCATAAGTCACCTTCCATCCGTCCAGCATTCCCGGAAGTGAAAAATCATAATAATCTGCTGCAGCCTCTGAATAATAGACCTCTTTAAAATGATCTGTATCATTAACTACCTCAACCATTCTCTCCAAAGCCTCCTTTTCCGCCCCTTTTAATTTCTTACGACTTTCCGCTTTCAAGACATATTCCAAGGTTCTTTTTGCGGCGCAAGTATCCTCGGAAGTCTGATGATGATCCAATATTCCCATCCCCGTATCAACATGTAAGACTTCTGGATCGCTATCGACAATCTCATTATTCAAAGTTTTTCCCGCCGGAACAAACTTTACTTCTGCCTTATCCCACCCAGGTAAAAATTTTTTCAAAAGCCAGACGCTGGCAATTGCATCCAAATCCGGCACCAGATGCGTCACAATCGTTTTCACCATCATAGTTTACCACAAAACTGCTCCTTGTTTGGATTTATACTTGCCTTTATACTAAATCCATTATTATGCAATTATTCCCAAAAAGCCCTAAATTTTTTGATCTCTTCATTGATCTTGCAACATATGTCAAGACAGCCGGTAAAACGCTTCCAGAACTCAAAAAATCAAACGGCATCAAACCAATATTCAAAACCATTCAAAGAGTAGAAGCTGATGCAAATAAGCTCCGACACAAAATTTCTAATGAAGCCGATAGTACATTTATTACGCCGATTGATCGTGAAGATATTCAATTACTAGCAAAACATTTAGACAACATCATAGATTACATCGAAGATCTTGTAGAAAACCTTACTATCTATAAGTTGACAAAAAAACCAGAATATAGAGAGCTGACCCTGATAGTCAGAGAGGGAACCCAAAGTATCGATGCACTTATCAGAAAATTGAAGGGAAAAGGCAATACTGTAGCTGAAATGAAAAAAATCATAGACGAAATCCACAATTTGGAATTAGAAGGCAATAGAATATACTCAAAAGCCTTAAAAAAACTATTTTCGCACAGCAGAAACTCTATCTCTGTTGTCAAGTGGAAAGATATATTCGATCTATTAAATAAAATTCTCGATGAATGCGAAAATACAGCCGACGTCGTAAATCATATCATCATCAAAAACTTCTGAGTTCTAAATGGAAATATCATTACTGATTCTCCTTCTTGCCCTCTTTTTTATATTATGGGCGGAATTTGTAAACGGCTGGACTGACGCCCCAAATGCTATCGCCACCATAATCGCCACTCGCGTTCTCTCCCCTAAAAAGGCAATTATTCTAGCAACTATTCTAAATATAATTGGAGCTTTTTCGGGTACCGCAGTTGCCGCAACCATAGGTAAAGATATCGTCAATGCAGATATCATAAATATTGGCACCATCACCGCAGCCATGATCTCTATCATCTCCTGGAGTACCCTTGCCTGGAAATTTGGCTTACCGACTAGTGAAAGTCATGCATTAGTCGCAGGTTTAACCGGCGCAGGACTCGCTACCAAAGGTTGGGAAGCTATTATAGGAAAAGGCTGGGAAAAAGTAGGCATAGGACTTCTACTGTCTACATTTTTGGGTTTTACACTTGCATACGTATTATTTCTCCTCATTGCCTGGATATATAAGGATAAACCAATTTCAAAAGTAAGGAGAAGATTTGCTAGGCTCCAGATCCTATCTGCTGCTTTCATGGCTTTTGGTCACGGCTCAAATGATGGTCAGAAATTTATTGGCGCTTTCTCTCTGGCACTTCTTTTGGGAGGAATTACCAAAGAATTTACCGTCCCCCTCTGGGTAATACTTCTTTGCGCCTCAGTCATGGGCATAGGAACATCTTTTGGAGGTTGGCGCATAATAAAAACCATCGGAATACGTCTTTCCCGACTAGAACCACAGCACGGCTTTGCCGCAGAGACAGGAGCAGCAATTGCAATTATAGGAGCCTCTCATTTTGGCATTCCCCTCTCCACTACCCATACCATTACCACATCAATTATGGGCGTAGGAGCGGCTCAAAGACTAAAAAGGGTTCGCTGGCTTGTAGCTAGAAATATAGTCTTTGCCTGGATCCTCACTTTCCCTATTTGTGGATT
>CAZJBV010000039.1:0-4004 GCA_964544585.1 uncultured Gammaproteobacteria bacterium | reverse complement strand
TTGTAGCTAGAAATATAGTCTTTGCCTGGATCCTCACTTTCCCTATTTGTGGATTAATCTCCTATGGTGTGACTAAATTATTCCTCTTATTTTCCTAGATACTCTCAATAAGCCTGGGCAAAGTACCAGCGATGTTTGGCAGAATTTCCGCAATAAATGCACTTACCCTGCCTGCCGGCAGGCATGGCGCTTTCTTCCTTTGCATCCAACGTTAAACATCTCGTCGTCGCCTTCGTCTCTTCCTTTATCTTTATCTCACAATTTTTATCCTCACACCAAAAGGCTTTTATAAACCCCTTTTTTCCACTCATTATCTTCTTAAACTCCTCATAACTCTCAACCGTATGTGTATTTTCTTCAGTAAACTTCTTATGTTTCTCAAAAAGATTCTTCTGAATTTCATCTAATAATTTCTTTATTTCAACTTTTATCTTTTCACTTTTAACTTTTAACTTTATATTCGTATCTCTTCTATATACAGTCAACTCTCCCGCCTCTACTTCCTTTTCTCCCACTTCAATTCTCACCGGCACACCCTTTACCTCCCATTCATTAAACTTCCACCCCACCGTCTTTTCTTCTCTATCATCAATTTTCACCCTTATTCCTTCTCCCTTTAATGTCTTAAAAACATCATCACAATATTGTACTATTGCACTCGTATGTGATATGGGCACTATAACGACTTGAATTGGGGCAATATTCGGCGGAAAAACCAACCCCTGATCATCCCCATGCCCCATCACCAGACCGCCAATGGATCGAGTCGTAAGACCCCAACTATTTTGCCAAGGATAAAGTTGCCTACCATCGCGATCCAATACCGTCCAGTCAAATGCTTTGGAAAAATTCTGTCCCAAATCATGAGACGTACAGGCCTGCAAAGCCTTTCCATCAGGCATTAAAAGTTCATAAGTATAAGTTTTTACTGCCCCTGCAAACTTTTCCGACTCACTTTTTACTCCCGATATACCGAAAAGACCAAAAAGCTCATTATATGTTTTTTTATATAAATCCAGCACCCAAAGTACCATTTCAGTACTTTCCTCATGTAACTTATGTGCACAATGCCCCTCCTGCCACAGAAATTCCGACGTCCGCAGAAAAAGATATGTCCTCTTCTCCCACCTCACTACATTATTCCACTGATTAATAAGAATCGGTAAATCCCGCCATGACTGTGTCCAGGATTTATACATCTCATACATGACTGTTTCAGATGTAGGTCTAACTATCAGAGGCTCCTTTAATTTTTCACCCCCAGCGATAGTGACAACTGCCAAATGCGGCGCAAATCCCGAAATATGCTCCTTTTCTTTATTTATAAATTTCTCGGGAATAAAAAGTGGAAAATATGCATTTTCTACTCCGCGTTCTTTCATCCGTACGTCCATAAATTTCTGCACATTTTCCCAAATCGCATATCCATATGGACGAATCACCATGCATCCCCGAACGGGCGCGTAATCGGCAAGTTCCCCCTTCAAGACAACATCCGTATACCACCTATCTGGATCTTGTGACTTTTTTACAATCTGTTTTTTTTCAAAAGTCGACATATTTTAATTATATACTATTGAAATTAAATCTTTAGGATCCCGATTTTCAGGAATTAAATCTAGCTCTTCTCCTATATTGTACTTATTAGCAAGTTCATATGTAAGTCGAAGTACAGAATAATCTTCCATGGAAATCCCGACCGAATCAAATAAAGTTATTTCTCGATCATTCTCGCGACCCCTTTTTGATCCATCTACCAACTCATAAAGTTCTGCATGAACAAGTTTTTTTGCTCGCTTCAAACTCAACCTTTGAATTTCTCCCTCAGCAAACGACTGATCAAAATATTCAACTACAATCCGACACCTTGGTAAAAGAGAAAGTTCCAGTTCTGTTTTCCCAACCGTATCCCCGCCTAGTGCATTTATATGAACTCCTTTATTTATCCAACTATTTTTAACCACATCTACATTTGCTTTGCAGGCAGTACAAGTAGTAATAATATCAGCACCCTCAACTGCCTCTCTTGCACTCTTGTACCTTTCCAATTTAAAACCCGATCCCTTCATATTCTTTTCAAATTTGTAAATGGCTTTGCTGTCTGTATCAAAATATCTTACCCTTTTAATATTCCTCACCAATTGCATGCCTTTTATCTGAAACTCGGCCTGGGCCCCTGTACCAATAATTGAAATAGTCTGGGCATCTTTCCTCGCCATTAAATCGGTAGCAAGTGCCGACGTTGCCGCAGTTCTCAATGCCGTAAGTAAAGTCATCTCACTAAACATCAATGGATACCCGGTATCGATAGAACAAAGTTGTCCTGTAGCCACCACCGTCATCTTTCCAGTAACTGGATTCTTCGGATGACAGTTTACGTACTTGAATGTGTAGTATTTTTCGTTATCACAAATAGGCATAAGTTCGAGGACCCCGCCCGGCACATGCATCGATGGACGAGGAATCTTGGTAAAATTTTTCCACCTCAAAAAATCTCTTTTAAGAGCTTTAATTAAATCCATCATATAATTATCAAAACCATGACGGCTGATAATTTGGGCCAATGACTCAACCGTAATTATTTTCATAATAATAAAAAAAACACACTAACCCAGTGTGTTTTATGAAAACTTAATAGTGCTCCGCTTATAGGCGACACACTTTGGATTTATTTTTACGGTATCCTTCCGTACTACTTTTACCCTGAGTTTATCGAAGGGCTTCGTAGTCAGCTTGCTTGATGGGAATTCAAGCTAATATCGCTTTTTATTACCTAAATAATATCACAACCAATCTTATTTTGCAAAAATTCTTACCAAATCATTTAAAGTCACCAACAAAATTAAAGCCAAAAGAATTGCCATCCCCACCTGATGGACATACCTCTCCCAATGAGTCCGGATTTTGCGCCCCGTCACCGCTTCAATAACTACAAATAAAAGCCTTCCTCCATCCAAAGCCGGAAATGGAATAATATTAACTATAGCAAGATTAAGTGAAAGTAGACCCGTGAGTTCCAAAACCGCAAGTCCACCAAACCGTATTGCCTGTCCGGTCATTTGCGCAATTCCAATCGGACCGGCTACATCGCGCGAAACGGATTGAAACGTCGCCAGTTTATATAATGTTTGCCCGATCCCTTTTACCAGTACCCAGGAAAGATTTAACGACTCTTTCATCCCTGCAACGGGCGCCTCAACAAGGGAATACTTCTTCTCTTCATAATTTGAAATAACCACCCCCAATGGTCCCTGATCTTTTGGATATTCTCTCCTCGGCACAAGTTTTACATCAAATACTTTCCCATTCCTCTCTACAGAAAGTGTAATTTCTTCTCCCAGGTGTTCTTTTGTATATTTTATAAGCGACTCGCCATCTTTGAAATTTTTTACAATATCGCCTTGTTGTAATCCAGCATCGTAAGCAGGAGATCCGGAGGCAACCTTTTCAATATGAACTCTATCTGTGGGTACCATCACCCCGCGTGTAAATAGATAAGAAATAAGTATTAAAGCCAATATAAAATTCATCGTCACACCGGCAACTAGTACCACCGCTCTCTGCCAAGGCGGCCTGGCATAAAACGCCCTATTTATCTCCTCACTTTTATCTTTTATCTTTTCTCTTTTATCTTCTTCAAGCCCCTCTTCCCCAAACAACTTCACAAAGCCTCCAATTGGCAACCAATTTACAGAATAGACAGTCTCTCCTTTTGTAATCCCAAATATTCTCGGCGGCAGGCCAAATCCAAACTCCTCTACCTTAATCCCAAAAATTTTGGCCGAGATAAAATGCCCCAGCTCATGAACAAATACCAGGACAGACAAAATCGCAATAAAAACTAAAATCGTAATTATCATAGGAAATTCTAACTCCCTATTGCCTAGTGCCTAATGCCTATATTTCCCTCAATTCCGCCTCTTTCCTTTCCCTTAATACTTCGATCTCTGCCATCATTTCATCCGTGATAGTCTGTATTTCTCTTTCAATTCTTTTTTTATCAT
>CAZJBV010000038.1:0-6652 GCA_964544585.1 uncultured Gammaproteobacteria bacterium | reverse complement strand
TACTCCCTAAATTTGAGTCTGGAAAATTAAGGGAAAAGCCGGTAGTTGTCAATGATCCCAGAACTGGAAAAGTTATATATCTTCCTCCCGATGCAAAAGATGTAAGTTCGCTTGTAAAAGATCTCATTGAATTTGTAAATAGTAATCGATATAAAATAGACCCGCTAATCTTAGCTGGTATTTTACATAAACAAATGGTTATTATTCATCCATTTATGGATGGAAATGGCAGAGCAACAAGACTTGCCACAAAGGTACTTTTGGCTGAAATGGGCTTAAATACATTTAACCTTTTTAGTTTTGAGAATTATTACAACAAAAACGTGACTAAATATTTTCAAACCGTCGGAGAATATGGTAATTATTATGAATTAAAAGGACAGATTGATTTTACTCCTTGGCTAGAATACTTCACAGAAGGAATTATTGACGAACTGTTAAGAGTTCAAAAACTGCTTCCACAAGTTGCACTGAACCCCCAAACCAGCTTACAACCTCATCATCTAAAAATACTTGAGGCAATCGCAGAAAAAGGATTTATTGCTGATCGCGATTATGCAAAATTAGTTGACCGGGCAAAAGCAACCAGAGCACTTGATTTTAAAAAATTAATAGAGTTGGGTTTAATCGGAAGAATTGGTAAAGGCAAGGCAACATACTATATTTTAAAGGAAAAATAACTAAATGGAATCACAGCTTAAAAAATTTCTTCAACAGGTCAGACAATCCAAAAATACCAATAATCCTTCCATCCTCTTCGCCACAAAATATCTCAATAAGTATCAATTTGTATCATTTATTAGTTTGGCAGTCGAGTTAAAAATTTCCCCATTATTGATCGGCGAAAACCGCGTCCAGGATGCCAAAGAAAAAATCGACTACCTGTTAGCCTCGCTAGCTTCGCAAGGCGAGGCCTTGCGAAGCAAATTCAAATTTATAATGATCGGCAATCTCCAGAAAAATAAAATTGGAAAAGCCCTCTCCCTCTTCGACGAAATCCATTCTATTGATTCTATAGATCTTGCAAAAACATTGGACCAAAGACTAAAGACCAAAGACAAACGACTAAATATTTTTCTCGAAATCAACATCGCCTCCGACCCTCAAAAACACGGCTTCAAACCAGAAGAATTAGACAAAGCCATTTCAGCAATTAAACAATTTAGCAATTTAACAATTTCTGGAATAATGACCATGCCCCCCTTCACTAAAAACCCCGAATCCTCCCGCCCCTATTTCCACCAACTCAAACTACTAGCTACCAACTACAAACTATTAACTAGTATGGGCACTTCCCAAGATTGGCAAGTTGCTCACGAAGAAGGCGCGGATATAATAAGAATAGGTTCTGCTTTATTTATGTAGTACGGTGAAATACTTGAACATTTCCATCAGTAGATATAAAAGTTTCTCCAGGAGATAATTTAAATCTTTCTGGTTTGGCTCTACGATTTCCAGACCTAACAGTACCTTCTGCTTGACCATTTGTTGGATGGTTATCAACACTAATAAAGGCATCATAACCGAAAGCACTTGTAATTTGATAAGGGCCCGTTTTCCCTTCAGGCGCCACTAAGGAGTTATACAAAGAATCATTACCTACAACATGCGCATCAAGCTTTCCAAAACACATACCTATAGGTACGTGATCTACAAGCACAGGAGGTATACTACTTATAGGTCCGCTTTCATAATTCACCATATTATAATATTATACTATAAGACAACTAATTCTTCAAATAACTTCAATCACTCTTCCCGTTACCTTAGCTGGATCATCAGGACAAAGCAGACTAAAACCGGTTAAATCACCATTTGAATCATGAATAACATGTTGATCACCAGCGTAAACGCCCCAATTCATAGCTTCATACCAAGCTTTTATAAAGCTCTTAAAATTTTTCAGTCTCAGAGCATAATCATCCATTATTGGACAATCACTTCTTCCAATTCCAGATTTCTCAGGATTATATGGACATACTGGGCAATAATGATCCATCTCTAACTCAAGTTTTTGCATCTTTAAAATTAGTCTAATCCTCTTTGAAAGATATGTCCACCAAATTTACGAACATGACCCATTCTCTCTACCCATCCCATAGGAGACATAATCATGGGTCTCACCTCACGACCTTCAAATGCTCTTTGGAAGAGCACTCCTTGTGGTAGAGTAGTCCGTACGCGACCAATATCCCTGGCATTATGAGCATCGCTTCCTCCCGTAACAGCAAAACCATATAGATCTGCAAATTGCCTAACTTTTTCTTCTCTCCTTAAATTTATCGGTGCAGGCTGAATCTGTGTCAAGAAGTTTCTTGCCTCCAAAGCAATCACACGTCTCAAATTATCATCTACTGTATCGCTCAAAGATCGAATCGTCTCATCACCAAAAGATTTTATTCCCCAAAACATCGGGTGAGTCACTACCGCAAAACCACCATGATCAGAGATCTTTTTTATCAAATCCATTAGTTGAGGAAATTTTCCATCTCCTTTAATAGCTTCAACTTCTCTTGCTAAAAACCGTAACCATTCTTTTTTAACGTCATCGCTAACGGATGAATCGATGGCCTTTCCTGCCAATAAATGTCCCATATTCTCATTCCGACCCACAGCCGTAAACTCGCACCCCGCAATTGGAAAAATAATTATGCCTTGATTTTGCATCCTACTTATTGCATCTATAAAGGCCGTAAGTCCCTCTATAGAATTATGGTCAGATAAGCCTAAATATTTAAGACCTTCGCCAACCCCACGATTAACGATATCCCAGATTGAACTCTCTCCATCTTTACTGACTCGAGAATGAATATGAAAATCAGCATAATCCAGCTCGACATTGCTCATAAAGCAGGAATTATACAATAAATCTGTTATATAATGAAAATTAAATGAAAAAAATCCATCTCATCCTGACAGGTCTTTCACTCACAATCATCCTTCTCTCCCTCAATCGCCTTACCCCATGGACCCAAGGCTACCTACAACCGTTCGATTTCCTCCGCTACATGGATCTTTTCGCCATGATCCCTATCCCACTTTTTAGCGTTCTGCTTTATTGGCTTTTACGAAATGAAATCTTGTACGATCATCCTTTCCGCAGAACCCTTTTATATACAATATTAAATCTTCTTCTGATTACCGGAATTTACTTTTTTGCCGCAGGTAGCGGAGATCACGAGGTGACAAATTATCTAAATCTGCGCTTCTGCAATGTAGGCAAAACTGACTCTCCCATCTGCAATATCATCGATTACAATGACGATGTCTTCAGCCACTACATTTATTATATAGGATTTGTACTACTAAATATCCCTTTGATGCTTTTTGAATATCATCTTCCCAGGAAAAAAGAGGCAACTAAAAAAGATTTAATCCTTGTTTCAATCAATGGGCTTTTTATCGCCCTGGGCATCTTTGCCAACCTCGCCTTCGAAGAAGCAATCATTGACCTCATTGTCTTTGGATCGGTCATGCTTCTATCTCTCTACCTTCTCTATCGGCAAAATTTCAAAGTGGCAAAACTTCCCGTCACCTTCTACTTTGCAGTCTCCTACACAGTCGGCGTCGCCGGAACCATCCTCTACAAACTCGCCACCAATACTCCATTTTAGTTTACACCACAAAATTTATCAATTTACCCGGCACAAAGACTACTTTTTTAATCTTCTTCCCCTCCAAATACCTCTTCACTTTTTCAGATCCTCTGGCAATTTTTTCTACTTCTAACTGAACGCTAGACGCTAGACGCTGAACGCTAGTTACATCTCTCGTCTTTCCATTGACTTGGACTACCACAGAAACCTCTTCCTCAATAAGCATCTTCGGATCATATTCGGGCCAGGGCTGTTTGTGAATCGAGTTGAACCACTTTGATCTATCTTGATAGTATTTTTGCCATAATTCCTCGGTCATATGAGGAGCAAACGGTGCTAATAGAAGTAAAAGCGTTTTTAATGAGTTTTCAGTGACAATCTGTCTATTGTCAGTCAAAAAATTGACATATTCCATAATTTTGGCAATGGCCGTATTGTAATGAAATTGCCCAATATCCTCTGTCACGCCCTTTATCGTTTTATGGATTATCCTTGCAGTGAGCGGAGTCGAACTGTTGTGGCGTGCCATCTCATCTTTAGCACTGAGCCTGTCGAAGTGCTGGTTCACTAGTCTCCATACTCTAGATAAAAATTTATACATCCCCTGTATCCCCGTATCCCTAAAATCTCCCCCCGCCTCAAAGGGTCCCAAAAACATAAGATATGTCCGAAGGGTATCAGCACCATATTTTTGGATATATAAATCAGGTACCACCACATTCCCTCTACTCTTACTCATCTTGGCTCCTTCTTTAATTAGTAGTCCATGGGCAAAAAAACGCGAATATGGTTCATCTGACAATACATTTCGTTTATTTTTTGCATCAAACTCTATCATTCCCCAATCACAAAAAGCCATCCAAATAAATCTGGCATACAAAAGATGAAGAACTGTATGCTCTGCTCCGCCTATATATTGATCTACAGGCAACCACTTCCTGGTAATCTCCAAATTCCATGGCAATCTTTGATCTTTGATCTTTGATCTTTGATCTCCGACGCTAGGATAGCGCAGGTGGTACCACGAACTATCAAGAAATGTATCACATACATCAGTTTCCCGATCAGCATTACCCCCGCAATTTGGACATTTGACCTTCACCCAATCTTTTAGTTTCGAAAGTGGCCCCTTCCCCGTCCCTTCAGGTTTCCAATCACTTAAATCTGGTAGTAAAACTGGAAGCTCTTTCTCAGGCACAGTATTCCACCCACACTTTTTACAATTTATCATCGGAATCGGCGCTCCCCAATATCTTTGTCTTGATATACACCAATCTCTTAATTTATAAGTTGTTACTCTCTTCCCCCAACCCTTCTTTTCTATATGATCCATCATCGCCGAAATTGCCTTCTTTATATCCATGCCGTTCAAAAATCCAGAATTTATCATATTTCCTTCGGCTTCTTGAACTTGCTCAATCTTCGTTATTGGACCCTGATTACCATCAGGACCAACCACCACTCTTT
This sequence comes from uncultured Gammaproteobacteria bacterium, assembly GCA_964544585.1. Taxonomy (GTDB): domain Bacteria; phylum Patescibacteriota; class Microgenomatia; order 2-02-FULL-39-11; family 2-02-FULL-39-11; genus CAZJBV01. The sequence goes on along the minus strand of CAZJBV010000038.1, from coordinate 1,589 downwards.
TTATGGGAATATTAAATTTCTTGGCAAACTCAAAATCTCTCTTATCATGCCCCGGTACCCCAACCACGACCCCAGTCCCAAATTCCATCAATACAAAATCTGATATATAAAGAGGCATCTTGTATCCGTTTAGCTGGTTTATACAATAAAGTCCTGTAAAAACTCCCGTTTTCTCCCTACCCTCAGCGATTCTCTCCTGAGGCGTTTTTTTCTTCGCTCTCTCAACATATTCTTTTATTTCTTTAATTTTCTCATTCTTAATTCTTTTTACTAATTCATGCTCAGGAGCAATGACTAAAAATGTTGCTCCAAAATTTGTATCCGGCCTTGTCGTAAAACATGAAATTGTTTCATTGGAAAATTGATCAATTGTATAATTGATTATTATTCCCTCCTTCTTCCCAATCCAATTCCTCTGTCCAATCTTGACTTTTTCCGGCCACATAAATTCCTTTTTATATGTATTCTGCAAAAGTCTCTCTGCATAATCTGTAATCTTGAAAAACCATTGCTCCATCTCTCTTTTTCCAACAAGAGATTTGCATCGCTCGCATCGCCCATCTATGACTTGTTCATCAGATAAAACTGTTTTACATGAGGGGCAAAAATTTACAGGCGACTTCTTTCTATATGCCAGTCCATGCTTAAACATAGCCACAAATATCCACTGTGTCCATCTATAATAATCGGGATCATATGTCTCGACCGTATTTTCCCAAGCAAAGCCGTTTCCTATTGAATGAAGTTGTCTATAAAAATTCTTCTGGCTTATTTTTGCTTGCTCTTTGGGGTGTTTGCCTATTTTGATGGCATAATTCTCACTATGTATCCCAAATCCATCGAGTCCAATGGGTTCAAATACGTCATGTCCTCTCATCCTCTGAAATCGTCCGTATATATCAGCTCCAGTAAAAGCATAGACATTCCCAACATGAAGACCTTCAGCAGACGGGTACGGAAACATCATCAGGTTATAAAAGGGTCTCTTTGCGCCATTGAGGTCAGGCTGATAAATCCTCTCGGAAGCCCACTTCTCCTGCCATTTGGATTCAAATTCTTGCGGCTTCAGTTTTTGTTCATGGAGTTCTTTTAGCTTATCCATACGGCCAATAATACACTAAATAAAAAATTTTGTCATTCCCGCAATCGACAATACTATTGTATTATTATACAATTGTCTCACTATGCAAACACAATGGGTGACGACAAATATTCGCTAGTCTTTCGCAAAAGCTTATAGAGATGCGCTACGAACAATGATACTCATAGATGCTTCAGTTGGATTAAAGTGGGTTCAATCAGAGCTCTAACTTCCAATCTTCATCCTCAAAAATTAAAAAGTCTGATGCAAATCACATTCGCCACATCGAACTATTGTTAGTCCTCCTTCACTATCGATAAAAACAATACCTCCCGCAGGACACCTACGCTTTACAGTAATACCCGTATTTAACTGTCCTTGCTCGTCTGGAGTTAATCGCAACTCAAATAATTTATTTGCAGTTTCACAATTTAATCCATCTAACTTTGGAGCAAAATCCTGTTCCAATAGCATAAACCAATATTATAACATCAGAATGATAAAGTAT
>CAZJBV010000037.1:0-6893 GCA_964544585.1 uncultured Gammaproteobacteria bacterium | reverse complement strand
AAGTTTAGATAAATTACTTCAAAAACTTTGCAAAGTGCCTTATGAAAAATAATCCTCTTTTTACTCTCTTCTAAAATAACCCGTGGTACAATACCCCTGTCACGTGGCCCGAAGGGCTTTACGTGACCTGACATGAACGACCTAGAACTCATCAAATCAAAAGTTGATATCGTCGATTTTATTGGCGAATATATAACTCTTAAAAAAGGAGGCCGTAATTTCAAGGCTCTCTGTCCCTTTCATAGCGAAAAAACTCCCTCATTTTATGTCTCTCCCGAGCGCCAAACCTGGCACTGCTTCGGCGCCTGCAGTCAAGGAGGAGACATTTTTGATTTTTTAGTCAAATGGGATCATATCGATTTTCGCGAAAGTATCAAAATTCTTGCCCAAAAAGCCGGAGTCAAACTTTCCGCTTATTCACCCTCTCCTGAAGAAAAGGAAAAAGATCGTCTCTATGAAATAAATCATCTCGCGAGCGAATTTTTCCATTTTCTTCTCACCAAACACCAAATCGGTAAGTATGCTAGAAATTATCTCGAAAAAAGGGGCATAAAAGACAAAATTGTTAACACTTTTACACTCGGTTATGCTCCTAATACTTGGGACGCCCTCTTAAAGTATCTTCGTAAAAAAAACTATAAAGATGGTGAAATTGTAGAGGCTGGTCTAGCAATTCGAGGCGATCGCGGTAGTCTCTATGATCGCTTTCGGGGTAGACTAATCTTCACCCTCAAAGATCATTTAGGTAAAACCATCGGCTTTTCAGGAAGAAAAATAGGCAAAGATGAAGATAAAGACCTGCCTGCCGGAAGATCGGAGGCAAAATATATCAATTCCCCCGAAACACCAATCTATATTAAAGGAAATGTCTTCTATGGCCTAGACCAAACCAAAGAATCAATAAAAAAAGAAAAATATGCCATCGTCGTCGAAGGAGAATTTGATTTTCTTTCTTCCTTTCAGGCAGGTATCACCAATGTAGTCGCCATCAAAGGATCCGCCCTAACCGAAGGACAGGCAAAACTTATTAAACGCTTTACCGACACTATCCTTTTGGCTCTCGATAGCGACTTTGCCGGCAACGAAGCCGCCAAAAAGGGTATAGAAGTCGCCGAAAACGAAAGTCTCACCATAAAAGTTATAAAACTTGAATACGGCAAAGATCCCGATGAATGCATCCAAAAAAGCCCAAGTCTATGGAAAAGATCAATTAACAATGCCGTCAATATCTACGATTTTATCTTAGACAAGGCATTTCAAACTTATGACCCAAATGATTCCGTCTCAAAGAAAAAAATTGGCGACGAAGTCGTCCCCTTTATTGCCAAAATAGAAAACCCCATCGTCTATTCCCACTACCAAAGATTGCTCGCCAAAAAACTAGACATTTCAGAAGAGGCAGTCGGAAGTCTCATAGACAGACAAAAAAGTAAAAAAGAAATACAACACTCATCACCAATTGTTGCCGATAAGCGTCCCCGCAAAGATTTATTAGATGATTTTCTCTTGACTCTTATACTCGGCAGTATTGACCCCAAAAAAAGCCTCGAGGAAGTCTCGACTATAATTGAACCAGAAGATTTTTCGCAACCGAGCATAGCCATAATAATTGAAGAACTCAAAAAATATTTTCTTAAACACGATAAATTAGACATAAAAATTTTCGGCAAAGTCCTGACTGCTGAAATTGCCCCCACTTTTGATAGAGCCTATCTTCTCGAAATTGATTCATCCGTTTCAGACGAAACTCATTTTACTAATTTACTCAAAAAAACGGCCAAAGAAATAAAAAAAATCTCCCTTCGAAGGAGAATAAACAATCTTTCGACTAATTTAAGACAAGGCGAGGACAATCTCAAGAAACTTCAAACTCTTATCCAAAAAATTGCCCTCTTAGATAAAGAAAATGTATAATAATATTATGAAGAAAAGCCTGAATAAACAAGCCAAAACCAAAGAAGATATAAAAAAGCTCATCAAAGAGGGCAAAGAAAATGGATTTATTACCCAAGATGACATCCTGGCAATTTTTCCCAAACCAGAAGAGCATCTCAAGGCACTCGATGAATTATACGATGCCCTCATAAAGGCAGGCATCGACGTCTTCGAAACCCTTTCCGACGAAGACGAGAAAGACTCCTTAAAAGCAGTCACCGAACTCGAAAAAGAACTAGAATCCCTCGCCGTAATCCACGAAGGTGGCATCTCCGATCCCGTCAGAATGTATCTAAAAGAAATCGGCCGCATCCCCCTTTTAAATTTCGAAGATGAAATTAGCCTAGCCAAACGCTACGAAAAGGGCGATCGCAAAGCCAAAGCCAAACTTATTGAGTCAAATCTCCGCTTAGTCGTTTCTATCGCCAAAAAATATATCGGTCGCGGCCTTTCCCTTTTGGATCTGATTCAAGAAGGAAACCAAGGATTAATAAGAGCCGTTGAAAAATATGACTGGCGCAAAGGATTTAAATTTTCCACCTATGCCACCTGGTGGATAAGACAGGCAATTACACGGGCTATAGCCGATCAGGCTCGTACCATCCGCATTCCTGTTCATATGGTCGAGACAATCAATCGTTTCTTAAAAATCTCCAGAAAACTGATGCAAGATCTAGGTCGGGAACCGACTCCCGAGGAAATAGCCACCGAAATGCAAATCGACGTCGAAAAGGTTCGCGAAATTATCAAAGTCTCCCAAGAACCAACCTCTCTTGCTACCCCCGTCGGCGACGACGAAGATTCTTTCTTAGGGGATTTTATCCAAGATACCACCCAGCCGTCTCCCTACGATAGCGCCTCAAGAGAGCTATTAAAAGAACATCTTGAAGAAGTCTTACATACCCTATCAGACAGGGAAAAAAGAGTCCTCATTCTTCGCTTTGGCCTGGAAGATGGTCGTCCCAGAACTCTTGAAGAAGTAGGCGCCGAATTTGGCGTCACCCGCGAGCGCATCAGACAAATAGAAGCCAAAGCTCTCAGAAAACTTCGCCACCCCTCTCGCAGCAAAAAACTCAAAGATTACTTAGAATAATACTTTCCTTTTTCATCCTGCCCAAAATTGCCCGCTTTTCCTCTCCTTCCAAAAAGTACGGCTGTCCCCAGTCTTCAATAAAGATCGGTAAAAATTCGACATCAATTAAACTATCATCATAAAAAGTATACTTTCCCACCACTCCTTCCTTTGTTTCCTGGCTCCATTCCTGATCAAATACAAAATTTCCATGAGCATAAACAATTAGTTTATCTTTATAAACTTCCACCGGTTGTATCCAATGCGGATGATTACCAATGACAATATCCGCTCCAGAATCTACTATCAGATGCCCCAAATCAATTTGTCTCTTGTCAGGTTGCGATTGATATTCTGCACCCCAATGAACTCCTACAATCACTACGTCAGCATTTTTCCGCGCCTCGGCAATTTCCGATCGCATCACATCGTCATTAGTCCAGGAAATTCCTTTTTCTTCATATCCGATATCGTTGTATCCCAAAAAAGCAAATTTTATCCCCCTTACATTTTTATAGACAGTCTTATTCCTTCCGGCCACCAGAATATTATTTTCACTCAAAAGCTGCGTCGTATTTTCAATACCCTCGATGCCATAATTTCCGGCATGATTATTTGCAATACTTGCTACATCAATACCAGCAAAGACTAATCCCTCAACATGTCGTGCGTCTCCACAAAATTTGAAACCTTCATTGACCATTGGACAATCTTCAGTTAAAGGCGCCTCAAGATTTATAAAAGTAACATCGGCACTCTTTAAAAAATCCGCCGTTTTCTCAAACGGCCAGGCAAAATCATCCCTTTTTGTCGTCTGTATATTGACTACTCTTGCGACAATAACATCACCAGTGGCAACAATAGTCCGAATTCTTTCTCCCGAAAGCGTTGCTACCCAATCATGGTTATCTGCAAAAATTATCGCCAGGGAAACTCGATCTGGAGTATATGTTGCAATCGACGGTTTAAAAAAAGGACCCTGCTCAAAAGAGGAAGACAAAGGAGAAAAAAAAGTTGCAGGTTCAACAAAAAAAATGTAACCAGCCAAAAGAATAATCAGACCGCCAATAAAACCCAAAACCCATTTTTTCATACACTATAACTCTGTAGTTTACCACAATTAACTCTGAGGAGCCTCGCCGTATATAATAATCCTGGTTCCAGGATTATTTTCATCGGCATAAACCGTAGATTTATCTCCTATGGCAGGCTTCGTCCAATAGTATAGTTTTTCTGCATCTTCAGTTCGTAGATTAACACACCCATGACTCATCGGGACACCAAAATTTTCATGCCAGTATGTCCCATGCAATCCAAACCCTCGCCATTTGGGTATCTCGCTATTGGCAAAATACATCACATACGGCACATTGGGAAGGTAATAATAGGTCCCCAAAGCCTTGCTTCCTCCCTCCATCTTTGTGAATCTAATCTTAATCCAGATATTAAATGTCCCCGTCGGCGTCCGACCCCATTTTCCCGACGAAATAAGAAAATCATAAACTTTATTTCCATTTTCATACGCATAAAGACGCTGATTTGTTAGATCCACCTCTATCCATTTATTTTCATCTTCGCCAATCCCCAATACATCAGCCGCAAGTAGCGCTCTACCATTATCGATAGACTCAACCTTTGCCCCATGAAACACACCTTCAGTGACATTTTCATCATACTTTCCATCAAAATCTTCGACGACCAAAGGCTTCTGCTCAGAAAAATAATAAGGAAGTATGGAAGTATATAAATAAGCTCCACCAATGATCACAAACGAAAGAATAAACAGAAAATTTCTGACAGCCCTCATATATCTATACTAAAAATAAAAAAATAGTTTTACAACTCTTTTTCCAAATCGATAAACATATAATCTCCAAAAGATGTCAAAGAATATGTTTTTCTAAGATGTAAAACTAAACTGTTATCAACAGGTCGTTTATCAACTACTACCACATAACGATATTCTGAAATTATCTGCGGATTTTTTTGCAAATTAGATAAACGCAAATCGACAGAATTAACCTTTCTATTGGCATAATATCTTACAAATACACCATAAAAACGATCAAACTCTTCCGATAAAACCAGCGTCTTTTCCGAAGGTATAGTCAAAGATTGTATATATTGCCCAAGCGTATATCCAGGTCGATCAAACGACGAAAAAATTAGAGTCCGCAAATATTCCCATCTCTCTGTAAAAACACCAACGACAAGAATAATAACTATTATTATTTTTAAAAAAGACCGCTTTTTAAATAGACGAGCCGCAATAATCTCAGTCATCCACGCTCCGGAAATAGCCATAAAAGGTAAAAGAAGATAGAGTTTATAATCATGAATATAGGATAAGTTTCTAAAAAAGAGAACAAAAAAGGCACCATAAAAAAATAAAATACCTAAAGTTAAATCAACCGTGCCAACACCCCTTTTTAGACGCAATAATGCCCAAATACCCCATAGTCCAGATAAAACCAAAAGTATTTTTGTAAAATAAATAGTCAAATATCGAGCTTCAGTTAGCAAAAATTGCGGCAGCGTGAAACGGACTATATTCGATTGTGACGTTTCCACACTCATTCTAGCCAGTCCATAATTTACAAACGTTACTAGCGTCTCTTTGCCATGAAAAAAAATTATAAGAATAAACTGAAATAAAATAACCGCTATTCCGACGGAAATAATTTTTATGACAAAAGATCTATTCTCATAAGAGGATAGTAGTGAGTGGACAACCATAAATCCCAACAAAAAAAACCCACCCCAACTCTCCAATAGTGTCAGAGTCAAAAAAAGGAAAAAAAGATATCTTTCCCTTACATTTTTCTTTTTCAGCCTAATATAAAAATAAAATGAGATCGTGCACAAAGACGTCAGGATTGGCTCATGATCTGGAAGTTTACCAAAGTAAAGAAACATCGGCGTCGCCATGGCAAGTGCCATTGCAATCACTCCCACCCTTTTTGTGTATAGCTCTTCCCCAATTTTGTAAATAAAAAAAAGCATTATAATCGAGAAAAAGACAGTCGAGAGCCTCAAACTCATTTCCGAAAAACCCAAAATCGCCGCAGAAAAAGTAAACAATAAAGGCATCAAAGGAATGTAATGATAAAAAAATATAAATTCACCGTTCGTCACATGGTCAGAAGTATTCCCAATAGTAAATCCCGACAATTGAGACAGATTCTCCAAATAATTGCGTGTAATACCTCCCCAAAAAGCTCCGTTCCAATCATGATGCCCCACAAACGGTTTATTGATATTAAAAAGAAGAAGTATCGTAGCTACAAATAAAAGTAGAAAAACAACTCTTTCCGGAGGAACCTTAATCTTTAGTCTTTTCATACCAGACATAAAAATTCTCGGCAAAAGGATTTATTTTGTGCAACTCTTCAATCACCTTATCTCTTATCTCAAGAGAACTGACTTCCTCCTCTTTTATATTTTGTATCCAGAGAGAAACATTTTCCACCAGTTTTTTTGTTTCCTCGGCAGTTAAACCAGCAGCCGTTACAACTTTGGCAATTTTATCTTGATTATACTCCTCAAACGTCCCATCTCTTTTTTTAATTTTTTTCATAAAAGAATATTATACACGAAAGTAATATACTCTTCTTATGCTAAACAAAACTAATTTTTTCAACCAAATCAAAACAGTCGCCATAATTGGTCTGTCAGATAATCCCGAAAGATATAGTTACCAAGTAGCCTCATATCTTCAGTCTCATGGCTACAAAATTATTCCCGTTAACCCCAACATCAACAAAGTTCTGGGCAATACCTCATATCCCGACCTGCTTTCTATTCCCAAGGAAATTAAAGTCGACGTCGTTGATATATTTCGAAAACCAGAACTCGTCATGCCTCACGTCAAAGAGGCAGTAGCTCG
>CAZJBV010000036.1:0-7220 GCA_964544585.1 uncultured Gammaproteobacteria bacterium | reverse complement strand
TTAAGAAAATAGCGGATGGGCATGGCGCGATTGTCTTTTTGGGCAAGCATCATTACATTGTAGTTGCAGTTTGGACAGTCGGATTCAATAATTTTGGCAATCTGAGCGGCTTTTTTAATGGTAATTCCATCTTGTAATGGATTCATGATTTGGGATAGATTCCAGAAGGTATAATTTATTAGAGTTAAAAGTAACGAAACAAAAAGTAAAGTTTTTAGTTTATGACCAAAAAGAGTTAGAATTCCAACGGAAAAGAGGACTATGAGTGGAATATAGCTTGGAATGACGTAATGTTCTAATAGAGGTCTTCCGTAAAGAAGGGAGACAAAAAATACAGAAGCAAAAACAATTAGGAGTATTTTAATTGTATCTGGCAGTGGTTTTTTATCCCAAAAAGATTTTCCCAGGGAATATACTATTATGCCTAAGGCAAAAAAAGCCGCCAAATCCTCGTGGGCAAAGAGAAGCTTTGAGACGAGAATGGGCCAGTAGGTGAAGGCGTCAAAAGTACGTTCTGTTGTCTGAATACTGGTTGTTAAGTATTGAATGATTCTGTGAGTATTTAGAAAAGTGTGTTTTGCCTCAAAGGCTATAAAGGGTGAAAAACCAATCACTATACCGACTATTAATGTCAGATAATAATTTATTTTAATTTTATAAAGTTTTCCAAAAACAATTGGAATGATTAAAGCTGCAAGCCAAAGTGAGATATTTAAATAGTGCATTTGGATTACAAATCCAAGAGTGATGCCAAGGACAATACTTTTTAGACGAGAGAATTTTTCTGTATTTAAAATCATTAAATAAATTGACAAGGTAGAGAAGAAAAATGCTGGATAGGCGTTGAAAGCGGCACGAGAAAAATCCACCAGGAGGGCTGAGATGGCAATTAAAAATGCCGAAAGAAGACCGACTATTTTGTGAATCCGAATTCCAATAAGATAGATCAGAGGAATAGTCAAGACATTTAGTGTTGTTTGAAAGATGGTTCCGGCGATGGGATTGTTATTTAAAAGAAAGTAGAAAGGAAACATAAGATAAAAAACGATTGGACCGTTATAAAAGTCGGAAACTGAAACTTTAGTCCCAAGAAGAGTCAAATTGCCACGAACCATTTTTGCAACTTCTCCCGATTCAATTGCTTGATCGGCAATAAAAACTGCGAGATCTTCGAATCGATATAAACGGATTGCGAGGGCAAAGAGGGTGATAAGAATTAGGATGAGAGTGCTTTTTCTGCGAAAAATATGCTTCACCTTATTATTATTGCATATTTGAGGTGGGCTGAAGAGGAGTCGAACCTCCATCCCGCAATGCGGGATACGCTTCTGAAGCGTACGCGTCTGCCAATTCCGCCATCAGCCCAAAATTTTTATGAGCCAATATATAATATCGCTCGGACCTATTTTATCAGAAAGTATTCTCCATAGAAACTGTCGCAGGAAAAAGGGGTTCACCCGTGTAAATTTCTGAAAGAAATTTGTTCGGGTAAAAGGGGAAATTGAATTGCGACAGGTTTTCTTTTTGTTGCTCAGCCCCGCACCGCGGGGCTTCGCATTATCCTAGGCCGCACTTCGTGCGGCCTTCGCATCCTCTTTTTGGGAAAGTTTCGATTTTTTAATGGGATACCTGATAAACATTATACATTCCATTATAAGGAAATAAATACAGTCGTTCTCAAGCGTGGACTCGCGCGGGAATTTCTCATTCATAATGCATGATTATGGAAATCCAACACTTATTTTTGAAAGGCGTTATCTAGTACTTCTTGTAGAAAATCTTTAACTTCTTGCTCTATTAATCCTATGGATGTAAGATTATCCGCTACACTTTGAGCTAATTGTGTTTTAGTGGTTTTATAAGTGCCTATTAAATCCTGTTGATCGTTAGCAAATTTTTGAATTTCGTTATCAAAAGCCGGATCATCATCAGAAAAACCACATACGCTCTTTACAATCTTTTTTGGATAGTAATGTTCAATATGATCTTTTGTTAATTGTCTTACTCTTTTCCCTTCTTGGTCATTTAACGCTATCCTAACTTCCTTTAGAAACTTTGTTCCATTTTGTAGGTCAAATAGAACACAAATTCTATCCTTATAAACTGGTAAATAATTTGCGGTTGTAATTAATTGATTAATCGCAATTGTTGCTTTAGGTACTTCGGATTCACCTTTAGCCTGATGGAAAACAACATTTCTTGATCGAAATGAATCTTCCAACAAACTCAATACTTTTCTTAAAAATATTTTATCGCTCTGCCCTTCTACAATAACTATGTTTGATGGGAAGAAAAGATCAGACGGGCTATTACCTAACAAGCGCAAGACTACATCTTTTAGAATATCTTCTGTTTCAACTTGTGTGATTTTTGTCTCATCTTCAACTCTATTTACAACATAATTATTTTTTATATTTTCTCTATCTAGAAAGAGGTGTGAGTGGGTAGCGAGAAAAATTTGCTTCCCATGATGGAGTGAAACTGCTAGTTACTAATATTGTTTTCATCTGGAGTGCATGAGGCGTTACTAAATCGAACTCTCCACCATCTCCAACAACAATATATGGATGTTGTCCTAAAGAAAGAATAATACTTCCATAATTTTCTCTACGTAATAAAACATCTAGAGTTTCAAGTCCTGGCAATTTCATGCTCCAGGGAACCCTATCCCAATTAGGGTTTATTAAATCCTTTTGCGCATTACCTCTAACTTCAATATTATCGTTAGGAATTTCATTAACTTTAAGAAAAGGTTGTAATTTTTTAAGTACATGATCAGGTTTTGCACTTGAAACTATAACTAGTTTCCCAAGAGGTATAAGCTCTTTCATTACATAAGCGGCATCTGATCTATAAATTGCTCCTATTTGAGGATAACTTTCATAAAATATATTTTTTAGAAAATCTGAAACAGCACTTGGCTCAGGTAATCCTTGCATCTTAGACTCTCTCATTTTCACTATTGCTCTTTCTGCTGCAATTCTGTTTAATACATATGTATCAAATGTAGCTGAAGTCACAATAAATCCTTGATCATTTTTCCATCCATATATTTCTGGGTGTGTTTTCAACTCTTCTCTTTCTGGTTGAAAATAACTACTTATTGCATCTCTTGGTAACCCAGTTCTATTTGAAAATCGCTCCTCAAATATATCCGTATAAGCATCATGTGTTGCTAGAGGATCAGTCCACGTACCGTCATGATCGAACACGAACAATTCTTTTGACATAGAGAAAGTATAACAGAAAAATATCTTTGTGCTATAATCCAAACTTAGATATGAAAGAACAACGGTCTCATGGGGCAACACAAAGTGCAGGCATGGAAGGTCAATCATTAACGAAAGAAATTTTAGCAGAACATCTTCAAAGTGTAAAAGCGCGAATAGAGCAAGCGGCGCTTACTGTAGGAAGAAGCCCTTCTGAAATTACTATCGTTGGAGCGGCAAAAACCGTACCGATTGAAACGCTTAATACTGCTTTTACTCTAGGTATTGACCATCTTGGAGAGAATTACGTACAAGATGCGGCAAGAAAAAAACAAGCACTTGCTCAGCTTGGCGCAAACCCAACCTGGCATATGATCGGCCACCTTCAGACAAATAAAGCAAAAGACGCGGTAGTCCTTTTTGATGTGATAGAGACTGTTGATTCTATCCATCTGGCAGAAGCACTTGCGCGTAGAGCTGTAAAACAACCAATACCAATCATGCTTGAAGTCAATGTAGCACAGGAGCCCAGTAAGTTTGGCTTTGCACCACAAAAGGTTGCTGATGTATACAGAAAACTAAGGCATTTAACTGAACTCGATATTGTAGGTCTTATGACGATTGCACCAGAGGTATCCAATCCAGAAGAAGTTCGACCTGTCTTTCACCAATTACGGCAGTTAAGAGACGAACTAGGTTTAAAGGAACTCTCTATGGGAATGACGAATGATTTTGAAGTGGCTATACATGAGGGAGCAACTTCAGTCCGTATTGGCCGGGCACTCTTTGGTCCACGCCCTTCAACCACAGAGAAAAATTAAATCCGATACACCCTCTTTATGAAGTATTCATGAAACAGACTTGAAGAAAGCTCCGGATGGAAACAAGCTGCTAAATAATAGTTACTACCTATTTTTTCTTCACAAGCTATCGTTTCTCCTTCATTTTCAGCTAGAATCTTTACGCCTTTTCCTACTTTTTGTATTTTGGGAGCACGGATAAAGACCGCATGAATATCTCCTAATCTTGTCTTTATATCTTTGTCGAATGACTCAGTCTGCCTCCCATAGGCATTTCTGTCTATCTCTATATCCATCAGTTCCAGTGCTTTCTGATCAGGAGTCTTATGATGAATTGTTTTGGCAAGCATTATAGCTCCGGCACAGGTACCGAATACGCTTTTGATTCTCTTCATCTTCTCCCACATACTTTCTCTCTCGCATAACTTATAAAGAGTAGTGCTTTCTCCTCCTGGAATAATGAGAGCATCAAGTGTGTGGATAATCTCTTTTGTACGGACGGGAACTACTTCAATGTCTAAATGAAGATTTTTTGCAGCTTGTTTGGTAGTTTCAATATGTTCTATGACGTCACCGTGAAAGGCGAGCACTCCGATTATCTTTTTCGATTTCATAAGTATCTATCATTGTGGTTAAATACCACGTGTAGCCAATTTGGTTTCTAGAGTATCAATTTCCAGTCCCTTCATTGCCTCACCTAAGTTTTCACTGGTTTTGGCAATTTTACTGGGCTCATTGAAGTGCGCTGTAGCGTCAACTATCGCTCTAGCCCGTTTTTCTGGATCGCTGCTTTTGAAAATGCCTGAACCTACAAACACGCCGTCAACTCCTAGCTGCATGCAGAGGGCAGCATCAGATGGGGTAGCAATCCCACCAGCTGCAAAATTAACAACAGGAAGTCTTCCTAATTTTGCAGTTTCTAGAACTAAATCATAAGGAACATGAAATTCTTTGGCTTTTTCTTTTAATTTGTTAAATTGTTTCTGTTTAAGTAATGTTTTTAACTCATCACAACCTCTATTTACGGCTCTTATATGTCTTACCGCCTCAACAATATTTCCCGTACCTGCTTCTCCTTTGGTTCTAATCATGGCAGCTCCTTCGGCAATTCTGCGAAGAGCCTCACCCAGATCGCGGCAACCGCAGACAAATGGTACTTTAAATTTGGTCTTGCCAATATGAAACTCCTCATCGGCTGGTGTAAGAACCTCGCTCTCATCGACAAAATCAACTTTGAGGGCTTCCAAAACTTGTGCTTCCACAAAATGTCCTATGCGACATTTAGCCATCACGGGAATTGTAACAGCTGCTTGAATCTCTTTAATTTTGAGGGGGTCTGACATTCTGACTACTCCTCCAGTCGCTCGAATATCTGAAGGAACCCGTTCAAGCGCCATAACAGCCACTGCTCCTGCTTTTTCAGCAGTCTTTGCGTGTTCTGCATTAACTACATCCATAATCACCCCTCCTTTTAGCATCTGGGCTAGGTTTTTTCCAAGTTTGTTATCCATAAGCTTAGTTTAAAAAAATTATTTATAAACCTCAATAGGAACAGCAGTTTTTCCTTGTAGAGCTTGGGCAACTTGATTCATTTGAATATCTGATAACGCTGTTACATAAGATTCTGCAGGTGGTCTGGAAACAGTATAGAGCTGGATTGCTAAGATTTGACCGCCGTTTTCTAAAATATGATTTACCCGGTCAGAATAAGCCTGGAGTTCACTCTCTCCAGGCATTTATCCGTGAACATTCATAAAGCAAGTTTGAATTTTAATGGGACGTTCACGAGATGTATCTAAAATGTTAGTTAAAATTTTAGCAAAAGGAACTTTTGTTTGGGCGATGCGTTGATAATAGTTTTCCGTTCCCGCATCTAGTTTAGCCCAAAGCTCTCCATTATGCTCATCCATTAACTTTAATCCTTTTTTGATTGTTTCTCTATGTAAACCCGAAGCATTAGAAATAACTACAAGTTTAGCATCGGCTAAGCCAAATTCGTCTCTGGGGCAGCGTATCAAATTCGGTTGCTATAATTCATAATTAAATTATTGTAATAGTCTAAACTTAAAAATATGGGGTATATAACCCTATTTTACCGTATTGTTGTGATAACCTAAATAGCAATTCAAATTTAGTTGTAAAATTGATTTATCCTACTATAACAATAAAATAAGAGGGTAGAAGTACTTAAAAAATGTCGGCTTATTCTACCGCTCCTTTTTTAATTCTCAGGTGCCGTTTTTGATACGCTTCTGACATTTTCTGGGGTGCCTGCCCCGTCTGGAGCGGCGGAGGGGAATTGAACCCCCGACCTTCTCCTTGGCAAGGAGACATTCTACCGCTGAACTACCGCCGCATTTGGGACAAAACCTACATTTTTTCCAAAACTGTGCCGAGGGTCAGAGTCGAACTGACATAACCTGTTTTTCAGACAGGCACCGTGACCACCTTGGTTACCTCGGCGTGAATTTTTTGATTATATCAAAATTTTGTGCCCGAGGTCGGAGTTGAACCGACATGAGCGGTTGCTCACAGCATTTTAAGTGCTGCGCGTATACCGGATTCCGCCACTCGGGCATTTATTTTATTTTTTCTTCCGCGATGATTTTTTGTAAGACTATGGCAATTTGGACATAATACTCTTAAATTTTCTAATCGATTATCATGTCTATCACCATTGATGTGATCTAACTCCAAAGGTAAATATCCTTCTACTGTTTTTTCTGCCCAACTGCAACGTTCACAATACATCGGTTTAAGTTTAGCGGCAAACAATCTCTTTTTCAACTTAAAGCTTTGAAATGAACTCCCTTTTACGAGAATTTTTTCTAAGGGAATGAGTGCTTTTCCTATCCCTTTTAACCCTAAATTCCAACCTCTACCTTTGAAATGTTTGATATCCAAACTATTTTCTCTTATATATTTCTTAATTTGTTCGTAATTTCCACCCGCCTCACGCAGTTTGAGCTTCGCCAAAACTTGTCTATAGCTATAAGAATTTTTAACAGCCAATTCTAACTGCTTAATTTGCCACGACCTTTTTCTCATTAGTCAATAATATCAATTGGTAGACGCATTTACAATCGGAAGACACATTATAAAAGTTTTCTTTGCTCGTTTGGAGCCTTCAACCCGAGGTGTTTGTAGGCATGAGGAGAGACTACTCTGCCGCGGGGAGATCTTTGGAGATAACCAATTTGCAAAAGATAGG
>CAZJBV010000035.1:0-7363 GCA_964544585.1 uncultured Gammaproteobacteria bacterium | reverse complement strand
CCAGCTGTTCCTGTAGCTCCTGTTGCTCCGGTAGATCCTGTGGGGCCAATACCTCCAGTTGCTCCTGTTGATCCCGTTGGTCCTCCCGCACCGGTTGAGCCTGTTGCTCCAGTAGAGCCGGTGGGACCTAATTCGCCTGAAGGTCCTGTTGAACCCGTTGGTCCTCCCGCACCGGTTGCGCCTGTTGCTCCAGTACTACCTGTTGGTCCTCCAGCTCCAGTTGCTCCAGTACTTCCGGTTGGGCCTGTAAAGCCGGTGGCTCCTGTAGATCCGGTAGGTCCAGCTCCTCCGGTGGCACCAGTTGAGCCTGTGGGCCCAGCAGCTCCAGTTGCGCCTGTTGCTCCTGTAGTCCCAGTTGGTCCAGCACCACCAGTTGGACCCGTTGAACCCGTGGGGCCGGTGAAGCCTGTTGCCCCTGTAGACCCAGTTGGCCCGATACCTCCTGTAGTTCCTGTTGCTCCTGTGGGACCAGTAAAGCCGGTGGCTCCTGTTGCTCCTGTTGAGCCTGTTGGTCCAGCACCTCCGGTGGCACCTGTTGATCCCGTGGGTCCTGCACCACCTGTAGCACCTGTTGCGCCGGTTGAGCCGGTGGGACCTCCTCCTCCGGTGGCCCCAGTTGAACCCGTTGGACCGGTGAAGCCTGTTGCTCCTGTGGCCCCGGTGGGTCCAGCACCCCCTGTAGTTCCAGTTGCTCCTGTTGAGCCTGTTGGTCCTTGCGCTCCGGTTGCCCCGGTTGAGCCAGTTGGACCGAGTACACCGGCACCACCTTCAGCACCGGTTGGTCCAGTTGATCCTGTTGGTCCCTGTTGTCCTGTTGCTCCTGTTGAGCCTGTTGGTCCAGCACCTCCGGTTGCGCCTGTTGCGCCTGTGGGGCCAGTAAAGCCGGTGGCTCCTGTTGCCCCTGTTGGACCAGTAATACCCGTTGCTCCTTGTGGACCCGTAGCACCCTTTTCACCTGTTGTTCCTGTGTCGCCCTGATCGCCTGTAGCGCCAGCGCATGTGACAAGTCGATTATTGCTATCAAGACAAATTCTTTTTACGGTTCCAGTTCCGGCAGCTATGCCAGTAAAAATAATATCTCCGGAGGAAGTAATTCCGGTTGATGATTGGATTGCTCCTTGTGGATTAACCACAAAACCATTGATTGTAAGCGAGTCTGCAGTAAGCTCTCCAATAATTTCACCAGTTTGAGCTTGTATTAAACCGGAGATAGTGGCGCTTTGACCTACTAGTAAATTATCTTTTATTTGGACGTCCGTATTTATTTCAAGAATACCCTTTTCAATTTCAGTTGCTAGCACAGAGCCTGTTACTTCTTCTGGCTGGGTTTTTAGAAACGAATTGAGAGGATTATTTTTTGAAATGGAAATGAGAGTTATTCCTCCTATGAGAAAACCTCCGATTGTGCCTACGAAAATTGCTTTGGTTGGGAGAGAAAAGGTGGTTAATATTCCAGCTGGTAGAGCCAAAGATGGGAAAGTTTTAAAGAAAGAAGATTTTTTAGGCTGGGTTGTGGTTGGGATGGGGGAAATAAAGGCGAAATATTTTCTTATTGTAGCCAAATATCTTTTGATCGTTGCCTCGGCGACATTTTTTTGACGCAGATTTTCTTCGAATAATAAGACCCTTTGAGTGGAGACATTTTGAGGAGTAAATGGTAAATTGTATTTCTGTTCGTACCAAGCGCTGTATTTTGAGAGATCAGAGAGGTAATTTTTGATAGATCTTCGACTTAATCCTACAGACTCCAAATATTGGGCGAAAGATTTTAAGTAGGCATTTTCAAAATCTCCATCTTTACTACTATAGGTTTTTGGATTAATGGTAAAATTGGTAGCATCATGGAGATAGGAAATAAACTGATTGAGGGAGGAAAGATATCGCTTTTCAGTATTATCAGGCAGGCCTAACTCATGAATGTATGCTTCGTATCTTTGCCGATGATAGTCTGTGATATTTTCTTTGCTGACGGGTCTACCTGTTTCAACGGCAAACCAGCGAATGAATCTGGTGAGATCAGCAGAGTAATTCCTAATTGAACTTTGGGATAGTCCTTTTTTTTGTAAATATTCGGTGAATTGTTGGAGGAGTGAGGGCATGGGCAGGATGATTGGTGTAATTTATTGATCTATCAATATATTTGATAATATTGATTGAAATTTTGAAAATGGGTTTTGGACGTTTTCTGAGGCTAAATTAGGAGAGTGAAAAAATTTTGCGGGTTCTTTTTTATATAATTGGTTCATAAATCTAGATATTATAAATATATACTCTATATTAATAAGAGCACAGCCGAAACAGTTTGTCAAGTTTTTTATGGAGAAAGAACCATTAATTGATTACTTTTAGTAATC
Organism: uncultured Gammaproteobacteria bacterium; assembly: GCA_964544585.1. Classification (GTDB taxonomy): domain Bacteria; phylum Patescibacteriota; class Microgenomatia; order 2-02-FULL-39-11; family 2-02-FULL-39-11; genus CAZJBV01. Next base: position 5,009 of record CAZJBV010000035.1, on the reverse strand, counting down.
AATCTTTTCACGAGATTTTAAGTTATAGGACTTTAACTAAGAGAATTATGTAAAATTTTGAGAAATAAATCAAAATTTATATGATAATAATTGTCATATAATTATTGGATAAAATTGAATTGGGAGAAAATTTTATGGTTAAAAGTCTAAATTTACTCTAGGCCTGCCTGCCGGCAGGCAGGTTACAGATTTACGTAGATGGAGACGGTGTTTGAGTGGATATAAATTATTGCTCTTTGATAGGTAAATTCAACTTTTTCTTTTTCAGTTTTTATCCTTAAGGGTTTGTTTTCGACTATGGTGATGAAATTTGCATGATAGGGTAGAACATCAAATGGACCCTGGGAATTTATGGATGAGACCGATTCTGCTTCTCCTTCCCAAATAACTTTGTCGGGACTATTAATGCGGACGTGCAGAAGAGTTTTTATTACCATTATTATTTTTACTCTAGGTTATTATACATTGAGAAGGCCGGCGTCTTTGAGACTGCCGATATAAAGAAATTTATCGGCGGTCGCGGCATCAAGTTTTCCATCCAAAATGACGGCGACATCTTTGATGGTATTGTCTCTTGGGACAGTGATACCTTTTTTTCCTGTTTGCTTTTCGGTGGTGACAAATGGTTGGGTCATATAATTTATCAATTTTTTTCCTCTTTGATAAAGAAGTTGGTCGTATGGAGAGAGTTCTGTTTCGCCTATTATTGCAACAATTCGAGATAGTCTTTGATAGTTATTTAATGTTTCTATAGCTTTTGTTGCTGTTTGATAGTGTACATCACCGACGACTGCCTGGCGAAGTGTGCTGGCGGAGGAAAGAAGGGGATCGACGGGAGGATAAAAGCCTCGAGCAGCAATTGGGCGGGAGAGGATGACGACGGCGTCGAGGTGGGCGATGATAGCGGCGACACCGACGTCGTTTATTTCATCTGCTGGGACATAGACTGTCTGGACTGAGGTGATTGAACCATTGTCTGTGGATATAAGTCTATTTTCGAAGTTTGAGAGTTCTGTTTCTAGGGTTGCCTGATAGCCTAATTCTGAGGGAATGGCACCGAGGACAGCTGAAACCTCGGCTCCTGCTTGGATAAAACGATAGACATTGTCGGCAAAAAAGAGGACGTCCTTTTTTTGTCTATCGCGGAAATATTCGGCCATGGTGGCTGCCGAAGAGGCAACGCGGAATCTGATGATGGCATTTTCATTCATTTGGCCGACGATGAGGGCGACCCGAGAGAGAACCTTGGATTTATCGAGAGAAATCATGAGTTCGTGGGCTTCTCTGATGCGTTCTCCAAGGCCGGCAAAGATGGCGACGCCCTGATGTTCGTAGGTAATATTTCGCAAAAGTTCGGTCATGAGGATGGTTTTGCCAACACCCGCGCCACCGACGAAACCAATTTTTCCACCTTTGACAAAGGGAGTAAAAAAGTCGATGATTTTGATGCCTGTCGAAATTATTTCTGTTTCTGTTTTGACATTGGGGGAAGATTGGCCTGTTTGATAAATGGGAATACTTTCGTATGTGCCTAAGTCACCTTTGTTATCTTGCGGCTGGGAAAATATATCGATAACGCGACCTAGTGTCACGGGGCTTGCCGGGACAGTGAGGGGTTTTCCGGTGGTTGTTATTGGCAAATTGCGGTAGAGAAGGCTTCTTTTGGTGAGAGACAGAGTGCTGAGCATATTTTTGTCATTGTAGGCGTAAACTTCGAGTTTGACGGAGGGATTGGCAGGAGAAGTGAGGATTTCATAGATTTCGGGAAGGTTTTGTTGATCTTCGTACTGGATATCGACGATTTGACCCCGGACTTTAGTGAGATAACCCTTGAAGGGCTTTTTGGTTTGAGTTGGGGCTGTTTTAGTTGATTCGATTTTTTTATCCATTTTATTTGCTTGCACACCCCGGGTGTGTGTTGCACACACCCGGGGTGTGATTCGTCATTCATGTTTCCATTTTCTGATGCCGGCAAATGTTTCAAGTAATCTGGCATTTATAAGAAAATTTCGTACTTTTCTAAGCTCAGTCTTTTTTTCTTTGATTAGTCCTGAGGCTCGATCTTCTGCAGTACTCATAGAAACGAGGCGGGCAGAAGTGCGGGCAAGATCAGTCTCTAGAAGGACTCTTCTAAAAAGTATCAGACGGACTTGCTCCTCAAAAAAGGTTTCCATTTTGGGTAGTTCGGGCTCAAAAATGAGTCGGACGTCTTCTTGAATTTCTTCACCGAGGGGACTGCTGGCAAAAGTAATATCAAGAACTCCAACGGTTTGGGTCAGTATGGTGAGATATTTTGGATAGTACATGAATACTTTGGTATAGTCTTTGATGGTTTCGAGAAAATGGTTGATTTCTTGTTCGTTTGGATTGTCGTGTTGGAAGATAAGAGTTTTGTAGGGTTTATTTAATTTTTGAGATTTAATGGTTTCCAATCCTGTTGCGCCTATTATTAGTAGACTGTGATTGGTATCTTTGGTTTTTTGGAGAAAATTACGCATGATATTGATATTTAAATTTCCATAAAACTTTTGATTTGAGGTGAGGGCGATGGAAAGTGGACGTTCAATTTTTTCCTGTTTCTTATTCTTTTGTGATGCTTCATAATGAATTGCGTTGACTTTAACCAAATGATAGACGTAACTTACTTCGTCATAAAATTCCCTATTTCTTTCAAATGCTTCTCTAATCTTTTTTATTTTGACTGCACTCGATTCGGTGAAGGCCGAGGCAATAAATTTAATGGTGGTAATGTCGTCTAATTCGTTTTTGACGTCTTGGATACTGGGCATATAAAAAATTAAAAATCAAATATCAAAAATCAAAAATAATGTACTTTCCATTTTATATTTATTGATTCTTCTGATTGTTTTCTATCAGTCTTTTTTCAATTAGGGGAGCTAGTTCTTTTGATTTTGCAATCAGACTATCATAGTCTATTTCTTTTATTTTTTTGGCTAGATCTATATATTCAGGGATTTCCGAAATTGAATTGATGATTTTATCTTTGTTTACCCTAACAAATTCTAGGTCTTTGGTATCAAAAAAATTGGTAAAGATTAGACTCAAAAGGAGAATTTGGACCCCCGCCTCGACTTTCAAAAGCTGTTTTTGACGCAATAGCTCGTTTAAAATGACCCCTTTTTTTATAGTCATTTGGGTTTCGGGAGTGAGGTCTCCGCCGAAATGGCTGTACCTTTCAAGTTCGCCGTATTCGGAAAGCAATGATTTTATTTTGTCGGCTAGTATAGTATGGAGGAGAAATTGGGTTTGCTTGCCGACACGAGTAACCGAGCGGCCGACTTCGATAGCCGGGTATTGACCCTGAGCCCGAAGTGAGGCAAGAAATAGGAGGTGGCCATCGGTCATGGACATGAGGTTGGTAGGTATAAAAGAAGTAAAATTTTCCATATCGGTTTCTATAATCGGAATAAGAGTAATTGAGCCATTGCCGAGGAGTTTATTGAAATTGCCTGCTCGTTCGACTAGATGGCTGTGTTGGTAAAAGATATCTGAAGGGTAAGACTCGCGGGAGGGAATTTGGCCTGCCAAAAGAGAGATCTCGCGCAGATATTTGGCGTGGAGGCCAAGGTCGTCGAGGATCAACAATATGTCTTTTCCTTGATTGCGAAAATATTCAGCAACAGAAAGGGCTACGGATGGGGTTATGGCGATAAGGGGTGCATCTTCGTCTGATGAGGCGGAGATAATGATGGTATAGTTGAGAGCATTTTGTTTATCGAGATTTTCGACAAATCTTTTGACTGTAATATCTTCTTGGCCTATGCCTGCATAAATACAGATTCTATTTTGGCCTTTTTGATTGGAGATAATATCCAGAATAAAGGCTCTTTTTCCAGACCTCGGCTCGCCAAAAAGAAGCTCTCTTTGACCAACTCCAATGGGGACGAGGGTATCGATGACAGTGAGGCCGGTATAGAGTTGTTTAGTGATGACCTCTCGATATTTTATAGAGGGAGCAACGGTATCCATATCGACCTCGACCATGTTTGACTCAGGAAAGGCAGTTTTGCCATCAAGAGCAATACCGAGGGGTGAAAGAATGCGACCAAAAAGTTTTCCTTTCATGGGAAATGATAATTTTTTGCCGGTGAGGGTAAACATTTCGCCCGGTTTTGCAGGCTTTCCATTTAAAAGGAGGACTTCGACTCGATCCTGTTCTATGGCCGAAACATATGCTCGGGAGCCGCCTTCTGAATCTACCACGTCGTGGATTTTGGCTGACGGAAGTCCGGCTACATAAATTAGATAATCTTGGCTTTTAATGACAAAGCCGACTTCCTTACCAGATTGAGTTTGGGGGTTATTTAGTTGCATAGGTGCCGATCATGTCCAATATGTTATGCTTTTTTTGTTTCATAAAATAGGCTAGGGAATAATCTTGGATTATGCCTTTTTGAACAAAAGCAAGGCCGCCTACTTTTTTGGGATCGATTTTGAGGTCGATGAGAGCATCACGGGAAACAAACTCTCGTACCCAAGCTGTAATTTTAGAAAGATATTTGGGGTCCTGAATATTTTGGGCGATATAAAAAATGATATTTGGTAATTTATCGATGCTTATTGATATATTATTTAATAATTTGTATACATTTTCTTGGTTAAAGAGGGAGTCACATTTTTGTAGCCAGTTTTTGACAATAGAAGCGTCTTCGTCTGAGATATTTAAATTTTTTATTTTTTGATCAATACTGCTTTCTTGGGAAAATAATTTAGTTTCGAGCATCATACGGAGGATGCGGAGCCTTCTTATGGCGTCGGCTTTGGTGTAAGTGTCTTGGAGAATGATGTCGATGATTTTTTTGTTATCCATTTCATCCAAAGGCATGTTCCTTTTTGGCTTGTTCTAGAGCCTTGTAAATGAGATCAGAATGTTCGGTGAGGGTAAGTTTTTTACCTAGGGCAATTTGGACTGTCTTTTCTATAATTTCGACAATATTTTCGTCGAGGATTGAGAGACGGCGCTGTTTATAAGACTCGATTTCTGATTT
>CAZJBV010000034.1:0-7769 GCA_964544585.1 uncultured Gammaproteobacteria bacterium | reverse complement strand
TTTTGATATGCGTCATATCCATAGGAACTGAGATTGAGAGCTGGATCTTTAACTGCAATCAATGCATCTGAAGTATTATACGTAAATTCAGTAACTGACGTATCGGGTAGCGTTACTTTCTGCAATCTATTCTCTTTATCATAGACACTCGTTGTTGTACCAACTGCATCTGTCTGAGTGAGAAGATTGCCGTTATTGTCATAAGTATATGAGAAAACTTTCGCATCAGCATCTGTTTTCTTTTTCAATCTTCCTATTGTGTCGTATTCAAACGTTGTAGTCTTAAGTAACGCATCTTTTTCTGTAAGTTTGTTGCCAAAGCTATCTCGTGTCCAAGTAACAATATGGTTCAAAGGATCAGTAAGAGTGAGCATTTCTCCTGACGTGTCATAGGTATATTTTGTTAACTGACCTGCTTCATTGGTTTGCGTTAGATTTCCCGTAGTATTATACGTATTTGTTGTATCTTTACCAGGCAGACCATATCTTTCATCAGTTATCTTTGTTAATCGATTATTGGCATCATATTGGAAAGAAGTTTTTTTGGTATCAGGATAAGTAATAGATGTTAAGTTGCCATTGGCATCATATGTATTTGTTACGGTGTTATTATTCTTGTCTTTTATGGTAAGCGGGAAGAATTCCGTTCCATAGGTATATGTTATCTTGAATGAAAGAGGATCTGTTTGCTCGAGAATTCTCGCCTTCGTATCGTATTTGGTTGACTGAGTCCTAATTGGAGTTTGATCGTCAGTTACGGTTATTACTCTGTTTACTTTATCATATGTGTATGTATCCGTAACATTTGCAGAATCTTTTTGTGTAGCCAATTTTGCCTCATCAGTATAGGTATTAGTTACATCATGCTGATTATTGCGATCTGTAATGGAAGTCAATTTAAAATTCGTATCATAACCATATGTTTTTGTATTATTATTTGGGTCTTTTACAGTTAGTAAATTTCCTTGGTCGTCATAAGTATAATTGACAGTTCTTCCCGACCAATCAGATATAGAAGAAATAAGAGTCAAACCGCTGAATGTACCATAATTTACCGTAATCTGGTGACCTTTACTATCTGCAATACTCGTAAGCTTTCCAGAACCATCATAGATGTACGTAATTGTATTACCATTTTTATCTTTAATCTTTGTTAATTGATAGCTAGAGCCAAAGCTATATTCGGTTTGATCTTTTGTTTTAGCTGTAAAAGTTCCATCAGCATTACGGGAAACTTTAGAATGATATGCAGGATCATCTGCTACATATCCTACATTACAGTCGTTGATGGTAAACGATTCAAATCCTACTGCTTGAGAGCTGAAGGCAAGTGCTTTTGGATATGTGCCAGCAGCACAGGTAAATGTGTGAATTGGGTCGTTATCATATAAAGCTGCTGGGAAAATATTCCAACCTCGTCCAACGCCATATTGACCTCCTGAGAATGAGGAGTATACTCTTTGAAATGCAAGAGTAAGATCACCAGCAGTTGGGAATGACATATCTACTTCAGATGTGTTATAAGAACCAAGACTGCGGAAAGCATCTGCTGTGACAGCAACTGCTTCGTATTGTTGACCGCTATTCGTAAATGTCCAGTGAACATCTTCTTTTGTAGTTGGAACAGCTTGAGCAGAATTTTTTAAACCTGACGATGTACCGGAATCTGGATTGTAAGTATTCGGAGTCGTATAGTCAGCTTCACCATATAACGTACCCGTATCTCCTATTGGTGTTGCAAACGTATTCACCTGAGTAGGCGTCGCAACATATTTGGGAGCATAATCTCTTGCGAAGTTGAAATCTGTAGTAATTCCGGCATCATCAATCCATCTGATAACTGAAACAATCATTCCTAATTGCTTCGCTTGAGCCCAAGAAGGAGTCTCCTGTGCGTATAAATCATAATTTGTAGTCATTTCGTTACCATAGTCATTAGCAGCCTGATTCCAAGATGGCTCATTATTTGGATTAAGATGCTGGATTTCCAAATACATCTTCGCTTGATCAAAAACAAATGAATTTGCTGCATCATCTTTTTTAAGGGTCATTATCTGAGGTTTAATAATAAACCTACTACTATTACCCCCTTCACCTGGACCGTATTCTATATATCTCTGAATAAAGGATTTATAGGTTGGCACTGAGGAAACTATCGGTTGATTGTTCTCATCGCGACCATGAGAATACTTTTTCAGGGCAAAATCAGCGTCAAAGAGGACTTTTCCAAATTTTGTGGATTCTATTCCTCCGTAATATGTGACTTTTCTATAAGGATGGTCTACTGGCAACCCAGGGATCTTATCGATGCTTACTGCGGGAATTTCATTTCTGAAGATGACTGCCTTGATGGCAACTGCCATGTCATCTTTATCAAATTGAGGAGCGGTTGTATTTTTCTTCCCCATAAAGACAATTCGATCAAGGATAGGATCATAGTAGGCGCCAGTCACATCCGTCATATCAGCTAAGAATTTCGCTGCCATATCTAACGCAACACCACCGACACGAGGAGTATGTTTAGCTCTTTTAGACGAGGCTAAACATGAATTTCCTTCTGCATAAGCAGGCGAAGGACTGAAAGGAGTTGGCAGTAGCGGAACAAAAGTATTCAGCGTAAAGGTGAACAATACTAAAATTGCGGCAAACTTTCGTCTCATAATTATTGATCTTTCTTTATCGCGAATCCGCGCTTATAGACCTCTTCAGCGCTCAGTTTTGTTGCTTTAATTTCTTTTCTAAGAGATTTTGCAAGAGACTTTTTCTCAAAACTAATAAATTCTGGTTCTGTAGTTATTACTTTATCTTCCTGGTAATAGTTGATTATTGCGTCAAAGCTAATTACACGCTGTTCGTTAGAACCGATTCTAAAATTAGGAATACTAACAGTATTATCTGTCTCTATAATGCCTGTTGATCCACGAATATTGTGTATGTGATTTATTAGTTTACGATCAATGTTTGTTTTTAATGTTGCGAATGAATATTTTTGATCTGTCGTGTTTCTAAGAGTATAAGTAAAACGAATAATATCACCGGCATCAATTTCTCCATCCTTATCTTCGTCACCCTCAGGTACGAGTTCTATTTGTGAATCAATTGTAAACTCTTTATTTTTTACATTTTTATCTTCACCTTGATTAAAGAAATTCTTAAAGTTATCGAGGATAGAAGCATGTACTTGTGTAGGAAAAACTGGAAGGAAGACTATACTAATGAGGAAAATCGAGGTTATTAATAAGAGTCTTGATTTATTCATTCATTATTAAACTCTTGAAATAACTCACCGAGTATATAAATTAAAAATACACTTGTCAATAAGAAAATAGAGAGTAGAAAATAGGGGGATCGTCAAAATTAATTTATAAATACTCTACAATTTTATAGAGTACTATCCCGCATGACACCATCACATTTAGAGACTTATTCACCCCAAACATGGGTAGTTCCACAATCGTATCAGCCATATTCAATACTTCCTTTGATACTCCAAAGGTCTCATTTCCTACCACTACCGCCACCGGAAATTCAGGCCTAAATTCTTTTAAAGAAATGCTTTTGTGATGCTGTTCTACAGCAATTATTTGTATATTTGATATTTGATTTTTGATATTTGAGATTGCCTCGACGGCCGTCGGGGCATATTTCCATTCCACCCACTGCCAGGTATTAATTGATGCCTTCTTTATTCGGGTATTCGGTGGGGTCTCTGTGTTACCACAAAGCAAAATCTGCCGCGCCGCCACGGCATCGGCTAATCTAAATAAACTCCCCACATTATATGTATCCAACACATTATCCAATACGATATAAATCGGGTTTCTTTTTATTTTTGCTAATATTGCCTCATCCCTTTCTTGATTTCTCAGGGCTTTTGCGTTCAATTTCATATGCTATCTTAACCGAAATAAAACCTATAAAAAAACCTAAAATAGAACCAACCACCACATCAGAAGGATAATGTCTCCCCAAATAAATGCGGGAAAAACCAATTAATACTGCAATCAAATAATAAAATAAAGAGAGTCTCTTATGTCCCATTGACAGTACATATGCTCCCGCAAATGCCAATGTCGCATGGGAGGAAGGAAAGGAATAACCTATCAAAGTCAAATCGGGTCGAATTCTTTGAAATAAATTCTTTAATAAAAATTCTGACAGGACTAGTGACAATCCCGACGCAAAAAGTAAACCCACAAACTTGCCTTTACTTTTGATTTCCCCCATCAAATATAGAATAAAAAGCAGTATTATCCAGACAAATCCCCAATTCCCTATCCCCGAGAAAAATTCAAAAAATGCATTTAAAAATGGACTATGCGGTATGTCTCCATTAATTATTTGAAATAAAGATCGATCAATCGCCACCAAAAAATCTACCATGCATAAAGTATACCTAAAAATCGTTAGAAATTATAACTAAACGCTAGACGCTGACTAACTAGACGCTAATTTACGGTGTTGGCGTCGGAGTATTCGTCGGAGTAGGTGTAGTTGCACTTGTAGGCGTCGGAGTGTTTGTCGCCCCCGGCGTTGCGGTTGCGGCTGACGTTGGCTTTGCCGTCGGTTTTGCCGTCGGTTTTCTAGTTGGCGAAATACTTGCACTTGGAGTCGAGGTTGGCTCCAAAGGTTCTGGCGAAGGCGTAACAAACATCACCTTGACGCTATTTCCCGATGGTAGAGGCGATACTAAAGGCCTGTTTCCTAAAAAAAAGTATACTACCCCTCCCCCAACAACCAAAAGAAGAACTACCACACCAATAATAATTTTTGTCTTACTGTTCGACTCCTCCATCGCCCTAGATTATAGAAGGTAGAATAAAGAAAAGCAAATCAGAATCAATTAGAAGTATTAGTCGAAGTAGACTGCGAATAGCCTGGAGGTGGAGTCGGCTGTCCTTCAAATTGAGCTATATTATCCTTACAAGAACCAGACGGAAGCCCTACGCATCTCACTTTCGAAAAACAGGTCTCCTGTTCACAGTTAGTGTTAGCTCCAATTGGAAAATACATATTTACCACATTCTGACCGTATTCTTTGGCAGCAGGTTTTAAACCAAATTTTTCCTTAATGGCATCCAACCAGTCTTGTGTTCCTTTCGCCTCAAAAGGTCCCCTAACTGCGGCAGCCAAAGCATAATTTTGTAAAGTGCTCTCCTCTGGGTTGTCAAAAATACCTTTGACTGATTCCTCAGAAGAATTCGTTTCATCTACCTGTTTTGTCCCAGGGGGCACGCTAGCGTTTATATATGAATCGAAAGGCTGCTTGATAAAAGAAAGTATCGCATCAATAAAATCTTTAGTATCTTTTATAGGGTCTCTCTGTTGAATGTTGGGAACTGGCGTAGGATTTATTCCGCCAAATTGGGCAAAAGCAGGCTCAGTCAAAAAAAATAAACCATAAAATAAAAATAATATCAGAATAAATACTCTAATAGACATCAATCTAGTATAACATTACTTTCGAATATCTTCTTTCTTCCACGCCGCAAATTTACATTTTGGGTAATTACTGCATCCATAAAACTGTTTTCCCCGTCGTGTCCTTTTGATAATTATATCTCCTCCGCAATTTGGACAAGTCAGTCCAGTTTTTTCTAATATATTTTTGGTAAATTTACACTCTGGAAACCTACTGCATGCCAAAAATTTGCCATATTTTGACATTCTGACAACCATTGGGCTGCCACAATTTTCACATTTTTCATCTGTTGTGCCCAAATCGACCGCTACTTTTGCTGCCGTCTTATACACGGTCTGGATTTTTATAGAAAGGGGATCATAAAATTCGTGCATTACTGGTACCCATTTCATTTCACCGTTGGCAATAGAATCCAATTCATCTTCCATTTTTGCCGTAAACTGTAAATCGAAAATATCAGGAAAATGCTTTATTAAGAAATCATTGACCGCCATACCCAAATCAGTCGGATGGAACTTTCTTCCCTGCCTGCCGGCAGGCAGGTCTATTTTCTCTACATACCTTCGATCTTGTATCGTCGAAATAATGGGAGCATATGTCGATGGCCTCCCAATACCCTTTTCCTCCAATACTTTAATAAGTGAAGCTTCAGTATATCTTGGTGGTGGTTCTGTAAATTTCTGTTGCGGCAAAATGTTCAAAAGTTTTAATATCTCATCAATAGTTAAATCCGGCAATTCACTCTCTTTCTCTTCTTCATTTTCCATTTTCCATTTTCCATTTTCCATTCCACCATAAACTGCCATCCATCCATCAAACTTCATCTTTCTCCCATTCGCCCTTAGTAAAAATTGTTTCATTGTTGCATTGTCCATTGTTGCATTAATGTCTACTCTCGTATCATCAAAAATAGCCTCATTCATTTGCGACGCCACAAACCTTTTCCAAATCATTTCATAAAGCCGGCCTTCCTCTCTTCCTATTCCATTTTCCATTTTCAAATTTCCATTATCCATTCGGCCGACGTCAGTCGGCCTGATTGCCTCGTGAGCTTCCTGGGCTACTTTTGACTTTGTCTTGTAATATTTTGCGGATTCAGGAAGATACTCTCTACCAAATTTTTTTTCTATAAATCCACGTACCATGGCAATTGCCTGTTCTGCTATATTAGTTGAATCGGTTCTGTGATATGTAATCAACCCTTCTTCATAGAGTTTTTGCGCCGCCCTCATCGTCCTTTTTGCCGAAAAGCCAAACTTATTTGCCGCCGCTTGCTGCATCGTCGATGTAATAAAAGGAGGTGTTGGATACCGTCTCGTTTCCTTCGTCTCCACACTCTTTACTTTATACGTTGCCTTTTCAAGATCGGCTACAATACTATCTGCACTCTTCTTATCATGTATTTCCGCTTTCCTTTGCCCTTCCGTAGCTTTATGCGTAGGAGGGTTTCCCTCAATTTCTATCAATCTTGCTCTAAAATTATTACCCGCATCGCTTTGATCTTTGATATTTGATCTTTGATCTTTTTGAAGCTCTGCTTCAATAATCCAATATTCCTGTGATTTGAAATTCTCTATTTCTCTCTCTCTTTCCACAATCAGTCTCACAGCAACAGACTGCACGCGTCCGGCTGAAAGCCATCTTTTCCCCAGTTTGTTCCACAAAAGAGGAGAGAGTTTATAGCCAACCAACCTATCTAAAATCCTTCTTGCCTGCTGCGCATCCACAAGCCGCAAATCAATCGTCCTTGGATGCCTAATTGCTTCTTCCACCGCACTTTTTGTTATTTCATGAAAAACAATTCTCTTTCCCTTCTCTCCGAGTTTCAAGACATGAGATACATGCCAAGCGATTGCCTCACCCTCACGATCCGGATCTGTAGCCAAAATCACATTTTGAGCCTTTTGTGCATCACTTTTCAACTCGCCGATTACTTTTGACCGCTTCCCAATCGTCTGATATTGCGGCTTGAAATCCTTCTCTATTTCTATCCCCAATTTATTCTCGGGCAAGTCCCTGACATGCCCCATCGTGGCAGAAATATGGTATCCATCGCCCAAAAACCGCGACAGCGTCCGGGCCTTTGTCGGTGATTCAACTATAACTAAATTTGACATAATTTATTGAAATCCTATTTTACAATCCTTGTCAAGGGCCACATAAAAGTACACCTTAGAGGTGTAACAGATAGGACACCTCTGGAAATGAAATCCAAATCAGGCTATTAATTCCTCCAATATATCTTCCACCCCGGTCACCATTTTAGCCCCATCTTTGATAAGTTTTGCCGGACCGCGAGAGTATTCTGACATCATCGGCCCGGCAACCGCAAATACCTCTCTTCCTT
>CAZJBV010000033.1:0-7901 GCA_964544585.1 uncultured Gammaproteobacteria bacterium | reverse complement strand
GTATCATATCCCCCATGGGGGGATATTATGTATAAACCAAAAACTGAAAAAGAACGCATTCTTCATAGACTCAAAATTACCATGGGACACTTGAAAAAAGTCTACGACATGGTCTATCACCACGACTACTGCATAGACGTACTCCACCAGTCTCAAGCCGTTCAAAAAGCTTTGGCTGAAACTGACCATCTTATCTTAGAAACCCATCTTAACTCTTGTGTCGTCTCTGCCATCAAAAAAGGCCAGTCTCAAAGGGTCATCAAAGAAATTATGGAAGTCATGGAAAAAAAACGGAGGACATAAATGGACAAAATTATTGTCACTATTTTCGGAATTGCCGCAATTGCTTTTACTTACTGGTTTTTCTTAGGAAAAAAAGAGGAGGTGGTCGAAGTGAAAGACAAAATCGATATTCTGGTTGAAGGCGGCTATAAACCAAATACTATTCGCGTTCCTAAAAGCAAATCCATTACTATTTCTTTTTTACGAAAAGATAGTAATCCCTGTCTTGAAGAAGTAGTCATTCCGGATTTTAAAATCAAAAAATTTCTACCAGTGGGAGAAAAAGTGGACGTCACCATAAAACCGGAAAAATCTGGAACCATCCCCTTCTCCTGCGGCATGAACATGTTTCATGGAAAAATTATAGTTAGTGCGTAGTTGGTAGTAAGTAGTTCGTAGAATAATTATGACATCATACAAAGTTTTAACAGTTTGGCAAAAATCAATTCAATTCGGTTATCTAAAACAATCAGAATCGAATACATTGAATAATTTGTTAGACGAAATCATGAAAATGCTAAACAAGTTAATAAAATCTTTACTACTCACTACAAACTAAAAACTATAAACTATGCGCAAACTTTCCTTTCCCATCTCCGGCATGCATTGCGCCTCTTGTGCTAAAAATATCGAAAGAAAACTTTCAAAAGTTGAAGGAGTCTCCAAGGCTTCTGTCAATTACGCAGCCGATAAAGCCTACGTCGAATGTGAAGATGATGTTCCAATTGAAAATCTAAATGACGCCGTCTCTTCCCTCGGCTACACCGCCCATCTAGACAAACCAACTACTAACTACCCACTACCAACTACTCACTCTCCCGATGAATTCAAAAAGAAAGAGCTAAATACACTAAAAAATAAAGTTATTATCTCAGCAATATTAAGTACCTTCATATTCCTCGGCAGTTTTCCAGAATGGTTTACTCCAATTATCCCGTCATTTTTATCATATTTCTACAAACTAATAACTACTAACTACGTACTACTAATACTAGCTACCCCCGTCCAATTCTGGGCTGGTTGGGAATTTTATCGAAATACCATTCCCTCACTTAAAAATAGAACTGCCAGCATGGATACCCTTATTGCTCTCGGCACCTCCGCCGCCTACGGCTTTTCTGTCATTACCACCCTTTTTGCACAAACAATCCGTAATCTCGGCATAGAACCGGTAATGTATTTCGATACTTCAGCAGTCATCATCACCCTTATTCTTCTAGGCAGATACCTCGAAGCTCGTGCCAAACTACATACATCAGATGCCATAAAAAAACTCTTGAGCCTCCAAGCCAAAACCGCGAGAGTCGTTCGCAACGAAAGAGAAGTAGACATTCCAGTTTCGGAAGTCAAAAAGGGAGACATTATTCGTGTCCGCCCAGGCGAGAAAATACCTGTTGATGGAATCATTACAGATGGATATTCCGCTATCGACGAAAGCATGGTCACTGGAGAATCCCTTCCCGTCGAAAAAAAGAAAAATGATCGCATCTACGGCGCAACCATCAATAAAACCGGTTCATTTTTATACAAAGCAGACAAAATAGGCTCAGAAACTCTACTTGCCCAAATTATAAAACTTGTCGAAGAAGCCCAAGGCAGCAAAGCCCCTATCCAAAGATTGGCCGATACCATCTCATCCTATTTTGTCCCCATTGTTATCATGCTAGCCCTGGCTACATTTATTGTCTGGTACAATTTCGGCCCCTCCCCATCTTTCTCCTACGCCTTCGTCAATTTAATTGCCGTACTCATCATAGCCTGTCCTTGCGCCATGGGTCTGGCTACACCAACAGCCATCATGGTCGGCACAGGACTTGGTGCTTCCCGAGGTATTCTTATAAAAGATGCCTCTTCCCTTGAAATTGCTGGAAAAACCAAAGCCGTCATCTTTGATAAAACTGGTACCCTTACCCAAGGAAAACCTCGCGTCACCGATTTTTCATTCCTGCCTGCCGGCAGGCAAGGTATGGATAATTTGGATAAAGTAGGTTTTGACAAAGACTATCTGGTTTCTGCTATTTATTCTCTCGAAAAACATTCAGAACACGCCCTCGGAGAAGCAATAATAGACTACCTAAAGGACAAAAGCAAAGATTTGAAAGTTGAAAAAGTTCAGGCAATTGAGGGATTTGGGATCAAAGGTATAGTCGATAAAAATGAGATCCTTATCGGCAACAAAAAACTCATGGAAAATGAAAAAGTCATCCGTTGCGCCGAACTTGATAAAAAAGCTGATATCTGGTCAAAAGAAGCAAAAACTCTTTCATACGTTGCCATAAACAAGAAACACATTGCCCTTTTTGCAATAGCCGACACCCTCAAAGCCGATGCTAAAGAAACAGTCGAAAAACTCCAAAAAATGAAGATTGAAACTTTTTTGATAACCGGAGATCATGAAAAGACAGCCCAAGCCATAGGAAAAAAATTAGGCATAAAACACATTCTCTCCCAAGTATTACCCAAAGAAAAAGAAGAAAAAGTAAGAAAAATCAAAAAAGAAGGCAAAGTCACAGCTTTTGTAGGCGATGGTATAAATGACGCTCCTGCTCTTGCCCAAGCCGACGTGGGTATAGCCATGGGCCAAGGCACTGATATTGCCATCGAATCCTCATCCATAACACTTTTAAATAAAAATCTAACCACAGTAGTCGATGCCATCAATCTAAGTCGCAAAACCATGCGCACCATAAAAGAAAATTTATTCTGGGCCTTCGGTTACAATGTCATTTTAATTCCCGTCGCCATGGGCATCCTCTATCCCTTTTCCGGAATGCTTTTAAACCCCGCTCTTGCCGCCTTCGCCATGGCCGCCTCCTCTATATCTGTCGTCGGAAATTCTCTCCGCTTAAAAAGATTTACATTCAAAAAGGAGACTTCATGAAAAATATTTCCACCGATAAAATTATCCTTGGCTTAGTAGGTACCATCACATTAGCAGCAGTTATTCTAATCATTTTATTCTCCGCCAACGAACAAAAAAATCTCCAGGGAAAGACACTCATTGCCTCATACAAAGTAGAAGACACAGATAAACCAAAAGTAGAAGTAGATAAAACCTATCAGGATATAGGCAAAATGAAAGTCAAAGATGAAAAAACTGCCAGCTTTACCATCAAAAATATTGGCAACAAACCCCTAAGTCTTTCTAAAGTAAGTTCCTCCTGTGACTGCACCTTCGGGCAAATCACTATTAATACCGAAAAAAGCCCCGAATTTGGCATGCATTCTAAAAGCACCTGGTCAGGCAATATTGAACCAGGAAAAACCGCAGTTGTGGATGTTATTTATAAACCCTATATCATGCCTGTCTCAGGATCTATCACCAGAGACGTCTATGTCCAGACAAATGACCCGGCAAATCCAAACCTAACATTTACCGTAAAAGCTTTCGTTGAATAAGCATGGACAATAATCTTCTTTTTGGTGTATCACTCACGGCTTCTTTCTTAGGTGGCATGGTCGCCCTCTTTGCTCCTTGCTGCATTACATTTCTTTTCCCGTCATACTTGGGGACTATATTCAAAGAAAGATCCCGAGTAGTATTTCTAACCATCGTTTTCGCCCTCGGTCTTGGCGCTATCCTCATCCCTGTTGCTCTTGGATTTCGTCTCATCGTTTCATTTTTCGATCAGTATCACACGATGGTTTATCTCTTCGGTTCTCTTTTAATGGTTTTGTTAGGTATTATTACCCTCTTTGATGTCAAGCTTTCTCTTCCTCTTCCCCACTATACTATGCCTCAAAAAACAACTACCCTTTCCACATTTCTTTTAGGCATCTTTTCAGGGATTACTTCTTCTTGTTGCGCCCCAGTTCTCTTTGCCGCTATTACCCTTTCTTCCCTCTCTCCCACCCTCCTCACATCCTTTATTGTCGCCATAGTCTATGTTCTCGGTATTGTTTTTCCCCTCTTCTTTCTTTCACTTTTATACGATAAATTTACCAACCAATATCTCTACAAAACCAAAACCAAATTCGAAAAACCTTTAAAACTCCTCGCCTCGGCAACATTCATTCTTTCCGGCATAATCATCGCATATTTAACAGTAACAGGAAGAATAAGTATGGAGAGTAGCATGACTTACGGCACCACTCTTCGTATGTTTATTTACAATGTTTCCTCTTATCTTAGAAATCCCTTTATAGATTTGCTCTTATTTGTCTCCATCTTATTCTTAGGATTTATTGTCTTTAAAATTTTAAAACCCAAAGGAGATATCAAATGACTTCAAAACCAAATTATTCCAAATATATTACAGGATTATTAACAGGCATCCTTGTCACTCTCTTGTTACTAAACCTAACACCACAATTACTGATACGTGTCAAAACATCAAGCTTACGTATCCCCTTCTTCCCTTATCCTACACCGACACTTACTACCGAACAATTGCAAAATAGAATCACCAAAGAAGTGCTCCCCGAAAAAGTAAATTTGGGCGTTTCTTTCAACGATACGATTATCAAAATGGTTGAAGAAGGCGCAATCGACAAAGAAAAATTTTTAGCTCTCTATGAAAATAGAAGAAATCTTTTCCAGAAAGAAAAATCTCTCCTAGATAAACCATCCTCTGAAAAAATTGTCATCACCAAAGACAATGCCGACATTCTTTTAAATCTTCTCTGGCCTTTAGGACTCTCCAATAAAACCAAAGTCCTTTCAGAAGGACCTATGGGTACAGAATATAAAGATACTGTCGGTAATTTTGCTTCTACAGGAGGGTGGCCTCTTGGGAGGCAGGATGGTGGAAAATTGTTCAATCGGTTTGATCTCATATCTCTCACACCAGATCAGGAACAGACAGTCAAAGAAATAGCCGAAAATATATACCGTCCTTGCTGCGGCAACTCAACTTATTTCCCAGATTGCAACCACGGTGCCGCCATGCTTGGATTTATTGAACTTGCCGTTTCTCAAGGTATGTTAAAAGAGGAAATTTACAAAAAGGCTTTGGCCTTAAATTCCTACTGGTTTCCCCAAACTTACGTCGAAGATGCCCTTTATTTCCAAGTAAAAAAGGGTATTTCTTGGGACAAAGTTGATCCCAAAGAAGTCTTGGGTGCCACCTACTCTAGTAGATCTGGCTACGTTGCCATAAATCAAGAATTGCAGTCAATAGGCATTATTCCCAAAGTCGAAGGAGGCGGCAGTTGTGGAGTCTAAAATCGTATATAATTTAAGAGCAAGCTGGACACATAAAATTTCTTCCGACTTAATTATAACCTAATTAGCAAGCGAGGGTTCATACCCAGTATTTTTGATGGTCTTTATAATCCCTTCAACTGCAATTTCTCCCTCATTAAATTCCACCTCTGTCTCTCCCGTGGCATAATTTGTTGAGGAAGACACCACCCCTTTTGTATCCTCCAGATCCCCATCAATCATCATAGAACAACTCGTACAATGCATTCCGTCAATTTTAAATTTCTTTTTTATAATCATATTATCTCAAACTCTCCTCTAAACATCCCCATGCTACACATAAATGCCAAAGTTCCTTTCTCATTGGGCACATCAAATTCTATTGTGTCCGTCGATCCCAATGGAACTATTCTTTGTAACCCGAGTGCCGGAATAGTAAATGCTTGAGTACATCCACCTCCACCTACATTATTGAGAGTCAACTTTACCCGAGACCCCGCCCTAAGCGTCACCATCTGTGGACTATATCCCCGAGGTCCGATTGTAATCGTCGGACTGTCTAATGGCAATGTAGTATCCGCTGCCCCTGCTACCACTCCACAAAAAGATATAGCGCATTGCACCTTTCCTAAAATACTTTCAATCGTAAAAGGACTACCCGTTAATGCAATAGCATTATTTAAATTAAAAGCCGCAATCAAAATAACAGCAAATGCCGCCACTTTTGTAAATTTTGCCTGAAAGAATCCACCGAGTCTCGAAGCAAAGTATCCCAAAATAAAAAATAAAGGAGACGTTCCGAGTACAAATACTGCCAAAATCGTTGCTCCTAAAAATGGACTACCCGATGCTATGGCCAAAGCTATCATCGCCTGAGTAGTCCCACACGGAACAAAAACCGTAAACGCTCCCAAAACTGCCGGAGCAAAAAAACTTTTGCTTTTAGATTCCTGCCTTACCAACCTAAATAGGAATTTTGGCGGGGCAATTATAAAATAGCGAAATATTGGATGGACATTTAAAAGTGCCATTGCTGTCCCAATCATAAAAATGGCCACACCAGTTTGCAGAATTATTTGAGATTGAAGCGAAAAAGTAAAAAGTGACCCTACCCACCCCAAAGCAAAACCCAATACTGTATATGCTACAAGTTTTGCTATCAGAAAAAAGATAATAGGCAGCGCATGTCCAGTTTTTTCCACATCACCCTTTAATCTTTCACTCTCTCTTTGTGCAATTGTTGTAGCCAGTAGTCCTCCCTGCACTACCAAACAAGTCAACCCTCCAGTAAAAAGTCCAGTTAAAAAAACAGCCCAAAGACTCATAGTATAGGAATGATATATTTTTTAGAGGTACAATGCAACCGTAGCATTCCAGAAAAGATGAACAAGAATTGGTACTACCAAACTATTACCTCGCAGCGTAAATAAATAAGAATTCGTCACTCCCAAAAGAAAGACCGAAATAAGATAAACAATCAACGATGGACCAGTCAACGATAGTTGCGTAAAAAGAATCGGAATGTGTAAAAGTAGAAACATCACCGATGATATAAAAGCAGCTTTAAACTGATTATTATATTCTTGGTTAAGCCGACTATAAATAAATCCCCGTCCCAATATTTCTTCCGAAACAGACGTTGCCAGAGACAACCCTAAAAATGGCAAAAGCCCAACACCGGAAATGGCCAGGATTGGCGCAAATGAAAAATTTTCATATTTAATATAATTAGCAATAAATCCTTCCAAAGCAAAAAGAAGACCAATTCCAATTCCTAAATACAAATCATGAAATAAATTTTTCCTTGATAGCCCCAACGTCCCAATTCCTTGCCTTTCCCGAAAATAGACATACCATACAACAGGACCTACAAAAACAAGAGGTTTAACTAAAAGTTCATCTACCCACTCCGGCAACCGAAAACTAACCCGGAAAAGACTCCAGACAATAAAAATCACAAACCACAGAATATATACTTGCTTACTTTCCTTTACATTCATAGTTTACCCTGAGCTTGCCGAAGGGCCTCCTCCATGGTCTTAAGAAAATCATATACCATTCCCTCTGCTTCTTGCAAGAAAATTGCTCGAAATCTGACAAATATTTCCACAAATTTGAATTTATATCTAACACACTTAATATCCTAATATCTTAATATCTTTTATCTCTTATCTTTTATCTTTAATAATGTCCTGCTCTCTTCCAAAGAAACCTAATAAGAGCAATAAGTGTAATCAGAATTAAAACCCAAGTAATAAAATAAAATAAAGTCCCTATATAAAAAACTGGACTATTTATGGCAGACTGGAGAGCCGAACATTGGGCAGTATTCTGCCCCATCATTCCCCACATAGGAAGTAGCCAACTTCCTATAGGAAGACCACTCCCTGTTGCATACTGCGACCAACCATACATCATAAAAATCACCACCTTCTAGAAACAGTTCCCGATTTAATCGGGATTACTGTTTCTTGAA
>CAZJBV010000032.1:0-8096 GCA_964544585.1 uncultured Gammaproteobacteria bacterium | reverse complement strand
TATGTTTTTATATGATTCCTGATAGAGATATGTGTTCATATATTTTAGTTTTATTACTTTATAATCCGCCTATTCTTAGCACTCGCCTTACCTACTATTCGTAGCGCGGCTCGTGCTGCGAATTTAGGCGGATTGATCGGCTCGTAACTTCAACTTCACTTCGTTCGTTTCAGTAACGAGCCATCAAAAAAACCTCCTTTATTAGGAGGTTTCGTGTTTTTTTAATTCCTTTTTATTGCTCTATATTACCACGAAACCTCCCTTTTGCATGGAGGTATTGGTAGTAATAACGAGCTTGGCGAATTTCATTATATTATGTATACCTAAAATAAATCGTCTTGTCAAGACGCACTTTTTCGAGTATCACTATTAGTTTCTTTTAAATCCAGTACTATACCTGCGATCTCTATTAATTCCCTATCAGTGCTTACAAGTTGACAATTCATTTCTTTTGCCAACAAAAGATAAAGACCATCATATGTGGTAACGTCATATTCAGAAGTAATGTCGAGAAGATCATTTATTTTAAGGTAATTGAAGTCAATAAAATTGATTCCACAATTGAGAATAACGTTGATATATTCTCCTACTTCTTTTTTTGTAAGCTTTTTCTTTTTAAGAAGAATATTGGCTGTTTCTACTAATAGAAATGTCGGAGTATATATGGATAGGTTGCCGTCCTTTAAGTTTTGATAGAGTTTCTGTGCAGAAATTAGTTCTTCTTCCTTTTCAGATGAGATCCATTTGAGAGCGACACTTGCGTCTATGACGTATGTTTTCATCTATTCCTGTCTCTTTCCTCTCTTACGAGTTTTGTCCAGTCTGTTTTGTCAGCCTTTTTTGCCAGACGGGCAAAAAGGGCTAAATCACTGTTTGATTTTGCTTTTCTTACGGATTTGCCGCTATTTATGTTTCTTAGTCTCATATCGATGACTTGACTTAATGATTTTCCCATACTAAACGCTTGAGTCAGAAGCTGTCGATGCAGGTTTTTATCCAATGAAATGGTTGTTCTGACTGTGTTCATATTTACATCATAGCATCATGATGCTGTAGTGTCAAGACAAAGAGATATAAATCAATTATTTAATTAGCTATTTCTTTGCGATATAATAGCCTTCAATGAATCACAAAGTTGTTCGGAAGAAATTTATTGATTTTTTTGTGGCTAGTCCCAGGAATCATAAGGAGATACCGTCAGCCTCGCTGGTTCCGGAAAATGATCCGACGACACTTTTTGTGGGGTCGGGAATGCAGCCACTTATCCCCTATCTTTTGGGTGAAAAGCACCCGCTAGGAAATCGGATCGTCAATAGTCAAAAAAGCTTTAGGGCACAGGATATAGAAGAGGTCGGAGACAATAGGCATACGACTTTTTTTGAAATGTTGGGAAATTGGAGTTTGGGGGATTACTTTAAAAAAGAACAGCTGCCATGGTTTTTTGAGTTTTTGACTAAAGTTTTGGGGATACCTGCGCAAAAGCTTTATGTTAGTGTTTTTGAAGGAAATGAGATTGTGCCTAAAGATACGGAGTCGATAGAAATATGGAAAGGAATTTTTAGGGGTGTGGGAATTGAGGCAAAAGTGGGAGAAAGAATATATACGTACAGCGTGGATAAGAATTGGTGGTCGAGATCTGGTGTACCAGAGAGGATGCCTCCCGGTGAGCCAGGTGGTCCGGATAGTGAAGTGTTTTATGAGTTTGTAAAGGTAGAGCATAATCCAAAATTTGGAAAGAAATGCCATCCCAATTGTGATTGCGGCAGATTTTTGGAGATAGGCAATTCCGTTTTTATGCAGTATCAAAAACAAAAGGATGGTTTTGCCGAACTTCCGCAGAAAAATGTGGATTTTGGGGGCGGGCTGGAGAGACTGGTGGCGGCAACTTTAGATCAGGCAGATGTGTTTCAAACCGATCTTTATATACCGCTTATAAGAAGAATTGAAGAACTATCAAATAAAAAATATTCCGATGTTGAAAATACTTCGGCAATGAGGGTAATTTTAGATCACATCAAAGCCGCGACTTTTTTGATTGCTGATGGAGTCGTGCCCTCAAATAAAGCTCAAGGATATATTCTTCGCAGGCTTCTACGGCGCGGGGCTATCAAAATGCATCAATTAAGGGGTACGGTTTCTCCTGGATCTGAATTTACTGCCATTTCTGAGGATGTATTGAAAATGTACGATGGAATTTATTTTCCAGCGGAATTACCCAAGGATACGATTTTTTCCATAATTAATGCAGAAATGAATAAATTCTCTAGGTCATTGGAAAAGGGGCTGAAAATACTTTCGAATATCACAGAGCCGGATGCTAAAGTGGTTTTTGATCTTTATCAATCGCATGGATTTCCGCTTGAAATTACAAAAGAGATTTTAGAAAAAAAGGGGATTTCTATAGATGAAAAGCAATTTAAGGAAGAATTTGAAAAACATAAAGAATTATCACGGACTACTTCTTCAGGGATGTTTGCGGGAGGATTGGCAGATCACAGTGAAAAAGTAATCAAACTTCACACTGCGACTCACCTTCTGCAACAGGCATTCCGGGATGTTTTGGGAGAGCACGTCAGGCAGAAAGGCAGCCATATTACTGCAGAACGCCTTCGTTTTGACTTTACACATCCAAATACACTTTCTAGAAAAGAAGTAGAAGAAGTAGAAAAAGTAGTAAATGGGGCAATCGCAAAAGACTTGAAAGTTTCTATGGAAGTGTTGCCATTTGAGAAAGCAAAAAATAGTGGAGCACTATATGTTGCGGGAGAAAAGTATCCGGAAAAAGTAAAAGTTTACTCTGTCGGTAACTACTCAATGGAGGTCTGCGGAGGGCCGCATGTAGCCTCAACAAAAGTCATTGGTAAATTTAAAATCACTAAAGAAGAATCGTTAGGAACAGGAATCCGCCGTATTTATGCTAGCGTTTCTTGAGTTTTAGTTGTCAAGCGTACCTCTTATACCTTACAATAATTCTAATGTCCATTGTTGATAGATTTTTGCCCAAAGAAAAGGAACCTGAATATTTATTGCTTCTTAAAATTGGAGTTGAGAAAATTGTAGCCATTATTTGGGAAGTTAAAAATGAGAAAGTAATTATTATCGGCCGTGGGGAAGCTTCATTTGCCGAAGAAGATATAATAGATGCGACAGATCAGGCCATAACTTCCGCCGAAAAGAAGCTCCCAGAAGGAAAACTGGTGGAAAAAGTCATTTTTGGACTGCCTTTTGATTACATCCAAAGTGAGGCTATAAAACCACCTCTTCTTACCAAACTTAAAGAATTGACGAAGGCTTTGGGATTGACGCCTCTGGGATTTATTGAAATTCCTCAGGCACTATCATCTTATCTTTCTAAAAAGGAAGATTCGCCGGTTTCAGCGCTATTGGTAGGTATCAATAAAAAGACTATTTCTGTCTCTTTTTTGAGGGTTGGCAAGATATTCGAGACAAAAACAACGGTGCGAACAGAACATGTCATTACGGATATAGAAAAAACTCTTAAGGAATTTACTCATGCTGACGTGCTGCCGTCGAGAATACTTCTCTATGACGATGAAGAATCTTTGGAGGTTATTTCGGAGGAATTGATGAAATATCCGTGGCATACTAAGTCATCTTCTTTCTTACATATTCCAAAAATTGGGATTTTGAAGACTGATGACATTATTGATTCTCTTATTTCCGCTGCAAGTGGCGAAATTACAAAGCATTTTGATAAGGAAACTAAGCCTGAGGTTGAGGAAGAATCCACCGAATCACCTGCAGTTTCGGAACAGCCTAAGAGCAAGGCGGCCAAGGATGATACCGAAGGAGCTGAAAGTATGGGATTTGTGATGGATGTGGATGTGGCCGAAAAAGTAGATAAAGAAGAAACTGCACCAGCCGAACCAGAGGTAGAACCAGAGACGGAGGAAGAGAAGAAGTCTTCATTGGCGTTTTTAGCGAAGTTGCCTTCCTTTGGTTTTCCCGCTATTGCTGGTAGAAAAAAGTGGATAGTTATCGTTGTGATTGCTTTTATAATTATTGTTGGTGGAGGAGTTTATGCCTTTTGGCAGGTGCCGAAAGCAACGGTAACACTTATTGTCGGGGCGCAAACTATGGGGAAAGATCTAGAGATTACGGTCGATCCGGAGGCATCAAATGTCGATACGGAAAAATTAATAATTCCAGGAAGATTAATAGAAGTGCCGGTTAATAGCGAGAAAACGATGGAAACGACCGGAGAGAAAAATGTAGGGAGCCCGGCGAAGGGAAAAGTAACCGTTTTTAATAAAACCACTTCGAAAAATTCTCTCTCAAAAGGAACCGTCCTTATTGCCGATAATCTGCGGTTTTCCATTGATAGTGAAATAGAAATTGCATCAGCAAGCGACACCGGAGAGGGTTTGACGTTTGGGAAAATAGAAACTAATGCTACAGCTCAAGTCATAGGTCCAAATGGCAATATATCCAAGGATACGCAATTTACTTTGGCTGACTATTCTTCTACGGAATTTTCGGCGAGGGCCGAGGGTAATTTTTCGGGAGGGACGAGTAGACAGGTTTCGGCCGTTTCCAAAGAAGATCGTGATAAATTACTCTCCATTCTTACAAAAGAGCTTACGTCTCAGAGTGAATCGGAGCTTCGTACACAACTACAAAGTGATGAGTTGCTTTTAGATAATTCATTGGAGGTTGATGTTACTTCAGAAAATTTTGATAAAGACGTGGGAGATGAGGGATCGGAGTTGACGCTAAAACTATCTGGGGATCTGACTGGTATTGCCTATAAAAAGGATGATTTAAATGCAATTAGCAAAGCATACTTAGCTGAAAACGTACCTACAGGATACAATTTCTCGCCTGACAGGGCTAGACTTTCCGCCAGAAATATAGAAATAAATGATGATGGGACGGTAAAAGTTTCTGCGAACCTCCGCACCTCTTTATTACCAGACGTATCGCTAGATGAAATCAGACGACAGATATCTGGCAAGACGATTGAGGAGGTGCAAGAATATCTTGCCGGAAGGGATCAGATTGTGGGAGTTGAGTTAAATATTGATACGCCATTTCCATTCGAAAAAGAAAAGTTGCCTCGGAATGTAGAAAATATCAAAATTACGATTGCCGCACAATAAAAAACCTATGGCACTTTACTATTATGTTAAAAAAACTGGCTTGCCTCGGAGGCGGATACTTTCTATCGCCTCAACTTTATTTGTTTTCTCGGGCCTTTCAGTCATTAC
Organism: uncultured Gammaproteobacteria bacterium; assembly: GCA_964544585.1. Taxonomy (GTDB): domain Bacteria; phylum Patescibacteriota; class Microgenomatia; order 2-02-FULL-39-11; family 2-02-FULL-39-11; genus CAZJBV01. The sequence goes on along the minus strand of CAZJBV010000032.1, from coordinate 2,868 downwards.
TTGGGTTATATATCCTATTTTGGCATTTGAACTTTTTTACGCCCCGAAATTTATAGGACTTGTTAGGCCAATTCCCGAGACAATTATTTCGGAGGCAATGGAAAATGCTATTTTGGGTAGCGGAGACGAAAGGGCAAATGCCGTATATGCAAGCGATGTTGACTATACAAAGGCAAGTAATTGGTTTCCAAAGGTTTCACCCAAAAAGCTGGAGTATACCTTTGGATCTTATAAAGTTTCTATACCAAAACTCTCGATTGAAAATGCTCTTTCTATTGTAGGAAGTGAGGATTTGAGTAAGAGTCTAATACACTGGGCGGGATCGGCACAACCAGGAGAGTATGGAAGCGCGATCATATTTGGACATTCGACGATCCCTTGGCTTTATAACCCTAAAGACTATAAGAGTATCTTTTCAAAGTTGCCTGATTTGGTCCGGGGAGATGAGATCATACTGACTGCGAATAATAATGTCTCATATAAATATATAGTTGAAGATATGCGAATAGTATCTCCGGATGATGTATCTGTTTTGGAACAAAAATATGATGATTCTTATGTAACGCTTATTACCTGTGTTCCGCCGGGGACATATCTTAAGAGGTTAGTAGTCACCGGAAGGCTCTCCAAATTTTAATCTCATGCCAAAAACCATTCCCAAGCCTAATAACCAAATTGAGGCTATTAATACTATTAAAAAGAAACTTTTAGGGAAAAAGCTTACTTATAAGGAAATCTACAACTTAATGGATGAACTTTCTCATGAACGTCTCGGCCCGGTTTTGACGACTTATTTTGTGGCTGCTGGATTCCGCGAGGGCTTTACAAACGAGGAACTTTATTTTTTGACTCGGGCAATGTCGGAAACTGGGATGAAATTGAAGTTTAAGGGGATTGTGGCCGATAAACATTCCACGGGTGGACTTGCCGGGACACGGACGACGATGATTTTGGTGCCAATTATTGCTGCGGCCGGATTTAAAATACCGAAAAATTCATCACGGGCGATTACTACTCCTGCCGGGACTGCGGATACGATGGAGGTACTAGCGCCAGTCACATTTCAGCCCCGCGACATTGAAAAGATTGTCAATAAAACGGGCGGATGTATTGTCTGGGGTGGGCATCTGGGACTGGCTCCTGCCGATGACATTATTATTCAGGTTGAGCAACCTCTGGCATTTGAATCTTTTGACAAAATTATTGTTTCAATTATGGCTAAGAAAATTGCTTCGAGGGCGACACATTTGGTTTTAGACATTCCAGTCGGGCAAACTTTAAAAATTCGCCATTTTCAGGATGCAGAAATTATAGAAAACAAATTTTCCTATCTAGCTAAAAAATTCGGCGTCAAACTTTCTGTCGATATAAACCAGGCTTTGGAACCAGCTGGGCATGGAGTTGGTCCCTCCCTTGAAGCTAGGGATGTTCTCAAAGTTTTGATGCAGGTACCCGATCGTCCCCTTGTTTTGGAAGCAAAGACGTTGAGACTTGCGGGAAAGCTTTTGGATCTTTGTATATCCTCCAAAATGAAAAAAGTACAACCTGGAGAGGGAGAGGAATTAGCTAAATCAATTCTTTCGAATGGAAAAGCGCTGTCTAAAATGAAGGAGATTATCAAAGCGCAGGGAGGAGATCCTCATTTGGACGTTGATAAAGTAAAATTGGGAGAATATAGGCAAGAAGTTTCGGCAGAAAAAAAGGGTGTTATATCTGGCTTTAATAATCTTAACCTTACTAGTATCGCCAAAATTCTCGGCTGTCCCACGGATAAGAAAGCTGGTATTTATTTGGAGAGGCGTTTGGATGAGAAGGTGGACAAGGGTGATATACTATGTATAATTTATTCGTCGGATAAGTGGAGACTAAAAGAAGCAATAGAAACCCTGCCAAATTTGCCGATATACACAGTATCCTAAAGATGAAGAAAAGATTTATTGTTCTTATCCTTTTTCTTATTATTCTTTTTGGTGGTGGATACTTATGGTGGACTCAGGCTAGATCACCACTGGATAAAAATTCTTCGGAATATAATACGTTTGTTGTCGAAAAGGGGGAGGATGCTAGATCAATTGCTAAAAAACTTCACTCGCAGGGATTTATCCGCGACCCGATTGCATTTTTTATTCTGGCTCGTTTTGGTGGTTATCAGGATAAAATCCAGGCCGGAGATTTTCGAATTTCTCCATCGATGAATTTGTCTTCCATCATGGAAACTCTTACTCACGGGACTTTGGACATCTGGATTACTATTCCTGAGGGATGGCGAAATGAAGAAATTGCCCTTTTACTTGCTAAGGAGCTGAATATTCCTGAATCAGAATTTTTGAAGGAAGCTTCTGAAGGATATATGTTTCCCGATACATATCTTGTGCCTCGGGACGCATCAGCTTCGTCTATTGTCTCTATACTCAATAAGACATTTCAGGAAAAAATCACTGCTGAAATCATGCAAAAAGCTAAAAACAAGGGATTGACGCTTGATGAACTTTTGATTGTTGCGTCTATGGTGGAAAGGGAAGCGAGGTTAGATGAAGATAGGCCGATTGTAGCTAGTGTGATTATAAATCGATTGGATGAAGGCATGAAATTGGATATTGATGCAACAGTGCAGTATGTGCTTGGTTATGATCCTTCCGAAAAAAACTGGTGGAAGAAAAATTTGACTGTTGAGGATTTGAAAATTGATTCGCCGTATAACACGTATACGAATTCCGGTTTGCCACCAGCTCCAATTGCCAATCCGGGACTGGAAGCGATTTTAGCTGTGGTCAATGCTCCGGATACAGATTATCTCTATTATGTGTCAGATGAAAAAGGAAAAATTCATCCGGCAAAAACCGTGGAAGAGCATAATGCGAATGTGAA
>CAZJBV010000031.1:0-8580 GCA_964544585.1 uncultured Gammaproteobacteria bacterium | reverse complement strand
CTATTTATTGTACCTGTTTCAACTTGAGTGGCTGACATATTGTGCCTATTTGAGGTGAAACAAGGATATACTATAGGGCGGTAATTGTCAAGAGTGTGAACTATAGGGTATAATTATAGTCTATGGGTAGAGAGCAAGAAGGTAGAATGGCTTTTGATTCCAATACTGGAAAGATTATTTGGGATCGGGATTTTAATAGGCGCGATTTCTTGGGGTTGAGTGCGAGGGCGGGTGCAGCAATTGTGGTGGGAGAAGTTTTGGCTGCGTGTGGGGGAAGTGAGTCGGCGCCTCGACAGCAGGATTTTGTGGTTAGATTAAAAAACCAATTAAAACAAAAAGGCTACAATGAAAATGCGAATGAAGAAGAATTGAGAGACTTTATAGCCAAAAAGACATTTGATGATAAAAGCTGGATGACTGACACATCTATTGGATCCATCAATACTTCTACTGGCGCCCACAATCTTTTTATAAAAGAAAATGGTGAGATAAATCCCGGAAACATTCCGGTTAAGTTTAAATACCCTATGCCTGATCTAAGCAACCTACAGGAACCGGAAGTCTTTGAGGTGGAAAATGTTAAGATTGTAGTTTATGGAACTTTGGCGACAAAAGGAAAAATTAAAAATGGTTTAAAATCTATGGGTCCTTTTATAAAAGATTATTTTAAACCGACGGAAGGAATACACTCATATCTGCATTTAAACTTTTTGCCACCGGATGCTGATTTTCATTATAAATTCCTGCCATCAGATAGCACCGATCCATATAGATCTAAGGCAGCTGCAACGGGTACAAAATATGATGATAAACAAAATAATAAAATAACAGAGCAACATGTCGTTATGAATTTTAATCTAATGCATACTAGAGCCGATTTTTATGGGTTAACTCCACTTGAATTTACGACAGTTGCGTTTGCTAACGAGAATGTCAATCTGCATGCAAGAAGGCAAAGAGGTAAGGTTTCTATAAACGAAGCACCTAGTACAGTATTTGGGTGGCTTTCGGCATTTGATCCGAAAACAGCAACTAAACTTATGGGTCTTTTTTACGAGCCTGCGATGAAGCTATTTGACAAAGAAATGAACGATTTAGAAGAAATCGGAAAGAGACAATCTTACGAGGGAGAACAGACTGTGCCCAGCCAGATTAGTTCATCTTCCAATCCTTTTACAGATAATGGAGCGGAAATGATTTCCAGTTCCCCCATTTCTTACAGTTGGTCCTCAATGGGAGGGAATTTTAAAGTCTAGATAAAGCCTTTAGGCCTTCTTCTGTGGCTTGCCGAGTGAGGGTGAGGAGGTCGCGGGGGGACTTATTTCCGGAGAACGTTTAAAAATTGGGAGGGAGTGATGATGGGGATAATTTCGTAGTCTTTTAACTTGGTAAGATGAGGATCTCCTGAAACAATATAATCAGCCTTTGCTTCTTTGGCTAAGGCAAGAAACTTATCGTCGGAGTACTTCTTCTACTTCTGTCAGAATCTCCTCTGAAGTTATAAGAATTGGTTTTCTTTGGTGCTTTATAATTTGTGCGGGTATGCCTTTTTTTACTATAGCTGCGCTGACGAGTACATTTGTATCAAGTACCACTTTCATTGCTTCTTTTTGGCTTTTCTTATTCCATCGATGGCTTTATTGATATCACGATTAGCTTTCCTTTCAGAAGTATCAGGCATTTTTTTATGCAATTTATTTAAAAATTCATTTAGCCTTTTGGCTGCAGCCTCCTGTTTGGCTCCCTGTTTAATGTCTCGGATAATTTCAGGGGGAGTAGTATTGTAGGGAAGTAAGTGCTCGTAGTCGGCGATGGGTACGATGGCTACGACCGGGATTTTATCTTTCTTTACAATGAGGTGCTGACCGTGAAGATAGACTTGCTGAATTAATTCTCCAAAATGATTTTTTGCTTCGGTAGCATTAATAATTTTTACCATAGAGTGTTTTATTGTTTATTATTAACTATTATTAGCTAATATTGTACATTTAGTTTTCGATTAAGTCAAGGATGGGGAAATAATGCTTCTTGGGCGGCTTCACGGGTGAGGGTGAGGAGGTCGCGGGAGGTAGGACAGAGGGCGCCTTTTTGGAAGCGGTCTTTTTCGCGGGTCATAAGAAATCTCAGGCAGGTCATGGCGATGGATTCGCCGAGTTTATTAATATCAGGTTGTAGGTTGTAGGTTGTAGGTTGTAGGGAACGGGAGAGGAGAGCGAGGCCGGCGGCGGGGAAGGCGAGGAAATTATTTAGCTGGGAGACCATATATTTTGGATGGTGCATGGGGCTGCCTGTTGTGAGAGCGAGGCGGTTGCCTGCTGCATTAAATACTCTTTCGATGGCTTTCTTTATAATTTGATGCTTTTCTCCATTTGAGGCTGTGGGGAGACTTTTGGATTCTTCATCGGTGAGGATTTCAGTTTTGTGGGTGGGATTTGAGCAAGAATCGATAAAAAGAGGGAGAGAGTATCGAGAAGGAACGGAATCCATGACTTGGCGGGCGGATTTTATGACTTCAGCGGTGAATTGATTGGGCTGTGTGGAGAGTCCTACTAGAAAAATGGCTCCATTTGGGCCGAGGATGGAAGGGCCGAGGAGCTCGATGGTTTCTTTTAATGAGACTACTTGGCCTTTTTTATTGATCTTTTTTATTAGATTTTGATCTTTGAGGACCCATTTTAATTGAAAGAGTTTAAATTCTGGTTTACCTGACTCCTTCGCACCTTCGGAGGAGTCCCCGCTAAGCGGGGCCACCGTCCGAGGTGTCTTTACCGCTTTTGATTTAACTGTGCGGCCTTCATAGAGGAGTCCGGCGCTGTCTGTCATAAGAAATTGGTGATGGATGCGGGAGTGGTCATATTTGCGCGTGAGGTAGCTTTCTAAGAAATTGGCTGTGCCGACTGCGGCTGCGCCGCCACCGTGGAAGATGAAAAGAGAGTCGCGGAAGGAAAGAGTCGGATAGCGAGCACGGGCGGCGAGTTTTCCCAAAAGGATAATCCAGGAAGTGCCTTCTATATCGTCATTAAAGACGGGTGTATGGAGATTTTCTCGTGACCATTCGAGAATCCTGAATGCAGACTCACCATCAAAGTCCTCAAACTGGATAAAATTTACCCCAAGGTTTTCCAAAAGAAGGAGAATTTCGGCTATGTACTCATCGTGGATATTGTGATCGTGTTTTATGGCCTCGACATTTATGCCAATTGGGAGCATGAGGGAAACTTTGCCAACTGTTGCCATTTCGTAGCAGTCGACTTTGCCTCGAGTAATCCATTCTCCTCCGTCGGGGACCTCGCCGTAACCTAGGACACGGCGTTTATTGCTCAGGACGACGCCGAAATCTTTCAAGTTGAGGGGTGCACCGGTATTTTGCAGCTCGTGCACCTGTTTGGCTTTTGCTAAAATCTTTTCTTTTATGGCCGCTTCGTCGAATGGATTTGGGTCGGCGGTGATATCCAGAGGACGAATTGGTTCTGGAATTTGGGAGTCAATGTCGAAACCTTCTTTTTTGGCCAGAATAGCAGTACTGATACCGGGAGTGTAGATGTAGGGAAAGGGATCGAGACCGGCTTCTAGCATGTCACGGCCCCATTTGCGCCATTTGGGAGGATCTAAATGGAGTTTGGAAAGCTCGATATAGATCTGGCGATTTTTGGCTGTGGGTGCAAGATTTTGAGAGTCGAGCCGGGCATTTAGTTCTTTCCACCAAATTATCATTTCTGCCATAATTTGGAATTGTAGGGGATTGAATAATTGAAAGCAAGGCGATAAATTTTTATGTAGCGAAAGCTGGTGCCAATGATTCATTTTCTCTTGTTAAATAATTCCCAACTTCTTGTTGTAAAGCTTTTGCCCTTTTTCTACTATGATGAATCCTTGCCAGAGTTGCTGCTCCATAGACAGTGAAAGCAGCCGGTATGAGGACATATCCACTTAATTCGCCGTTTGCAATTGCTGCACCTGTAGTAAGTATTGCTCCAGTTGCAGAAGCTAAAGCTGTCCCCGCATTATAGGCTATACTATCTATTTCGGTTTTATAATCTATTTGTAGTTGTGAAAGTATGGTGTCTGATGGAGGGATGAATCTTTTGATCTGGGTAAATGGAATAGGTGTAGGACTTTTGGTTTTTTTATCTTGTGGTTGAAGTACTATTTCATTAGTTTGCCAGTTTGGAATTGCATAAAATTTATTTTTAGGATTGTGGAAAAATTGATGGCCCGGAAACTGCAGTCTTTTTTGAATTTCATCGATATACCAAAGAGGAGCAAAAATGGGTTTTCTAGATCCCATTTCAAATTCTGTGACGATTAAACCTAGAGAAATTCTACTATTTCTTACTTCAATAATATTTCCTATATCTACATAAGGTGTGGATGGTGTAATTTCCAATCCAAGAAGCTGGCAATTATTTGATAATTGTGGTTTGGTTTGGATGACAGATTTATATATCGCAAATTCGCGATTTGAATCGGACGAAAAGTGCTCTTTGTTTAATTCTAGCGGAGATGGCATAGGAATGACTTGTGAGTCCTATAGTATAGAGGTGGGTTATATTAATGTCAAATCTTTTCTAGACTTTCCTGTTAATATATCTTAGGACTGTCCCTAATTTATATGGTTATAGAAGCAATAAGAAATCCAGGAGAGCCGGATGCAAATATACCTGTTTTACTTGAATCATGGGGGTTTGAGCCTGATTCTTTTCCAGACATTTTAGAAAAATTACAATCTCCAGACAGGCCGCACAATATTGGAATTGATGTCGGGACTACAGCACTTGATTTTAAACAGAAAGGGGATTTTTCTGGTGACCCTTATATGGGAAGTCTTGCTTTAATAGGACCAGATAATATTGTTGAGTCAACCGGAGTAATCTTTGAGGAACCATCACTTGAGAGTTTGAGGACAGCTCACGCTGGAGGTATTGGGAATGCGGCAAATGCTGTGGCTTCTGTATTAAGAGCAACAAGAGAAACTCCACAACCAACATGGGCTGTGATGGCATGGCTGGGAGGAGATGATGTTGGAAATATATGGAGGGATGGAATTGAGGATGTCGATAAAAGTCTACTTCGAGTTCATCCGACTATACCATACAGCGGGCTTTCAGTTGTTCTTATACAAGCACCAGGATTTGCCACAGAAACAGTTCCGGCAGGAGAAAGGGCTATTTATTTCCGCGCTGGAGCAAGTGGAGCAACAGAATTTAGCAAAGAGCATCTGGTGGAAATCTTAAAGAGAGAACCTTTTAATGTAAATATTTCTTATCCTGGGCTTTTTCCCGACGGAGCAGATAGAAGCAAGGGAGAGAATCTTGGGTGGTTTGTGGGTCAAGCGCAAAAAGTATGTCCCTGTGTCAGTATGGATACTCATGGCTTTACACGATTAGAGCACATTGAACAGGCGCTTCCTTACATCGATATGTTTAATTCTAATTTTACAGATGCGGCAAGAGTATTTTTAGGAGAAACAGTTAATGAGTATCTGACAGATGATGAGAAGATGAAAGTATATGGTGAAATTTCAGCAGAAATCCGGGAGAAGTATGTTAGATCTGAAGTAGCTTCTAAAGATAGATGTAGGATGTTTACTATTACTGACAGGAAAGGAACGTTTTTGATTTTTATAAACCCTAAGTTAAATATAATAACTAATGAGTATCTTCCTTCTCCTTGTGCGGCTATTCCGGCAAAAGACAAGACTGGCGCTGGCGATGTGAGGTTTGGATTGCAAAGGTTATATGTTGCAATAAGAGTAAATCGTAAATGGGAGATGGGACAGTTTAAATGGGATGAGGCAAGAATAGCTGTCAATATAGGACAAATCGGTACGGCTCTTCACCTGCAGGGGAAAGAGGCTCATGCTTTAGAAGGTGTATCTATAGATGCTTTAGAGAAACTGGCAAGAAGCGGAAATGAGTTTGGGGATTTAGAGGGTTTGAAAAGGGCATTGGCAGAATAGAGAACGTAACAAAACCCATATATTTAGCATGTCTTATCAAGCTAAACGTCTTTTATTGAAACACGTATGGTTTTTACTGTTATAACAATCTAAAACAGATAGTTTTGTTATACGTTCTAGACTATCAGACCCTATTTCTTTCAGAGTTTCTCTTGACTTTTGTGGATAATCAAGAGATAATATTGCTCATTATTGTTACATTTATGGGTAATATAGATCGAGAATTATTCACAAATGAGCTTTTAAGACAGAATCCCTGGTGGATAGATCGAAGGGCTATGGCGGAAGACCCAAAAATTGCCAAGCGCGATATCTATGAGGAAGTTTTGGAAAGAGTAAGCAAAAATGAACTTATCACTGCGGTGACGGGTCTTCGCCGTGTAGGTAAAACCACTCTTATAAGACAGATAATTAATAATTTGCTTTCAGAGACAACTGATCGTCAAAAAATAACCTACTTTTCTTTTGAAGAGGCGACTATCGCGGCTATTCCTGAGCTTTTGGAGAGAATAATTACTTATCAATTAAAAAAGCACCCACACGGCAAACTTTACTTTTTTTTTGATGAGATTCAATATGTCAATTTATGGAACGCGATTTTGAAGAAATATTTTGATTCCGAGAGGAGATTGAAGTTTGTAATAACCGGTTCGTCTAGTCTGTTTATCAAAACTTCAGCTTATGAAACACTGGCGGGAAGGATTTTGGAGACTATAATGTATCCTTTAAGTTTTGGCGAATATTTAAGACTTTTTAAAAAAACTCATGTACCTCACAACAGTATGTTTTCTTATGAAAAGCTTTTTCCCTATAAAGAAATTTTAGAGGAAGAATTTTTCAATTATATTACTTTCGGGGAGTTTCCTTATTTAGTCAAACTGTCTTCATTTAGCGATCAAAAACAGTATATTCTTGATTGGGTGATTGCGAAAATTGTAGAAAGCGATTTGCCGAAAATGCGCAGGTTTGTCCGAGCTGATGAACTTTCCAATCTTTCGAATAGCTTGATCTCGGGTTCTGGACAGTTGGTTGAGTTTCTAAATCTGGCTTCCGATTTTCATTTAGATAGAAAGACGCTGGCGAAATATATTGATTTATTGGTCAAAACTAGACTGATCGGAGCAATTTTTAATTATGGAGGAAGTTTTCGAACAAGAAGCATCAGGCAAAGAAAAATATACCCAAGTTCGGTCAATGCATTAGTTTTTAAAATTACTAGTGGAATAGGAACGGAAAGTTTTTTACTCAAAATCGGTCAGATTGTGGAAAATTTTGTTTTTAATTATTTGTGGCGGATGGGTGATAAGCTCTACTTTTGGAGGCAAAGGGGAAGAGAGGTTGATTTTATTTTGGAAACGAGTGACGGGATAATGCCAATTGAAGTGAAGTATCAAAGTAAGGTTAAAAAAGATGATTTGAAAAATCTAATTTATTTTGGGAAGAAGAAAAAACTAAAAAGGGTTCTGGTGGTGACAAAAAATGATTTTGGTAAGAAAATAATTGATGGTCTGGAAGTGAATTTTATTCCTGCTTATTATATGGTCTAGCGTTCTTCCCCCCGGGCCCAGAGGATTTCGAAGATTTGGCGCTGGAAGGAGGCTACTTTTTCGTTGTAGATTTCGACCCCGAATACTTCTCCTTCATACCAGTTGTAGATGGAAACGACATTGTTGTAGATGTCCATCTGGTGGTTGATGTTTAAGATGTCTTCTGAAATGTAGCGGGTGAAGAAGTGGCCTTCGGGAAGATGGGGATTGACGGTCCTTTGACTTATACTTCTTAGATATTCATCGGAAATAATATCCCGAAATATAAGTCTTCTTGCCACCCATTCGTCAAACCATTTGATATAGTAGTCGCCGATGAGTTCACTCAACCTTCTGTATGAATAACCAACCGCTTCTTTTTCTGCCCGAAGTGTATTCCAGACTTGCTGTTTGATGCCGTCGCGGCCGCGGTAAAATAATACTTTTGTCCCGGGCTGATGGGCTCCTTCGCGTGAGGACATATAGTTTTCAATAATGGGCATACTTTCACGCAGTTTCTTGACTGCGGTTTCTTTCTCCCGGACTAAAAATTCAAGGGTATGTAAACCGACAGCCTTGTACATTTTGCGATTTTCTTCGATTATCTCTTCGACAATGCCCATGGCATGAAGTTTTTCTAAGAGGCGGTATGCACCGGTTCTGTCGACATTGGTATTTCTTGAGACTTCAAGGACTGTTTGAGGACCTTTGTCGAGAAGGGAAGCGTAAATGGCCGATTCTTCAGCGGTCAGACCTAGATTTAGGAGAAAATCTTTAATTATTTTGTTCATAAAAGTAGCGTCTAGTTTGTCAGCGTCTAGCGTTCAGTTGTGCAAAATATGGACAACAAATTGACAATATCTTTATTTATAGCATATATTCTATTGAAAAATTTGTCCAGAAAGGGGACAGATTTAGTTGTGAGTTGTGGGCCATGCCTGCCGGCAGGCAGGTTGTGAGTTGTAAGTTTATTGATATTCTATTTCCTATATCGGTGGTGATTGCTTTCGGATTTTCTGTGTTTGCGCCGAAGCTTTTAGAGAAACATACTTTGAGAGTCTACGCGATTCGCTTTGGGGCTGTGGCGGTGATGAT
>CAZJBV010000030.1:0-8952 GCA_964544585.1 uncultured Gammaproteobacteria bacterium | reverse complement strand
ACAACCTTTTTGGGATACAAGGGAAACATTCCTCCCTCTGTAAATGAAATATCTACCACCTTTGGATCATATGATAAAACGATATCGACCCCGTCGAGAGATTTACCGGCAGATGTAATCAAAATGTCAACCGACCTTGTCTCTCCAATTTTTAAGGAATCTTTATTAGGACTAAGTTCTATCGTTCCCTCCCTATCAATGACCTTTACGTTTGGCTCTATAATAGTCCGTCCTCGCGATATTTGGGGTCCGGGACCCTTCTTTCTTGCTACTATCAGCCCCCCAACGACAACTATTAAAACCAATAAAAGGCAAGCAAAAATTATAATTTTTTTATTTGCTACGAGCGGAAGTTGTGGCTTCGAAACCGGTGATTGTTGTGCCGCCTGATTTGGAATAATTGTATTTTGATTGTCTATATTTTGCATATTATTAAAATTTATTAATCATCATCTGCCTTAGTTGATAATGTCCGCGTCAATAGCGCCATATCTCCGGCATTGACAGCATTATTGTAATCCAAATCAGCAACCATTAAATCTTCTTCTGATAGGTCCGATTTATTCATTCTGTTTTTGACCAGCGATACATCAGCCGCATTGACTACACAATTTTGCAGATCACTCTCCGACGGATCCGGTACATCGCCCGGATCAAGAGGTTTAGTAACCCAGGCAAAATTCTGCGCCGTTGGTTTTCCTTCACTTAGAGAAACGTTTTCCTCCATAAGTTGTGCAACATGTTTCGGCCCTTTTAAAGACAAAGAGTAACGTTTGCCTTTCGTAACGCCAGTAAGAGCTATCCATCCATCCGTGGCAACCGTGCCAGTTACGTCATCACCATCACCCCTTCGTATTGTATATGTCGTACCAGGTTTTACAAAATAGACTCCATTTGCATCAGCAGTTAGTGTCAATCCGTCTACAAAAAACTCGCCTACTTTCGGATTTTGACAGGCATTAAAATTATCTGGCACAGGAGCTGGAGTCACCACGGCAATAAGATCGGTTATCTTCAGCCTGACCTTTATCTCAGGATTTCGCTCCGTTCCATAGAGCTTAGACGTAAATGTCATCTGCGGCGTATTTGGATCAATTGTTGGCGTCGGCCCTCCTTCTGTCGGCGTTGCCCCTCCTCCACCAATATTTATTGTCAGACTTTTCTTTGTCCCAATTGGTACATCATATTTCGTCAACCAATCATCATCGTCCTCAGTATCAGTAGGCGTCGGAGTCAGTGTCGGCCCACCAGACGTAATCGTCGGTGTCACAGTCGTCGTCGGACCAATGGCCTTACCCTCAACCACAAATTTATCAACACCCACCACCGTCCCTGCCGAACTATTATTCTTCTTGTCTGTAACCCGTACACGTAAAGTATAGACGGCATTAGGATCGAGATTTTCATATGACACTCGTCTAAATTTCACTTTACCACTCTTATATAATTCCTTCGTCTGTTTATCTGCACTACCGCCAATCTTTTTCAGTTTTATCAAAGCCCTTCCTGCATCATTTGCTTTTCTCAAAAAGACAGAAATTTTTGTGCCTTTAAATTTAAGTATGGCCACAGCTCCTTTCTGGCTACTTTGAGAAAACGTACCATCAGCTGGTGTGGGTTTGGGCACATTTTTTTGCCAATCCTTTCTATATTTAATTAAAGGACTCGTATCTTCATAAGTTTTTGGTCCGCCATCATTTGCTGCCTCGGCAGCCACCTCACCCGCCACCAATCCCTCCAAAAGCGCATCTTCACTATCATCTTCTGCCACAGTATCAGCATCATTTTCTGGATCTGGAATGTCAGTTGGTTCCACTTCCCCGGTCGGAGTTACACTAATTGATGGAGCCAATGTTACAGAAGGTGTCACGGTCGGACTAATGAAAGATGTCACCATAAATTTATCTACTCCTACATATGAATTGATTGCGTTAGTATTTTTATCACCCGTCACTTTGACCGTAATTCTATACGTTTTATTGGGATTAAGATTATTAAAAGTATATGGTTGAAAAATCGCCCCGCCAGTTTTATATAAATCTTGAGTATAGTTAATTATATTGGTTTTGGCCGCAATATCTCTCACAATCAAACGCACTATTCCGGTATTTCCGCGTCGACGCAGCACCACGCTTACGCTATTTCCCCTGAATTTCAATCTTACCGAAGCTCCCTTTACATTGGACTGAGCATAAGTTCCATCACCACCTGGTATATTCTTCTCCCATGTATTTACCTTTCTATATTTCACCGCAGGATTATTTTCTTGATAAGTCCCCGCTCCTTTATAAGGAGTAGTTGCATCCTCTTGATCCATCTCTTCTTGCTCCTCGCCTTCGGGATCATTCTGAGCAAAAGTTTGGTACTTTAGAAAAAATCCCGATCCCAACCCGAGCCCCCATAGAATAATCAAAAATATAATTGTAGTTTGTATGACAATAAATGTCCGTTTCATATTTTATTTAATTTGTTCCAGTCGGAGTAGGCGTCGGTCCGCTATCGGACAGATCGATTCCCACTACCTGCATTATCGGTACCCCATTTTGATCTGTATTCTGATCTGGAAACTTAATTACTGCCTCTCCCTTTTCTTTGGCATCAAATCTAATCCGAGCTAAAGGTATATTTTCTCCACCTTTGAGCTGAGGCGTAAGCCTTCTGGCAATCAAAACTAATCGGATATAGTTAAGTTCTTCTGAATAAGGCTGGTCAACTTCGCTAACCAGTACATCTGTAAATGGTTTGTCATTGCCTATGGCAGGTTCAACAATTGGGTTTGGCTCAAATAAGTCTTTACTATAAAGAATTCTAAATTCCACCCCTGATACCTTGACATTATCATTGGTAATATCCAATTTTGCATTTACATTAAATTCTTCTCCCGGATCTGGATTTGTTTTACTGGTAGAAAGCTTAAAATTTGCCTGCCCCGGTAAAGCCGCCCTCGGTCTGACATCCTGTCGTTGCCGTGTCAAAAATATGGCTACAGGCAAAGAAGCCAATAGTATAAACAAAAATATTAAGAGTCCAATCTGTCTTTTTGTTATATTTTTAGTATCCATTTTTTCTAATCCCCTTCCTCATCAGTGTCAGTATCCCCAAACTGCCCAAAATTGGTCGTATTTCTCCTCCAAATTTCAAAATCTGCTAGATTGACTTTAAACGTAGCCGGATTGCCCCCGTTTTTGTGAATACACTGAAAATTAGCATTCTTCTTTTCATCTCTGGGCGGCACCTTATCATATTGCTTTTTTAATATATTAAAATCCTTTTTTGTTACCTGACCACTACAGTTTGCATCTCCCCTCCTTCTTTGTTTGCCCGAGTAATCAGACACAAATTCTTTACATTTTTTAGGACAAAGATTTCCAGATGGAAAAGGCGTCGGCGTTGCCATCACATCATCGCCTCCATCGGTTGAAGCGCCACAAACGTTGCTGGATGCAGGAGGTGTTGCCCCGTTATTTATCGAAGCATATACCGATCGGCAGGCATCTGTAACACCATATTTCCACTTTGTTCCATATCCGGAAGCTGTAGTATTGGCATTATTGTAAATAAGGTCGACGACTTGAGTATTGGTAAGATTTGCTTTAGAGGCAAATAACAACGCGGCAACGGCAGAGACATGGGGTGTAGCCATAGATGTTCCAGCTGCATAAGCCAAATAAAAAGGCGGAGCCGTTACTCCAGGAGAAGGAGTCACTTTTGCCGCCGGAAAAAGGGATAAAATACAGGTGTTTCCACTTGCACAATTGTCTCCTCCCGGCGCAGCTACATCCACCCAGTCTCCATATTCTGAATAAGGTGCTATAGTTCCGTTTTTCCGGAGTCCCGCAACCGATATAACATTGTCAGATGCGGCCGGATATGATTTTTCGTTTAAAATTTCATAGGGAGTAACCGAAGGAACATTTTCAATATAGCAATCAGAATTAGCCGCTTTTCCTCCTCCACAATTTCCTGCCGCCGCCACCAAAACTGCACCGCGGCTATATGCATAGTTTATCGCATTTTGAAGGTCTGTTTTATCAGCAGCAGCCAAATCTGATTCATAGGCTCCGAGGCTCAGGTTAATTACTTTTGCTCCATGGTCAGTCGCCCAATTTAAACCACGGATAAGATCAGACAAATTTCCCACCCCCTGATTATTCAGCATTCTTACCGACATTATTTTCACACCCCATCCGACACCAGCTATGCCTTTTGCATTATCTGTCACCGCCCCAATAATTCCCGCTACATGCGTCCCGTGACCCTGGACGTCTCCTCCCGCATTTTGTACACAATCGGTCGAAGTATCGCCTTGCGCTTTAAAACAATTGACAAAATCATTAGCATCTGCAGATATTTTTCCGACTAGTTCTGGGTGATCCTTATCAATCCCTGTATCAATTACTGCTACTTTGATGCTACCCGTTTTATCTCCTATAGGTGTGGGTATCAAATCCCAAGCAGTTGTACCCTGACCCCCTACTCCCAATCTCCTTAAATTCCACTGTTTATTAAATTGCTCATCGTTTGGAACTTTAACAATCGAAAAAACGGGATCAACTCGAGCTGACGACACATTTGGATCAGATCTGGCTGATGCCAAAGCCTGCGCCACATTTGATACCACAAACACTCGAGTATTTCCACTTTTCCCCAAACTTCCTACAAAACTACTTCCTCCACCCAAACTTTGCCTGGTTGATTGGATATTAAATCCTGATGGCGTACTTTTATAAGTCACAAGTATTTTCTTGGGTGCTTTGGATCGATCTGGTTTTGCTTCAAAATTTACTATTTGTGCGGTAATGGTAGACCTCAAAAAGAGGAATAATAGAGGCAACCCCACAACAACTGCGGCAAGCTTTATTTTCAAAGACATGTCTTTAACTCAATAATTGCAAAATCGATAGTCAAAGTCAACCCCGATTTTATCGGGGTCAATGAGAAAAATAATATAAAAGAAAACGTAATCTAAACATGTTATACTTGTTTCATGCTGGATAAAAATACTTCACAGGATTTAAAAAAAATCATCTTCCAATTTTTAGACCCAAGGAAATATAAAGTTTTTATCTTCGGCTCAAGAGCAGTCGGAGGTGAACGAAAATTTAGCGATATTGATATTGGAATAGAAGGAAAACACTCGCTTGATAATTATATGATAAGCCAATTAAAAGAAGCGTTTGAAGAGTCTAATATACCATACACGGTAGATATTGTAGATTTTTCAGATATAACAGACCAATTCAGAAATGTAGTCGGGAAGCACAAACTTTATCTAAATTAACCATGTCCAAATTGGAGGCTCAATACAAAGACCTGCAAAAGGTGTTCGTAAGGCTAAAAGAAGCAGCTTCTCTCCCAAATGAAATAATCATCAATCAGGACGCAACTATCCAGCGTTTTGAGTTTACATTTGAAGTTTCCTGGAAAATAATGCAGACTATAGTCAATGAAAATAAAATATCAGTGTATGGTCCCAAACAGGTTATCCGGGAAGCAGCAAAACTGGGACTCATCGATAATCCAGTTGCCTGGTTTATATTTTGGAAAATCGCAATCTTACTGTCCATACCTATAAAGAAGAAATAGCCCGAAAAGTATACGCATCAGCAAAAGAGTTCATCCCATTTGTTGAAAACTTGTTAGTAAAAACCAAAGATTATATTCAGCCTTCGCAATATTAGTTACCGCAGCATATTTGTCCACCAGCACAACCAGCTTGTCCGAAATTGACTTGTCCAGCTTCACAATCTACACTTTTTGGCACACATCCTCCACCGGTATTTCCTTTATTACAGCACTCTCTCGGCGTACTCGAATCACCACATTTTCCAGCACCGCTACCTTCGTCTTCATCATCTCCGCCGCCACCTCCACCGCAAACATTTGGATTTCCAGCATACCCGCATTTTTCCTGACAATATTCAAAATGCCTGTCCGCCTCATACTTACTACATCCATCACCCACTCCCCAATCAGTACAGCATCCCCCACCGGATCTTGAGCAATTGGCAAGATTAAATCCATTATTGCACGCTTGACTATTTGCTCCAGTCTGCGGTGTTACTGTAGGCGCTTTCGTCGTAGGCTTCGGCGTCCCCGTCCCAGGTTTTACAGTTGGCTTCGGGGTAGCTTTGGGTTTTTTTGTTGGAACCGGAGTATAACCCGCTGGATCGCATTCCACCGCGGTGTTCTGATTTGCCGTACATTCATCAACACACTGTACATTTGGATCAGAGCATGGCACAAGTATACATTGATTCCAAACTGTATTTGTATCCGCATTACAATATTCTGCTCCATACACTTTATGTTTTGTATCTGGTTGAGGCGTCCCAGTAGGAAATCTTGTAATTGTAGGTAATGGAGGAGGAGTCGCAGAAGGCATAGGTGTTGCGGTCGGCTGTACAAAAAGGTTAAACCCCCCACTCCCTGTCCCAAACATTGCCGCTCTGGGTAAAATATTAAATACTCCCGCCGTCTGTGTTCCGGCAAAAAAGGCGGTTACGCAAAGAAAAACTATCAGTAAAACTAGATTAAAAACAGAAAAATTGAGACGTTTTTTGAGGACATGATCAAAATCCTGATGAAGAATTGTTTTATTAGTTATCTTTTCTGCCATATATTATTTCTTCTGTCTTTTCGACGCCCAATATAAAAACGCTATAATAGCACCCATAAAACCCAAACTCATCAGAAAAAAAGCCCAAAAAAGTGTCACATTATCAACTGTCATGATACTTCTCTAAATAATCGTAATCCCAGTGTAAAAAATAAAAAAGCAAAAATCAACCCTGAAAATGCGAGAATAAACTGCGAAGCTCCTGCCTCTGGAGTAAACAATCCCAATATCCACGAACCTATAGATAATTTCGCAATGTCCATAGAAAATTTAGCCAGCTCTTCAATTTGACGCTTTGTTAATAAAATTTGATAATTCATTTCTAACTACTCCACCACTTCTTCCTCCATATACACTGCCTCGTCAGACTCGGTCTCTACATTTTCACTTCCGCCTTCACTTCCTCCAGTCTCTGTTTTCCCCGAATCGGTCTTTGTTTCTATTTTTTCCATTCCAGGAATCGTTTGAAATTTAAAATTTGCCAAAACACCATCATATACTTCAAATTCCTTTCCTTTTTCAGTCGTATAAACTTCCGCTAAAAAAAGTAAATCATCATAGATTGTCACCGTCACAATTTTTGCTTTGTCCCCCTTTGTGGATATTTTCTTTGCACTCACTCCTCCCCAATTGGTATCAATTACCAATCCCCCTCCCAATTCTTTATCTTTCTTAATAAAATCGTCCAATGTCCCCGCTGGCGGATCTTTGGCCCAAATAATTATTTTTCCTCCATCTCTAGCCAATTCTACCTGGGCATAATTTACTTTATCTTCAGGGTGAGTATTTAAAGACCATCCTTCTGGATATTTAAACGAAAATCCTACATTTTCATCTTTATACTCTTTGGTAAAAATATCAGGAGTAGGCACTGTTCCAGGCAGGGGATCCAGACTTTCGAGCTTTTTTTGATTGCTATATAAATAGTATCCTCCTCCCCCAACACCCAATAAAACTAAAATTGCCCCTACTATTAAAAATTTTTTGTTCATATATTCAGTAAAACACAAGTCCGAAAAATTGACAAGAGAAAGCAATATACTTACTATATATAATGTGAAGCTCAAAATTCTTTTTCTATTCCTAATCGCCTTATTTCTTCTCCTTCCGACTTCCGCCGAAGCAGCCAAAAAAAGGATTAGAACAACGGGAGGTGGTTCTTCCCATTCCAAAGCTTCATTTTTCCCCAATAGACTTGGTATAAATCTCAATTTTTTCAATTTAGGCAATGTCTCCAAAGTATCATATGTCCTCTCATATACTGGTTCTGGCAAATCCCAGGGAGTCGTCGGCTCATTTGCCCCCGTCGGCACCACGGATGCTCGCCAACTTCTTTTTGGTACCTGCTCAGGCGGTGTATGCGTCTATCACGAAGGCATCAAAAATGCTAAATTGACCTTGACATTTACCCTCAAAAATGGCAAATCCGCCGTCAAACGCTACCGCCTCAAAGTCTAAAACCCCTCACTTATGGTAAAATACAAAAACCGCCGATGTGGCTCAGTGGCAGAGCGAGTCATTGGTAATGACTAGGTCGCGGGTTCGATTCCCGCCGTCGGCTCCCATTCTTCTAGCCCCTATTGCCTAGTGCCTATTGCCTCATGTATAATTCCGCATATGGCCAAGAAAGAATATCGGGTCAAAATCGCTCTCGTCTGTACCGTCTGCAAGACCCAGAACTATATCACTACCAAAAATAAATTGGAACACAAGGAAAAACTGGTCCTTAAAAAGTTCTGCAAACGCTGCAAAAAAACCACCGATCACAAAGAATCTGATAAACTGGATTAAATGGCCAAAGCAACTCTCTTGCTTCTGACTTTATTAGCACTTATTGCAACGCTCCTTTTTGGAATAAACATCGGGAAAAAAATTGAACAGTGGCAGCAAACTCCCTCACCAACTCCTAAAAAAGTGATTACTCCTCCAAAATCAAAAGCCTCATTTACTCCCACAAAGACAGCATCACCAAGCGCCATTCCCAAAGATAAAATGGTCTATAGAAATACCAATTGTGGTTACGAAATTGTTTATCCAAAATCATGGATTAAGACAGAATATGATGCCAGATCAATCGCCCTAGCCGAAAGTCAAGCTACGGAAAGCTCCCGAGTCGCCATAGTTTGTACCACCGAAATTCCCAAACCACCCCTTCCGCCTGATAAAATCGAAAAAATAACTCTATCAACAATCTCAGCTACTCTCTATCACGATTCTTCTCCCCTAGATGGCTCACCCCTCGACGAAGTCATCGCCACAATCCCGGGTAAAAACATGGAAATTTTTATTGCCGGTTTTGGCGATAGCCTCCAAGAAATCCTCTCTTCTTTCCG
>CAZJBV010000029.1:3312-9104 GCA_964544585.1 uncultured Gammaproteobacteria bacterium | reverse complement strand
TCACATAATACCGTTCCTCAGATAAGAGGTATGTACAATGGTGATAGATCAAGAAAACAGACTCTGATAGATTTTGGTTTCAGATTACCTGCGGCATTTGACAATCGTCCTCTGACATTTCAAGAATTCTATGCCCGAGTACCACAACTGGTCTATGTCTCAGCTACCCCTGATGAATGGGAAATAAATATCTCAAAAAATCATGTCGTCGAACAACTCATTCGTCCCACAGGCATTCCCGATCCGCAAATTATAATAAAGCCTACCCGAAACCAGGTAGAAGACCTCATTGTGCAAATAAGAGAGGTTGTCCAAAAACGACAGCGCGTTCTAGTCACCACCCTTACCAAAAAGACGGCCGAGGCACTTTCCACCTATTTAAAAGAAAAAGGCTTCAACGTCCACTACCTCCACTCTGATGTGCAAACTTTAGAAAGGAGTGATATCCTCGACGATCTCCGACTGGGAAAATACGACGTTTTGGTCGGCATCAATCTTCTTCGCGAGGGTCTTGACCTGCCCGAAGTTTCCCTCGTTGCCATCCTCGATGCCGACAAAGAAGGCTTTTTAAGAAGTAAGACGACTCTCATCCAGACAATGGGTCGGGCAGCAAGACACATAGAAGGAAAAATCATTCTGTATGCTGATAGAGAAACCCGTTCAATAAAAGAGGCCATAAAGGAGGTGAGTAGGCGAAGAAACATCCAGCTTGACTACAACACAAAACATCATATCACTCCCCGATCAATTATCAAGCCCATCAGAGAAAAACTTGTCACTGAAAGGGATCTAAAGCTCACCCCCGAAGAGCTAGTCACCAGTAGAAAAATTAAAGCCTACGAAAGATTGCTGGAATTTGATACTGATCAACTTCTCCCATCTGACAGGACAAAGCTAATAAGGAAGCTTTCCCGCGAAATGCGAGCTGCCGCAGAAGATTTAAATTTCGAGCTCGCCGCCGCCATTAGAGACAAAGTCCGCGAGTTGTTATCACTTTAAAATCCGCGTATAATGGAATATTTCCTATGGAAAATGTCATTCGAATCCGGGGAGCCCGCGAGCACAATCTCAAGAATATCAACCTAGAGATCCCTAAAAACAAACTCGTCGTCTTTACCGGACTATCGGGTTCGGGCAAATCATCACTCGCCTTTGATACCATCTATGCCGAGGGTCAAAGGCGTTATGTCGAAAGCCTCTCATCCTACGCCAGGCAATTTTTAGGCGTCATGGACAAGCCCGACGTTGATTCAATCGAGGGTTTATCCCCAGCAATATCCATTGACCAAAAGTCTACATCCCACAATCCTCGCTCGACAGTCGGAACCATCACCGAAATTTACGACTATTTACGACTCCTTTTTGCTCGAATCGGACACCCCCATTGTCTCATTTGTGGCCGCGAAATCTCCCGTCAATCTCCACAGCAAATCGTTGATAGAATTTTAAAGCAGGTTTCCACATCTACCAAAAAGCAAATCCGCCTTTTAATTCTTTCTCCAGTAGTTCGAGACAGAAAAGGTGAGTTTAGCCAACTTTTTGCCAATCTTCGTCAAAAAGGTTACACCAAGATCCGCCTCGACGGCAGAATTCATGACATTAACGAAGATCTAGTAATCCTCAAAAATAATAAACACAGCATAGACGTAGTCGTCGACAGAATCTCCGTCAATAAAGATGCACTAAAAAAAACAGCGGATGAATTAAGAAGAAGGCTTTCCGAGGCGGTAGAGCAATCTCTACGCCTATCAGAAGGTCTCACAATAGTTTCCGAAGTTAAAGATGCTTCTTTCGATTTCCCAGTTAAGCCAAAAAAATTACAGGACAATCTCTACTCTGAAAAATTTTCTTGCCCGGTTGATAATACCAGCATACCAGAAATAGAACCGCGTACATTTTCCTTTAATTCTCCTCACGGTGCCTGCCCCACCTGCACTGGCCTCGGAGTTCTCCTTAAAGTTGACTCATCCATTGTTATCAATCCGAATTTGTCGATTACGGAAGGCGCAATTCTCCCTTTTGGTCGGATGTTTGTCCACGATACTTGGTTTGCTAGAGTCGTTTTGGAAGTGGCTCGCAAAAATGGCATCGATCCTCGCTTACCACTCAAAAACATTCCAGCTTCAAAGCTAAACATTCTTCTTAATGGAACGGGCGAAGAAATCCATGAAGTCGAAGGCGAAAACCGTTTCGGAAAAATGGTAACCATCTATGAAACATTTCCCGGAATCATCGCCGAATTGGAACGCCGCTACAGAGAAACTGATTCTGAATTTATTAGATATGAAATAGAAAAATATATGAGGCAGGTATCGTGTCCGGAATGTCTCGGCGGTAGGCTAAAAAAAGAAGTTAAATCAATTACCATAGCTGAAAAATCCATCATTGACGTCACTAAATTATCTATCGAAAACTCTCTTGCCTGGGTTTCAAAAATATTTTCACATCCCCATCTTCTCTCTCAAAGGGAAAAAATTATTGCCAATCTCATCATCAAGGAGATCCGCTCTCGTTTGGACTTTCTTTCTTCAGTAGGTCTTAACTATCTTACTCTCGATAGGACCGCTACTACCCTTGCCGGTGGTGAAACCCAAAGAATACGCCTGGCTTCCCAAATAGGTTCTGGTCTCACCGGCGTTCTGTATGTCCTCGACGAGCCATCGATTGGACTCCATCCGAAAGATAATTCTCAACTCATTAAAACACTAGAAAGACTACGCGATCTAGGAAACTCCGTCGTTGTCGTCGAGCATGACCGCGACATGATGCTCAATGCTGATACGTTGGTCGATTTTGGCCCCGGTGCTGGCGAAAATGGCGGCAAAATAGTTTTCCAGGGAACGCCAATCCATATCATGAAAGATCCAAATTCACTCACAGGAAAATACCTTTCTGGCAAAAAGAAGATTTCTATAGCTTCTTCTCATCCACTTGAAAATAGTGGTATATTGGCCATAAAAGGAGCCGGCCAAAACAACTTAAAAGATTTAAATATAAATATTCCTTTGGGAAGGCTAGTTTGTGTTACAGGAGTCTCAGGCAGTGGAAAATCCACTCTCGTCGTAGAGACTCTCTTTGAAATCCTTGCCTCACACTTCAATCCCTTCCATCGCCAAAAACCAGGGTTATATAAAAAGGTGGAGGGACTAGAGAATTTAAAAAGAGTCGTCTTAATCGACCAATCACCAATAGGTAGAACCCCCCGCAGCAATCCTGCTACATATACAGGCATATTTTCGTATATCAGGGATCTCTTTGCCTCAACACCTGATGCCAGAATCAAGGGCTATGGGCCTGGGCGATTTTCCTTTAATGTCAGGGGTGGTCGTTGCCAAGCCTGTGAAGGCGAAGGAGTCGTCAGAATTGAAATGCAGTTTCTCCCCGACGTCTATATCGAATGTGAAGTATGTCGAGGTCTTCGCTACAATCAAGAAACACTGGAGGTTTTTTATAAAGACAAAAATATCGCCGATGTACTTAATATGACCGGCATAGAGGCAGTTTCCTTCTTTCAAAATATTCCGGTGCTTTTTGGTAAATTAGAAACTTTAAATGAAGTTGGCTTGTCTTATATTCATCTTGGCCAGCCGGCTCCGACCCTTTCAGGAGGAGAGGCTCAAAGAGTCAAACTAGCTACAGAGCTTTCCAAAAAGGGGACAGGCAAAACCATGTATATATTAGACGAACCTACTACAGGGCTCCATTTTGCCGATCTAGAAAAATTACTTCGTGTTCTAAAAACGCTCGTGGCACGTGGCAATTCGGTCGTCGTCATCGAGCATAATCTTGATATTATTAAAAACGCAGACTGGGTGATTGATTTAGGCCCAGAAGGGGGTGATCGTGGCGGTCAACTCGTAGCCGAAGGCACGCCAGAAAATCTTGCTACAAAAAAAGCATCATTTACCGGACAATTTTTATTTCGCGAATTCCATTCATGAATAAAATCATATTTTTTTTTCTCGTACTATTAATCCCTGCTCCTATTTTTGCCCAAAATTCTGAGAGGCCGGAATTTGCTATTGCCTACGACGTTTCCTACATCATAGATGGACAAGAAGCCAAAGTTGTCAAAAGGGGACTCATCTCAAACCTAACCGCAGTCAAATATCTTCCCGCAATCGACCTTTCCTTTGATACTCCACATATAAAAGACATTCACGCCTTCGACGAGTATGGCCTCATAGATCCAATTATTGATAAAACTGCTACCCAATCATCACTTCGTCTCAATTTCAATAAACCCGTCCTTGGCATAGGCAAAAAATACTCCTTCACAATAGAATATATAAATCCAAATGTAGTTACTAAAAAAGATGAAAGCGTCATAATCGCCATTCCCAAACTCGAGCCAAATCCTAATATTGTTTCCTACAATGTCAACGTCAGTTTACCCTCGCAACTTGGTACGCCACAATTCATCGATCCACCTCCAAGAGCAAAATCTTATTATTGGGAGCTTGATCAATTAAAAAGTCGTGGAATAACCCTCATCTTTATCAAGAAAAATGAAACAATAACTCCCTCAAAGTCTATAGAAAACACCATCTATTCCCCAAAAATTCCTTTTATCCCGATAGTCGTGATTATCACCATCACCATCATCTTTTTACTCTACTTATTCTGGAGATCTAGAAAATGAAAACTCAATATAAACTCAAAGAAATATCAAAAATCCCCGAAGTCCCAGGCATTTATCTTTTCAAAGGTAAAAATGACGCCATTCTCTACATCGGCAAGGCCAAAAATTTAAAAAAAAGAGTAAAATCTCACTTTCAAAAAGATGGACTGTCCTGGAAATCACAAAGTATAAAAGATTATACGGTCGCCATCGACATTGTCAGACTCTCTTCCGAATTTGAAGCTCTTCTTGCCGAAGCAAATCTTATAAGAACCAATAAACCCAAATACAATGCCATCTGGAAAGACGACAAACATTATATTTATATTCTCATTACCAAAGAAGAATTCCCCAAAATTCGTTTTGCCAGGAAAAAAGATGAAAAATTAGGCTATTTTTACGGCCCGTATCCTTCTTCCTCGGTCGTTAAGGATCTAATCTCGCTTACCCGTCGTATCATTCCATTTTGTACACAAAAGTCTTTGGGCAAAAAATCTTGTTTTTACACCCACATCGGACTCTGTAACCCATGTCCATCGTCCATAAACCTCTTCCCATCTAAAAAACGCGAGATGCAAAAGGATAAATATCGCCATAATATAAAACTTGTCAGGCTCATTTTTGAGGGGAAAATAAAAAAATTAGAAAAATATCTAATTAATCAAATGGATGAATACAAAAAAAGACAGCTTTATGAAAATGCGGCCATATATAGAGACAGACTTAAAAACCTAGAAAAAATTGTCAGCCATTTCGGCCTGACCTCTGATCTTGCCCAGATTAAAATAGAAGATTTTAACGCTATGGAAATCGAAGCAAATGAGCTAAAAAAAGAATTAAAAAATAATTACCCAAACATAACTCGGTTAGACTGGCTTGAATGCTATGACATTAGTAACATCCAAGGAAAGCAGGCTACTGGCTCAATGGTTACTTTTTACCAAGGCAGCCCGTATAAATATCGTTACCGTCGCTTTAAAATAAGATTTGCTAGTCGTCCTGATGATTTTGCCATGATTAAAGAAGTTTTTACTAGAAGATTTAGCCACCCTGAGTGGAACTATCCTGACCTGATTGTTATCGATGGTGGAAAAGGACAAGTAAGCTCCGCTCTTTCTGTACTAAAAGAAAAAAAAATAGATGTTCCAATCATTGGACTTGCCAAACGCCT
>CAZJBV010000029.1:0-3212 GCA_964544585.1 uncultured Gammaproteobacteria bacterium | reverse complement strand
CTGTACTAAAAGAAAAAAAAATAGATGTTCCAATCATTGGACTTGCCAAACGCCTGGAAGAAATAGTTTTCCCCATTCTTGGTGGTGGTTTTAAAATTTTATTATTAGAAAGAAATAACCGCGGCCTTCTTCTTTTAAGAAGAGTTAGAGATGAAGCCCATCGCTTTGCTCACAAATATCACCAATTTTTGCGCTTAAAAAGTCTATTATCTTAGTTTCTGCTATAGTGTAAATATGAAATTGATCATTCGCACCTACATTTTCAATGCCATCGCCCTCTATTTCACCACTTCAGCTATCACCACTTTTAAAATTGGCCTAGGAGCGGATGGATTTTTCATAACATCGGCAGCTCTCTCTATCTTAAATATCATCGCCAAGCCGATTTTTAAAATTATCCTTTTACCTCTGAATATAGCCACTTTTGGTCTCTTTTCTTGGATTGCTAATGTTGCCATCCTCTATCTTTTAGTCAGATTTCTTCCCTCGGTTTCACTTTCCCCATGGAAATTTCCTGGTCTATCCTACCATGGCATCACCATTTCTTCATTTAATTTAAACGATTGGCAAACATA
This sequence comes from uncultured Gammaproteobacteria bacterium, assembly GCA_964544585.1. GTDB lineage: Bacteria > Patescibacteriota > Microgenomatia > 2-02-FULL-39-11 > 2-02-FULL-39-11 > CAZJBV01. The sequence goes on along the minus strand of CAZJBV010000029.1, from coordinate 2,637 downwards.
TATTGCAACTGCGCTAAGTCTTGCTATAATAGTAAACTTCCTTACTTGGATTTCGCATAAATAATGAAAAAAGCATCAGCAGTTGTCTGTCTAGGCGGTGGAATTGGTACAGTTCAGGTAGTCAGATCTCTTCGCCCTTTTGTCGAAAATATAACCGTCGTCGTCTCCATGGCCGATGATGGCGGCTCAGCTGGAAGACTCAGGCGTCTCTACTCAGTTCCGCCTCCAGGAGATCTCATCAACTGTCTCGCCGCCCTCTCCGATGCCGAACCAATTTTACAGGAATTACTCACTTACAGGTTTGAAGGCAATCGCTGGGGTAGAGAAGACTCAATTGGTGGCCACAAAATCGGCAATCTCATTTTGGTGGCTCTCACTAAAATTCTAGGCAATTTTAACCTCGCCTTACTTGAAGCAGAAAGGATCTTTTCCTGCAAAGGTCACATCCTTCCGTCTACTTTTGAAAACGTATCAATCTGGGCCGAAACGACCAAAGGAGAAAAAGTCATCGGTGAAGAAAAAATCGACCTAGGAAAGTACAAAGACAGTCTCTCTAAAGTCCATTTGGAACCTAAAAATGTCAAAACTCCGTCTGAAGTAGTCAAAGCAATAATGGAGGCAAATACAATTATTATTGGCCCGGGAGACCTCTATACCACCATTCTTCCAGTCCTTCTCGTACCCGACATACAGAAGGCTATAGGTAAATCCAAGGCAAAAAAAATATTTGTTGCTAACATAGCCAACAAAAGGGAAACAAAAAATTACACTTTAAATGATTATTTGGACGCTTTTAATAGGCACGTCACAGGTATAAAATTTAATTTAATTGTCGTCAATAACAATCAAAAAATAGCTATGAAACCAAAAAGTAAATATGCCTATGTTTCTCCGGATTTTAATATCCAAAAAAACCGTGTTAAAATAGTAAAAACCGATATTATTGATAGTAAATTTTTAGTTCAACATGATCCAAAAAAGCTTGGAGCAATCCTGCAAAAAATCTTGATATAATGAGTACATTTATTATTATTCTTCAAGCCATTATTTCTCTAAGCCTTATTATTCTTATTCTCATGCAGGCAAAAGGCGTCGGATTGGGAAAAGCCTGGGGTGGAACTGGCGAATTTTATAAAAATCGCCGTGGTGTAGAAAAAGTAGTTTTTCGGGCAACTATTGGTGTGGCAATACTCTTTTTTGCCGTTTCGCTTCTTTCATTACTGTCGTAAGCTTTGTATATGGCAAAAATTCCAAGGACACTGACTTTTTTCTTCTTATTTTGTCGAACTTTTATTTCCAAGCACGCCAAAGTCATGACTTTCGGTTTTTTAATAGGATTCTTTCTGACAATTGTCTTAATTCTGCTTCGGCCCGTATTAAACCCTATCTTTTTCCCCTATGTTGTTAAAATCGGCCTAGTTGGAAGTAACACTTTAACCACAGTCCCACTCTCAATCCAAAAAAATATATCAGTCGGACTCACAAGTCTTGATAAGGACGGTACCGCCAAGCCTTCGCTCGCCACTCACTGGATAGCCACAGATAGCGGTAAACGCTATGTTTTCTATCTGCGTAACAATGCCTATTGGCACGACGGTACAAAAGTTGAAGCCGGTGACATATCCTATCGCCTCAAAGATGCATCGATCTCCGCAATCGATGATACTACTCTTCAAGTTGACGTTAAAGACGAGTTTTCTCCATTGACCACAGTTTTTTCTCGACCGGTTTTTAAAGATACTTTTGTGGGTTTGGGACTTTATAAAATTGGTTCAATTAAATATAAAGGTGAAATTATTGCCGTACTCGAGCTTTTGCCCACCAAAAAAGATTTTCCCAAACTTATTTACAAATTTTACCCTAGCCTCGATGAGGCGATATTGGCCTTCAAAATGGGTGAAATAGACAAACTTGAAGATATTCCATCAAAAGATTCTTTTTCCAATTGGCCAAATGTCAAAATAAAAGAAAAGACACAATTCGATCGTTTCCTAGGCATTTTTTTCAATACCCAGAAAGAGGAATTTAAAGACAAAGAGACACGACAAGCATTCAGCTTTGCCACACCCTATTTTTCCGGCTTTGAAAGGCTCTATACTCCTATTTCATCGTCCTCATGGGCTTACTTTGACAAGGTAAGAATCTACAAATTTGATCTGGACCACGCCAAAAATATTTTAAAGGATACTGCTCTCGCCACCTCTTCAGCTCAAATTACGATTTCCACTTACCCAGTTTATCTTGCCTTTGCCCAAAAGGTAGCCGATAGTTGGAATGATCTTGGCATCAATACCAAAGTCAAAATTGAACGAACATTACCCTCTGATTATCAGGCATTACTCATTGCCCAAGAAATTCCTGCAGATCCTGATCAATATCAGTACTGGCACTCAAATGCCCAAAATACCAATCTTTCACATTATGCCAGTCAAAAAATAGATAAATTACTCGAGGATGGAAGAAAAACAATCGACGTTGACGAAAGGAAAAAGATATACCAGGATTTTCAGCGCTACCTAGTCGACGATGCCCCAGTCGTCTTCCTCTTTTTCCCCAAAGTATATACTATAGAGAGGCAATAATGGCTGGGGGGCAGGGATTCGGACCCCGATAGATGGAGCCAAAGTCCATCGTCCT
>CAZJBV010000028.1:0-9549 GCA_964544585.1 uncultured Gammaproteobacteria bacterium | reverse complement strand
AATTGAGTATGCTACCAAAACCTTTGAAGTGTCACCGATGTGGGCGTCGAGCACACCATCTTGACAATCAAAAATAAAATAATTATATATAATCACATATTTAAATTATGGCAACAGCTATTTACGAAAGAGGTGGACAAACTTGGAGGATAGAAGGTGATGAATTACCTCCATGCGTAACCGGTGGTCCTACTCCAAATCAACAGATGTGCCTTACAAATGGATATCTCGACCGTGAAAAGACTTCAGTTATGCTTGGACTTCGAGCAGTGAGTGGGTCTAATGAAGTGAAAATAGAAGGCTCCTGCGGTAACTGCAGCATATATTGTGATCTTAGAGCAAAACCGGTGACAACTTAATAAAAAATGCCAATTTTTATCTATGGCAGATGAACTCTTACAATTAAGCGCAGATCCCGACAATTTAGTTGAAATTTCATCTGCACCTATAGAATCATGGTTACAGGCCAGATGCTATATGGACTCGAGTAAAACCATTTCAATCAGGTTTATTCCAACTTCCCACCGATAAAAAACTTGTTTTTAGGGGTACAATTAAACGACTACCTTTCAGAATCGAACCAATTGCACCAGGAAAAGATAACACAGGTAATGAACTTCCCCCTCGAATGGTAATCTTTGCACCTGGCCAGATTGATGTTATGCCTAATCCAGATCAAAATGGACCCTTACCAAATATTGGTTCAGCAACATTATCATACGTAAAACCCTCACCATTGTCCTCGCCCGATATTGCTAATCTCCCTCTCGCTGCCTGAATATTTCTTTTCCTTCCTCCTTGCTTTTCCCAAAAAGAGGCATATAATTACGATTTATTTATCGTATATGCCTAAAGAACAGTTAAAAACTACTGCTAAAGAAAAAGAACCCATATTATCAAGAATCACAATAGCAGACCCCAGAACAAAAATTTATCATCCTAGCTTATTTGCCGATATTGCCGGAACGGCTTCATATGGGCTGTATTTAGAATCCAAAGTCGACTTTTTTGGTGATCGTACCTGGAGATCAATAATTCCTGAAGTCGTAGGTCTAAAGAAAGCAGGAATTAATCAAGCTGTTATAGTAGGGTTTGTCACTGGGCCTGGAAATGATGGAAATCATACCATGGCCGATAGACAATTGTGGCATTTAGCAAATTATGATTCATTAACCCATCCAGCTAGACCATGGATAAAGCCTGACAATATTTGTATAACCATCTCCCATTTCGAAGCTAGGTCAGATCGCGATGCAACTGAAGGAGAAGCTGCTCTAGCAAAAATTATGGCTAATAATTATGTTGGACAAAAACCCAAACCGAAGTATATTGTTACCTTAGAAGATCATAGTCATCGCTTACATCGTTGGTTAGCTAAAGGGAGTATAAATCACATCGCAGTTACAGCTAATCAATTACTTGCAGAAGCAATAGTAAATAAAGATTTCGGAGATAAAAATACTATCGTCGTATCACCAGACATGGGAGGCGCAGGTAGAGCTGATGATTTTGCTTATAAACTGGCTCGAATATTAGATGTCGAACACGACTCCATTGACTTGGCTATTGTCAACAAAGAAAGAGATTACGAAGCAGTAAACGCAAGTATAGCTGCTGGTTTTATCAGAGAGGTAGAAGATGTTGAAGGAAAAACTGTAATTTTACGAGACGATTTAGGCGATACATTAGGAACAGGTCTAAATCCAGCCAAGAAATTCTGCGAAATGGGTGCAAAAAAAATAATTCTTGTAGAAACTCATGCAGTCCATTCAACAAAAGACGGTGTAACAGCAAAAGAAAGAATCGAAAAAGCATTTGCTGATGGCCTTATAGATCATTATTTCATCACAGATAGTCGCCCGCTTACATGGGAATTAAATCATCCGCAGATTACCGTTGTTCCAGTTGGAAATCTACTGGGTGAGATTTCAGCGTCAATATTAGAAAGAGGGTATTTCTCTACTTTATATCATTATCGTGACCATATTTTTCAACCAAAACACCCTATGGGAACTGTAAAAGAAATCGATAAAAAAAGAAATGGACCTAAAAACCAACCCAAAAGGCAAATACCTATTTTTCATTACGGAATTACTCAATAAATATCCCAATTCCCCCCTTGACAATCTCGCCTAAATTCATTTTCAATGGAATTAATGGCCGCACGAAGAAAAAATGCACTTCGTTCATTTGTCGTACCCGTTTTTCTTTTAGCCTTCCTCTCAGTTGGAATTGCTATAACCGTCATCTTATCCCAAAGCCAGACGGACGTCAGAAGTAGGGCCTCTGATCCTCATCCCCTAAACTTGAGTCTGGCACAGGAAACCATAAACAACCAGACTAAAATAACAGCCTCCTGGATCCAATATCCGAACCAGCAATATCTATACAGAGTCACAGACAAAAATGGACAAAATTTGCTTTTGGAAAAAACAAATCAAAACGAAATCATTCTAAATCTCCGTCTCTTGCCTGGTGAATACTCCTTCACCGTCGTCTGCACCGAATCTGATAAGACCTCCACCACCCGGGGAGCCCTCGCCTGCGACTATGGCACCCAGGACACGCTCCGCTTTGAAGTAGAGTAAAAAGGCGCCGAAAGGACTCCAAAATTACTAATTGACAAAAATCCTTCCTTTTTGTATATTAATAATTATGATAAAACGCAAAATCTTCACTAAATTGTTATCGGAACTGAAGTCTGACAAAACTATTATCATTACCGGCATGAGACGGGTGGGAAAAACTACCCTTCTTCGTTATCTCTATGACAAAGTGGCAGAGGATCAAAAAGTCTATCTCGACTTGGAAAATCCCCTCAACCAAACCCTCTTTAACGAAATAGATTATGACAAAATCAGGCTCTCGCTGAAAGCAAAAGCTATAGGTAAAGGAAAACGCCTCATAGTTTTCCTGGACGAAATCCAAAATGTCAAAAACATCCCCTCAGTTGTCAAATATCTCTTTGATCACTACCAAATAAAATTTTTTCTCACCGGTTCTGCCAGTTTCTATCTCAAAAACCTATTCACCGAATCTTTAGCCGGTAGAAAAATTATCTACGAACTTTATCCTCTCGACTTTGAAGAATTCCTCGGCTACAAGACAGAAACACTAAAAAAACCCGGCCGCAAAGGGGAGATAACCGAATATCTCTATAATACCTACAATACTTATTTCACCGAATATATTATGTACGGCGGCTTTCCTGGAGTAGTCACAAAACAGACACACGAAGAAAAAATGACCGAACTAGAAGATATATTTACCAGCTTTTTCCAAAACGAAGTCCGGGTCCTTTCTGACTTTAGAAAACTTGATACCATAAAATCAACTATTCAACTACTTATACAAAGAACTGGCAGCAAACTTGACGTCTCAAAAATTTCAGCCGAACTCGGCGCCACTCGAATTACTATCCAAGAATATATAGATTTCTTAGAAGGAACATATTTTATAAAAAGAATAAGGCCATACAGTAAAAAAATTGATGTCACCCTCCGTGGTCAGCCTAAATCCTATATTGTCGACGTCGGATTCCTCACTAGGATTGGCAATATCTCACCATCAGCAATATTGGAAAATGCAGTCTTTAACCTAGTTAAAAATTACGGAGAAGTTTTTTTTTATCAGACAAAGGCAGGTGTAGAAATTGATTTTATCCTCAAAAGTGGTAATCAGATCAGCGCTTTTGAAGTAAAAACTCACTCCCACCAAAGCGATATAAATAGGCTCAAAAAGTTATCCGAAAAGCTGGGAATAAAAAATTACTATCTTATTTCCCAAAATTACACCACCGCAAAAAATGTCATCTATCCCTTCCAGCTCTAATGTGGTTGTTCACGAACAAGATACTTAGGGGATAGTTCTCCTTGACCTACCCATATCCTCTGCTTAGAATCTGGACCTTGCCGTCTTTGTTCTATAGTAGCAAGCATTTCTCCATCTATATACTACTTAAAAGAAAAATTCAACCCTTTCCTACTCCACTCCTCACGTCCTGCCGTCACTGGCAACCACTATTAATATCTTCAAAGCCTCTATTTTTACTCATCATCTCTATGTTTTGTAAATAATATATTGACAAAAAGTTATACTTTCTGTTATCATCTCTTTAATGATAGAACAAATAGTTATCCCCTCTGATCTTAAACCAAGAAGAATTTTACCCCAATTGATCTCTCAATTAGATATCCCAGAGATTTTGGTTCTTTCGGGAGCAAGACAGGTAGGCAAAACTTACCTCCTATTTCTACTGATTCGCCATCTTTTGGAAGAAAAAAAAATCCCCTTAAGACAAATATTTTTTTATAATCTCGAGATCCAACAGCTTCTTGACCGAATAAATAAAATCCCCGTTGCGGAATTTATCTCCGAGCTGGAAAGACAGGGTGCCACAATGAAGAATCGTATCTATGTTTTTATTGACGAAATCCAGTATCTTTCTCATCCTAGCAGTTTCTTAAAACAAATTATTGATCAATATCCCCAAATTAAACTGATTGTTTCGGGAAGTTCCTCATTTGAGATGAAGAAAAAATTTACTGATCGTTTAACGGGCAGAAAGCGTTTCATCGAAATATTGCCCCTATCTCTAGAAGAAATGGCTGTTTTCAAAAATTTATCTGGTAACCATTGGCAAAAGAAGTTATTTTCGGAATACATCCTCTATGGCGGATATCCACGAGTAGTCTTACGCGATAACATCATCGAAAAAAAGAACACTCTTCTGGAAATCTATAATGACTACGTTAGAAAAGACATCCGTGACCTGGCAAGTATTCCGGAAATAGGAAGTTTTAATAACTTGGTGGGAATTATCGCCAGTCAAATAGGCAATCTGGTTTCGGAGACCCGGATAAGTACCGAAGTTGGTCTTGCCCGGCCAACTGTCAAAAAGTACCTCCATCTTTTACAGGGAACATTTGTCCTGTCTCTTTTACCTCCCTATTCTAGAAATCCCAGACGTGAATTTGTAAGAAGACCCAAAGTCTATTTCAAAGACACGGGTCTTAGAAATGCCATTTCCGGTGGTTTTAACGAATCCTTTAGGCCCGACTGGGGGGCTCTCGTAGAAAATGTCGTTTACGAAGAGTTACTAAAGAATAAATTACCATTTGATGAGATTTATTTCTGGCGCACCAAGCAAAACCAGGAAGTAGATTTTATCCTCCGCAAAGACGATGGTGAAATATTCCCCCTCGAAGTAAAATGGCAAAAAATTTCAAAGCCCGCCATCTCTTCCTCCTTTGCTTCTTTTCTAAAAAGTTATCAACCGCAAAAAGCTTTAGTGATTACTTCCGGGTATAAAAACCCTGGGATTAAAAAGGATAAAACGGTTGTTTACTTTCTACCCGCCTGGGAAGTGGCTGAATTCTCCCCTTGACAAGTATAAATTATTTACTCTAATCTAGAGAAAGGGATAGAGAAGGAAATCTGGAAGTGCCCTGCCCGAAAAGATATTTTTTGGTCTTTGTCAGCCTGATAACGTCAGTTATCATAGGCTTATTTCCGTCCTCCATATACGCCTCCCGGAGTGATTATTACGACTACGGACCTTATTATTCAGATTCGGAAGTCCTAGGTTTTTCCCTTTCCTCACTCGAAAATCTCCCCGCCCCGGATCTACCTGATGGAGTCAGCCTCCCCCCAGCCCAAGGTATATTACCCGACAGCCCTTTTTATCCCTTTGAAAAATTTGCCGAAAATGTCCAACTCACTTTTACATTTGATCCCCTCAAAAGAGAAGAACTAAGACTTACATTTACCAACGAGCGCTTGGCCGAGGCAGGCGCGATGCTCAAGGTGGGCAAAACAGAAGCCGCCCACCAAGCAGTAGTCGACTACCAACAAGGTCTAAATACCATCGCCCAAAACATACCATCTCTTCCAGATACCTCCTCGCCGGAAACACAGACTCTTCTTGATAATGTCGAAAAATCTGCCGCCGAAGAGCTTGTTCTGGCTCAAACCCTTAGTCTTACCTCCCTTCCAGCCCAGTCAGAAAACTGGCGACAGGTTACTATTACCAACCAGCACGTTTTGGATACCATAGCCCAAGTTCAAGGAGAACCCCCAATCCCTGAAGGCTTGGACGTTGCCATAGGCAAATTAAAGGAACAAGGACTTATCTCCGATTCGGAGTCAAATAAACTCTACAGCTTCAAAACTCGTTCAGAAGTCCGCGATGAACTTGAAAAACTAGCTTCGGGAAACCAATTTCCTCCGGCAGAGTTACCTAATCTTGATACCCAAATTAGAAACTTCTACCCCGACTATCAAAAACAATACCAAAATACCCTCTCCCTTGCCGAACTAAGAGTCTATCACACCCTCTCCCAGCCAGACGAAGATATACAAGAAAAAATAGAAGATTGGCAGACTGGCCCGGAAAATGTCCCACCAGAAGCCGATATTAGACCTTTTCTTTGGTACCTAAGGGCAAATGATCTAGCCAGAGATGTAGATCTGACAAATTTTTCAGAATCACAGCAAACCGAAGTCGCCAAATTTTACCCCGAGTCAGTAGTCGAAAACCCCACTTATCAACAATCAGAAATCTTGCCTACTCCCACAGTCGAACCTACCCGTCCCGCCGAGCCTACGCTCTCACCCGATTCGACCATCACTCCCTCTCCCTTTCCCACACCTACAGCCTTCCCCACCGCCCCGCCCCCAGATGTAGGACCCTATCTTGGCTCATCAGGCGGCGTCCTTCCCGGTGATCCCACCTATTTCTTAAAAAGATTTGGCGAGCAAATTACTTACTTCTCTACTTTTGATCCCCTCAAAAAGGCAGAGCTAAAGTTGACAGAGGCCGAGCGTCGCCTAGCCGAGGCATCAAGTTTAAAAGACGATAAAGATAAAGTTGCTCTCTACACGTCTATTCTCAAAGAATATCAAAATACTCTCTCCCAGGCAGGAAGCCTTTTGGAAAGTGCCCCCGAAAATGGGGAACGAGAGGATCTAGCCAAACAATTCGAAGTCCAGGCAGCCCGGCACGAGGCAGTCTTTGAAAAAGGCCTCTTTCCAATACCGGAAGACGAGCCAAAGCTAATAGCCGATACCATCAAAAAAGTCGAGGATACTATTGATATTACCGCCGATATAGAAGGCAAACCCGCCCTCCCACCCCTTTTGGCGACAAGGCTCGACGACCTCAAAGCCCAGGGTCTCGTTCTTCCCGAGGAAGTTGATGATCTGGTAAATTCAGACTCACGTAGGCAAGTTCGCGAAAAAATAAGAGAATTAGTTGAACTAGGATCCTTCCCCCTGGCCGACGCCAAAAGATTGGATGACACCCAAATCTTTTCCTCTCCCAGCGACTACAACCAGCTTGTCGAGGTCAGAAAAGTAGAAGAATTACAAAATCTGCGCAGAGTCCAGTCAGACCTCGCCCAGACAGCCACACTCAAGGCAAGTGCCACTGATCTTACCCAAAAAGAAAATACTCTAGTCAGAATCATAGATCCCGCAGTCATCAGACCAGAAGATCTAAAAGGCCGCGAAGATCTTCTCAAGACCTATCAAGAACTAGCCAAAAATACTAACAAGCGCCCTCTTAATTATGGTCAGTTTGGTCAAGAAATTACATATGAAAATTTAGCGCCTACTATCTCGCCTGGTCCACCAAGACAGGATGCAGTCCTAACAACCTGTCCCATCGGAGCTGTCTTTCAGCAATTTGAAGGCTGTGTTTGGGAAGATGGTAATAAAATAAATGATTATGATCAATATAAATGTGATGGACCCAGACAGTATTATTCTTTTGCAGCTAAAAAATGTCTGGCTTACGAACAGGGTAAAGGTTTCGGAGCGGATTCCCAACCCATCTGTCCGGCTCCTTATACTTGGGACTGGCAGACTCAGTCTTGTAGTGCTTTTACAGGAGGTGACTTGCCCACGCCGCCTGCAGAACCAACTCCCAAAGATGAAAAAGAAATTGAGGAGAGATCCAAAGCTTGTCCAGAAGGATCATCATATCAGCCTCCCAATGGCTGTGTCTGGGATGATAATGGCGAGCGGGTTAACGACGGCAATGCCAGAAGATATAGCTGCGATAGAGATGAATATTTCTCTTTCGAGTCCCTTTCATGTGTCAATAGACCAGAAGATGGATCTTATCCCGAGGATTCCATGCCCAAATGTAAAGAATCAGCATCCTTCTGGAGCTGGGCTCAGGATAAATGTTTTACCGTCCCCAACGAACCTTTACCACTCGCTTTTGAATATGAAGTTCCCAAACCATCCTTCCTACCTCCAGAAAGTCCCTTCTATCCTCTGAAACAGTTTGCCGAAACTGTGCAACTAGCAACAGCTATCACCCCCGAAAATCGCGAAAAAGTAAAGATCTCTCAAGCCAAAGAAAGACTGGTTGAAGGCTACTATGCCCTAGAAAACAAAAATGAAGAACTTTTCAAGACTGCCCTGTCAGATTACACAGGAAGAATGCAATCCATATTTAATGATCTTTCCAAATCTAACCTCTCGGCGGAAGCTAAAAAAACCATCGGAGAAATCTTAGGCCAGGAGGCAGTCAATCAAAATTTGATTCTCGAAAAGGCCCAGGTATTAGCCACCGATGAACAATCCACCACCATCGCCGCCGCTTCATCAACCACTATTTTAGGAGTCGACAAAGCCGCGGATCTAAAAGGTGAGCCCGCTTTACCTCCCGATTTAAAAGAAAAAATCGAATCTTTGCCCGAAGACATGATCAAAGAAGAAGATAAAAAGAAAATTCTAGAAATAGACTCTAGAGTCGAAGCCAGACTCGAGATAAACAATCTTTTAGCAAGTGGTATCGTCTCACCTTCCGAAACCAGCTTCCTAAATGAAGACTTTACTGAAGTAGACGAAGGTACCAAGATCAAGCTAGATGAACTCAAAAAACTAGAGGAAGTAGCCGATGCCAAAGAGCAAAAAGATAAAATAGATGAGGTTGTTGAGAAAAATGAAGATATCGTCAAGAAACTGGACGAATTCCAGAAATCATTTGAAGTAGGCCAGGAGGTCCCTGCCAGTCTTCGCCCCTATGTTAGACTTACCAGAATCGAGGAGGTAGCCAGAACCATAAGACCGGATATTATAAGACTTGAGGATTTCCAAAATAGGAAAGATGTACTTCTGGCTGTTGCCACGTTACAGGAAGAATTTAAACCCACTCGCGATGCTTATGAAAAAGTGGCTGATTTCAGGAGAAGAAATCCCAATGCCGTCCTCCCTGCAGATCTTGCCAGAATTGAAGCTCTATCCTATAGTTTGGGAGTCAGACAGGATGCCGGACCATGTTATCTACCCTCGCCTCCTTTTGCTCCCAATACTCCCTGTCCAGCACCAGGTGCAGCAATACCGATTGCCTCATATTACAGCTCTACTTCTTTCAAAGGACCTTCTGGATACACTCTGGTCGGCGACGCCATCGTACCTTCAAATTTATTGAATAGTGAAGGTTATCCAGTTCGTTACGGTGAGGGACCCAAACCCCAAAGCCCTGGTGTCTGTCCCGACGGCTACCACTGGATGTATGACTCAGGCGGCTGGTGTATG
>CAZJBV010000027.1:0-9585 GCA_964544585.1 uncultured Gammaproteobacteria bacterium | reverse complement strand
GTTTCCCAAATTATCGAAAAACCTCTCGAAAAATACTCCTTTGCCAATTTGAGAAAAGCCAAATTTTCACCAAGCAATATCGAACTCGGAAAAGAACTAAAAAGTGAAGAATCCCTTTCCCAATATATTTTTTATTTCCAAGTAGATGGCAAAAAAGTATCCGGTTTGGCCAACATTCCCAAAAATGTGGAAAACCCACCCGTCATTATCATGTTTCGCGGATTCGTTGATTCCGAAATTTATGCAACAGGTATAGGCACAGTCCGTGTGGGAGAAGCCTTTACCAAAGCTGGCTTTATTACCCTTGCTCCTGATTTTTTAGGCTACGGCGAATCTGACAATCCCTCCATAAATGTCATGGAAGAACGCTTTCAAACATACACCACTGCCCTCACCCTTCTATCCTCTATCAAGAATCTTCCCAATGCAAACCCCGATAAAATTGGAATTTGGGGTCATAGTAACGGTGGACAAATTGCTCTATCAATCCTTGCCATTACGGGGAAAAACTACCCTACTGTCCTTTGGGCACCAGTTTCAAAACCATTTCCTTATTCTATCCTTTATTATACAGACGAATTTGAAGATCACGGAAAATTATTAAGAAAAGTTGTGGCCGATTTTGAAAAAGATTATGATATTGAATTGTATTCCCCTCCTAATTACTACGAATGGATAAATGCTCCCATCCAAATCCACCAAGGAGGTGCCGACGATGCCGCTCCCCAAAAATGGTCTGACCAACTGGTCAAAACTTTGAAAGAACTTGAAAAGGAAGTTGAATATTTTACTTACGCCGGCGACGATCACAATTTTGCCAAAGGCTCATGGCAAATAGTTGTTGACAGAAACATCAATTTTTTTAGGAACTATTTGACAAATTAAATCTCTTCCTTAGTTTTTCATCAATTTCATCCCATGAATAAACTCTCGTCACATTTTTTGGCAATTTACCCTGATTCCAAGGCTTATCCGGTAAAAAAACGGGTATCTTCATGGAAGTGGCAATATCCAATTTATCTTCAATCAATACATCAACCAATTTTTTAGACACGATAGTAGATTTATATTCTATATCGGTATTCAATCTCCTCTCATCAAAAAGATAAATTTTTGCTCCATCGACCCAAAAGCCGTGCTTTACCAACCATTTTTTAGTCACCGGCTTTATTCTTAATGGTCTTGCCGTAATATAAACAATATTGGCTCCAGACATTGCCCAAGACTGTATATACATCGCCGCATCCACCACCGGGTTTATCGAAATTTGGAATTCATCGGTGTGAAGCTCTGATTCAAAAAACTCTATAATCTCTTCTCTCGGCGCTTCGATATGTTCTTCCACATGATAAAAATCGGCAATATTATGAGGAACTTTCTCTCCAAAGCGATACCTGAATTTCTCCAAATACGCCGGATAAGAATCCGCCACCACATTATCAATATCAATCCCAATTTTCATTTGTTACGGTTGAGTTTGGACCTGATGAAGGGGTTCATCACGACTATTTACAGCAGGTACTGTAGAAGAATATAGCACATTTGGATCAGACGGAGCATGGCTTACAGGTTCAGGAACAGGCGCTCTTTCTGGTGGTGGCCTTTTTAAAGCCGCCTCATATTCTGCCACCACTTTTTCAACATAATCTGAAGGTGTATAAGAATACGCTTCCATTAGCTACTGTTATATAAAATTAATTACTAGTTGTCAATTTTTCTTTATGAGACTCCCAGTCGTTGTATCTTCCACTTCATACCCTTTATCTTTTATCTCTTCTCTTACCCTATCCGCTTCCTCAAACTTTCCTTTCTTCCTCAACTCCTCTCTCCTTTTCACCAACTCCATAACCTCTGCTGGAATTTTTGCATTTTGCATTTTCAATTTTGCATTTTTTAAATCCAGTCCCAGCACCTCATCAAAAAACATAATTAAATCATATTTATCCGGCGAAGGAATATTTGATTTTAATACTTCCCAAGATACAGCCAATGCCTTCGGTGTATTCAGATCATCATTAACTGCATCAGTAAATTTTTGTCTATAATCATCGACTTTTTTCAGTTTATCTTCTGATAAAACTGTCCTTTCTAATCCGTTCTTTGATTTCAAATTTAAAATTTCAAATTTAAAATTTTTCAAAGCGTTTTGAGCGCTTTGAAGTGCTTCCCACGTAAAATTCATTTGCATTCTATACGAAGCCGTCAAAAATAAATACCTCAGCGCCAATGGGTCAAATCCTTTTTTTACAATATCCTCAACTCTATAAAAATTTCCCAAAGATTTGCTCATTTTTTGCCCATCAACCAATAGATGTTCACCATGGAGCCAGTAATTGACAAATTTTTCTCCGGTTGCCGCCTCGCTTTGGGCTATTTCATTTGTGTGATGTACCTGAATATGATCTACTCCACCAGTATGAACATCAAAATGATTTCCCAAAACAGCCATCCCCATGACGCTACATTCAATATGCCAACCAGGAAATCCCTTTCCCCACGTACTATCCCATTCCATCTGCCTTTTAGGCAATCCTGAGGCGGTCGCTGGACTGAATTTCCATAAAGCAAAATCTGTCGGATGTTTTTTTCCGGGGACGACTTCTACCCTCGCGCCTGCCTTCAAACTCTGTTGTAACTCCTCGAAATTCATTCCCGTCAATTTTCCATAATCAGGCAGTTTCTCTGTATCAAAATACACTCCATCGGAAATTGTATAAGTAAACCCTTTTTTTTCCAGTATTTTAATTAATTCAATCATCTGTGGCACATAATCAGTCGCCTTGATAATTATGTCAGGTTTTCTGATGTTCAATTGAGACAGCATTTTGAAAAAATCTCGAGTATAAAAATCCGCAATCTCCCATACACTCTTTTTCTCCCGTGCCGCCCCTTTTTCCATCTTATCCTCTCCCGTATCCTGATCCGAAGTTAAGTGTCCCACATCAGTAATATTCATTACCCTTTTTACTCTGTACCCATCAAACTCCAATATTCTTTGCAAAATATCATTGAATACATAGGTCCTCGCATGCCCGATATGCGCATAGTCATAAACCGTCGGCCCACAGGAATAAAACCCAACCAATTGATCATTTATCGGATGGAATTCCTCTGTCCGACGTGTTAAGGTATTATATATTCTAAGCATTTTTATTAAATTTTAAATTCTAAATTATAAATTTTAAATGAATGTTTAAATATTTAAATTTTAAAAATTGAGACCAGCCTGCCGGCAGGCAGGTTTGATTTGAAATTAAAAATTTAAAATTAAAAATTATTTGTTATCCCACTTTCGTATCCTTTACTAATCCCTCCGATCCTTTTATTTTCCGCTTCAAAAATCCAAACAGACTCCCTCTTTTCGGTTTTGTCGTCATGACCGGCAATTGCTGGCTGACCTTCTTCTTCTGCGCTTCCACTTCCTGTGCTTTCTGTCGCTCTTTATCCTGGATTGTCTCTTCATAAGGACGAAGCTTTTGTTCTTGTCTTGTAGCATACATCGCTTGCATCCGTCTTAGTTGCTCCAATTTTTCTCTTGCCTTTTTCAATTCTTCTTCATCTTTTGTCTTAAAATCTTCTCCTTGTTTTTGCAGTTGCATCTGTGCCTGTTGTTTAACCTGCTGTTGCTGCTGTTGTGCTGACGTCAGTTTTGGACCTTTGATCGCTTGCTCTATCATTCCCCCAAACAGATCAGGTGGAATTTTCGCACCTTGTTTGGCGGTATCCTTTACAAATTCAAACGAATCACGAATTATTTTTTTTACACCCATAGTTAATCGTTTAGTTTGTCAGCGCCTGCCTGCCGGCAGGCAGGTCTAGCGTATAGTTGATAAAAACTAGACGCTATACCCTCAATAACTATACCCTAAAAGAATCCCAGTTTTACTTTTGCTTCTTCACTCATTTTCTCCGGACTCCATGGTGGTTCAAAAGTCAGATCCACATTTACTTTTTTCACTCCCTTTATTTTCTTTAGATTTTCCTGGACCGGCCCGGCAATGAGTTCAAATAGAGGACATCCCATCGTCGTCAAAGTCATCCTGATATCTACTACCCCCTTATCATCAGTTTTTACATCGTATATAAGACCCAAGTCCACAATCGAAATCCCCAATTCCGGATCAGGAATGTTTCTAAGTTCTTCCCAAATTATTTCTTTATTAACCATATGAATTTTAAATTCTAAATTATAAATTTTAAATGAATGTTTAAATATTTAAATTTTAAAAATTAGACCTGCCTGCCGGCAGGCAGGTTTGATTTAAAATTGAAAATTTAAAATTGTAAATTACGTATAATCACGTCTCCCCTCCAGCGCATGTCCCAAAGTTATATCATCAGCATATTCCAAATCTCCTCCCACCGGCAACCCCTGTGCCAGCCTTGTTATTCTGCATTCTGCATTCTGCATTCTGCATTCTCTTAAAATATACATCGCCGTTGCCTCTCCCTCCATATTCGAGTTTGTCGCCAGGATTAGTTCCGTAATTCCCTGGAGATCTTTAATTCTTTTTAAAAGCTCTGCAATTCTAATTTCATCAGGACCTATATTTTGTAAAGGCGAAATAACTCCGTTAAGAACATGATAAAGACCTTTATATTTGCCTGTTCTCTCAATCGCCAAAACATCAATCGGACTTTCAACTACCATTATTGTTGACTCATTTCTATCTCTACTCGAACATATAAGACACGGATCTTCCTCGCCTACATTAAAACACCTCGAACAAATCGCTGTTCTTAGTCGAAGATTTTTTATAGCCTCAGAAAAACCATCTAGTTCATGTTGCGGTACATGGAGAAGATAAAAAGTCAGCCTCTGTGCCGTCTTTGGACCTATTCCGGGTAGTTTTTCAAACGACTCAATCAGCTTCTCAATCGACTTGGGGAGTATCTTCATTCCACTATTTTATCATTTTCTGCATTGCCGAGACGATAAAGGGTGCTATGGAAACAATAGTGAGCTTAGCAAACCGCTTTTCTTCCGGGATAAAAATAGAATCTGTCACCCAGATTGAATCAATTGGACTTTCCTGAAGTATCTTAGGAGACCCGCCGACAAAGTCTGCATGTGTTGCACAAGCTATGACTCTTTTTGCCCCTTTTTCTTTCAAAAGATAGGTTGCGTTTACTAAAGTACCTCCCGTCACTATCACGTCATCGAAAATGAACGCCGTCTTATCTTTAATATCGCCAACTACCCTCATCGAGAGTATTTTATGCGGGTGATCAAGATCTCTCTTTTTCTCAATGAGTGCCAACGGCGAATCAATCATTTCTGCAAACTTCTGTGATCTTTTCAATGCTCCAGCATCAGGCGTGACTACAACCTTTTCTCCAGATATTTCCTCAACTAAAGGTTTAAAAGGCAAAAAACCGCCAACATGAACAACAGGAATTTCAAAAAAACCAATTATTGCCTCGTTATGAAGTTCCACTGTAATTATCCTATCAATATGAACGGATTCAATTAGTTTTGCCACCACATGCGCTGAAAGCGATTCTCCCGGACGATGAATCCTGTCTTGTCTGGCATAACCATGATATGAAATCACAGCCGTAATTTTTCTCGGATCCCCCCTTTTGACCGCATCAGCCAAAAGCAAAAATTCCATCATATGTTCGTCTACCGGATCTGCCAGAGTCTGAAAAATAAATACATCTTTCTCTTCCACATTTTCCAAAATTCTCACCCTGCACTCACTATCCGCAAATCTGATAATTTCAACTTTTCCTAAAGGAATTTTAACAAGAGACGAAATGGATTCAGCTAGGGGTAAATTCGAAGTTCCAGAGAAAATGACAGGCTTCATAGAAGAATACCCTCTATTATCTGCCATTTTCCATTTTTTTTCAATGCCCTACGTTCCTTCTCTCCAATCCGACAAATATTTTTTCTGTGTGGAAGTCAGTGTATCAATGTAGATACCCATACTCTCAAGCTTCATTCTAGCAATTTTTTCATCTTGCTCTCTCGGAGTAATATATACCCTTGGTTCTAATTTTTTATAATTCTTATTAATATATTCACACGATAAAGCTTGGGTTGCAAAACTTGTATCCATTACCTCACTCGGGTGACCTTCCGCTGCCACCAAATTGATGATCCTACCCTCGCCTAACAAATAGATCTTTCTGTCTTTATCTAACTCATAAATTTCTGCGACATCATTAATCCGCTCGACTTTTCTGGCTAGCTTTTTTAAGTCAGAAACTTTTATTTCTCTGTCTAAATGCCCAGCGTTTGCCAAAATTACACCATTTTTCATTCGTTTAATGTGTTCTAGATTGATCACGTCAGTATTTCCTGTAGCCGTCACAAAAATATCCCCTACCTTCGCCGCTTCATTCATTCCCATAACCCTATAGCCATCCATCACTGCTTCTAAAGCCCTAATTGGATCAACTTCGACGACTACTACATTTGCGCCCATTCCAGAGGATCTCATAGTAATCCCTTTACCACACCATCCATACCCAACAACTACCACCGTCTTACCCGCAAACAATACGCTCGTTGCACGCAGGATTCCATCAATAGTTGATTGTCCAGTTCCATAACGATTATCAAAAAGATATTTAGTATAAGCATCATTTACTGCTATTACAGGGTATTTCAAAGCACCATCTTTTTCCATTGCTCGAAGCCTATTAACTCCCATTGTTGTTTCCTCACACCCGCCGCGAATTTTTTTAATTAATTCTCTCCTGTTTGTATGAATTTGGCTTATCAGATCACATCCATCATCAATAGTAATATCAGGAGAAAATTCTAGCACATCATTTATACAATCATAATATTCCTTATTGGTTTGCCCCCGCCATGCAAATACCTCTACACCTGGCAGTTCCGAAAGCGCGGCTGCAACTTCATCTTGTGTTGAAAGTGGGTTGCATCCGCAGAGAGCGATTCTTGCTCCTCCCGAAGATATAGCTTCCACCAAAACGGCCGTCTCTTTTGTAACATGAAGTGAGATTGCCACAGTCAAACCTCTAAACGGTTTTCTCTCGGAAAAATCCTCAGCAATTTTTGCGACAACCGGCATATGTGCCTTTGCCCACTGTACTCTCTTTCGTCCCATAGAGGATAAACTAGAATCTTTCACTTTACTCATATGACTATTTTATCAACGGGAGTTTAAAAAAGCACTATCCAAATCTAATAACAAGTCATCCACATCTTCGATCCCAACAGACAGTCTAATAAGACCATCGGATATTCCTGATCGCATCCTGCTATCTTTTGGAATAATATGATGGGTCATCGACGCCGGATGATTGACCAAACTTTCAACAGCTCCCAGACTAACCGTTAAAGAAAAAATTTTGAGATCGTCGACAAATTTCTTTCCGGCTTCAATCCCACCTTTTATTTCAAATGATAAAACACCTCCAAATCCATTCATCTGAGATCGTGCCAAATCGTGTTGTGGATGTAATAAAAGTCCGGGGTAAAACACTTTTTCCACTTTCGGGTGAGAAGAAAGATATTTAGCTATTCTTAATGCATTGTCACAATGTTTTTCCATTCTTAACGCCAGCGTCTTTAGTCCCCGTAAAGTAAGATAAGCGCTATCGGGATCAATTACAGCCCCTGTTACAAATAGAGTACCCCATAAGTCCATTATCAAGTCTTGATTGTTTGAAACGACAATCCCCCCCAATGCATCGCTATGTCCTGAAAGGTATTTTGTCATCGATTCAATCACCACATCCGCTCCTAAAACAATTGGTTTCTGCAAATACGGAGTCGCCAGTGTATTATCGACCGCTAAAATAATCTTTTCCCTCTTTGCTATTTTGGATAGCATTTCTATATCTGCAATACTCAAGAGTGGATTTGTCGGCGTTTCTGTAAAAATAAGTTTAGTTTCTTTCCGCATAGATCTTTCTACTTCACTAATCTTTGTAATATCAACAAACGTAGTCGCCACCTTCCATTTTTTAAGAAGAGACCCAAAAAGATGAAAACTATCACCATACAAAACATTCGAGGCTACGACATGGTCTCCAGGCTTAAGTATTGTCTGGGCAAATGCTGTAATTGCCGCCATTCCTGAAGAAAACGCCACAGCATCAACTCCACCTTCAAGATCTGAAATTGTTAGTTCCAACTGTCTCTGGTTTGGGTGATTTCCACGGGCATAGACATACTTACTCCTATTTTCTTTTTCTCTGTTTCCCCCGGAAAAAATCTTTGCCGCATTCGTTGCATTATCAAAAGTATAGACGGCAGAGCGAGCTATAGGCGGAATTAATCCTTTTTTTAATTGAAATTCAGAAGACCCAGCATGAATCACCTTCGTCGAAAACCCTTTCTTTGATTCATACCTTTTAGGAAGGGGCACTTCGAAATCCTCATCGTATAAGTATTCCAAGTATCTCTCTCCCGAATCAGGAAAAATACAAACAATGGTTTTTCTTACCTGCCTGCCGGCAGGCAGGTCTTTTATCTTCTTTGCTATCTCAATCGCCGCGTACATAGCCGCCCCCGAAGACGGTCCAGCCAAAATACCCTCCTCTTTCGTTAGTCGTTTTGCCATATCAACCGCCTCACGACTAGAAAGTCTCACGAATTCATCCACCAAGGAAAGATCTACATTCTGAGGAATAAAAATATGCCCAATACCTTCTACCTTGAAAGATCCCAATTTACCACTATAAATAGATCCTATTGGATCAGGAGCGATAAATTTAATTTTAGGATTTTTTTCTTTAAGATATGTAACAACTCCTTTTGAAGTTCCGCCTGTTCCAATACCAATTACAACATAATCAACATTACCATTAGTTTCATTCCATATCTCGGGTCCAGTCGACTTATAGTGTGCCTGAGGATTTGCTGGATTGCTATATTGATCAGCAAGGAAAGCGTTTTTATCTTTGGCAATTCTTTTTGCCGTCGTTTTATAGCCTCGGGGATCATCTATTGGTACAGCGGTAGGACAGGTTATAACTTCAGCCCCAAATGCTTCAATCAACTTTTTTTTATCCTTACTCATCCAATCTGGTTGAGTAAAAATCGTTTTATATCCCCGAACTGCTGCTATCATTGCAATTCCTATTCCCGTATTCCCGCTTGTTGCCTCGACAATCGTTCCCCTTTTTTTCAGAAGACCCTTTTTTTCGGCAACATTTATTATCTCATTGGCCATTCTGTCTTTCACACTACCACCAGGATTAAAATATTCCAATTTCGCCAGAATATTAACATTCTTTGGATTCGGATTTAGCCGATTTATCCGAACCATTGGAGTATTACCAATAAGCTCAAGAATATTATTGTATATCATTAAAAAAAACCTCCCTTAAAAGTGGGAGGAGTCACAAAATAAAGTCAGACCTCCCTAAAGGAAAGCCTGACAGCAAATGGTAATGTTGATATATTTCATTATCACACTATATATTAATAGGAATAACTCTTTATGTCAATCCAATCCAAGAATTCCCTTTTTAAAATCAATAATCACTTTAAAATGACGCAAAAAAGATAAACCAAGAAGTCCATCAACTCCATTTCCGGGAGGAAGGTCTTTAATCAAACATTCAACATTCTCCACACTTTTTTCAAAAGCAGTAACTTTA
>CAZJBV010000026.1:1836-9846 GCA_964544585.1 uncultured Gammaproteobacteria bacterium | reverse complement strand
CTGATTTTCAGAAGTTGGATTTTAGGGTAGGGAAAGTGGTTGAAGCTGAATTTAAAGAAGGATCGGTGAATCTTATTCGCATGAAGGTGGATTTGGGATCCGACTATGGAGTACGGACTATATTTGCCGGGGTAGCTAAGTGGTATAAACCGGAAGAATTGAAGAATAAGAAGTTTATTTTTGTGGCCAATTTGGAACCTAAAAAGATGCCCACCTTCGCTAAAGCTACGGCGGGTAAAATGGGAGAGGAAAGCCAGGGAATGATGTTTGCAGCAGATGTAGAAAATAAAGCAATACTTATCCCTGTGGATGCTAGAATACCGGAAGGGAGTGTGGTACGCTAATATGCCAAACGGAAAGACACATCACAGAAACTCGAGAAAGACAGATAAGATATTTGAGTTTAAGTTCAACCTGACACCGAGGAATATATTCTTGTGGCTGATTGTTTTGTTTTTGGTTTTTAGTGTGTTTTTGAGTTTTAGAGAAAGCAGCAGACTTTTTCCAGAAAAGCCTCTTTCAACGGTCATTTCAGATATTAAAAAGGGTCAGGTGAAAAAGATGGAAGTCTCGGATACGAAAGTGATGGTGACGTACGATAATGGCGATGTGTTTACGACGCATAAAGAAGGGCAAGACAGCATTTATACAATTTTAAAGTCTGCCGGAGTGGATCCGGCAAAGATAGAAATTAAGGTTGAGGATACATCAAGTGGAGCTTTGTGGATTGGGATTGCCTCAAATGTTTTACCTCTTTTATTGATGGTTGGATTTTTCCTTTTTCTTATTCGGCAGGCGAGGGGAGCGCAGGATTCACTATTTTCATTTGGGCAGTCGAGGGCAAAGCTTTTTTCCAAGGATACTCCTAAAATCACTTTTGCTGACGTTGCGGGTGTGGATGAGGCAAAAAAAGAACTTGAAGAAGTCGTAGATTTTCTTAAGAATCCGCAAAAATATAGACTGCTTGGGGCGAGAACGCCGAAAGGAGCGCTTTTAGTTGGACCATCCGGAACGGGGAAAACACTTCTTGCTCGGGCTGTAGCAGGAGAGGCTCAAGCACCATTTTTCTCGATGGCGGGATCTGAGTTTATGGAGATGCTCGTAGGTGTCGGGGCGTCGGTTACTGGAGATACACCTATTCTTATTCGAGAAAAGGGAGAAGTGAAACTTCTTTCTATTGGCGAGTTTGTGGATAGATATTACAAAGATGGAGAAGAGGGAAGAGTCATTTCTATAAATGGTGTAGAAAGTTTAGGATTTAAAAAGAAAATTACAAAGTTCTGGGGAACGCAGAAGAATTCGGAAAAGGCTGTTTTTGGTGGAAGTAGCTGGCAAAATATATCCGGAGTCTATCGACATAAGGCGAGGGAAATCTATACAATTTATTACCTTGATGGAAAGGTAGAGACTACCGGGGATCATTCGGTATTTGTCAGGCGTCAAGGGTGGATTGAGCCGATAAAGGTAAGTGAACTTAAAAAAGGTGATGTGTTAGTCAATCTTCCGATGAATGTACGGCGATGGGATTCTGCTCTGAGAAAAACGGTTCATGAGATTAAGGCTCATCAATTTAGGAATGAAGCTTTGCCAGAATTCCTTCCGGTTTGGGATAGTTATGAAGAGCTAGAGCACAAATACAGGTATGCTTTAGCCAATGTGGGGGTACATTCTCAGTATGAGATTGCCGAAACAATAGGAGTATCACAAGCGACGATTGGCAATTGGCAGAGGGGAGTCCATGTACCACAACTTTTATCACGAAAGTTAGTGAAAATGGATCTTCCGGATAGGGTTGAGGTGACAATCTATTTGATGAAACTTTTTGGATACTATGTAGCTGAAGGCAGGAGTACTAATAGTTTAGAGTTTACATTTGGTGTTCATGAAAAAGGTATTTATACAGACTGCATTAATTTAGTGAGAGATATATTTTGTGTTACTCCTTCCGCTGCTTATGCACGAGAGGATAATAGTTTTAAAATTACTTATTATTGCCATCCCCTCGGGCGATTTTTTGAGAGATATTGCGGCAATGGTTCTCACAACAAACACCTACCTTCACTACTTTGGGATTTACCTAAAGATTATTTTCTTGCTTTCCTGGAAGGATATAGTCAAGGTGATGGATATATAACAAAGAGCGGGAAGTTGTCGATGTCTTCTGTTTCACGTCAGCTTATACTCGAACTTGCTTGGCTTTGTAGCATGCATGGAATTAAGGTAGGGATAAAAGAGGAGGAGCAGAAAGAAGGAAGAATTATTAGAGGCAGTCACAAACCACTTCCAGGAGGTAAGTACTGGACGCTTATTATAGGTAAAACCAGTAATCCTTTCAACCAAGATATTGCAAGACCTTTTCAAATTAAGCGGGCAATAGTGAAAAATATTGTTAAACGACCATACGAGGGATATGTTTATGATCTTTGCGGGGTGGATAATGAGGCGTTTTTTGGGGGAGAAAAGCCGATTCTTCTTCATAATAGCAGAGTAAGAGATCTTTTTAATACGGCAAAGAAAAATTCGCCTGCTATTATATTTATTGATGAAATTGATGCTATTGGTCGGGTGCGATCGATGGGGGTAGTTGGGGGACATGATGAGAGGGAGCAGACTCTGAATCAGATTTTGGTTGAGATGGATGGATTTACGCAGAATGAGAATGTGATAGTGATCGCGGCGACGAATCGCGGAGACCTTTTGGATCCGGCGCTTTTGAGACCAGGACGGTTTGATCGGCGAGTAGTTTTGGATCTTCCTGATATGGAAGGAAGAAAAGCAATACTTAAAATTCATGCAAAAGGAAAGCCTGTGGTGGAGAGTATTGATTGGGATAAAGTTTCTAAGAGAACGGTTGGCTTTAGTGGTGCCGATTTGGAAAATATGCTCAATGAGGCGGCAATTTTGGCTGCGCGACAAAATAAAAAGACTATTGAATTTGTTGATATAGAAGAGGCTGCGACAAAGGTAAAGTTGGGGCCAGAAAAGAAACGTCTGCAGACTGATCTAGATCGGAAGATGACAGCCTACCATGAGGCTGGACATGCGGTGGTGACCCACGAACTTCCCCATATGGATCCAGTACATAGAATATCTATTGTTTCTCGAGGCATGGCTTTGGGTTTTACGCTTATACCTCCTGCGAAAGATAGGCTGCATGAGACGAAATCACATTTGTTGGAACAAGTAGCATCAATGCTGGGAGGGAGAGCGGCAGAGGAGATTATATTCAATGAACAGACGAGCGGTGCATCCAATGATATTGATAAAGCCACAGCTATTGCTCGAGAAATGGTTATTGAGTTTGGAATGAGTGAGTTGGGACCTATTAGTTACGGAGGTACGATGGATGTTACAGAGTGGGGAGGGCGCTATTATAATGAACCGCATATTTCACCAGATATGCAATCAAAAATAGATGCTCAGGTGAAAAAGATTATAGATGATGGGTATAAATTGGCTCTTTTGACAATACGAAAATTTAGAAAAGAGCTGGATCGAGTAGCAGCGGAGCTGGTTAAAAAAGAGACAATTGAGAGCGAAGATTTTGAGAGACTGATGGGACATCCGAAGAGAGCTTTGGTAGTGGCAAAATGAAACGATTTGTCATTATTGACGGGAATGCGATTCTTCATCGTGCCTTTCATGCTTTACCTCCACTGACGACAAAAAATGGCGAACTTATAAACGCTGTCTATGGATTTACCTCAATGCTTTTGCGGGTTATAGATGATTTGAGGCCGACTTATTTGGCGATTACATTTGACCGACCCAAACCTACTTTTAGACAAACTCTTTATGCGGGTTATCAGGCTCATAGACCCAAGATGGATGAAGGGCTTTCGTCACAGATAGAAAGAGTACATGAGGTTGTTAAGACGATGGGCATACCAGTTTTTGAAGTGGATGGGTTTGAGGCGGATGATGTGATTGGAACGCTGACTGGGAAGATAAAAGACCTGCCTGCCGGCAGGCAGGTAAAAAGTGAAAAGATAGAAGCTGTGGTTGTAACCGGGGATAGGGATATATTGCAGCTT
Organism: uncultured Gammaproteobacteria bacterium; assembly: GCA_964544585.1. GTDB lineage: Bacteria > Patescibacteriota > Microgenomatia > 2-02-FULL-39-11 > 2-02-FULL-39-11 > CAZJBV01. The sequence goes on along the minus strand of CAZJBV010000026.1, from coordinate 5,812 downwards.
GTCGATCGTGAGACGAAAGTGTGTATGCCGGTGAAGGGATTGATCGAGACCAAGATATATGGAGAAAAAGAAGTCGAGGAAAAATTTGGAATAATGCCATCTCAAATGGTTGATTATAAATCTCTGGTGGGGGACCAATCGGATGGATATCCTGGAGTTTCGGGGATAGGACCAAAAACAGCCGTTAATTTGCTGTCGCGATTTAGGTCATTGGAAGAAACGTATGCGCATGTAGGAGAAATAGAGAATGAAAAACTAAGAAATACTTTAGCCGAAAATAGTGATCAAGCGATGTTGGCAAAAAAACTGGCGGAAATTGTGAGGGATGTACCTTTGAGTTTTCGATTGGAAGAATGTAAATTGCCCCAATTGGATAGTCCGGAAATAAATAAGTTATTTAAAGAGTTAGGATTTAAGAGTTTGATTCCCAGACTTTCTTTTGCCAATAGTTCTTCGGCTGACGAGGAGGAGAAGTATAAAGAAGAAATTTTAGCCAATTTAGAAGTAAAAAAAAGCAAAAAGAAGAAGGATGATAAGCAGATTAAATTGTTTTAAATTTGATGAAAGTAGCAATTGTTCATGATTATATTAAGGAGTATGGAGGGGCGGAGAGGGTTTTGGAGGCTTTACATGAGATATGGCCGGAGGCGCCGGTATTTACGACTGTTTATTATCCTCAGTTCTTGGGGCCGCATAGGGAGAGATTTGCAAATTGGGATATAAGAACTTCATTTCTGCAAAAAGTTCCCTTCGGTTATAAACTTATCAGCCCATTTCGAATTATGACTCCTTTTATTTTTGAGCAATTTGATTTTTCATCATTTGATACAGTAATTGTTTCTCAAACAGGGGCATATTTTCCTAATATGATTCGGGTTGGAAAGGATACAACTCATTTTTGTTACTGTCATACTCCGCCGAGATATCTTTATGGATATCCGACGGCAAGGAACTGGAAGAAAAATATGGTTGGAAGAATTATTGGGGAATTAATGAATCATAGACTTAGGTTAGTGGATTTTCAATCGGGGCAAAGAGTGGATGCGTTTATTGCTAATTCGGAAGAAGTGAGAGCGCGAATACGAAAGTTTTATAGGAGGGAGGCGGAAGTGATTTATCCGCCGGTGGAATTAGCGTCTAGTTTGTCAGCGTCTAGCGTTCAGTTAAAAAGACAATATTATATTACTGGGGGGAGGTTGGCGAGGGCAAAGAGAGTCGATTTGGTGATTGAGGCGTGTAATAGACTAAAACTTCCTTTAAAAGTATTTGGTAGAGGATTTGCAGATTATGAGAATGATCTAAGGCAAAAAGCAGGTCCGACGGTTGAATTTGTGGGAGAAGTGAGTGATGAAAAGCTATGGGAACTTTATTTTGGAGCAAGAGCATTACTTTATGCTTCAGAGTATGAAGATTTTGGAATTATGCCGGTTGAGGCGCAGGCGTGTGGAACTCCGGTTATTGCTTTAAGGCAAGGGGGAGTGCAAGAGTCAATAGTTGGAGGGAAAACGGGAGTGTTTTTTGATGAACCGAGCGTTGATAGTTTAATGAGAGCAATTCAATCCTTCGACAAGCTCAGGACAAGCATTAAAGGAGAAGACTGTATTAAAAATGCAGCGCGGTTTAATAAAGAAAGATTTAAAAAAGAGATAAAAGATTTTGTAGCATCTCATGCCAGAACTTCCTGAAGTAGAAACTATTAGGCTTCAACTAAATAAAATTCTTCCTGGAAAAACGGTTCAGTCAGTAATAATTAACAATCCGAAATCGTTTGTAGGCAAGAGTAGTATTGTGACTGGAAGAAAAATTGTCAGGGTCAGACGGTTTGCGAAAGTGTTGGTAATTGATTTAGACCTAGATGTATCTCTTGCTATTCATCTCAAGATGACTGGGCAACTACTTTATAGAGCGTCTCCCAATAAACATACGAGAGTAGTTTTAACTTTTAGCGATGGGGACAGGCTTTACTTTAATGATCAGAGGAAGTTTGGATGGATGAGAGTTTTGAGAAATGCAACAATGCAACAATTTTCCAATGTTCCAATGATAGAAAGTATTATAAATAATTTAGGACCGGATGCTTTAAATGAGCTTACAGTTAACCAATTAGAAAATATACTCAAAACATCAAAAAGACCGATAAAACTTCTGTTGATGGATCAGGCAAAAATTGGGGGAGTGGGGAATATATACGCCAATGAAGCACTTTTTTTGTCGAGAATAGATCCGAAATTGCAAAGTGGCAAAGTTTCCAAGAGGCAAAGTATTTTATTATTTAAAAATTTGCAAAAAGTTTTAAAAGATGGAATAAAATGGAAGGGGGCTTCTAGAAATCATTTTAGAGATATTTATGGAAAAAAAGGTATGGTACAAGAACATTTTTCGGTGTACGATAGAGAAGGGAATATTTGTGTCAATAAGTGCGGAGGAAAAATTATGCGTTTTGTTTTGGGTGGCAGAAGTACATTTTACTGTCCGAATTGTCAGAATAAGCAGTTTTTGATACAATAAACCTACGACAATGGCGTCAAAATCTCCTATTATTCTTTCATTGGGAGGCTCTTTGGTAGTCCCCAACGGTGGTATTGATACCAAGTTTTTAACAAAATTTAACGAATTTATTAGAAAAAAAATCGCCGAGGGGAGGCGATTTTTTATAGTTGTAGGAGGAGGAGCAATTGCCAGGCATTATCGTGACGCGGGTAAAGATGTCGTTGGCAAAATCACTGATATAGACTTGGATTGGTTGGGGATACATGCTACTAGACTAAATGGTCATCTTCTTCGTACTATTTTTCAAGATTTAGCCCATCCGAGGATAGTGGAAAATTATAATAAGAGGCTTTATAACTTGAAAGAACCTCTAGTGATTGCAGCAGGATGGAAACCGGGATGGTCGACTGATTATTGTGCCGTATTACTTGCGCAGGAGTATAAGAGTAAAATAATTGTGAATATGTCGAATATTAAAAAAGTTTATACGAGTGATCCTAATAAGGATAGCAAGGCTCGTCCCATAGATAAGATTTCTTGGGAGGATTTTTCAAAATTGGTAGGGGATAAGTGGATGCCTGGGAGTAATTCTCCATTTGATCCGGTGGCGTCCCGTCTCGCACGCGAGATGGGACTAACAGTTTATGTTTTGGACGGAAAAGATGTAGATAATCTTGAGAATGCGTTGGAGAATCGACCGTTTATAGGAACTGTCATCAGGTAAGTTAATGATATCCTCACTTAGGCTTATAAATTTCCGAAATTATTCGGAGTTTAAGATTACATTTCCCAAAAACCTTATTTGCATTGTGGGAGACAATGCTTCGGGAAAAACGAATCTGATAGAAGCACTTTTTCTACTTTCTCATGCCAAGAGTTTTAGGGCAATTTCGGATCGCGATATGATTTATGATGATAAGGAAATAGGAAGGGTAAGTGGAAAAATTATCCAATTATCCAATTTCCAATTATCCAATGAAAAGGTTGATTTGGAAGTAGTGTTGACAACTGGGAGTGTGATGGGACAGAGAGTGGCTCTTAAAACGTTTTCAATAAATGGAGTAGGGAAAAGAATGGTTGATTTTGTGGGGATATTTAAGACTGTTTTGTTTTGGCCCGAAGATTTGGAACTTGTGACTGGATCTCCGGTCAAGCGGAGAAGATATATTGATTTTGTTCTTTCCGGTGTAGATCGGGAATATAGAAGGACGCTTATTTCTTATGAAAAAGGACTTAGGAGTCGTAATAAACTTTTAGAAGCAATACGTGAAGGTCGCGCGCATAGGCACCAACTAATTTTTTGGGATCAACTTTTGATAAAAGATGGTGAATATATCACATCCAAAAGGCAAGAATATATAGAGTATTTGAATAATATTGACACGAATGGATACAAAGCTGAATATGATAAGAGTATAATTTCAAGGAGTAGATTGGATCAGTATAAAGATGCAGAAGTGGCGGCTGGAGTTACATTGGTTGGGCC
>CAZJBV010000026.1:0-1736 GCA_964544585.1 uncultured Gammaproteobacteria bacterium | reverse complement strand
ACGGGAGAAAAGCCAACGCTTCTTTTGGATGATATATTTTCGGAACTGGATCATGAGCATCGTGAGATAGTGATGAAGGCGTGTCACAGCCAGCAAACGATTATGACTACTACAGATAAGCATTTTATAGAGAATTTTCCCAAGGGAAGTATGAAAGTTGTTCAACTTTAGGATGGGAAAAATTCATAGTATGATTAGAGAAGGTAAAATGAAAGATTTTGACAGAAAAATACTCACGAATCTATTTATTCCTGAGGATAAGTCACATAAGGGGCAGAATGGTAGATTATTAATTATTGGAGGGTCGCATCTTTTTCATTCCGCCTCTTTGTGGTCTTTGAAGGTAGCAAGTAGAATTGTCGACTTGGTGCATTATTCCTCGGTGCCGGAAAATAACGCAATTGTTGCCAAATTAAAAGAGGAATTTAGGGATGGAATTGTGGTGCCAAGAGCGGAAATTGAGTCGTATATAGAGGAAGATGATTGTATTTTGATAGGGCCGGGGATGGTCCGCGCTAAAAGCGCGGAATTATCCAATTATCCAATCAACCCTGCCTCGCCGGCAGGCAGGCAATTATCCAATTTGAAAGAAATAATTAAGTTAGGAAATGAAGGGGTGCAGACATATTTTTTGACGAAATATTTATTGCAGAAATATTCGAATAAAAAATGGGTGATTGATGCTGGGGCTTTGCAGATGATGGAGCCGGAGTGGATAACTTCGACAATGATAATAACCCCACATCATGGAGAGTTTGAAACTCTCAAATTAAAAATTAAAAATGAAAAATTAAAGATGACAATGAAAAATCTAGATATTGCAGATCAAATATATTTATTTGCAAAAGAATTTGGCTGTGCAGTTTTACATAAAGGGCAAACTGATTATGTTTGTAATAGGAAGGAATGTTATAGAGTCAAAGGCGGAAATGCAGGAATGACAAAAGGGGGAACGGGAGACGTTCTGGCCGGGCTTACGGCAGCATTTTACTGTAAAAATGAGGCTTTAACTTCGGCGGCGAGTGCCTCTTTTATCAATAAAAAATCAGGAGAAGATTTGTATCAGACGAAGGGATACTGGTTTAATGCTTCAGATTTGGCAGATCAGATACCCAAGACGATGAAGAAACTGCTTTTATAGATATTTGACAAAATATATACAAAACATTACAATAGATAAACTATGGATAATATAGTGCAAGTTCGATTATCTGATGATTTGAGAGAAAGGTTGGAGAGAGTAGCAGAGAGGTTGGAGATGCCGCTTTCGACGCTTATACGGACCATTTTGGCTTCGTTTGCCAAGAAACCAGAGATGGTGAGGCTTACCGAAAATGGATTTACAGTAGAAGAAGAAGATAGAATTCTTCGTTCTCTAAAGGCTACAGAAAAAGCGATAGAGGAAGGGAAGGTTGAAACCTTTCGATCAGTTGATGAGGCATTACAATCTTTGGAACAAGAGATTCGGAAGTGAAACAAATAATTTTCGCAAAATCATTCCGGAGTGCATATAGAGAAAGAATTGTCCCACATCCTCACTTGGTCAAAATTTTCCGTAAAAAATTTATGCTTTTTAAGAATGATAAATCACTGGCGGAGTTATATAATCATAAACTTGGAGGAAAAATGTCAGGATTAAGCGCATTTTCATTGGGTTATGATTTGAGAGTAATATATAAAGAAACTAAGAGTGTGATAATCCTCGTAGATATTGGTACTCATCCACAAGTTTATGA
>CAZJBV010000025.1:0-12190 GCA_964544585.1 uncultured Gammaproteobacteria bacterium | reverse complement strand
ATCCCGGCCTTATTCTGACAAAAGATGGCCCAAAAGTCCTAGAATTCAATTGCCGTTTCGGCGACCCAGAAACTCAACCTATCTTGTCGTTATTAAAAAATGATCTTGTAGATATATTGTTGGCAATAAAAAGTAAAAATATTAAAAATATGGAACTCAAATGGCATAAAGGCTTCGCTGTTTGTGTAATCTTAACAGCAAAAGGTTATCCTGGAACTTACGAAAAAGGAAGACAAATTAGCTTCGCAAGGCCTCGCCTTGGAGACAATGTTCATACTTTCCATTCAGGAACAAAAAGAGAAAACAATAATATTGTCACTTCCGGTGGAAGAGTTCTAGGAGTAACAGCACTAGACAAAACATTAAATGGCGCAATCGATAAAGCCTATAAATACATCGGCTCAAACGGCATCCATTTTTCCGGCATGCATTATAGAAAAGACATTGGCAGAAAAGGATTAAAAAAATTATGAATTTATATAAAAAATCAGGAGTAAATTATGACTTCCTCGATCCAATAAAAAGATTGGCTCAGGAAGAAGGTTTGAAGACAAAAAATAATCTCCCAAAGCCTTATAACGAAATTTCAGAAAGTAGGGGAGAATCGGCATATATTTTAGAAACTAAAGACTCATATCTCGCAACTGTTATCGAAGGTTTAGGTACAAAAAATCTCATCGCCGATGATTTCCGGAAAGTAACCAAAAAAACATATTATGATGCCCTCGCCCAAGATACAGTGGCCATGATAATAAACGATCTCATCACAGTAGGAGCACGACCTCTGTCTATCTCAGCCTATTGGGCCACCGGCAGTTCCGACTGGTGGAAGGATAGAGAGCGTGCAAACGATCTTATTCGCGGCTGGAAAAAAGCTTGCGATTTGGCCGGCTGCACCTGGGGAGGAGGGGAAACACCGTCATTGTCAGATGTCATAAATCCTAAAACCATTGATCTATCCGGTTCAGCAATGGGAGACATAAGACCTAAAAGTAGACTTATACTTGGAGATAAAGTCAGACTAGGTGACGTCATCGTTTTTTTAGAAAGTAATGGCATTCAAGCAAACGGACTTTCATTAGTCAGAAAACTAGTTAAAAAAATAAAAGGAGGATACAAAGAGAAACTTTCAAGTGGCAAAATGTTCGGCGAGGAATTACTTAAACCTACTCATATTTATAGCAAATTTGTGACTGAGCTTATTGATTCCGGAGTAGATATACATTATATGGTAAATATTACCGGTCATGGTTGGAGAAAGCTCATGCGTTTAAATAAATCCCTTTCTTATATAATCGAAGCACTTCCCAAAGTTTCTCCACTTTTTTCCTTTATCCGAGAAAAAGCAAAACTTTCAGATAAAGAAATGTATGCCACGTTTAATATGGGAGTCGGCTTTGCACTATATCTCAATGATAAATATGCCGCTAAAATATTTTCATCATCAAAAAAGTATGGCTTCCGAGCTTGGGTCGGAGGATATATTGGAAAAGGCTCACGACAGGTAGTTATAAAGCCAATAAATATCACATATTCTTCGCAGGAATTAAGTATTAGATAAAAAATGAAATACACCATCGCCACTCTTGCTTCTCATTCATGCCTCCAGATTTTAAAAGGCGCCAAGGACGAAGGGTTTTCCACCACCGCTATCGCAACTCCAAAATCTGCCGATCTCTATAAAAGATTTTCATTTATCGATGAGGTAGTCGAAATCTCATCATTTACAAAATTTTATGAATTACAACCCACCCTAGCAAAAAAAAATGCCATAATTATTCCGCATGGCTCATTTGTAGCATACTTGGGAGAAAATTATGAAAAAAAATTAAATTTGAGACACTATGGCAAGAAACAAATTTTGTCATGGGAGTCAGATAGGCTAAAACAAAGAGCCTGGTTGGAAAAAGCGGCAATTCGAGTCCCGAAACTTTATAGCAATCCAAAAGATATAGACAAAATTGTTATCGTAAAGCTTTACGGCGCCAAAGGCGGATCTGGCTATTTCGTTGCCAAAAACGCCAAAGACTTTGTAAAAAAAATAAAACAATTTGGTTCTGAAAAATATATCATTCAAGAATACATTATCGGCGTTCCTGTATTTCTCCAATTTTTTTATTCTGTCATCAGAAACGAAGTAGAACTTTTGGGAGTCGACAGAAGATATGAGAGTAATGTCGATGGTATAGGCAGGCTTCCGCACGCATTTCAGGAGGAACTAGAACTAGAACCATCCTATACCGTCGTCGGCAATTTTCCTATCGCTATTCGAGAATCTCTTCTGCCAAAGGCCTATCGTATGGCGGTTTCGGTAGTCGAAATGTCAAAAAAACTCATTCCTCCCCACGGACTTTATGGACCTTTTTGCCTGGAAACGATTGTCACCCCTGACTTAGAATTTTATTGTATCGAAATATCCTGTCGCATCGTGGCCGGTACAAATATATATAATGTGGGTTCCCCATACTCTGAATATCACTTCAATGAACCGATGAGTACCGGCCGGCGTATTGCCCGCGAAATAAAGGAGGCTATTGAGCTAAATAGATTAGATGATATATTAGGTTGAAAAGGGTCGGACCCTGATCAGGGTCCGACCCTATCCAAAAAATATGACAATCGCCACTCTCGCAGGACACAGCGCTCTTGAAATTTTTCTTGGAGCAAAACGACAATATTTTAAAACGCTGGCAATAGCTCAAAAAGGACGTGAAAAAACTTATACAAAATATTTCGAAAATCTTATCGACGACTATATTCTTGTTGGTAAATTTGCAGAATTAACATCCCCAAAAGTTATTGCTAAACTTAAAGAAAAATCAGCAGTTTTTATCCCTCACCGATATGTCCAAGTTTACTGTGACTTAGAAAAGTTAGAAAAAAACTTTTCCTTGCCCATATTTGGTAACAAATATCTGTTAAAGTATGAAGAAAGGGAAGGCAAATATAACCAATATCAAATAATGGGCAAGGCAGAAATATTGTATCCAAGACAATTCGCCAGTCCCCAAAAAATAGATCGATTAGTGCTCGTAAAAGTAAAGGAAGCCCAAAGAAAATATGAGAGAGCCTTTTTCTTCGCCCATTCCTACAAAGAATTCACCGAGAATTCTCAAAAACTTTTAGGCTTAGGAAAAATACACAAAAAAGACTTAGAAAAGGCTATAATTGAAGAATATTTAATCGGCGCCCAAGTTAACTTCAATTTTTTCTACTCTCCATTGAATCAAAAATTGGAACTTCTGGGTACAGACACCAGAAGACAAACAAATTTAGATGGGTTGATTAAAATTCCTGCCAGAGATCAGATTCTTATTAGTGATTTTCTTAATCCATCCTACATTGAAAGCGGACACATAGCAGTTACAGTCAAAGAATCGTTACTAGAAAAAGCATATATTCTTGCCGAAAAACTCTTAAAAGCCGCTCGAAAAATTTCACCTCCTGGTATCATTGGTCCTTTTGCCCTCCAAACTGCTATACTTCCGGGTCCACCCGAAGAAAAAATAGTTGTTTTTGACCTTTCCTTTCGTATCCCCGGATCTCCTGGATCCGCCTTTACTCCATACAGTCATTATCTGTATGATAGACCCGTATCTTTTGGCGACCGAATTGCAATGGAGATAAAAAACGCATCAAACCTTAATAAAATAAAAGACATTATCACATGAAAGAAGAAGAAAAAAAACTTTTAGCCATATCCCTTCTAGACGGTCGAAATTGGGATAAAGTAAAAATAGTTTCTGACTACTTTTCCGAATTTGCCCTCATTAAATATAGAGTATTTGTTGAAATTGAATACTTAATATTTCTTTCAACAAAAACAAAACTTCTGCGAAAACTTTCAAGGAAAGAAATTAATATTTTAAGAAAAATAGAAAAAAATTTTTCGCTCAAAAATGCTGTGATTATCAAAGAAGAAGAGCAAAAGATTAATCACGACGTCAAGGCTGTTGAGTATTTTCTGCGGCAGAAGCTACAAAAAACATCGCTAATAGACATCACCGAATTCATCCATTTTGGTCTAACATCTTATGATATAAATATTCCCTCATACGCCCTCATGCTCAATAATTTTCGGAAAGATTTCCTCTCCATTCATCTCGAAAATCTATTGGCCAAACTTAAAGATTTAATTATTCAGTCTAAAAGCATGATGATGTTAGGGCGCACCCACGGACAACCAGCTCTACCTACGACCATGGGAAAAGAGTTAGCCGTTTACTATCAAAGGCTGAAAAGAGAAAAAGAAATTCTTGTCTCAATTCCTATGGAAGCAAAACTCACCGGAGCCGTCGGCAATTTTAATGCCCTATATTTTATCGACTCAAAATTTGATTGGCTAAAATTCAGCCAAGATTTTATTTCTTTTCTCGGCCTTGCACCCAATATTGTTACTACCCAAATTCTCCCCTACGATTCATGGATAAGACTCTTTGATAGTCTAAAAAGACTAAACAACATTCTTCTTGGCCTTTGCACCGATATTTGGTGGTACATCAGTTTTGAATATTTTCTGCAAAAGAAAAAGGAAAAAGAAGTAGGATCATCGACCATGTCTCACAAAATAAATCCTATCACCTTTGAAAATGCCGAGGGAAATCTGGGTTTGGCAAATAGCATCTTCGATTTCTTTGGGAGAAAACTTTCTTACTCCCGCCTTCAGAGAGATCTTTCTGACTCAACAGTCAAAAGAAATTTTGGTCTTGCATTCGGACATACATTACTTGCATGGGATAGCCTGATTTCTGGTATCAATCGTATTACACCTAATCCCCACAAAATGGAAGAAGATTTAAATAATCATTGGGAAATATTTTCCGAGGGAATCCAAACCTATCTTCGCCTAAAAGGAAATAAAAACGCCTATGAATTATTAAAAGAAAAGACTAGAGGAAAAATCTTAACAAAAAAAGAAATTTATCAATTAATAGATAGTTTGCCAATAAAAAACAATGAAAAACGTAAGTTAAAGATCAAAGATTTGAAAGAATATAGTGGATTAAGTAAAAAATTGGCAGAAATAGTTATTAAATTATAAATACCAAAGGTGTGAAGCTAATCCACCTCTAAGGTGTACCAGATATGCTACCTAAAATAATCATTGGTAGCCAATGGGGAGACGAAGGCAAGGGAAAAATTGTCGACGTCCTGGCAAAAGATGCCGATTTCGTAGTCAGATTTAATGGTGGAAACAACGCGGGGCATACGATCGTCTACAAAGGTCAAAAATATCCCTTGTCCCTACTTCCCTCCGGCATCCTTCACAAAAAAAATCTCCTTTTAGCCCAAGGAGTCGTCATTGACCCAAAGGTGCTCCTCACCGAAATTAGCTATTTTACTAATCTAAAAAATCCTCCCAAACTAACCATCGATCCCAGGGTAAATATAGTCATGCCCTATCACAAATTATTAGATAGCGCGACAGAAGAAAGTAAGGGCGCAAAAAAAGTCGGTAGCCTAAAACTTGGGATTGGTTACTGCTATGAAGACAGAAACAATAGACAAGGCATTCGCTTCGAAGATTTAATTGATCACAAAATTTTTAAGCAAAGACTATCTGAAATCTTTCCTCAAAAAATAAAAAGGATAGAAGCAGTTTACAACCATAAAGTCCAGCTAACCGAAAAAGAAGTATTGATCGAATACTTTATTTATGGTAAAAAACTTAAAAAATATGTTGGCGATGTGAGTAAAATAATTTCTGAGAATATTAATGAAAAAAGTATTCTTTTTGAGGGTGCCCATGGAACATTTTTAGACGGCAATTTTGGTACATACCCATATACAACGGCAGTCAATACAATTTCCGGCTCAGTGTTTTCTTATGTTGGATTTCCACCGCAAAAACTGGATGTTATAGGAATAGTCAAAGCCTACACCACCCGAGTCGGTGGCGGCCCTTTCCCCACAGAGCTATTTGATAATATAGGACAAACAATCGGCGATAGAGGGAAAGAATTTGGTACCGTTTCCAAAAGAAGAAGGCGCTGTGGCTGGCTCGATCTACCAATGTTACGACTTTCCCATCGTCTAAATGGATTTACTAATCTTGCCCTTACCAAACTTGACGTTCTTTCGGGTATTGAAGATTTGTACTTAGCAGAGTACTATAATATCTCGTCTAAAAAAATTTATGAAATGCCATCTTCCCTCACTGATGTAGAAAAGGCAAAACCAGTGTATAGAAAGTTGAAAGGATGGTGGCAAGATTTATCAAAAATAAAAAAGTATAGTCAATTACCCCAAAAATGCAGAGAATATATAGAAACGATCGAAAAATCTCTAAAAGTACCCATCAAATATATTTCAGTCGGCGCAGAGAGAGTCAGTCTAATATTTAAATGAAAAATTTTGAGCTCGGTTTAACATATGATGACGTCCTTCTTGTACCTAAAAGATCTAGAATTGCCCATAGAATCGACGTTTCTACCAAAACAAATCTCACCAAAAATATAGAATTAAATATTCCTCTCATTTCTGCCAACATGGATACGGTCACAGAATCACCGATGGCCATTGCCATGGCCCAAAACGGTGGCATTGGCATAATCCACCGATTTATGACCATTGAAGAGGAAGTTTATCACGTCCAAAAAGTAAAAAGACACTCTGGTTTTATAAGATACAAGCCTTTTACAATTACTGTAGACAAAAAATTAAAAGACGCCAAACTAGAAATTACGACTCATGGAGTTAGTTCCCTCATAGTCATTGATAAAAATGAAAAAGTTATGGGTATATTAACTAGACGCGATATGCTATTCGTCGAGCAAGAACTAACTCCAGTTAGATTGATTATGACTCCTTTTACCAAGTTGATTACCGCCGATCCCCAAATATCAACCGAAAAAGCTAAAAAAATTTTACAAAAATATAAAATAGAAAAACTTCCTCTTATTGATAAAGATCGAAAACTCCAGGGGCTCATTACCGCCAAGAGCTTAGAAAGCTTTACCAACAATCCAATGTCGGTGACAGATAAACATGGCAGATTAAAAACAGGCGCAGCCGTTGGGGTCGTTGGTGATTTTCTAGAACGGACGGAGGCACTTTTGACTGCCGGCGTCGATTGCATCGTCGTTGATGTTGCCCATGGACATAATGAAGTTTCATTAAAAGGCATCGCTCAAATCAGGAGAAAATTTAAAGATATTGACCTTATAGGAGGAAATGTAGCCACCCCCGAAGGGGTTCTCGATATGATAAAGCTTGGTGTAGACGCCGTTAAAGTTGGTATAGGTCCTGGAGGGCTTTGTACTACCAGAATAGTTACTGGTGTAGGGATTCCACAGATGTCCGCAGTTTTAGAGGCGGGCAGAGTCGCACAAAAATATAATGTTCCTATCATTGCTGATGGAGGAACAAATTATCCCGGTGATATCCCCAAAGCTCTCGCCGCTGGAGCATCTACCTGTATGCTTGCCGGCTGGTTTGCCGGAGCCGATGAATCACCCGGCGGTATCATCATGCGCCAAGGTATGAAATATAAAGTCCATCGAGGTGCCGCTTCATTTCTGGCAGTAGCCGACAGAAAGCTAGAGAGTGATGAAATAGACGAAAATCGCCTCAACACCGTCGTCCCCGAAGGAGTAGAGGCTCTCGTTCCTTACAAAGGATCAGTCAAAGACGTCATTTTCCAATTAGTCGGAGCCCTTCGCTCTGGCATGAGCTACTGCAATGCCAAAACTATACCCGAATTGTGGAAAAATGCCCAGTTTGTCAGAATCACAGAAGCAGGCTTCCGTGAAAGTAAATCCCATAACGTAGAGGAACTAACCTAAAGAGACATAAACACCTGGAAGGTGTTGCGAAGTGACTCCTTCCAGGTGGGCGGAATGTTGTCTATTCCTCATTCTTCTGTTAAAATACCGTTCATGGCAAATTTAATAAAGTACGGTGAAACCACTTTCCATATCGGCGATACCATCCGCGTCCATTACCGCATCATTGAAAAAGAAAAAGTCGCCGGAAAAGCAAAAAGAGAAGTCAAAGAAGAAATTCGGGAACGGGTCCAGGCATTCGAAGGCATAGTAATCGCCATCAATGGTAGGGGAAATAATGTTTCATTTACTGTCAGAAGATTAGGCGTCAATAATGTTGCAATAGAAAGAATATTTCCCCTCATTTCTCCTTGGATAAAGAAAATAGAAGTTGTCCACAAAGGAAAAGTCCGTCGGGCCAAACTCTATTATCTAAGAAAAAAAGAAGGCCGCGAGGCAGAAGTCATCAAAGACAAAAAGGTAGCCACACCAGAAAAGACCCAGAAGATAAAGCCACGGGCAAGAAAAAAGTCTACCACGAAAAAATAATTTATTATGAGCGACAAAAAGTTTGTCATTGGAATTGCCCTAGTTACGATAGTCATCCTGATTGGCGCCATTTTCTGGGCCACCAGAACTTCCACATCCACAACTCCTCAGACACAGAAAGTCCCAAAATCCCTATCCCAAAAATTAGAAATAAAGGAATCGGATTGGACTAGAGGTTCTTCTACAGCCTCTGCCACACTCATTGAATATAGCGATTTTCAATGCCCCGCTTGCGGTGCATATTATCCTCTCGTCGAACAACTTATTTTAGAATATCCCCAAGACCTAAAGTTTGTCTATCGTCACTTTCCTTTAAATCAGCATCAGTATGCTAGACTCGCAGCCGCCGCCGCAGAAGCAGCAGGTAAACAGGAAAAATTTTGGCAAATGTACGAAGAAATTTTTCGCGGTCAATCGTCATGGTCGGCAAAAGTAGACGCCAAAGAAACCTTTACTTCCTATGCTAAATCCCTCGGTCTTGACATAGAGAAGTTCACCAAAGATATCGAATTACAAGAAACAAAAGATAAAATTCAAAGTGATGTAAACGACGGAAATCAGCTTGGAGTAAACAGCACACCTACATTTTTTCTTAACGGCGAAAAACTCCAAAACCCATCCTCTTACGAAGACTTTGCCACCCTAGTCCGATCCGCTATCTTAAAATCGCCAAAACCATCCATAGGAGAAGACGCCTATCACACCCATTTTAATCTCAAGGTAGTCCTCGATACGGGCCAGGCCATCGATTTCGCCCAAAGCAAGTATCAATCAAACAAGGGTCAGGAGCTCGATCCCAATATTCATTTTCACGATGGAGTAGGCGACCTCGTCCACATCCACAAAAAAGGCATGACCCTGGCCGATCTTTTTAAATCATTAAAAATGACTTTTACCAAAGACTGTCTTACTCTCGATACCAGTCAGAAATTTTGCAATAATGATGAGAGTACGCTTCGTCTTATTGTCAACGGTAAAGAAAATTCACAATTTGAAAACCTCGCCCCCCAAGATCTAGATCGCATACTCGTAATTTACGGAGATCCTGCCGAAAATGTCGACGCCTTAATTACATCAGTTGCCGACACAGCCTGTATTTATTCAGAAAAATGTCCCGAAAGGGGAACTCCACCCACTGAAGAATGCGTCGGAGGCCTAGGTACAGACTGCAAATAAATTTAGTTCTTGTGTTTTTGGTAATAAAAAAGGATACTCGAAATAACGACCAGGTTTATATACGCATAAATTATCGAATTAATTGTTTGCACACCCAAATTTATCCTCCAACTTACTGGCAACAAAGATATTAAAGTATAGGTAATTTCACTTATACCAATTATTATTAAAGTAAATTTAAAGTGTCTGAAAGCATATAATAGACTTTTTTTAATAGAGTCAAATAAACCTTTCGATTCCAGAGAAAAAAACAAAGGAGTATAAATAAGTAAAGATTCGGCTAAAGTAAAAATAACCATAAATAAATTCCAATTACTTAAAGATCTCCCAAATTGATCCAAAAATTGTGTTATTTGGATCGAACTTCCCCGCAACATAAGCGCCAGTGAAAATAAAACTACAAAAGTAAATACAAATATAGAAACTATCAATAATATCCCAGGGATAATCAATCTTTTTGTATTTTTGATAGTGGTTTCAAAAATATAATTCCAGTCAGTTATTTTATTTTTTTGCTTATTTAAAAGGAATAAAGGTAATGAGAAGGTAAAACCAAAAGAGAAAAAGACCACTATGACATTTATCAAATTCAAAAAAATATTCACAAGAGAACCCCCAAATAACTGAGGTATATAACTAAAAAAAAGAGAAAATAGGATCGTTATAAAAGCAAATTCCAAACTCTTATTCGCCAACACAAATCCGTCTCTAAAATAATTTTGGAATAATTTAATCATTTGTGAGCCCGGAGCGATTCGAACGCTCAACCCAAAGCTTAAAAGGCTTTTGCTCTACCATTGAGCTACGGGCCCAAAAACAGTAGTAAATTATAGCATATTTACATATAATGTGGACCATGAAAATTGCTATAATTGGCAATATAACTATTGATGAAAATGACAACGAGGGAAATATTTACATCGGCCCCGGAGGAAGCGCCTATTTTATCGGCAAAACTCTATCTCTTTTAAATATTCCAAATATTATCATCTCTCCTCTTGGATTTGACTTCCCGCAAAAATATCTTTCTGGATTAAATATTTTTTCTCAAAAACTCAAATCAAAAAATTTAAAATTTCACAATACCACCAAAAATAGTATTCGCACTCAAAAAGTAGAATATAGACGATCCGGAATTTTGATAGATCCAAATCTAATCCCCAAAAAATTCATTTTAGAGACACAAACCCTTCTTTTCTGTCCCGTCATAGACAATCTGACACTAGACTATTTAAAAAAATTTAAAAAAATTGCAAAACCACAAAAAATAGTCCTTCTACCCCAAGGAATATTTCGCCAAATTGAAAATGACCAAAGCATCACCAAAAACGGCTGTCACTTTATTGACGAGCTCCTGCCTCATATTGATTTCATGATCTACTCAGAAGAAGACTGTCGCGACGCTTTAATAAATGCTCAAAAGTGGAGTAGGGGAGAGACAAACGTCATCGTTACTCTCGATAAAAAGGGATGCGACTTGTTTATTAAAGCAAAAAGAACCCATTTTGATACGTTTTCAAATGATTTTATCGTTGATCTCAATGGCGCAGGAGACGTCTTTGCTGGATTACTCATATCCTCATTAACAAAAGGATTTAATCTCACCAAAGCCATAAAATTTGCCAATGCGGGAGCCGCACTCTCAAAATCTTTTCACTCCGAAAATCTCAACTTTACTTGGAAGATACTACAGAGTATAGTAGAAAAAGGCAGAGTAGGAAGGGGGTGAAAACTATATGGTACAAGACGTATGGGAAATAATTATACTATTTCTAGCAAGCATCACTTCCTTTATACCCCAGCTCTTGGCAGGAATTATCATTCTCATTTTGGGCCTTACTATAGCCAGTCTCCTTAAAAAAGCCGTCTTAATCTTTTTTTCCATCATAAAAATTGATAAATGGCTTGAAGAATCCAGGCTGTGGAAAGGTGAAAATGTCAAAGTCTGGCCAGAAATCATCGCCCAGCTTGTCAGGTGGAGCGTAGTGATCCTTTTCCTTATCCCCACCATGGAAGTGTGGGGGATGCCCAAAGCTTCAGAGGTCCTGAATCAACTCATCGTTTATTTGCCAAATGTATTTATAGCTGTACTCATTGCTTTTGTTGGGATGATAGTCGCCAATCTTGTCTTTGACATTGTGCGACATACGGTCAGGGGAGTAGGGGGGACGTCATCTATCGCTCTAGGATCATTTGCCCGCTACGCCATCCTATTTTTCACCGCCCTAATTGTCTTAAACCAACTGGGTGTCGCTGCGGAATTAATTAGAATATTATTTACAGGCATCGTTGCCATGATAGCTCTTGCAGGAGGCTTGGCCTTTGGCCTTGGCGGCAAGGAGATGGCGGCTGAAATATTAAGAGAGCTTCATGACAAGCTAAAGAAGTGAGAAAGTTGCCAATTTAACATACGATGCACCGGTTGGTGACAGGTGTGATTCAAACAGGGTAAATCCCGTAATTTCCCCGTCCCAAGAAATCTCTCCGAAACTCCAATCCCTACAAAAATCCTTCTTTTCATGCTAAAATAATACGATAAGATCGCCCCGTTCGTCTAGCGGCCCAGGACGACTGGTTTTCAGCCAGTAAACCATCGGTTCGAATCCGATACGGGGTACTGAAAGGGATTTCCCAGAAGGGCTGATATATTGACTCTGCGCGCCCCCAACCGCGCAGAGCATCCGGAAGGGCTCCCGATAGGA
>CAZJBV010000024.1:0-13411 GCA_964544585.1 uncultured Gammaproteobacteria bacterium | reverse complement strand
TCACATGCTTTTTGACCCATAAAGCAATATCTTTAAATTTATATTTATGATTTTGTATTTTTAATGTAAAATCTACAATCTCATGCTTTTCCGCCTTTAGAACGTATCCATTCACATACAAGAAACGAACCATCGCACCAAGAGCAGTTCTTTTATTCCCATCATTAAATGGATGATTTTGAATAAAAGAATGAATTAGTGCTGAGGCTTTATCAAAGAGATTTTTATACAAATCCTGACCGGCAAACGTGGCTTTCGGTCGCTCCAGTGCCGAGTGAAGTAAAGTAAAATCAAGAATACCTTTTCTACCTGTCGTCTGACCCATAATCCCATCCCGAATTGCCAAAACTTCTTCGAGTTGAAGATAAGTTACCTGCGCCATTTTTATAAATGAGCAAGCTCATCTAAAACAGGTTTATATTCAGAAAGAAAATTATCAAGCCATGTCTTAAATTCAGGCGTTAATGCAGATTTTGCAGCATCATTTGCGGGTTTTGCTAAAACCATTTTCAATTTCCCGTTAGTTTCCACATTCATTTCATCACCAATAGATAAACCTGACTCCCGAAGAAATTGGGTAGGTAAAGTCAAGGCTGCACTGTTTCCGACTTTAATGATTTTTTGAGTCATATATTTCTCTTTCACCCCTCGGAGCTTTATGCGAAGTGGGGCTGTTATAACTGCATTATAACACGAGAATGATTGATGTCAATATGATTACTTCTTTCCGAGGCTAAAGTGTGTAAAGCGGGTGACTTTTATATTTTCCCCCAGTTTGCCTATCGTTTGTTTTATGAGTTCTTCAACAGTCATTTGCGGATCGCGGATATACTCCTGCTTTAAAAGCTCTTTTTCATCTTTTGGATTCATCGAAGCAATTTGAAGACAAATTTCATGGGATAGCTTTTTAAAATCATCGGTTCTAGCGACAAAATCTGTTTCGCACGTAATCTCCAAAAGTACTCCTACCTTATTATTATGAACATAAGAATCAATAATCCCAGCCTTTGTCTCACGTCCAGCCTTTTTTTCGGACTTCTCAATTCCCCATTTTTTGAGTAACTCTTCTGCCTTTTTCATATCACCCGCGGACGTCTCCAGAGCCCTCTTACAATCCATCACCCCTCCCCCCGTTTTCTCCCTAAGTTTTCTAATTTGTTCAGTTGTAATCATTTTGCCTTTTTCGGCCTTCCCCTTTTCTTAACTTTTATCTTCTTATCCTTTATCTCAACTGCTTCTTTTTCTTTTACTTTCTCTAATTTATCTACTTTCTCTTCTGACTTAATTTTTGCATTTTCCATTCCTGCATTTTCCATTTCTTTTGCCATCTCCTCCGGTGTCCTTTTCCCTTCCGCCTCTTTCTTCTCCCTCATTCCCTTTCCCTCTTTATAACTATCCAAAATATAATCTGTAATAAGTTTAATAGATCCGACCGCATCATCATTTGCCGGTATCACATAATCTACTTGGTTGGGATCCGAGTTGGTATCGACAATAGCCACAATCGGAATTCCCCGTCGTCTTGCCTCTTTGACCGCATTATACTCTTTGCGGATATCAACAATATAAACGCAATCTGGCAATTTTAAAAGATCTTTTACTCCCCCATATACAATTTCTAATTTCCTCATCTCCTTTTCCAATTCGATCCTCTCATGCTTTGGAAATTTATTCCACTCACCACTCTCCTCCTCCTTCTTCATCTTGTTGAGCTTCTCAATATTTTTCTTTACTTCCTCAAAATTAGTCAAAAAACCTCCTATCCATCTATTTGTAAGATAAAAAACTCCCGCTTCTTTTGCTTTGTCTGCTACAACCCCTTTGGCCTGTCGTTTTGTGGCCACAACCAAGACAGATTTACCATCTTGAGCCAGCTGTTTGATATAGTTGGCGGCAGAATTTAATCCATCTCTAGTTTTTGCCAGATCAATAATATGAATCCCTTCTTTAGGCCCGTATATAAATACAGAAGCCTTCGGATGCCAGCGGTCAAGCTTGTGCCCGAAATGGCACCCGGCTTCCAAAAGTGTAGTCAAAGATATTTGCTGCATACCTGTCGGCCTTTGGCCGAAAAAAAAAGCAGTGATAACCACTGCTTAAAATTGGTTATCTCCTTCTTCGCCCGCCGAAGCTTCACGCGAAGGCGGGGAACCTCCATCTGACTTATTTACTACAAGCAGTTTACATGCTTGTAGAGGAGATATGTCAAATGTGTGTAATTATGGCATTATAACAAACTTCTGCGACATGATCAATCGGCTTTCTACTATCCACTACCACATATCTATCTTTATATTTAACTGCTAATTTTTTGTACCCCTCATATACCCTTTCGTAAAATTCTTTTTGCTGGAGATCAAGACGATCTATTTTTTCCGTCCCATTTCTTCTTTTAAATCCCTCTGCCGGGGCAATATCAAGAAATATTGTCAACGTGGGAAAAACCTGATCAAGCGCTAATTCATTAAGTTTTAAAATTGTTTCCTCACCAAGATTTCTTCCAAACCCCTGATACGCCAAAGAGGAATCGATAAATCTATCAGCTATTACAATTTTCCCCGCCTCCAAAGCCGGCTTTATTATCTCCCGCACCAATTGGCCTCTGGCTGCCGCCATCAAATATGCCTCAGTTACGGCCGTCAATTCTACATTTTCCCTATCGTGGGTAATATGACGGATAAGTTCCCCAATTCTTGTTCCTCCCGGCTCCCTGACGACTTCAATCGACCTTCCTTCTTCCCTGAATCTAGCACCCAACTTCCCCACCTGCGTCGACTTCCCCGATCCCTCCATCCCTTCAAAAGTAATAAAAATCCCCATTATGTATTTATTATACTTAATACTTTATACTTAATACATAATACTTTCCTATTGCCTCGTTTTTACAAACTGAAAATAATTCCCATCCGGATCCTCAAAAGTAGCTATATAACCATAGTCTTCCACATGATAAATGTCTTTGACCAATTTTACTTTTGACTTTTTCAATCTTTTAACTTCCTTTTCTATATTATCAACTTCAAAATTAATTATCAGTCTTCCCGGCATTTTATTCTTGCCCTTCACTTCCGAGTGATCGAGGATATATAATCCGGGGCCATCTTTGATGGCAAAATCATAGAGATTGGCATCATCTCCCATCACATATTCACCAACTTGTTTGAAACCCACTACCTCTCGATAAAATTTGGCTAATCTTTTTGCATTTTCTGTACCTATCAAAATTCCCTCGATTGCTTTAATCATTTCCATCACCACCCTTCTATTGTGATCTATATCACAAAAAATATAGTTTTAGTTTTACTTCTTTAGAAAAACCTCGTCAACGAGGAAAATACTATAGGAAAATATTTAGAGGAAAAAAAATAATAATTCCTAAAAGGAATATTTTTCTTAAACTAGACGCTAGACGCTAATTAACTAGACGCTAAAATTATTTCTGCTTTACGACAAACTCCCCACCAACACCCACTACCAACAATCCCAACCCTAGCCACACTCCCATCTGTCCTACAAACCCCCCAAACCAATTTGCCAAAAGTAAACCAAGTCCAACTCCAGCTACGCTATGAAGTAGTGGATGCGGCTTCATACATTCCTTCATCATTTTTTCCATTCCTTATTCACCTCCTTCTAGAAACTGTTTCCCGATTTATTCGGGATTACAGTTTCTTGAATCCGCCTAAGATCGCTCTTCGAGCCGTATTCGAATAGAATTGAAAAGGCGAGAAGTAAGATCAGGCGGACTTACAACTTTGGTGCCTTATTCCAATTATTATTGTATTCATAGACAAGTGTCAACTGTTCCTTTACAAATGGTTTATCCTCGCGCATATATAAAAGGAGTCTCGAAATAATTGTCTTTTGCCGCAAAAGTAGATCCCTCCAGCCGATATAGTAATCTTGATTTGTCCTTCCCTCTCCAATTTGCGAATTTGTAAAAGAGAGATTTTCTTCAATTTGGGAAAGCAAACCTTCATAGTACACTACATCTTTCTCACCATATCCAAAATATTCTTCCTTTGTGGAGGGTATGGCAAAAAGTTGAACCGCAATATTGACATAATATTCTTTATAAGGACCAGTCACCACCCCAACCCCAGATTCGACAAGTTCAGGATTTAACAGGTTTTCCCGATGAAGTGTACTGTTCGTAAAGCCAAATACAAAATCTTTTGCCGAACTTCCCCCCATCCCTATATTTTCTGAAACGTATTTAAAATAATATCCTAAATCTTCCACTACCTTTGGCAGTTGAACTCCTTCATACGGGTCTGTATGAGAGAAATTTTGGTATTTGAGAATAACCTCTGCCCTTTTCTTTGCGCTTTCTGTCAATATATTATTTACTTGAAGTGGCGCGGCCCCCACCTTTTGCCTCTCCAGATTTACATAATAAACAATATCATTTCCCTCAATGGTCTCTGCTCCCAACACTGCCGCTGAAAATGGCGTAATTTGAAGAGGATCCGGTAGATAAACTTGTGCATTAGTAGGAATTGAAAGTTTGGCAAGCGGTGATAAAGTCGGGACATTTATCCGCACGTAAAACCACATAAAGAGTACAAAAACAACCAGAAAAAAGGGAATAAAGTAAATTAATCTTCTTTTTTTTCTCCTCATTTATCTTCTGCAATTTTTGATGGTTCCGGCGATTTTTGGCCTACATATTTTGCCGATTTTTTCTTAAAGTAAGGCACCTCGGCTGGACTGGATAGTTCTTCAAAAGTCAGGGCACACACTCTCATTCCTGGATACAATGCCACCGGCATTCTCCCTTGATTCCCGAGTTCCATCACCACCTTTCCTTTCCATCCGGGCTCAAACACAGAAGCCGTCGAATGAACTACAATCCCCAAACGCCCAAGAGATGATCTTCCCTCAAGCCGAGCGAGGAGATCATCAGGTAGCTCAAAACTTTCAATCGTTGTCGCCAAAACGAAATCTCCCGGTTGTAGAACAAATGGATCTCCATCTGAAATTTCTACTTCCTTGGTCATATCTCGACCCAGATTTTTATCATAAGGATCAATATAAGGATATCGACTGTGATTGAATACCCGAAACGTATGTCCCAAACGAAGATCAATAGAACAAGAACCCAACTGCTTTTCCGGATTGATTTTAGGCTGGATTTTTATAATTCCGGATTTGAGATACTTTTTTATATCCCGATCAGACAAAATCATATATTTCCTTCAAAATGGGAGTGAACCCAAATTTTTCGCAAGAGGGCGAGATCCCTTTTTTTGCGCGCGCAGCGGCGGGCCCGGCCGTGCCGGGCAGTCGAGCCTGCCTGCCGGCAGGCAGGCACGGAAAAAAACGGGGTCGAGCCCTAAAACTGTTGAATTTTTCTCCTCATTGTATTGTAATAGATGCATGGTCATAAATCCACAAGATATTCGACTATTAAGACGCTTAACTACCAAGTCTAAAATAATAATACTCCTTCTTTTAGCCTTCACTTTTCTCATTGGCTTTGCCCTCCCATTTCTCCTCACCCGCTCCTCAAATCCTTCTGTCCCAAATACCAAAACTCCAAACCCAAAACCCGTCAGCGTGGCGGCAGTCCCCTCACAAAAGATTGTGGCGCCCAAGTCCTCTTTTACTATCGCCATCACCATTTCTTCCCCGGATACAAATATCGACGCTGCAGATTTTGTCGTATATTTCGATCCAGAAATCCTCAAACCCTTAAAAATTGAAAACGGTGATTTCTTTACCACCATTCCTGTTAGAAAAATTGAGGACAATTTTGTCAAAATATCAGCTACCGCCACCTTTGCCGACAATAAAATCATTTTTCCTCAGGGGCAAGGAACAGTCGCTACCATCAATTTTTTAGCACTTAAAAAGGCAAATGATTCTCTTATCTATTTTGATCCTGATAAAACAATCGTTGGAAGCGGCGGAAAAAATGTTTTAGAAAAACTTTCCGATGCCAAAATCACCATAAAATAATATGAAAGGCGAAATAGCTCTTGTACTCACAATATTATCAACCGTACTTTTGGGAATAGGCCTTATTACTGGCACAATTGCAGTCAAACAGGCTCAAAAAATAGTGTCAACCGCCGCAGAAACATGCCTCATCTCTTCATCTCCCAATCGCCTCTCCATTACCGAATCAAACACCACATATAAACTATGCAATGGCCAAAACTACTCTGGTGGAATAGATGTCAATGCCGAAAATGTTACCATCGATGGCACAGATGGAGCGATTATCGATGGAGGAAATGCTACCGATCGCGCCGGAATACAATTAAATTCCGCCGGCGGCGCTATAAAAAATGTTATCGTCAAAGGATTTTTGCATGGCATAAAAGCAAACAATGTTTCAAATATAACCATCCAAAATGTCAATGCTTCTGACAATTCAAAAGGAGGAAAAGACGAGGAATGGTTAGGACCCATCCTTAAAAGTACAGAAACAGGAGGAGGTATACTTTTTGATAACGTCAGCGATTCTAAAATCCTCAATTCAAAAGCTATGGCAAATATTGTCGGAATCACACTTTATAGAAGCAAGAATATAGAAGTTAATGGCGGCGACTATTCCAACAATTCTGGCTGGGGAATAAGGCTCATTACTACTACAGATTCTCAAATTAAAAATCTGACCGCAAACTACAATACGAGATCAAACACTAGATGTCCCTCTGGTGGCTGCGAAAGCGCCAACATTAT
Source organism: uncultured Gammaproteobacteria bacterium (assembly GCA_964544585.1). Classification (GTDB taxonomy): domain Bacteria; phylum Patescibacteriota; class Microgenomatia; order 2-02-FULL-39-11; family 2-02-FULL-39-11; genus CAZJBV01. The sequence goes on along the minus strand of CAZJBV010000024.1, from coordinate 6,721 downwards.
TCTTTTAGAAAGCTCAAACAGAAATCTTATCGAAGGAAACATTCTCAACAATGGCGGCGATGGGTTTTTTATAAACGGCTGTGGATCTACCCCTAGCAATAATAATGTCATAAGAGAAAATACGGCCAACAATTCACCCAACAATGCCTTTGAGGCTACATTTTCTACGGAAAATCTTTTTGAAAATAATACGTCAAGTGGTAGTAAATATGGTTTCTGGTTAGGATACTCAGATAAAAGTAAGATCATAAATAATACCGTCGGAGCAATATCCGGAGCAATTAATATCGCCAACAGTAGATGCAACACTGTCACAAACAATACAGTTACCTCTGGAACGAATTTATCCGAGCATCGTATTTGGAAAGACAATCCAGATGTCACCTGCGAGGCTCAATCAGGTATAACAGAGTGCAAAGACAATGTCCTTTATGGAAATACAACCAATCCAGGATATCCCTCTTGCACAAATACAAAAACAGAAGTAGGAGCAAAATTACCCACAAGTTGCGGAGTTGAATCCACCCCATATCCCACCAACACTCCCACACCTGGTTCTGACTGTCCTGATATTTCCGCAAAAACATATACCAGTACCCAAGTTTACAAAGTCGGACCAAAAATTGCCGCCAATAATGACCCAAGAAACTATAAACAAATTCGCAAACTATACAACTGTAAAAATGCCGATGCCAAAGATATCTGGATACCAACCACCGTCATTTTTGACCAGGCGACACTTCTTAAAGAACATAACGATGCGGTGACGAGAGTCACGCAAAATCTTCGCCAGATGAAAAATTATGGTTTGCTTCCCATCATTCGTGTCGCCTCTCAAACAACAGGCGCTGGAAATACTTGGCTCAAAATAGGTCCAGAAGATGCGTCTAAAATGGGTACGGTCTTAAATGAAGCAATAAATAGTGTTGGATTCAATCCTCCCGTAGCAATTTATTTTGGCAACGAGCCAAATTTGGATAAAGAATGGTCAGGAAGTGCCAATGCTGAAGACTACGCCAAATCTCTTGCCGCATTTTTAGGCGCTTTAAACAATAGAAATTCGTATAAAGTATATTTCACTCCCCTCTCTTATGGCGCCAGAACCGAAGATATATCACCGGCTACTTTTCTTGAAGCAGTATTTACATCAACAAGCTTTTCTGGTAAGAAAATTGATGGTGCCGCCCTCACAATCTACGGTCCGGGTTTTAATAGCATCAAAGAACAAGTTTCCACCCAAAAGGCAGCGTTTAATCCATATTTATCATACTTCTCCGGTGGATTCAAAGCCCTCATCACCGAAGTCGGCCCGACAGCAAATGGCAGTGTGATTGATGGACAGGGTCAGGAAAATGTTTGGATAGAAAATGCCCAAAATATTTTTGTCCCCTATATTGAGGAGAATCAAAATATTCCTGATATCCCATACGCAACCACCGCATTTTTTACTTCATCCGAAACCAAACTTGTTATTGTCAAAAACGATGGAAATCCAGAAATCATTTCTTTAGAATGTCGGGGTCAAGAGACTGCTGGACAAAGTAATTGTAGAGATGACTCTTCACCAACGCCCACGCCGTCCGGCGAAGAACCGACAGACAGACCAAGTCCTACCCGTTCCGGAGGAGGAACAACTCCCCAACCAACATCACCCGGCGGGGACGGAGACGACGGTACCGCGGGAACATTGAGAATCGAGGTCAATCGACGATTGGAAAATGGAACAAAACGACCATGGAGGCAATCAGACGGAACAGCAAAAGTATATATTTCAGGCCCCACCAGAGGTGGAAGCGAATTTAGTGTCACTATGGATGTTCCGACCACAAACGACAACAACTGCTTTACCGATCCTGAAGCAAACGGAGAAACGTATCCATTTGAGTGTAGTCAAGGAGTCATTATATGGACACCCACAGCAGCCGGAACGAATTATTCTGTCCAGCTTTATTCTCTACCAGACTGCACGCCACCCAATTGTTTAAGACCCAGACGTTATCCGGAACCGAGCCAAACAGTAAGAACCGGTCAAACTACCCAAGTAGAGTTGGTAGCAATCCCCTCAGATGAACAGTTTAATGCAACCCTAGGATATACAAATGAGGACTACCAAAGAGTAATTGAGCAATATACCAAAGAAGCAATTTCTCCACTTTCAGTTTCCGCATGGCTAACCGAAGCCTCCCGCGTCCCGGGAATACAGAAATCCATCTGCTATCCTCCCAACTGTCAACTCTAATGAAATAAATGATATAATTTATTCAGAATTCTTAATTATAAATTCTGAATTCTAAATTCTCATGCTGCCCCAATTTATAAACTGGTATTATGGATCTAACCTCAAAAAGATTCTTATTATCGGGAGAAACCTAAGCATTCTTTCAACCCATTATTTTGCCATCTCTTACCATTTCCATACGCTATTATCTCCTTGGAAACGCCAGTATCTGAAAGTCAAAAATCCTTGGAATCTAGCAACACTTACCACCGCTCTTAGTTTCAATTTAATAGCAAGAGGGATAGGAGCCGTTTTGCGCCTACTTGTAATTCTTTCAGGAATTATTGTTTCAACTATCACTACCGTCCTTTGCCTTCTCGCAATTACTATTTACCTTTTTATCTCACCCATTTTTATTCCCTACTTTATTTTGGCAATAGGAAAAAAACAAAAATCCAAAGCCGAGAAACTTCTGTCACAATATGAAAAAAATCTTGATCTTTTGCTCAGAAAAATAATAAATACAGACGAAGTAGCATTCATTCTCGACCACCTCGGTATCTCTCCCCAAAATCTTCTCAAATATTTAGATTCAGTAGAAAAAAATGTCGACCAAAAATTTCCCTCCCAGCATATTGCCTCCTACGGCGACATCCTTGTAGTTCTCTATGATTCATATTACCCTTTCAAAATTTTTTGTGAAAAAAATGAGATTAGCATTCAAGATCTGCAAGAAACCTCTATCTGGTATAAAAAACTGGTCAATTTTCCAAAAATAAGAGTCTCATGGGAAAACCTTGATAGCTTGCTTCGCCTTTCCTCTGTCGGCCGCGACTGGGGCTTTGGCTATACTCCTCTCTTAGATCAAATAACAGAAAATCAGACCGAAAAATTTTCCCTTTTCCCTAGAGTCGTAGGCAGGGATAAAGAAATAATGTCCCTCCAAAGAATTCTTTCCAAGGACACTCAAAATAGCATTATTGTTTATGGTACTCCAGGTGTAGGCAGACATGCCATAGTCGCAGGACTGGCAAACCTAATCCATCATGGGCAGGCCCATCATAGTCTTTTTGATAAACGCGTCCTCTATTTTGATCCCAAAGCAATTTTTAGTTGGTATAAAAACGATCTTAATTTAAAAAAGACCATGACCGAACTTCTTACCGAGGGACAAAATGCGGGTAATATTATTCTTGTCATTGATGAGATCGAAAACTATCTTCAGAGCTCCAAAGGAAAATTTAATTTTATCGAGGAATTTGAAGAATTTCTTTCAAATGGTAGGCTTCAAGTTATAGGCATCACCGACACATTGAATTTCTACCAAGTATTTAAACCAAATCCCATTTTAACAAAGTTATTTGACGAAATAGAAATTACACCACCAGATACAAGTGAAGTCATGGAAGAACTGGCTCTTTCCATAGTTCCAGTCCTTGAATACAAAAATGGCGTAACGATTACCCTTCAGACCCTGAGAGAAATCGTGAGTCTTAGCAATCGCTATGCCTCGCAAAACCCCTTTCCCGAAAAAGCCATCGACTTATTAGACGAAGTAATTAGCTTTGCCAAAGACGAAAAACACGAAACAGTAGTTCTTCCTCATCATGTTAGGGAACTTTTGACAATAAAGACAAAAATTCCCGTAGGCTCAATAAAAGAAAAAGAAAAGACAATCCTTTTAAATCTTGAGACTAAGCTCCACGAATCAATCATCAATCAAGAAGAAGCTGTAAAATCTATTTCCGCAAGCCTCCGTCGCGCTCGAACCGGTATCGCAAACCCCAATAAACCCTTAGGCAGTTTTCTCTTTTTAGGCCCTACGGGTGTAGGTAAAACAGAAACTGCCAAAGCTCTTTCCCGTCTTTATTATGGTTCAGAAAATAATATCATCCGTTTTGACATGAGCCAGTATCAGGCAGAAGGGGTTGAAAGGCTTATTGGATCGATAAAGGCGCAATTACCAGGCGAACTCGCCCGCAAGATTCAGGACAATCCCTTTTCCCTTCTTTTATTAGACGAGATCGAAAAGGCGGATAAAAAAGTCCTCAATCTTTTTTTGACTCTCCTAGACGAAGGATACGTCGAAGATATACATGGACGAAAAATTGACTGCAAAAATTTAATGGTCATCTGTACATCGAATGCAGCTGCCGAGTATATTAGACAATTTATTGTCAAAGGAAAACCAAAAGATTCTCTTACAAATGAAGTCCTGGATTTTGTCCAGAAAAACCACATTTTCTCTCCAGAGTTTCTCAACCGCTTCGACAAAGTAGTCGTCTTCACTCCCCTGTCTGAAGGAAATCTACGTGACGTAGCCAGACTCATGCTTAAAAATCTCAATTCCCGCTTACATAAACACCAAATATCAATAAAAATAACAAACGATCTAGTCAAAAAACTTGTTACCATCGGCCATGACCCCGTATTTGGTGCCCGGGCTATCCGTCGCGCAATCGCAGACAAGATCGAAGATCAAATCGCCAATCGCATCATCAAAGGCGACATTAAAAAGGGAGAAGAAATAGAGATTAACCTCTAACGATTCCCTTCATTCACCGAATCTGATAAAATATCATCCGTGGCGCAGTGGCGAAGAGGAAACGCAGCTGTCTGCAAAACAGCTATGCAGGGGTTCGATTCCCCTCTGCGCCTCAAAAAGGGGCGAGTGAGTGGTAGAACGAAACGTAAATGGGTCGCTAGTTCATCGGTAGAACGCTTTCCTGATAAGAAAGAGGCGCTAGGTTCGATTCCTAGGCGACCCACAACGTTTCAGGAACGTTGAAATTTTCAATGAAAATTTCTTTACGTTCCGCTTTCCTGATAAGAAAGAGGTCCAAGGTTCGATTCCTTGCTCGCCCACATTACAAAATTTCAAGCTTTATTAGATCTTCTCCTAATTTTTCTGGATTTATGAAATGTAAAGTTGTCATCCCCATCTCCCTTGCTGGTATCAGAAATTTCTCCTTATCATCAATATATACAGCCATTTCTACATTACATTTTGCCTTTTCTATTGCTAGCCTATATATCAAAGGATTTGGCTTTCTTACACCCACCTCATGAGAAAAAATTCCACCCTTAAAAAGTTTGAGAAAATTAAAGTTTTGATTCAATATTTCTACTCTTTCGCGTACGTTATCAGATAAGTAATAAAGTTCGTATTTTAATCTTAGCTTTAAAATGATATCGTATGTCCCCTCAACAAGTTCATAACTTCCAATCCATTCCTTTTCCAACTGGTCAGCAGTTTCTTTTAAATTGAGCTGTCCTATTACTTTCTCCCAAAACTTATATCTTGAAATTTTAGCTTCTCTATAATCCGAACCTATCTTCCCATCAATAATATCTCCAATCCTATCTTGAGATATGCTATATCTCTGAGAAAGATTGGCAATAAATCGCTTTGTCCCATTAGTAAAAAGGACTCCACCTAAGTCAAACAAAATGCATTTATACATTATGTTGTAAAGGAAATAATACGATTGAACTTCCCCCCACTATTTTTCTTTATTTCATACTGCAGAATCCACAAAAGTATCCCTATCATCAGTGATACAAATATAAATACCCCAACCAAAAGTAATAATTTTTTGGAGGTAAATTTTGTCCGGACAGGACTCGATACCTCCTTTGCTGATATTTCCGAAGGAACTAAAACCATTGGATTGGGCAAAGGTACGGCTTTTCGCGCAACCTCCCAATAGCTATCCATATATCCATTGTATCAAATCCCCACAAAAAATCGCCCCTTTCGAGGCGATTTTTATTTAACAACCAAAACGTGGTAGGAAAACTTTTTTGAGTGCGGTTTCTTCTCCATTCCTTAAGGGAAAGGAGTTAGAGGAAAACCGCAGGTTTGCCTCTAAATTAAAAGAAAGGAGGTGATCCATCCCCACCTTCCAGTAGGGATACCTTGTTACGACTTAGTCCCCATCACCGAGTTCGGCTTCACCCCGCCATAGGCGGGGCATCGGCCGCCCCCGACTTTGTTGGCTTGACGGGCGGTGTGTGCAAGACCCGAGAACGTATTCACCGCGACCATGCTGATCCGCGATTACTACCGATTCCGCGTTCATGCAGTCGAGTTGCAGACTGCAATCCCAACTGAGGCGAAATTTGAGGGATTTGCTTAACGTCACCGTCTTGCTTCCCGTTGTTATTCGCCATTGTAGGATGTGTGTAGCCCAGGGCATAAGCGCCGTGCTGACTTGACGTCATCCCCACCTTCCTTCCAAACATACGTTTGGACCGTTTCCTTTGAAAAATTTAACAAAGGATAGGGGTTGCGTTCGTTATCCCACTTAAGGGAACACCTCACGGTACGAACTGACGACAGCCATGCAGCAGCTGTGGTACCATCCTTGCGGATTTCCTCCCATTTCTGGATGGATAAACGGTACCATGTCAAACCCTGGTGAGGTCTTTCGCTTCGTCTCGAATTGAACCACATGCTCCACCGGTTGTGCGGGTCCCCGCCAATTCCTTTGAGTTTTAACC
>CAZJBV010000023.1:0-14015 GCA_964544585.1 uncultured Gammaproteobacteria bacterium | reverse complement strand
GCCGACTGCCCTGGCCTTGAAACAGAACTGACCCTGACCAAAAATGGCCCGTACGAAGACGAGGGTAATTATATTTTGAGTGAAAATTATATTGACAAAAGCCCAAAGCCTATTGTCACTAAAGGTAAATGGACGCTGATTAGAGGCGATGCTACCAATATAAATGCCTCAGTATTTCAACTCGATCCCGATAAACCTGATCAGTCGACCTATTACCTCAAAGTCTCCGACGCCAAACTCGAATTGCTGGATAAAGACCTTCAAAAAATTGACTCTCCATTTCCTATGATATTGAAAAAATAATAAATATATACCTCAACTTTTCACTTTGCATTTTGCACTTTGAACTTTGAACTATTTCGACTCCCCCATCCCCATGATCCTCAAGAAAAGCTAAAAAACTTTACATTCCTCTCAAAAGTACACTATTATGGTTATATGCTTGCTATAAAAAATCTCCTCAAACACAAACTAAACCTCTTCATTCTCCTCCTCCTCACTCTCACCCTTCCCTTCGTCATTTTCCTTTCTTTCCAGTCTGCCGACACCCGCTCCAAAGCTAAAGAAATCCACTATCCACCCCAGGGGTGTATTCCTCTTGACACCCTAGGATTCATCCGCCCTTTCCCTAGCCCGCAACCTGCAAAAAATCTCCTCCCCCTTCCCCATGATCCTCAAGAAAATCTAAACTGAACACAAACCTATCAAGACGCTTTCTTAGTTTCGTGCCCGCCAAATTGATTGCGTAAAGCCGCCACAATTTTTCCCGCAAAAGTAGGTTTAATTTTTGACTCTTCCCTTGCTTTTAAAGATGCCGAAATTACCGGCGTTTCGACAGTTTCCTCTTTGGCAACTTGTTCCGTCCATCTCCCCGTCGTCCCGCCACCCACTACCCCTTCTATACGCTCAAGCTTCGGATCGGCAGCAAAGGCTCTCTCCAAAAGCTCCGTCAACCACCCCCGTACTACACTTCCATTCGACCAATTTTTGGCAATTTTGCGAAAGTCCAGTTTAAACGGTCCTTTTTCCAAAATTTCAAACCCCTCACCCAAAGCTTGAAGCATTCCATATTCGACACCATTGTGGACCATTTTGACAAAATGCCCAGCTCCAGATGGCCCAAAATAGGCATATCCATCCTTCGTTGCCATTGCCGCAAATAGACTTTCAAGTTTGATAAACACCTCCTCATCTCCCCCAATCATTAAACACGCCCCATTTCTTGCTCCTTCGAGCCCCCCGCTCGTCCCCATATCGATATAATTAATACCCTTTTGTTTAAGATTGTTATAGTTTCGTTGAGAGTCACGATAGAAACAATTTCCTCCATCAATTATGGTATCCCCCCTTTCTAGTACACCTCTAAGGTGGTTTCCTATTGACACCTCTGGTATTTCGATACCCACTAGCTTCGCAATCATCTCCTTAACAGCCTCTCCCTGCGGCACCATCAAAATAATTACTCTTGGCGCCTGGAGATTCTTTATCAGCTCTTCTGTAGAATAAGTAGGAATAAAATCACCAATATTTTTATTTTTTATATTTGTTTTTGATATTTGATTTTTGATAGTTGATATTTCACCAACAATCTCTTCCACTTTACTCGTAGTTCTATTGTACGCCACCACATCAATCCCCCTCTCCAGCGCAGATAACACCATCGCCCTCCCCATCCTCCCCAGCCCCACAAATCCTATTTTCATATAAACGTATAATAGTTTATTTCCTGTCTGAATTGCAATCTACGTATAATGACGCATGCTACAATTATGATATACCAAAGATATTGTTTGCCAAATCCGCTTTCAAAGTATATTCTGCATTCTCTACCAACATATCTGCAGCATTATTCCTTACAATTCCTTTGTCCAATAACTTGCTTGAATTGACCTGGAGAGTTTTGCAAACTATAATGTGGTTGTATATTGCTTTACACCTAGAAAGGAAATCAAAATGACGCTCAACGAACTCAACGAACTCATAAATAGAGGCGGGGCAGCCTTAGCTCTCACCTTAATAGCCGCAATTTTGCTCTATATTTTTGTCCGCAAAGATATCGGCCGATCCAAAAAGAAATAAGAGAAGTTCTCCCAAAGCCCCACAAATCCTATTTTCATATTTAAAGTATTATATAATAATTCTTACTCCCTTGACATTAAGAGCATTCTCAGTTTCAATTAAATTAAATGAATTCCACCGTTGACCTGCCAAATCAAACTCAAAGCACGCCCCCACGGCATCCTCTACTTCGTCTATTCCTTCCCAAATTTATTCTTCTAATCTTATTATTCATTTTCCTTGGTGGATTAAGCTATTATGTCTTTATCTTCGGCCCCCAGTCCCGGGCCTCAAAAGAGTTTTATACTGGATATCTTGTCAAAGGCCGTCAGCAAAAATGTGCCAGAAACCCAAACCTCTGCTATCGCCTCCTTGATGCCCAAGGTATAATCCAATACTATGTCACTCCCGATGGTGTAAATATAAAAAAGAAAGAGCTTAACGATCTCTTGGGCCAGGCAGTCCGGATTAAAAAGGCAGTCAAAATTCCAAACCCTGAAAGATCAGAAAGTCCCTCTTTGGTAACCTCAAAAATCGAAGTCATTTCCGAATTGGAAATAGATTCAGGAGTAACTCCCAAAAAATTTGCCATGGGGCTGGGGGGCTTTTCTCCTTTGAGTCCAACTGGATTTATTCCCAGAACTACCCCTCCAGTTACTTATTTCTCTTATACCCAAGAAGCCGGCCTCAACTCGGCCACCACCAGTATCGACTGGTTTAGGATAGAACCCACTCCCGGAGTCTATAACTGGGCTCCTGCTGCTGGTACAGAAAGACAGCTTGAAGGCTGCCAAAATCACAGTCTTCCTACTTGCAATATTATGATTGGAGCCGCCCCCAACTGGGCCGTCACCAAAAGCACTCAAAGTCTAGGTAGCTTTTGCCCCAATGCCCCCATCAATATGAACTCCGCCGACCCCAATGATGCTACGACCAAACAGCGCTTCCTCGATTTTGTCAAAAAAGTAGTCGAACGCTACGATGGCGACGGCACTGATGATATCCTGTCTACGACTGGCAAACCTCTCATTTCCAATTCATATCTTATCTACAACGAACCCGATTATTACCGAAGAGACTGTGGCCAATCACCCTGGAATACCAAAAATCCAGAAGATGATAGTAGACCCTGGTCCGAAAGACGAGACGGAGATCTAAATAAAAATGGCATCCCCGACTATCAGGATTATGCAGAATTGCAAAAAGATTTTTATTACGCCGTCAAAGCTGCAAACCCCAATGCCAGAGTCTCATTCGGTACATATGGAAATTTTGAAATCCACGACCGACTCTTTTCAGACGATACCAAAACATTTCTCTACAAAGTCATCGACTATCTTTTTAAAAAATATCAAACTACAGATCCATCATTTTCTCAAAATTTCCCCTATTTTGACATCGCAAATGTCCATTATTATAAAATTTATCACTGCAATTGGCCATTTCCCGAATTTGATGATTACGCCCAAGGCGGCATCAGGGGTGCAGTGAATTGGATGAAAGATATCTTTTCCCGATTTACAATAAACGGAAAACCCCTTGAACGCTCATTTGTCATAAGCGAAATTAGCCAACCCGTCCCCTATATTCCCGGCTCTCCACCAGAGAATGACGTGGCTATAAATTTATGGAAAATATTTGCCCAGAGCTTTTCTACAGGCGCAGATGAGATAAGATGGTATGATCTGGGCTTTGGAGATCCACAGTATGGTTTAATTGACAATACAACTACTCCTCCCCGAAAGCGCCCGGCCTTCTTTGCCTATCAAAGATTATTCAATGGCCTCAATGGTTATGGTTTCCATTCCCTTGATATGTCAAATTACAACAATTTAGAAGGATACATTTTTACCCACCCAACTTCAATAACCAGCCCCAAAAAAGAAGTCCTCTGGAGCGTCCCCACCAGACCAGGTTTCTGTTCTCCTAACGCCTCCGCCCCCACCATTCAGAAAAATTTTATCGCCACATCGATCCAAACTTTAGATCCATTCGGGGAAACCCAAAATATATCAGATGGCCAAGTAGGCGATCTAGACAATCGCCGCAATGGAAAAGTCAGAATCAATATCACCTCGACCCCCCTCCTCGTCTCCATCAAAAACTAACTAATTTTCACTTTACCTCGCTTCTTTATAATTTTCTCTGTTTCCCATCTTCTGAAAATATTCCTTTCACCCTTGGAAACAATTCATCCATCAATTTATTTCCCTCTGTGACGAGCTTGTCGTGTTTTTCAATATCGTCATAATCCTTTTGTGACAACCATTCCCGACCATTCATCCGAGCATAAATTCTTCTCGCAATCTGATTTTCTTCGGCAATAATTGATATTAGTTCCCGCAATTTCTCCTGATCTTTTTCCCTATATCCCACCCACGATTGTAAATCTGAAAGGATCTTATTTGTATTTGCTATTTCGTCTTCCCAGGATTTAATTACCGTTGCATCATATGTTGGAACACTCGGCCAGGAGAGTATTACAGCCACAATTGGATATGTACATTCACCATACGTTCTCTCCACTACCCCGACTCCGACTTCAGTAAACTCCGAGGAAAAAAATTTATCCTTTTCTCTAGGTGATTCCAACACCTGATCCAGAACATCGCTTCCATCAATATAGCCAAAAGTGATAAATTCGTAAACCTGATTAAATTTATAACCGCTATTATCCAAAAATCTTTCTATCCCGGATTCATTTTTCTTCCATTGATTAAAATTATTCTTTATATCATTTGCCCTATCTTTCGCCAAATTATTGAGTAAATCATGAGTTACTAGAAGTGGCAATTTCTTCTCTCCTCTTTCTTTATTTATTTTTTCTAAAAATAGGATAGGATCAACCGTCTTTTTCTCTATAGTTAATCGCTCCGTAGGGGATGCGTAGCTCAATTTATAATCTGCAGGTATAACTCCTTCTATATCATCTCGATTTACAAATCCGATTACACGAGAATCTTGACTGACCGTCCTATTATCACCAAATACAGCAAAACTATCCGCAGGTACAGTATATTTCTCACACTCACCCAAAGCCGTATTACCAAATGTAGGAAGGCTATTTAATGTATATGGCTCATTTAGTGGTTTACTATTGAGGTATACCCGCCCGAGCTTAATGACAATTTCTTCTCCCTCTAGTCCAATGATTCTTTTTATATAATAGTATCCTCCCGTTTCTTTATTTTGAAAGGACACTATATCTCCCCTAGACAGTCCATATTTTTTCGGACTCGACAGAGTCACGGTCGATCCATCGGTAATTGTCGGCAACATAGAAGTACCTACGACATGAACCTCAGTCAGTTTGTCCTTCACTCCCGTTAGAAAAAGAAGCGATGAAATATAGTCTATCGTGGAAATTAAAATATTGAACCACAAGGATGTAAATAAAATCAATACAATTAAAATGTAGACAGCCTTTTTCCATCCCTCCCGACTAGATTTTACTGTTGCCACCATCAAGGTCACCGGCAGAAATATAACAGATAAAATATCTTTCACTAAAATCTTCATTGTTTCATTGGAACATTGTTCATTGGTACATTTTTTCTCGTAAACCGTTTTATTCCCAAAAATGCCAAACCGTATATAAACATAGTATGTAGAGAGTCCAACCCAGAAAGATAAGTTACGGCATATGGAAAAAAGAGAATTATAGACCAAATAATAATAGGAACGATGGTTATAGCTACCGTATATCGATACACATTCCAGAATTTAGCCCCCGTCTGATAGATCCTCGCCATAATATAAACAGATATTGTTAGCAATATAAATGACAAGAATTGAAAAATAAATATACCCAAAAAAATAAATAAGGGAGAAATATATAGAAAAATCAAAATTAAATTCCCGATCGTATTATCAGGATTAATTTCAGCTAACAATTTTTCTACCATCTTTTTATTAAAAGTAAAATCCTCCATGTCCCGTAAACTATAAATATTGATTTTTTCATCGTCATAATAAACTAGACTAGTCTCAGTCAGTAAGGCCAGGCTTTGGTACTGTTCGAAATCTTCTGCCCTCCCCTTTGTATCAATCGTCAGAATCCTTATTTTAGACACACTCTTAGTGTCAATATTGGCAAATCCAAACAGATTTTCTACATTTTCCTTACGAATAGTGACATAATAAGGTTCAGTGACATTTGTCGTAACCCTACCATTTTTTATCGTCACAGTGAGATCTTCTGGAATTACCTCATCGACAATTTTCTCGACTCTATAGCTGAAATTATTAGCAAACGGCAAACCTACTTTTAAAACCTTATACGAATAATAGATGGACAAAACAATAGAAAAAAGGAGAATTACTGCCACACTTCTATATTTTTCCTCACCAGATAAAATCCCAACGTAATAGTCCCAATGAAAAAATTTGGATAATCCGGCAGGTTTAGGGGGCATTTTAAACTCTTACAACTACAGTATGAGCTACCTTGTCATGCCAAGCTTGTTTTTTAGGATCCCACAATACCCATAAATATCCCAGAAATAGAACCACCGCAGATATATATGATGCTAATTCCCGAATAAATGCATCGACAAAAGACACTTTTGCCCCATCTTCTTTGACTATTCTTATTTTCAAAATCATTTTACCTAATGTCGCGCCGTACATCCCCACCATAAATACGTAGTAAAGAGTATATAGGACAAGAAAAATCATATTTACGAGATTAAAATCAGGAATAATTAAATATAGAGGACTGAGGACCAAATTTACAATTACAGCATCAATTAGATATGCCCCAAGCCTCCTCCCAAATCCTACATATTTCAAAGTTGAAGTATTAGATACAGATGGCACTGAAGGTTGAGGTACTGGATTTACATTTGGTATGACAGTCGGATGTGTAGAAGTAGTATTCATGCTTTTTTCGCGGCAGTTTTTACTTTCACCAACTCTCTATACAAAAGCAAAGGGAAAAGACTATAAAATGCGGAAAATACCATCGCTATCAAAGACCCAATAAAAGGCACCACCATCTGCAAAAACCCCGTAATTATCATCATTATGATCCCAAAAAGAAGATTATATCCAAGCACAGTCCAAAAATGTCCTGCCACCAGTTGCCTGCTTCGTCCTAGAGACTCGGTCACTCCGCGGTCTTCCAATATGAGTACATAAGTTGAAAATGCAAACCACACTCCAAATATTATCCCGGGGATTATCAAAAGCAAAATTCCAAATCCGACTATAAGAGCTGTCAAAACCTGCAACAGGAAAAGCTGCCATACTTTTCCACTCCAAGATTGCCGCAGAAGTTCTCCGACAGGTGTTATCTGCCCCTTTATTACATTTTGCACCGCGCGCACCATAGTTATCTGCGCCCAGACAAATGCCGCAATTGAGACAACTACCCCAACAATTCCCAGAGGAATTAAGATTAGGCTCCCCGCCGAAAGCTCCGAACCCGCACCCGTAATTGCTCCTATAACCAAAAAAGGCAAAACCGTGGCAAAGAGTGGTAAAAGTTCAATACCCAAAGTAGCAAACGTCACTTTGAGAAGATACCCCAGGTTTTTCCCTTGAAAAAAAAGCTGAAACGATTCTTTCAAAAGCTCAATCGGCCCGAGGATATTCATACTAAACCAATCATTTCACACCCCAATTCCCTTGTCAACATTAATTTTACCTGCTACACTCAATTTTGATGCCCAATTCTGTATTATCCCTTCCCCGATCTATTAAAATAGCATTGTTAATTACCCTGCTTCTATTTATTTCACTTCCACTTACTCTTCTAAGTATTCGTCAGCAAAAAGACACCAGATCCAAGGCAGCTCCTGGTAAATCTTCTACCAATACACCTATCCGAGAAAAGGAAGGAGATTTATGGGCCGATGTAGTCGTTGGCAAAAGAGATTTCGGTGAAAATGCTCCTGGAAAAATTGATCCAACTCATGTTTTTATGCCGGGAGGCGTACTACTTGACCGCTCAACTACACCTGGCAGACTTTATGTCTGGGACGCAGGAAATAATAGAATTCTTGGGTTTGACTTGAGCCTCTGTGATATTACCAATACACAGTGTAATCCACAAATAATCATCGGACAACCATCCGGGACAGATTTTGGCGGATGCAATCAAGACGGAAGTATGTCTTCCTGGCCGGATCGTAAAATCGCCGGAAAAAATACACTTTGTGGCCAGTCTGATAATACATTTACCACTCTGGAGGACGCATCTCGAGTCAATATGGCTGTTGATAACTCAGGCAATCTATATGTTCCCGATGCCCGAAACAATAGAGTGTTGAAATACAATTCTCCATTTACAACAGACACAATTGCAGATGAGGTATGGGGCCAAGATGACTTCACCGGAGTCTATTGCAACAAACAACAGGTTTTCTATCCCGATGGAACACCTGACTTTTACAACGCTATCCATACAGATCCCAAAGCCGACTCTTTTTGTTACCAAAATGATGAGAGAGTTGCTGGCTTTGGCATGGGTGTTACTCTCGATCCAACTGGCAATCTCTGGGTGGCCGATTCTGGCAATAATAGAGTCTTACGTTTTCCCCAATCTGAAGGTGTCATAGCAAAAAGTGCCAATTTAGCCGTAGGGCAAAATATACTCACTGAAAATAATGGCGGAAATGGACTTAATCAACTATACAATCCCTATTCGGTAGTTTTTAGAACTGCAGATGAAATGTATGTTACCGATGTAGGAAATAATAGAGTAATGAAATATACTTTTACTCCAACTGGTAGAATCGATGAAGTTTTTTGGCAACCACCAGATGAGTCGCCATTATGGTTGAAAATAGATCCTTTAGGCAGAGGTTTATGGGTAAGTACTTCTGCTCCTGAATGGAAAAGCAACGTCATCCTTTTCTCCTGGGATAAAACCCAACTTGCAAAATTTACACTCAATGGATCAACTGTCTCAGGCGGGTTTGATATCACCTCTGATGGCCAAATCATCTTTTCCAATGGCACCGGACATATTGTCGCTATTGCTAAACCAGAATCAGAAGAGGTAAAAATATTATTAAGTGGTCCAAATACAGAAGATCAAAGTCGCTTCATGGCTCCAGCCTGGGGAGGAGTGGTTGTTACCAATTCTCAATTGATTGCCGGCGCACGTCATCTATATGTTTGGAATAATCCAAATAGCTTAACAAACGGTCAGGCACCAGATGTCGTTCTTTCAACTATGCCGCTTGGCTTCAATCAAATGACAAAGGATAGCAACAATCGTATATACATCGCCCAAAATAATGACAGTGATGAAGTTGGTCGCATAGTTATTTATGATTCTCCTATTACCGCAGATTCAATCCCCATAAAAACTATTACCCTTCCTCTTCCCCTTGCAGGAGGTGGCACGGTCCAGTTTGCCAATCATGGTTTTACCAGTGTATCAGTTACCCCTGATGGAAAATTCTTATGGGCGGCAGAACCTAGAAACAACAGAGTATTACGCATCAGAAATCCACTCACTCAGCCCGTAGTTGATGTTCTCATCGGCCAGAAAGATGCCAATTCCACCCTATGCAACCAAGGAAGTGGTTTGCCCGCCGAACAAGCTTCATTACAGATGTTATGTTCTCCCGGATCTGTCAATATCGATAAAAAAGGAAATATCTATATCAGTGATCATTTTATTGAGTCTGAGGGAAACTGGAGATTACTGATGTATCAGGAAGGTCAATTTCCCGATACACCCCCAGAAACTATATTCAATCCGATTGCGGTAAAAGAATTTCCTATTCGAAGTAATTCAAATCCATTTAGCCACGAACAATTTCAGATGTCATTTAATAGTCAAAATAATATGGTTATCGGAAACAATCCCTATTCTGGAATAAGATTCGTCCACTACTACCAAAAGCCTGATCAACTAAACCCATCCAATCCTCGCGACCCAGAATTTGCCAAACCAGATGGCAAACTAATTGACTTTTATGGCTGGCCTATATCAACCACATTTGATGAGGCAGATAATTTATATGTCTATGACGCCAACCGTGGCCAGGTAAGAAAATATCTCAATCCATTTGCTATTTCCCTTACTCCCAGTAGTACCCCCAGCAATACGCCTTCTCCGGTTTTATCCCCTACTCCTACACTTATAAGTCCCACCCCGACTAGAGAACCTACTCCCACGCCTATTCCTCCTATCTCTTTTACTTTCCTGAATACATCATTTGAATCAGACTCAAATGGCCTACCCAATAATTGGGAAAAAATTAATATTGAATCTGAAGATAAAACGGTAACTAAAGTATCCCATCAGCCCTCTACCAAATCCTTCCAAATGGTATACAAAAAGGGTAGAGCCAAAGTCTTAAGACAAGTTATTTCAAAACAATTTATTCCCAAAGGTTCCACCTTTACCCTTTCAGGTTGGAATAAATTAGATCAGACGATAAAATCAGGGGTTGTAAAACTAGTCGTAGTGGCTCTACATACCGATGGCACTAAAATTACTTATCCAATTTACTTCAACACTAAAATTCATGATTGGCAGTATAAAAGACAATCATTTAAACTCATAAAAGATACAAATTATCTTTCTATCCGGATAAAATTTTCAGGTAAAAGTGGTACAACCTATTTTGATGATTTAGACTTTGTTTCCCCAGCAATTACCACTCCCACAGGCCTACCCGAATCCCCCTCCCCCGATGATTAAAGAAACCTCTCCACCCCAGGGGTGTATCCCTATTGACACCCTAGGGTTTTTATTATAAATTTATTCTATGCCGCGTAGACTTCATATCCTCGCCAATGAACAAACGTACCATGTGTTCAACCGCACCGTCGGACACGAAATTATCTTTACTAAAAAAAGAGAGCTTCAAAGAATCATCGAATTGACCAATTATTATCGTTTCCCCCAAACGTTGCGCTACTCCAAATTTAAATTGTTGCCTGACAAACAGAAAAACACATACCTTTCACAAATGGAGAAAAGATCACCCTTAATTCAATTATTTGCCTTTGCCTTTATGCCCAACCACTACCATTTCCTCATCCGCCAAAACACCAATCGCGGCATATCAATATTTATCTCCAATATTCAAAATAGCTTTGCCAAATTCTTCAATATAAAAAATGAAAGACACGGCACAGTATTTCAAAACCCATTCAAAGCAAGAAGAATAGAAAGAGAAGAAGAGTTCCTTCACGTCTCAAGATATATTCATCTAAACCCAGTTACTTCCTACAATATTAGTATCAGCGACCTTCCTTCATACCCCTGGACGTCGATGCCATCATATATTGGCAAAGCACATTCATCAATAGATACGTCCCATATTCTCCAAAAATTCAAATCAGGAAAATCCTATTTTAAATTTATCGCCGACCAAGAAGATTATCAAAAAAAGCTCCACAAAATAAAACACCAAATCATGGAATAACATTACTTAAACAACAAAAAGGAGGACCTATTAAATCTCCAAGGCCTCGCCTCGCGAAGCTACTTTCAAAATTTATCTGCCGATCTAAAAGATCTTCTCACCTCCCGAACCCGTTACAAAACTCTAACTCCTTATCAGAACAATGATAATGGCTAAAATAGACAAGAGCCTTAAACATAGCAGGATGGTATTCCCGTCTTATTCTGACGCCTCGGAAACTTTTCAACCAACCATTCGTTCTCTCCAACAGAAACCTTGAGTGGTATTTTTCTGAATCTAGCTTGAATTTAGGGCCTCTCTTTCTCCTGAAATCCTGGTCTCTCCACTTCATGTTTATTCTAATTCCTTTCTCCCTCATGCGCCTTCTTAAGGCAGTACTCATATACTTCATGTCTAAGCTGATCAGTCTTTTCCTGATTCCTCTTGTATTATCAATATGTTGGGGAAAGAACTCTGTATCATAAAAGCTCCCTTTTCCAAAAACAACATCAGCTGGTAGTCCATGTTTATCACAAAATAGTGAAACCTTGGTGCCTACTTTTTTCTTGTATCCATCCCATCCCGTAAGATGCCTAAACTCAAATGAGTCAACTGTGGTGGTATCAATCATGCCTTCTGTTAGGTCTGTTTTTGCCTTGGCAAGTGTCTTGTAGATGAGTTTGAGTTTTCCCCTGGGCTCCAGTTCCTTAAAGTAGCGAAAACAACTGGCATAGGAACATCCGCAATCAGCTATCTTTCTCCAAGCAACACCATTAACCAATATTTGTAAGATACCGTATAACAAGCCGTTCTTTTTGACTCTTTTTCTTCCAAATTGCTTTTGCCTCGGTGTAGGAAGCATGTCTAACAATGGTTTCCATATCCTTTGGGAAACTAATTTGGTAACATCATACATATGGACAGTTCACCTCCTAGTGCACTGTCCATTTTAGTTGTTAAACTGTACTAAATTCAAACTTTACTGACTTTTGTAACGGATTCGAGGGGTCTGAGTCAAAGAATTGGCCTTAAATCAGTATTCTTTCAGTAACATAAAGAAAAAACTACTCCCTCTTATATAATCCATAGCATCCACCCTAGGGATATCTTCATAAATTATTTAAAAGACTATTCTCCATTTATACATCTATATACATCAAAAGAGTATAATAACGCCATGTTACCGGAAATGAGAGGCGGGTTCACTACAGAAGACATCGGCCAAATCACGATCGTACGAGGTTTAGGTCTGGAATTGATGGCCGAGCCTAACACAGTTTCTCTATTCGATATAAACCACTTTCTTGCCATTCCAATAACACATAAAACCACCGCACAATATATAAGATATGGAGATATTCCGGAAGACTTCCTGACAAAATATACAACAAAACAGGTAGTAGAAGTAGGTCCAGGCTTAGGCGAACCTTTAGTATGGTTAGCCGAAGTTGCCCAAGTCACTCCCATAGCCATAGAACCGGCAAACTATAATCATATCATCTGTCTTTTAGAAAAAGCCAAGGCTACACCCCAAATTAGCAGAGAGTTACATCCACTCCTAGATACGCTCCTCGAAAGAGCCCATACCTATCTTGATCCGGCAAAAATAAGATTGTTTCCTATGACTCTTGAAGAAGCATTTACTCATCATGGCGATAAACTAGAAGGGATAGCAGACAAAGTGATAGATTCGGCCGCAGCATTGATCCATTCACCAAATCCGAGATTGGCTCGAGAATTGGAAGAAAAATTAAAACGAAAATAGTCTTTAGCCTCACCTAAGAAATTATTGTAGCATTAAATCTCCAAGGCCTCGCCTCGCGAAGCTACCAACTGGCAGCATCAAACACTTTGAAAAGAGTAAAACTGGAAAAACTCACCCACATAAAAATTCTCACCCCTTGGGAATTAAACGTAAATCTAAAGATATCTCCGTCTGATAGTTTGCAAAAAGCAGATAAAACAGATTCAAACATCCTTCTCTTCCCAGAAGTGGTGGCACACTCTCAGACTCGAGAAATCCCAAAGGGATACGCAATTCTTCTTCTCCTATTTTTATAAGCCATTTCCTTTTTAAGAAGAAAACTGTAGTTCCTCCGCCCACTCCATATGTTTTTTTCACGTAGCAGTCTTGCAAAAGATGTATGCCTAAATCCGCGCTGTAATATTTAGGAATAATAGTATAATCAGCTCCACTATCCACAATCATCTTATATCTGATCCAATTACGAATGAACTTCGACCAAAAATATACTTCTGCAACGGGGCGTTTAATCCGCGGAAATATATCGGCTTCTTTTTCTTCGTAGGGAAATGTAACTTTCATGCGATCAAGAAAACAATATCAATGTGTTTTCTCTTGGTATGAAAGCAATAAGAGGCGTCTTACCAGGATGTTTTTTCACCAAAGATGTAAGAAGTTTTTCTCTCGCAGCAGCACTCCTCGTACTTATAATCCGCATCTCATTTCCTACCACAATTACCTCCTTACCTTTATATTTAGGGCTTCTGGAGGCAGTGAGAATCAATTTATCTTCCGATTTTACTTTACTCATCTTAGCATAAGTATACCAGAAATAATATCCG
>CAZJBV010000022.1:12401-14582 GCA_964544585.1 uncultured Gammaproteobacteria bacterium | reverse complement strand
CCCAACAGACAAATTCATGGATGGATTATAGCAGAAATTGCATTAAGTTAGCGCGGCGATAGTAATGGGATAATCACTCCTCGAAACAATAACTTCTCCGCTTTGAGGAAAAAATCTTTCGCTTTTATTTGTATCTCCATCGAACCAAATTTTTTTACCTGGTTTTGCCACAAAAGATGAAACTGATTCTGTGTGCAATAATCCTTTTGGAGCTGGTAAATCAAATGACCAAAAAAGAAGCGTCAGCACAAGTTTCATATCTTGAAATCCTTCACCTATCCAAGCATGTGTCAACTCTTCACCAAAAGGATCTTGCTTTGGAAATGCTCGTATCTTTCCAATATACTGTAAAACTGAACCCATATCGATTTTGTTCTGACTAGTAAAGCTTGCTGGCACAAGAGCAAGTATTCGTGCAAGTTTCTGTCTCAAATTTTTTGGAACCATCCGCAAAACTCTGTTCACATCTCCTACTGCTTGCTCATAAGGACCAAAACCAGCTTGATTGGTAAATACAATTCCTCCTACTTTTCCAGGATAAAATGCATATCGATCTGGTGTTACACTTTCAAGATGACTCGTAAACTCAGATGCATCCAGTATTCTATGTGCCTCCTCTAGAGTGTGCATTAACACATTGTTCGTCCCCTTGGCGTATATTCCCAAAGGTCGATTTATTTTATAATCGACCTTATGATGCACGACTGGACGGATTGTACCCTCTCCGCCAACTACTATACCTCCTTCAAAATCTCTGTTTGGCATTCGAAATTCCTGGCTCGGAGAAACATCTACATGAAATGCATTTATATGAGCATCGTCAACCAACTTTTTTGCTACTGGAAGAGTAAATCTATTAGAAAATACGGCAATCTCTGGTCTTCGCAACATGCGAGGAAGTATATCATGCAGGCCACAAAATGTAGAAATAATTTTTCAATTGTGCCACAATCATCAGTAAACGAAATTATTATGAATTACATCCTTTTTATCTGCGGGCATAATGCCGGCAGAAGCCAGATGGCTCAAGCATTTTTCAATACCGAAAAAAGAAACTTCCCCTTCCTCCAAGAACTAGACTCATCTCCCCTTCTCCCTCACAAATACCAAAAGTATTCCAGATAACAATGTAAGTATCAAAGAAAAATAAAACGGAACCGAAGGATCAAAACTATCCCAAAGAAACCCGGCAATAAATGATGCCGGCAATGCTAAAAGTCCAATTACCATCTGAAAAACTCCTATTGTCGAGGCCACATAATCCTGCGGTGCCAGTTCTGCTACGAAGGTTTTCTGCACCGGCTCAAGCGCCCCTTTATGAAGACCATAAAAAATAAATCCCAAAACGATCCCCACCACACTTTTATAAAATATAAACAAGAAAAGTACCACCGCCCATAAAAAGTAAGACAAAAACAAAACCTTCTTCCTCCCTACCCTATCGGCTAATCTCCCAAAAGGGAAAGATGCTATCGCTGCAAAAATGGTAAAAAGAAGATATAAAAACGGAACTTCAAAATTTTTAAAGCCAAAATTATTGGCAAAAATAATAAGAAATGAATAGCTAAAAGACCCCAAAGCAAAAATTGCACTCAACACTGTCAAAAGCCGCAAATTTGTATCAATATCTTTGAATCTTATTCCTTTAAAAATCTTTTGGCTAACTTTTGTTTCCCGAATAAAAATAATTAATAAAAAAACCGCCAAAAAAGAAGGAACAGAAGCGATTAAAAACAGATTCCTAAATCCAATAATTGGCAGTAAAAATATAGCAATCAAAATCCCAACTACCGCTCCAAAATTATCCATCGCCCGCAGTATCCCAAATCTCGATCCTCTATTTTCTCTGGTTGAAACATCCGAAAGTATCGCATCCCGTGGCGCACCTCTTATTTTCCCCGATCTGTCAAGAAGTCTAAATGGTACAAGCCACTGCCAGGTGGGAGAAAGTGCATATCCGATCCTCGAAATCCCCCCCAATAGATATCCAGTCCAGACAAATATTTTTCGCTTCCTCACTTTATCAGATATGTATCCTCCAACTGCACCGGAAATAGACACAATCGCATCTCCCAATCCATCAATAAATCCCAGGATAGCCATATTTGCCCCCAAAACTTGGGTTACAAAAAGAGGCCACACCGAAAAAACCATATCAGAACCCACATCATGCAAAAACGA
>CAZJBV010000022.1:10033-12301 GCA_964544585.1 uncultured Gammaproteobacteria bacterium | reverse complement strand
GAAAATTATCCTGATGCAGTAAAAAGAATGCCCGATCCCGATGGCGAAAGGACTGAAATCGAGTGCGCAAACTGTGGTGCCCATTTAGGCCATGTCTTCGAAGGAGAACAAATGACCGAAAAAAATACCCGCCACTGTGTAAATTCACTTTCGATTCGCTTCATTCCCGAAGAAAAATCTCCTCCACCCACTCTTAACCCTTAACCACTACAACGGGTTTAAGTCTGGCGACCTTTTTGGCAATTCCTACGCTATCTACTACTCGAATTACCTCATCAATTTCTTTATAAGCTGTTGGCGCTTCCTCGGATACCCCAGCTATAGACCCACTTCTTACTACGATACCCTCTTTTGCTAACTGCGAAATAAGAGTCTTTCCGCCTATGCTTTTTTTTGCTTGATGCCTCGACATCCTTCTCCCGGCTCCATGACATGTAGAACCAAACGAGAGTTTCATAGCTGTATTTGTCCCTACCAAAACGTATGAAGAACTTCCCATACTTCCAGGAATAATCACTGGCTGACCAACTGCCCGGTAATCGGCAGGCAGTTCTTCATTTTCAGGACCAAACGAGCGAGTTGCTCCTTTTCTATGCACGACCACTTTCTGCCTTTTTCCATTCACTTCATGATCTTCGACTTTGGCGATATTATGGGAAACGTCATATAAAAGCTTAAGATTTTCATCTTTGCCAAAAATAGATTGCCATACCAATCGAATCTCATGAGTTATTAGCTGCCGATTAACAAAGGCAAAGTTGGCCGCAGCCTTCATGGCACCAAAATACCGTTTTCCCTCACTTGAGGAAAACGGAGCACAAGCTAGTTCTGGATCTGGTAAAACAATATTATATTTATCAAGATTTTTCATCATCAAGCGAATATAGTCGGTTGCAACCTGATGTCCCAAACCTCGAGAACCACAGTGGATCAATACAACCATTTGATTCTTGGCTAACCCAAATATTTGGGCGATTTTTGCATCGAATATCTCCGCAATGGCATCAACTTCCACAAAATGATTGCCCGCTCCCATCGTTCCCAATTGATTTTTACCCCGCAGTCTGGCATGCTCTGATACATTCTCACTATCTGCATTTTCCAATCTTCCCGATGATTCTATATGATTTGCATCCTCTCTCAGAGCGAAGCCTTGACTTTCAGCCCACTCTATCCCACGATCTAAAATCTCCAATAGCATCTTTAAATCGAGTTTTATTTCTCCCCCCACTCCTACTCCTGAAGGTACATTTTTATTAAACTCATCGGCTATTTGGTTAATCTCCGGTTGAAACTCATTAAATACAATATTAGAAAGAAGTAGCCTTACTCCACAATTAATGTCGTAACCTATTCCCCCCGGCGAAATAACTCCACTTTCGATATCCATTGCCGCTACACCACCTATTGGAAAGCCATATCCCTCATGCACATCCGGCATGACCAATGCCTGCCCTTGGATACCAGGCAAGCTGGCCACATTGACAAGTTGTTCCAAAGATCGATCGGAAGTAGCCGTATTCAACAATTTTTCCGAAGCAAATATTCTCGCCGCCACCTTCATGTTTTTCCTAAACGTCCGCGGTATCTCCCAAATATAATCGGATATTCGATTGAGACTGTTTCTCGTAATATTCATATATCAAACACTATTCTTGTTTCATAATTTCCCCGTTTATTCATTACAATCGCGGCTTCGTGGTATGTAACTGCCTTTATATCCTCATCAAAATGGTTAATCTTTTCTCCCCAAACAGTTGCCTTCAACTCCGTTTCAATCAATTTCCCAAATTTCACTCTACAAAAGACAGCATTTTCTATAAAAGATAACGTCAAAACTTCCGATAAAAAATCAATAAACAAGGCTGTTTGATCTCCTGATGAAATTGATAATTGTTTCTTCAAAGACAGATTGGCTCTCTTTTTGCAAAAATTTCTCTGCAAAATATCACTCATCGCAGCAAGTCCAATCTCAAATAGATCCACCATAGAAGTAGCTTCCATATTCAATCTTATATCTGCAGTATGAGCAATAATTTTAAATGACTTCATTAAGCTATTCTTATTGTATGTGAATTTCCAAATACTGTTCTCTCTGGCGATAAGAGGACTTGGTTTCAAATTCTCCGCATAAGTCTGACTATTTTCTTTTTATCTATTTCGACCATAAAAATAAAAGACTGATTATCTTCCAAATCAATCGGCACATAAAAGACTCCTGGCATTTTTTCTTTTGCCTCCCAGTCTGGTTCGTTATCGGAAAACGCC
>CAZJBV010000022.1:8206-9933 GCA_964544585.1 uncultured Gammaproteobacteria bacterium | reverse complement strand
TTATTATTCGTCTTGCACTCCCGCAAACTAAAGCTTGCTAAATTAAAAAAGAAGCTTATCACCTCGGCACCACCCAATATACACCACCCGGACTGGTATCTTCATTATTATATGATCCGGAATTATTTGATCCCTCCCCTTCTTCTTCTGGGGCCGTCGGCTCTGGTGTTATGGAAACTGTCGGCGTAGGCGTCGGTGTCAAAGTTGGCGTGGGCGTAATCGTCGGAGTTGGCGTCGGAGTCGGCGACCCTGATGGCACTTGTGCTATCATCGCTTTTTTCCAAGGATCAGATATCCATATCCCTTTCCTCGGTGGCAAGGGAATAGGTTGGGCATACCAGGTTGGATCAAGGTCAAATTGGGCAAATAGGTTGTCGGCATATCGGGGGTCGGAAAGTGTCACTCTCACCCATGTATGCGTTGTCGAAAAAATCTGTTCGCTTTTTATCCCATATTCTTCCAAAGATTCCTGAAGTATCGTGGCCATGTGTCTGCACATACCAGTATTTTCCGCCAAACAACTGGCGGGATTATCATCACTTGGCTCCCCGAATCTAGCTACCCGGCTTGTTATTTGTTCATATATATCCTTAATGATCTCTAGTTCAGTTTCCTTATTACTGGTTAGTTTATAGTTTCCCGAAAACTGTTTCCCGCCACGAAGGGCCCGCCAAAGCGATCCTTTTCCCGAATCTTCATCAAAATATAGTTTAAAAACCCCAAGTTTAAATTCCTCATCTTCATCAGCTGGCTCTGTATCCAACGCATCATATCTTCCCGACTCTTCCGAATCAAGAACCCTAGCTGGGTCTATCGGCACATGATAGAAAAATCCCGATTTTTTCATCGTAGCTCTAACACGCCATTCAGATGGATCTCCCGCCAAAGTTCTTTGAATCTCGGCAAATTGGGTAAGAGTCTCTCGGCTTTGAGCATAGATAGGATTTAAGGGAAAAAATAATAAGAATAATAAAATGAATATTTTTAATTTATTCATTTCTGTTACACCCTTCCTCTAAAGATTCTATAACTAATAAAAGTAATTGCTTTGCCGATTCCTCATTACCCTTATCATAAAAAACAGATACCACAAATCCATTTTTTCCCTGACTCAAACCAAAGTTGGCAGTATCAGCCTCGGCACTCCCGGTTGCAGGTAACTCATATGTATAAATATCATCTTCAAGAGTAAAGTCCACCCTTAATTCTTTCAGTTTACTTTCAATATCTTGTACCTCTGTTGCCACAGTTACCAAACCATTATCTGTTAGTATCGCCACTCCCGAACTGTCATCGGACAATATGTTGTAGGAAGAATTTATTTCAAAGGAAAATTGTTTATCGGCAGTACAAAATAGTCCTGGTCCCTGTTTAGAAAATGCCTCAAATCTCCCCCCATCTTCTCTTTTTACCTCCGTCTCCTGTTCGACATTCAATGACGAGTTATTCTCAATATTCGAAATAGCCCAACCCGACAATCCCAAAACAGCAATCAAAAGAGACGCCGCACCTATGATTATTTTCTTTCTCTTATCAGCTACTACTACTGTTTTTGGCTGAAGTTGCATTTGTTGCCACAAAAGAAGTACAGCTACCACCTGACAAAGAAGGATCAGAATAGCCACAATTGGCGCTATGTCATATAAAGAGAGCATATACGTCCCCGGCCGAAGAGAATACATCAATATAAATAAAATAAAAGTATTCAGAACTGTAAAAATAGATCC
>CAZJBV010000022.1:0-8106 GCA_964544585.1 uncultured Gammaproteobacteria bacterium | reverse complement strand
GAGAATACATCAATATAAATAAAATAAAAGTATTCAGAACTGTAAAAATAGATCCGATCTTAAGAAAAAGATACTCTTTTTGGAAAAACAAAATTAGTGTATTAATTAGCAAAATAAAAAATAAAGCCGCTAAAAAATTACCATTCCATGCCAGCCCAAAACCAGTCCAACCATCCATAGAAAGGGGAACCCAAGGCAAAAAGTACAGGATTAGTACCGCAAAAGAAAAACCTATATTTGCTTTACGAAGTTGCTCAAATTTCTCTTTCGAGAAGGAATAGTAAAAGGTTTTGAGAGCCCAAAAGGAAATAAGTCCCCAGGCAATCCAAAAAAAGGCAGTTTCCATTATGTTTACAGCCTATCCCAACGATCATTTACTACGTCATATTGAAATACTTCTTTGTTTTTCAAATCAACCCTGTATCTATTAAATGTCGTCCTGTGATCCGGAAAAAATTCCGCCACTACCACAGTATAATAAGGTTCTTCATTGATCGGACTCGAATCTACATAAACACTAAATTTTGACTGATTATTCCCAAATACATCAGACTGAAATTTTTTTACTTCAGGAAGATACATCACGTCGGCCAACGCCTTATCCGCCTCTTCCTGATCCCTACTGTCATAACCATTTAATTTGAAAGAATCGACCACAGAATTTAACTCCGCAGCGTCATAAGCTGCATCTACTTTCGTATTTACCCGCAAATTGTAAATCTCACTCCCAAAAAATATGGTATATTCCTCAAAATTCCACTCGATCCCATTTTCACTAAATGTTCCTTTAACTTGCAAAGCGGGCAGTCCCTTCCAAGTCATCCCTTCAAATAGGGAGACAGTATAGTTTTTATCTAGGCGATAAGAATCTTTCATCTCTTTCATCGTCGCCGTCACTCCATGCTGTGTCAGCATTCTCTCGTCTCCAACCAGTCTTTGTACCGCAATATTTACTGTATCCTCTGGATTTTTGATAATATCCGCTGGAACAGTACTGGAAGTATCCAAAGTCCAAGTTTTAGGATACGATATCGAATAACCACCGTCATTGCTTACATACTCACTCGAGTATGTCCCTCCCGGACCCCCTACTCCATTTTTTGGGAAAAAGAAATTAACAGCTAAAAGAAGAACGAACCCACCTACAGCCACCCAGCCCAATATAAAAACCCACTTAATGAAATGATAATGCTCCTTGATATGACTTTTTTTTGCCATAATTTGCTTGTTACATCTACAATAACAATATTATTTCTCTCTTGTCAAATCAATATTGACTTAAAAGAATTACTCGTTCTATAGTTGTATAAGAGCAGTATTTTACGTGCCCAAACAAAACTTAATTAAATTTATACTTCTCGCCTCATCACTCCTGGCGGCGTTAGCAATATTTTTTTTCATCTACAAGCCCGATGCTTACATCAGTTCTGACACTACCATCAAAGGAGACTATGTCGTCAATAAAAATAAGACAGTGGTAGTCAAAAATGGAGCAAAGTTGACGGTTGAAGGAGATACCAAAATAGAGGGAATACTCAAATGCGAAGGCGGACCAATTTATCTTACAACTAAAAAGAATCTTACAGTTGATGGAACAGTTTTTTGTAATTTAAGCGAAAATGAGGTCAAACAAGATATCCTCACAGGGATAAACTTTATTGTTGAGGACGGGGCAGAATTTAGTAAGAATTCATTTATAGTCTCCAATGCCCATATTCAAATCGTCGAAAACCCAGATTTTTTGTTAAAAACTCCAGAAGATTTCAAAAAAGCATTTAATGAAGTAGCCATGGATTCAGGTGAAGGCATAAGAATAGGCCCTTTGTTTGCCCAGGCTCCCTCAAGAACATCAGACTTTAATGTATCTTCCTTAGCATTAAATACCAATGCAATTTTAGGGCAGGCTTCCGATTCGGGAAAAGCCAAAAAAGATAAAAAGGTAAATCTCCGGGGAAAGATAAAAATAGGCATTTCAGTCGGCAGGCCCGATCAACCATTCCCGACCTGGATGGATCTAGAAAAAGTGCCCAAAATTTTAGATTATATTTTGCTCTGGGCAAAAATGCCCAATGGAGTTTTAAATATTGAAGATGCCTATCTCTTTACCCCCGATGGACATGATGGCGAAGATATTATCGGTGGTTGCGATATAAATGTACCCCAAACTGAATCAGCAGAAGATCAGTTTAAAAGAAACGCCATGAGGATGCGGGGTCACGCCAAAGTAATAAGAGTCAAAAATTTCCATCTCTTCCTGGGAGACGGCGGCAAAGGCGGCGATGCCGTGACAGATAAAAATTGTAATCCAGGCATAGCAGTCGCCGGCATGGGCGGAAATCCCTCCAATTTCAAGTGGACCGCCGACGAAGCTATAGAAATTTTGGGTGGCTTTTATATCTATCCCGGCCGCGGTGGAAATGGCGGTAAAGCCATAGCCTATGGAGACAGTGGCATAGATGGTTGTGATGATAGGGATGCTATGAATGGTAAGAATGCCTATGCTACAGGCGGAGCAGGCGCCGCCAATCCAAGAGTACTCTCTGCCAAAGGAGGTGTTGCAGGTTTAGAAAATATTTACATCGGTTCCATGTACGGAGGCAATGGCGGTGACGCCGAAGTTAATCCAGGTAAAGGTGGCGACGCTAATAAGTGTGATTGTCCAGGAGGAAAAGGCGGAGGCGGTTTTGCCACAGCCGGCCGCGGCGGACAAGTTTCGCTTAAAATACCTCCCGGCGTCCAAAGAATACCTGGTAGTGTCGATGAAAAAGGAAAAGACGGTCAGGGTGGGTCAGCTACCGGACTGCCGGGCCAAGACGGACCAAAATGTCCTGGAACTACTAGTACTCCCAAAGACAAAACCACTCCATCCAAAACTGGTTTTTTTGAATTTATTGACCTATCAACCGGTCAAAAAGTCGACTATATCTCAGGCATAAAACCCCATATCATTGTGGCCACAAATGGCGACCCCGACGTCCGAAACTTACTGCCAATAAGGCTTGAATTGAAGGTAAACGGTGATTCGGTCTGGAATGGCAAGATCGAAGGAGATCCTTCTGTGGTCTGTCGCGGCGCCACAGGCTGCAGCATCGACGGACCAAATGTCACCACTGACTTTAATAGTATTATCCTCACCGCCTATGATAAAAATGGCCAAGCAGTAGCTACTTTCAAAGAATAAGATATTTTAATTAACAATTATAAAAATACTATTTTATAGTGGACAAAGAGCGGTAATTGCAAATGCCTGCCGAAAAAGTAACCAACAAGGAAAACCAATTAAACCCTGAAAAGTCAGGGAAGTCCTCTATCCCATCCTCTCCCCCAAAATTCAGACTCCCCCGACTCCGCTGGATAATATTAAGTCTTATTTTGTTGATTACTGCTTTTATTGTTGTTGACTATATCAAAAATGATCTTTTGCGTCCTCCTTTAATTATGGGATCTGTCGTCGATAGTGAAGGAAAAGCAATAGTCGGAGCAGTTGTAGTCGGAGATAACAAAGCCGCAACCACCAACCCAAGTGGCGTCTTTTATCTTGAAGCTCGTGAAACTGATCCACTCCTAGTTTCCGCAATTGGGTATGAACCCAAAAACTCAACAGGAGAAAATCTTACCGTTTCCCTTGCCCAGCTTCCTACGGCAGACGTCCGGGTTTATGTCGTAGACGAAGACTATAACGATTTAAAAGGTGCAGTTGTAGTAAGACTCGATCCAAATAATTCCGCTCCTGTCGAAGAGTTGGTTACAGATGAAACAGGAATAGCTACCTTTTTAGGTATCCCGTCCGGTCAGGCAGCTTTTGTCGTCCTCCATCCTGATTGGGGTATTGGCTGGGTGGAAACAAGTATTGAACCCGGAGGCTACAGCCGCCCGGTTGTTCAGTTACGGCAGCTCCAGGGAATAAAATCAGAATCCAGAGGCAATACGCTTATCGGCAAAGTTTATGCCCAAGATGAGCAAGGCTTAATCGGCAAAAACTCTGTTCTATATAATATTACCGATATTCGTTACGTCGGCGACAAAACTTTTGAGATCGTCCAGGACTCATATACCACAGTCGCCGTTTCATTTAATAAAGAAAATCTTGCCATATATGCCGGTTTTCTTGAAGCAAAAAGATTACTTTTCCCGGGAGGTGGCACTTCCTTAAGTCAGGATGCAGGTAGAATTGGCAATATATTTGAAGGAACAGGTTTGACTTCTGGAGTCAGGACTTTTCACATCACTCCAAATTCCAGCGATACCCGATATGCCGTTAACTCTCCGACAGCCATTGAATATAAAAATATCGATGGAAAAGTCGTCACAACTGACGTCGTCGGACAGCTAAACGTCGTCAAACAAAAATCATTTCGCATCGAACTGAAAGACGTCTCAGATAGCGATATTCTCGCCTTTATCGACAGAAATCCTGCTGTGAAAACTAAAACAGGAAGTGGAGAAACCTGGACTCCCGAAACCTGGGTACGGGAAAATGGAGGTGTCACTGCTACATATTGGGCGCAGTTTCCTACCAAAGATCTTCCTCCGGGAAGCGAAATTACTTTAGGCAAAGGTAAAGTTAGGGTCGAAGTTTGCTGTAAAGGCGCAGAAGGAGGAGGAGGAGGAGAAGGTGTTTTAGCTGAAATTTCTTCAGACACCTCTAAAACTTCACCTGCAACCGTCAAGGATTTGCGGGATAGTAAATCTTTTACATTTAATACCGAAGCTGGTATGGTCACCCGCGATTTTACTCCCATCCAGGAATTTCTCCGCGACAATCCCTCTTTAGAGTTTACTGATAAAAGTGGTAGAAAGATTAAACTTTCAAACATTGCCCCACCAGACCCTAGTGATGCTCCGACAGACTTTCTCATTGGGCATTTTGAATCTCGTGATCAGTTAAGAGATATGTACAAATCAGGCTCCCCCGAATATGCGAAAAAGTGGCAGGAATATTTAGCCCTCAAAGCATTTAATAACCCAAATTCTCTCACCCAGATTTACGATAATTTAGTCAGAAGTATAGGCTTCCACAGTGGATTTAGAGAGAATCCTGAAAGTAGAAAAAACACTCAACCTCCTCCACCTCCACAAGGTGATAAGTTAGACTCAACAGATGTTCCCCAGGATATCGATCAGGATCAACCTCTTCCACCCCCCGATACCTCTGATCCAAACAATAATCAGGGATCATTAGAGCCGCCATCAAACTGCGGCGGCACGACCTGTTCTAGGTAAACCTATGAGCTCAACACAATTCTGGGTCGCTTTATTGGTTCCCCCCTTCATGAAGTGGATAATGCCGCGCATAAGAAAGTTTGTCAAACTGGAAGAGTTTGATAAAGAAACTAAAGCTAGAATCACCACTAAACAATATCCTCTATATTATTCATTTTTTTACGCCCTGTGGATCCTTTCCCTTCTATCAACCGGCATCATAGGCCTCTTTCTTATCATGATTTATCTACCCGAAGTTTTACCAGGCAAAAGCTACACCGTCTCCATTTGGCTAGGCTTAATAAATATGTTCGGAGTTTGGTTTATTTTTGGAGCTCTACTCGACATTATCTACTGGCTAATTTCTCCTAACAATTTTCGCGACTACGTCATGTTTCGCCAGTCCAAAGAAGGCTGGGGATTTAAAATAGATCAGCAAATTAAAACTCTTTTTATAATTGGAATCGTTTACTATTTAATAACTTCTCCACTCATTATTTTTCTTCTTCTTATCTAACTATCTCGTCCCAGCAGTAAAAAGGGCAAGTAGCGTAAAAGTGGCAAAAAGGGATACGGCTATACTAAAGGCATTAAGAAAAATGGCAATATAGGCCAAATATCGACTCGTCACATATGGCTGAGCAGTTAGTTTTTTCTTGCCCAGACTTCCCTGATATCCGATGGGAATACCAATCTTTTTCTCTGGAAGCTTAAGAGAGGAAATTGCCAGAAACAGTCCCGGAATTGACAGAAGAAGGCTAAATATTCCACCAATCGAAAGCAAAAATGAAAGAACACCCAATATATATGAAGCAATCAATTTTCCCATCTCTAACCATCATGAACAATTTTCAAATCCCTGTCAAGTTGTGCCTCCAGAACTTCGTAAGCGCGCAATGGAGAAAAACTAAGCAGCTTGTATGCTCACGTTAATTTTTCGCGGATCAAATGCTTCGATGTTATCTGTTGCGTCCAATATTTCTATTCCCAAAATTTTCCCTTTTCTATCCTCATCCACCAAAATAGAATCCGAAACTTTTCTCGTCCGGCTATATTTCCCTTTTGACAACTCGATATAAACTGCATCTTCCTTCTGATCATATTGCATTTTCATAATTATTCCTCCAAATAATAGGCTGTAATGATAGTAACCATTGATCCTTCTGCTTTCGTTACCACCTCCAATAGTTTACTACCAACTCTTTTCCTCCGCAACTTTCTTCCTCGAAAGCTTGGGATTATTTCTGCTGGATTTCCTGCTGCACCAAGAACTTGTTTTGTTGATAGTTTCCTTCTCTTCAATTGCTTTCTTGCGTGATCAGAAAATTGAAAAGGCATAAAATTAAAACACCTCTACCCTCGTTCCCACGTCGGCAAAGTTATAGAGCCACTCGGCCGAAGCAACCGGTACATTGACACATCCATGACTTGCTCTTATTCCAAATTTATTATGCCAATATGTACCATGAATGGCATACGCCCCATAAAAATACATCACATGCGGTACATCTTTAATTTCATACTTTGGATACGGTGGATAATTGCCTTTCATATCTTGCATGGAAACTTTGCGACGGACCTTGAAACTACCAGTTACAGTTGGAGTGTGCTTCATTCCTGTCGAAACACGCGTTTCATGGACAATTTTTCCCCCCTCCCAAGCAAATAATTTTTGCTTTCCTATATCAACCGTCACGAGCTTCGCATCTGTAATAATATCTGCCCCAAATGCTCTCTTCGGAAAAAATAGAAGAAAAAGTAGAAATAATGCCAAAAAATATCGCATCAATACAAAGATACCACTTATTTGAGGTATTTATCAAAAAATTCAACCGACCGAGCAATTGCAGTGCCAAAATTATTGGTAATATTATGGTCATCTCCTGGATATGTATATAGCATTACTTCTTTTCCCGCTGCCTTAATTTTTTCTGCTAATTTTTCTGAAAAACGTACCGGCACGGATGTATCCGCAGTTCCATGATGAAGTTGGACTGGTCCCGAGATATCAGATAGATAAGACGTCGCAGAAATAGAATTCCAAAATTCAGGGTTCTGCGCCGGTTCTCCATACTCTCTCACCAAATTCTGCCTCCAGGAACGAGGCGAAGTGTTTCCAGGTGGAAATGGTGAGGCCGAAGGATTTCTTCTCCTCCAATTATTCAGTAAATCCTCATAAGAGGCAACCACCCCAGCCCAAATCACACCCGCTTTTACATCGCCATTTACAACCATATTTCTCAAAGTGACATGTCCACCCATCGAGTGCCCCCACATCCCTATTTTTTCAGGATTTGCGTCGGGATATTTTTTGATAGACGCTACCGCATTTAAGGCATCAATAGTATACGCATTTGATCCGTATCCTCCGGTTGGACTACCTTCAGAATTTCCATGTCCGCGAAAGTCCGGTTTCAAAAGGATATATCCATTCCGAGAAAAAGCATCCAAATAAGCTATATATCTCTCCGTCGTACTATACTCTGCTGGTGGAATATATCCATGGTTAAAAACGATTACCGGCCATCCACCAGCAGGCGGCTCCCCATCTGGTACTGTCAAAAGCGCATATATCTTTAACCCTTCTGATTTATACGAAACTATATATCTTTGATAATTGCTTCCCGGAGAAAGAGTCTGCTCAACAACAAGATCCGACCCCGGATATTCACCCTTTCTCAAATGATCAATAGATAATGGATGAGGATTTGCCTCCCCCAATCCTCCCTCATTTTCTTTTTGTCCAAAGCCATCAATACTTTCGCCTCCTGACCTCGCAAACCAAACACTGCCTCCAACAATAATTCCTATTATCAGTAAAAATAAAAGCTTATTCATAAAATAAAACTAAACTATTTTTCTGAAAAAACGCTGAAAAATAATATGCTACAATATTTTTATGTC
>CAZJBV010000021.1:12421-15142 GCA_964544585.1 uncultured Gammaproteobacteria bacterium | reverse complement strand
CCGCGAGAGTATTCTGACATCATCGGCCCGGCAACCGCAAATACCTCTCTTCCTTGTTCCAATGCACACTCTGCCGTAATTAATGATCCCGAATTTTCCGCCCCCTCAGTCACCACCACCCCTTCTGATAATCCGGAAATTATCCTATTTCTAGAAGCAAATTGAGTCTTAATCGTTTTTTTCCCTGGCGGAAATTCTGAAATAACACAACCATAATTTTTAATAATTTTCCAATATAAATCTTTATTTTGATGTGGATAAACAATATCAATTCCTGCTCCCAAGATAGCTACTGTTTTCCCACCCGCTAAAATTGCCGCCTCATGCGCCACCGTATCTATACCAACTGCCAATCCGGAAACAATTACAAATCCTGCTTTTACCAAATCTCTCGTCAATTTTTCCGTCACTTCTTTTCCATATCTTGTCATCTTCCTCGTCCCCACCACTCCGAAACAATGCACATTATCATAAAGTAGGGAAGCATCACCCCTGACAAACAATCCCGCCGGCGGATCCGCAATTTCTGCAAGTAATTTAGGATACTGTTTATCTACAATTGGAATAAATAAAATTTTTGCATTTTGCATTTTAATTTTTCAATTTCTCGAAAACCACTCCTCCAACATCTTTTTAGCAATAGGCGCGGCCACCGATGACCCCTCTCCTCCTTCTTCTACTAAAACCGTTATGCTAATTTCCGGGTCATATGCTGGAGCAAATATAGTAAACCAAGCATGTGTTTTATTCTCGGGGCTGCCAAATTCTGCCGTCCCAGTCTTACACGCCGTCACAATTTCAGTTAATTTCTTGGCGGAGGTAGTCGATTCAAGAGTTGATAAAAAGTTCTTTTCATCAATTGGATATTTGATATTTGATATTTGATATTTAAAATTGAACAACGGCCACCCCGTCCCTCCCGGCTGGCAAGCTTTTATCATTCCCTCCCTCACAAGTTCTATATTCTCTTTTTTAATTCCCAAATCTTGGCAATTTTCTTTTTGATCTTTGATCAAATGTGGTCTACACAGCCTTCCCCCATTCGCCACAATATTTGTCCAATTATTCACCTGAAGTGGCGTCGTCAAGAGATCCCCCTGTCCAATCGCCACATGATAAGTATCTCCCAAATACCATTCGTCACCCCGGGCCTTCATCCTCCAATCTGGGTCTGGCATCACTCCTTCTGCCTCTCCTTCTATATCTATTCGCAAACTTCTCCCTACCCCTAATTTGTGAGCATAAGCTGCAAGTTTTGTTATCCCTAAAAATTCCCCCGTCTTATAGAAAAAAATATCATTAGATCGTTGAATCGCTTTGACGATATCAACCAAACCATCTTTTCTCCCATATTGAGTAAAGTACCAGTTACTAAATTTAAAAGGTCCTATTTCAATCACACCAGTATCTTCAATGATTGTATCGGCCTTTATTTTTTCTTCTTCCAATGCCGAAATTGCTGTCACAATTTTAAACGTCGATCCCGGTGGATATACACCCCCTATAGCTCGATTAAACAATGGCATATCGGCAGAATCTAAAATATCATCAACATTTACTCCTTCAATAAATACATTGGGATCAAAACTGGGCGATGAGTAAAGAGCCAATATTTCACCACTTGCTGGCTCCAAAGCCACCACCGCTCCCATTTTGTTTTCAAAAGAAGACGTCGCCACTTTTTGTAGACCCAAATCCAAAGAAAGATGTATATTTTCTCCAGATAGAGGTGCCGATTCACCCAAATCTCGAACGTGTTCTCCTTTGGCATCCACCTCAGTCAATCTTCTTCCGCCTCTTCCCCGAAGTCGTCCGTCATAACTTTTTTCTATTCCCATTTTCCCTACAATGTCTCCGGGGAAAAATCTATTATTAAAAGTCTCAATTCTATTTCTTTTCTCCATCTCTTTTTCGTCAATCTCTCCAGTATATCCAATGACATGTGCCAAAAATTCGGCAAAAGGATATTCACGCATTATTCCTTCCTTACTTTCAATCCGAACCGGAATATTTCTCACCAGGGGAGTATTATTTCTGTCGTATATTATCCCTCGGGGAGCAGCAATTCTAATCTCTTTTACCCTCTGACCCTCGGCCAGATATCTATAATATGATCCTCGAATAATGGTCAACTCAAATATTCTAGTGGCCAAAATGCCCATCAAAACAACTAATATAGTCATGAAAAAAACCAGTCTGGATCCAGGGGCTAAAATCTCCTTTGTTTTCCTCGACCTTCCAAATCCCTTTTCCACCATTTCTCCAAATATCTTGCCGAAATTATGCCTTTTGTGCATAAGATAGATTTTCTCGTCCTTTAAATTTATTCGCTATATAAACTAATATTCCATAAATTGTAAAAGCTGATAAAAGACTAATTATTACCCATGTCACCTCCAAAGATCTAAAAACAATAAAACGATA
The DNA here is from genome assembly GCA_964544585.1 of uncultured Gammaproteobacteria bacterium. Lineage (GTDB taxonomy): Bacteria > Patescibacteriota > Microgenomatia > 2-02-FULL-39-11 > 2-02-FULL-39-11 > CAZJBV01. The sequence continues at coordinate 12,718 of CAZJBV010000021.1, read as the reverse complement.
TATTAGGGTAACGAGCATTGTATAAGGAACAAGATAATAAAGAGTATGCGTTAGAATCCTTCTCCTGTAAATAAAAATTAGAAAAACAGACAGGAGAAAATAAAAACTATCATAGCCTATTTCTCTGTGGCTTATAAAGCCTACCAATATCCCCGCCAAAAACGCCAATAGAAATGGCCGAGATAAACCGGCAATCATCCAACCAATACATAAATATAGAATCAAGGGAACAGGATAAACCACGCTCTCAATAAGCGCCAAAATGACAATGAGTATAAAAAGTAAAATAATTTTCAT
>CAZJBV010000021.1:0-12321 GCA_964544585.1 uncultured Gammaproteobacteria bacterium | reverse complement strand
GTGTGCAGCACACCCCGGGGGTGTGCACTACATCTCCAAAACTACAAATACAGTCGACAGCCTACGAAAGTCAACCGCAGGTTTTAGGATTGCCTTCTTATAAGGATCTGCTTCTCGTGATTCAATTTCGTCAACTGTCCCTAGTAAAAGTCCAGGCGCCAAGCCATCTTCTCCAGTCGTCAACACCCTATCTTCCAAAAAAAGCTCATCAGATTGCAATACTTGTTGCAGTTCCATCTTTTCCCCAAAAACTCCTCGGACGATCCCACGAGTATCTCTCGAAGTTTTAGCCAAAATTTCTATTTCGCTATCATTCGGAAGCCGCACTTGCGCACTTTTTTGATTTACAGATAAAACTCTCCCCACAAAGTAAGGTCCATCAATTACGGTCATTCCCTCCGCAATCCCGTCTTTTGCTCCTGCCGATATAGTCATCGTCCTCGTAATTCCTAAAACACTATTTGGTAAAACTTTCCACGCAGAAGGAATCGGCGCCTCAAGTATCTCTCGCAGCTTGCTATTTTCTTCTGATAATTCCTGAGTTTCTTGCTCCAATTCCAGTACCCTTTTTTGTAAAAGGTCAAGCCGAGTTAACTCAGATTTTATTGATGAATAGGCAAAACTTGCAGTTACAAAATCACGCCATGTTTTTACATTAGCAAAGATTAATCCTTTAACGGGGTTGAAAATAGTGTCAGATATTGTGTGGAATGGCGAAAGTATACCGACGATATCAAAAAGATACAATAAAACAGCCAGTCCAAAATAAATAAAAATTCGTGAATATTGATTATCTTTTATTCTGGTACGCTCAGTCATCGAAATTTTAAATCATATTTTTCAATTTTGCATTTTGCATTTTAAATTTTGCAATTCATTTCAGCCCTCCCGTCACCCTCACTCTCTCCAAAAGTTTATGATTTGAAAGAGCAAGGCTAGCCCCTGTTACTACCGTATCCAAAGGTTTATCCACCACCCACACCGGCATCTTTGTTTCTTGGGCTATGAGTTTGTCTATTCCTCTTATCAACGCTCCTCCACCGCATAAAGTAATTCCTTGCTCTGACACATCTCCTACCAATTCAGGAGGTATCTCTTCTACCACCTCATTAATAGCATCAATAATGTGGTTGACCACATTTCCTAAAGCCTCACGAATCTCAGAAGATGTAAGTTTTACAGATTTGGGAAGACCACTTTCCAGATCCCTTCCCCGGACTACTTCGTAATGTTCTGTCTTTGTAGGATACACCGACCCTATTTTTATCTTTACATCCTCCGCGGTTTGTATACCAATTAAAAGAGAATGTTTAAGCCTGGCATGATGGATAATTGCTTCATCCATTTCGTCTCCCGCCACCCTATAAGACTTATTAAGTACTATTCCTCCCAATGAAATAAGGGCTACTTCCGTCGTCCCTCCGCCGATATCTACTATCATCGATCCCCGTGCATCGGAAATTGGTAATTTGGCCCCAATCGCCGCGGCCATCGGCTCCTCAATAAGATATGCGCGTCTGGCGCCCGCAGACAAAGCCGCATCTTGCACCGCCCGCCGTTCGACTTCGGTCACTCCCGATGGTATCCCTACAATTACTCTTGGTTTTGGTATTTTTGGTATATATGAACCAGGATTCTCGTGGACTTTGTTTATATAATAATGTAGCATTTCTTCAGTTGCATCAAAATCCGCTATCACCCCATCTTTTAAAGGTCTAAATGCCTCAATTGCCTTCGGCGTCTTTCCTATCATCCTTTTGGCTTCCGCCCCAATTGCCAATATTTTCTTTGTCTTTCTATGCCTAGCCACCACCGACGGCTCCCTAATTACAATCCCTTTCCCCAACACCAAAACAAGCGTATTTGCCGTCCCAAGATCTATGGCCAGATCGTGACTGAACAAACCGAAAAGATAATCTAGCATGATAGCCTCCCACAGAGAGCCCGCCCCGTAAACGCGACACCGTGACGCGAAGCTGTAAGCTTCGGGAACGGCGAGCGTTGTACTGGGGTCCCAAGGTCTATGGCCAAATCGTGACTGAACAAACCGAAAAGATAATCTAGCATGATAGCCTCCCACAGAGAGCCCGCCCCGTAAACGCGACACCGTGACGCGAAGCTGTAAGCTTCGGGAACGGCGAGCGTTGTACTGGGGTCCCAAGGTCTATGGCCAAATCGTGAGAAAAAAGTCCAAAAATATAGTCTAACATGCAGTGGATATTGTATCAGAGGAAAGTAGAATATCAAACGAGAATTAAAGCCTTTTCCAAAAATATTTTACACTGATAAATCTGGTTTTCGGAAGAATACCAGCATTTTAGCAACCTGTTCATTCGTTGCCTCAAACTGACCATTCCTAGGCATCAAAGGGGTGGGAAAGCGCTTAACTTTCTTTAATTCACCACGTCTCTCGGCACTTAACTCTCCATAGTTGACTTTATACCACTCCCCGGTTCCTTCATTATAACCATGAAAGTGTGGTTGGTCATGCCTCTCTCCTAGAAAGAGTATCTCTTCACCCTGTGCATCTTTAAAAAGAAGATAATCACCAGTAACATCAACATCAAAACGCGGCACTTCAGGCAATGTAATCGTATAACAGCCTTACACCTGGAGGGTGAAACACGTTTACACCTCATTTAAATTTTTGTCAAAACAAATGTCAAAAAACTATTTGACAAATGAATTGACATAATATATACTTATTTTATATGAACACCACCACCATTACTCCACGCGATATATTAAGAAATTATAAAGAAGTATTTAATAAGGTAAAAACTTCCAAAAAACCAGCCATAGTCGTTTCTCAAAAGAAACCGCAAGTTGCAATCGTTTCTCTTGACGATCTGGAAAAGCTAAAAATAATTAAAAATAGAAAGTCCACCGAAGCCCTTCTTGATTTGTCCGGTATTATCCCCAGAGGAAGCGGTCTTCCTCCTAATCTATCCCAAAAACATGATAAGTACACCTGGGACTAAACCAATTGTTGCTATCGCAGATACTGACGGTTTGATAGCAGTCCTAAGTGAAATTGATGTAAATCACAAAAAGGCAGTCGCAACCCTCGAAAAACTTTTAGAACACGATGCTCAGACCGTAGTTCCTTTGACAACTATTGCAGAAACAATCACCACTCTCAAACGAAAGCTGGGAAGAACTGACCTCGTCGAAAAGGTTATTAAAGAAATTACAACAGGCAAGCTTACTATAGAAAATATAGACACAGACATGCTAAGCGTTGCCCTCAAGGTTTTTGATCCCAAAGCTAGTAAAAAGAATACATTATTTGACGCACTTGTGGTCGCAACTGCAAAAAAACTCGATACCAAGGTCATTTTTTCTACCGACGACTGGTATGAAAAACTAGGATTTACTCTTGCCGAAAATCTTTTCTAAGATCACCGTTGCAAATCCATTCATTTCTTGTAGAATGTTTCCATTATGTCCGAAAAAATAGAAACTTGGACCGATAAAATTATTTCCTTCTCCTTCTATCTCCTCTTTTTCCTCGTCCCCCTCACATTTACTACTTGGTCGTATGAACTTTTCGAATACAACAAAATGATGCTCACGTATGCTTTTACCATCGTCATAGCTTCTACCTGGCTCATAAAAATGATCCATAATCGCCAGATTCTTATCCGCCGCACCCCCTTTGACATCCCCCTTCTACTTTTTCTGCTCTCACTACTTGTTTCTACTTTTTCCTCCATCGATCGCCACGTCTCTCTCTGGGGCTATTATTCCCGTTTCAATGGTGGCCTTATTTCTATAATTTCTTACATCATCCTCTATTACGCCTTTGTCACAAACATTAATAATGCTGATCTAAAAAAATATTTACTTACCGCTTTGGGATCAGGCGTTTTGGTAGCCATTTATGGCATACTCCAGCACCTCGGTATCGACAAACACATCTGGATCCAGGACGTCCAAAATAGGGTATTTTCTACCCTCGGCCAACCCAACTGGCTGGCCGCCTATTTAGCAATTCTGATACCTATTTCAATAGGATTTAGTCTGAAAGAATTTCATCCGCCAATTGCCGGATCAAAATTTCAAATTTCTAACCGACGATTTATTATCTTTTATCTTTTATCTCTTATCTTTTATCTTACCCTCATCTTCACCAAATCGCGCTCCGGCTTCCTCGGATTTTGGCTAGTCAATGGATTTTTTTGGCTCTTCCTTCTTTATAAATTTAGGCAAAGTATTTTAAAGTTTTTCCTAATTTTTAACTTTCCATTTTTAATTTTAATTTTTCTTTTCGCTACCCCCTTCGAACAAATAAATCGCTTCACCCTCCCGGAAATTATAAAATCAGGTTCCCCTCCGACAAAAACTACCAACTACAAACTACCAACTACCAACTCATTACTCGAAACCGGCATCACCGAATCGGGCGATATCCGCCGTATTGTTTGGAAAGGTGCACTCGATATAGCCCGGGCATATCCGCTCTTTGGCACCGGCCCAGAGACATTTGCCTTTTCCTATTACAAATTTCGCCCTCAAGAACACAACATGACCTCCGAATGGGATTTTCTTTACAACAAAGCCCACAATGAATACTTAAATTATGCAGCTACCACTGGCTTTTTGGGCTTAGGAACATATTTACTGCTCATCGGAACAGTCATCTTGTGGAATATAAAGAATCTAACTAATGAGAAAATTCATAATTCATCATTCATAATTCATAATTCTCTTCTTGCCGCCTGGCTCTCCATCCTTATAACCAACTTCCTTGGTTTTTCCGTGGTCATAATCCAAATTTACTTTTTCCTCATCCCGGCAATGCTAATTCTTTTTAAAGATCTACCTCAGAAAAACCTTTCCTTGAAAGTATCATCTTTCATACCCACGACAATCAGTACTATTGGAATTTCCCTTGCCTCCTTATACTTTTTAGTTCGTCTCTCCATGGCCTATTTAGGAGACTACTTTTATGCTGAAGGTTACAAAGCCTCCCGCGCAGGAAGTTATCTTGATGCTTATACCAAAATTAAAACAGCAATCGAGTGGAATCCCCATGAAGTTCTATATTTTGATGAGCTATCTGTCTCCGCCGGAGCCCTAGCAGTTGCGGCCAATTCACAAAAAGAATCGACTCTCTCCACCCAACTCGAAACCCAAGCCATCGCAGCTAGTAACTATGCCGTAACCCGCTCGCCTCAAAATGTCAGTTTCTATAAAACCAGAACTCGCCTTTTTTATGAACTATCTGAAATTAATGCCGAATATCTTTCCCAAGCAATCAAGGCTCTCGAAACAACCGCTGTCCTCTCTCCCACCGACCCCAAAATCTATTACAACCTCGGCCTCATGTACGGCCAATCCGACCAAAACGACAAAGCCATCAAGTATTTGAAAATATCGGCGAGTTTAAAACCCAATTACCGCGAAGCCCATCTGGGATTAGCCTTGTACTATAAAGAAGTTGGTGATCTAGAAAATGCAAGCGCGAGCGCCCAATTTATCCTTGATAAAATAAACCCGGGAGACTCCGACGCCAAAGCCATAATCGATGAATTATCAAAATAACCTCATTTATTGTATCATTGTAAAATTGTAACATTTAATCATTCAAATCCATGATTGTAAAAGTTCCAAATCCCGTTCTTTTCCAAAAAGCAAAACCCGTCGGTCGCATAGATAAAAAAATAGAGCGCATCATCAAAGATTTAAAAACTACTCTTCTTGCGGCCAAAAATCCCAAAGGTGTTGGACTAGCTGCTCCGCAGATAGGCATATCTTTGAATATATTTATTACCCGATCAAGAGAATCCAACCCAATCAGAGTATTTATCAATCCCGAAATACTCTGGAAATCAGAGGAACTCGTCGAAATCCAAAGAGAAACAAAAACGCACCATCCCAAAGAGAACCTGCCTGCCCTGCCTGCCGGCAGGCATGGCGGCAGGCAGGAAAAACTAGAAGGCTGCCTCTCAATAGATAATGTCTGGGGACATCTCAAAAGACCAGCCAAAGTCCGACTAAGATTCATGGACCAAAAAGGACAAATTCGGCAGGAAGAATTTTCAGGCTTTATGGCCACCATCGTCCAGCATGAAGCAGACCATCTGGATGGTATTCTTTTTACCAAAAGAGTCCTCGAGCAAAAAGAAAAACTTTACCTGATCGAAAAAGGCGAAAAAGGCAAAGAAACATTAATTGAAATCAAAATATGAAAGTTCTTTTTTTCGGCTCCTCTTCTTACTGTCTTCCCATTGCCCAAAAACTTTTCCACTTGGGTCATCTCTCCGCCATAATCACCAAACCAACTGGATTAATCGCCGAATTTGCTCAAAAGAATTCAGTTACCAATTTTTTCGTTACAAGCAGAGAAGAATTATTTAGACTAAAAAGAAATCTAGAAAAAATCAATCTAGATATAGCCGTCGTTTCCGATTTCGGCCTCATTATCCCCAAAGAAATATTTTCTCTTCCTAAACACCAAACTCTCAACATCCACTTTTCTATCTTGCCTGAATATCGCGGCGCCTCCCCAGTCCAATATACCATTCGGCAAGGCCGAAAAACTGCTGGCATCTCAGTTGTCATCATGGATGAGCGACTAGATACAGGAGATATCATTTGGCAAAAGGAGATTCTACTCACCGGCCAGGAGACGTCGGAGGAGCTATATAAAAAATTGTTCAATATTATATCAATAGACCTTCCTGACATTATAAATAAATTTACCTCTGGAAAACTCAAACCCAAAAAACAAGACCATTCAAAAGCCACATATACAAAAATTCTTACAAGACAAGACGGTTATATTTCCTGGGAAAAATTACTGGATAAAAAATATAGCCAGGAAATTTATCGCAAATTTCGCGCCTTTTATCCCTGGCCCGGCATTTGGACCAAAATCGATATGAAAGGAGAAAAAAAGCGCCTCAAAATTCTAAAATTTAACCCACAACCAACAACCTACAACCTACAACCTGAAATCGTCCAACTCGAAGGCAAAAACCCCGTCACCTGGAAGCAATTTCAAGATGGTTACAAACTCACAACTTAAACAAACTTCCTATAAAATATCCAACAAAAGCTGAAACCATACCAATGATCATTATTTCCATCCCCTGTCGCAAAAAGTTTCTCCCAAAAGTCACTTTTGCCTTATAATAGCCTACAATAAAAAGTATCAAAGCCGAAAATCCGACCGCAACTATACTTGCAGACTGAATCGGAAGGAAAAAAAATGGCGTCAAAGGCACAAACGATCCCACAACTGCAGAAACTCCGACTATAACTCCATCTTTTAAAGCCCGATTTCTATCCACAGGCTCCAATTTCAACTCATCGGCCATCATCACTTCAAGCCATACCTTTTTGTTGGACGTAATTTTCTCGACTATATCATCCAACTGTTTTCCCTCAAAGCCATATTTTCTATATAAACTTCTAATTTCCTCAATTTCACCTTCAGGCTCATTTTCTATCTCCCATTTCTCCCTCTCATATTCAGATTGATAAAAATCGGCTCTAGCTAATTTGGATGTATACGCAACCGCAGCCATCGATACACTTTCCGCAAAAGTAGCCGCCAGCCCAGCAACGATGACTATCCTCACATCTGCCGAAGCTGCAGCCACACCCAAAATAACCCCCAAGACATTGACCAACCCATCCTGTCCACCAAGTATAATTTCTGGAAGTGAAAAGGACGTTATATGTCCTTCTCTGTGGTTGATTGAAGCTTTAATTATATCTCTACCGTGTGCCTCTTTCGAAAGTTCTTTATCTCTTTTTAAAAAAGCCTCCCGAGCTATATCAATCCTCGTTCTATTTTCCATATATCCATTTTACTTTTTCCCCACCAATTCTTCTATCTTTATCTTCTCTTCTTTCTTTTTCTCTTCCTTCGTCTTCTCTTCCTCCTCCTTTGCCTTCCACTTTTCCTCCTCTTTCTTCATAATTTCTTCTATCTTTTTCTTATCCCGGTCAATATGCTTGTGACTGGGGATACTTATTGCAGGAGAAATTTGTTTCTGCAAAGTCGCATACTGCATTTTAAAAAAGTTTCCAATCCGGCCATATTTTTTTAAGCGCTGAATGCATCTGACACAGAAAACCACCCGAATGGAAATTCCATTTTTGAGTACCTTCAGGGACTGTAAATTTGGTTTAAATAGCCTTCTGGTTCTGTTTTTTGCGTGTGATACGGCGTGTCCTATGACAGCTCCCCTGCCGCAGTTTTGACAATGACTAGCCATGTTGAAAATTCCTTTCAAAGAATTGGTATAATATATCACAACGAGAATATATTGCCAATATGAAATCGCAAAGGGCGAAGACCCCTTTTTTTACGCCCGCAGCGGCGGGCCCCGCACGTAGGGGCAGTCGAGGACGGAAAAAAAATGGGGTCGAGCCCTAAAAATTATGCTTTCAACTTTGTTTTCCAACCCTTTATCTTTTATCGTTTATCTCTTATCTCTTATTATAGCCATCACCATCCATGAATTTGCCCACGCTTATGTGGCTAATAGGCTCGGCGATCCAACTCCACATCTCCAAGGAAGGGTGACACTCAATCCTCTTGCCCATCTCGATCCCCTTGGTACCCTCATGCTTTTAATAGCCGGATTTGGCTGGGGTAGACCCGTCCAATTTGATCCTTTCAATTTGCGTCATCCTAAACGCGACGCCGCCATCATCTCTTTGGCCGGACCAGCTTCAAATATTATTCTTGCCATTCTACTTTCTCTCATCGTCAGATTTTCACTCCTTGGATTATTAAGCCAATTACTGACCCCCATTATCTATCTCAATGTTTTACTAGCCGTCTTCAACCTCGTCCCGATTCACCCTCTTGATGGCTTTAAAGTAGTCGGAGGCCTCCTCCCGAGGCAATACTACCACCAGTGGATGGAGCTGGAAAGATATGGCCTGATTTTTCTTATTATCCTTATTTTCCCTATCTTTGGTAGATCTCCAATATCAGCCATCATCAGTCCAATAATAGGCTTTATTATGAATATACTTCTCCCAGGAAGTCTTGGAGGAATAATTTGAAATGTACTACCAAAAATCTATCGCTACTATCCTCAAAGAACTTGACACAAACCCTAACTTAGGTCTTACATCAAATGAAGCAAGGATTAGACTGCAAAAATACGGACTTAATATCCTTCCTACCACTCCACCTCCATCCATTCTGGTAAAATTCCTCAACCAATTCAAATCAGTTCTCGTCATTATCCTCATTCTGGCAACTATTCTCTCCGCTCTTTTGGGAGATACGCTTGATGCCATTGCCATATTTGCCATAGTTATTTTAAACGCCACCATAGGCACGATTCAGGAGGCAAAAGCGGAAAAAACTCTCCAGTCACTAGAATCAAAGGATATCCCTTATACATTATGTTTAAGGGATGGGAGAGTAGAAAAATTAAAAGTGATAGACATAGTCCCCGGAGATATACTCGTTCTGGAGGGAGGTGTGAAAGTTCCCGCCGACTGCCGTATCATTGAATCATACCAACTCTCAATTGACGAAAGCATACTCACAGGAGAATCTCTTCCCGTTGCCAAAACCCAACAAGTTATCGCAGGACAAAAAACGCTCGGCGATCAAATAAATATGGCTTTCAAAAATACAGAGGTCACGGCCGGCCGAGGCAAGGGAGTCGTGGTTCAAACCGGCATAAATACCCAAATCGGCAAAATTGCCAAAAGCCTGGAAAAAACTACCGATGAAAAAACCCCTTTGACTAGGCAACTTGATAAGGTCGGCCGAATGTTGACTCTCACCATTATAATTATTGCCTCATCAATATTCATCATCACCGGTATCCAAGGCTTACCGCTGATAGATCGCATCCTCATCGCCATTGCTCTCGCCGTCGCCGCCATTCCCGAAGGTCTACCTGCGATAGCCACCATTACCCTAGCCCTTGGTGTCGAAAGACTGGCCAAGAAAAAAACTATAGTCAAAAAACTTCCCTCAGTCGAAACTTTAGGCTCGGTAAAACTTATCGCTACAGACAAAACAGGCACCATCACCGAAAATAAATTAAATGTCGTCGAGATTGTTACCAAAGATGGCCAAAGCTACACCGTCGAATCCGAAGGCTATTCAACATGGGGGATATACCGCGATAAAAATGGAAAAGATGTGGACCCGCTAAAGATAAGAGACCTCCTCAATCTTCTTTACTGCGCCACTTTAGCCAATAATGCCAGTATAAAAAGGCAAGACGATTCATTCAAGACGATTGGCGATACCACCGAAGGAGCCCTTTTAATTGCCTCACAACGGGCTGGCATTTCCATAGACAGACTCAACAAAGAATTTAAAAGAGTATTTGAGATCCCCTTTTCCGAACACACCAAAACAATGAGTGTTGTTTGCAAAGTAGACGACACCAATGAAGCGTTTATTTTCTCAAAAGGCGCACCGGAGGAAATCATAAAGATGACCAATCTTTCACCCCATGGCAAAAAAGAAATCCTTAAATTGGTCCAAAGTCAGGCGGACCAGGGCCTCCGCGTCCTTGCCTTTGCCCGAAAAATCCTTCAAAAAAGTGACCTTACCCGCATCATCGAAAAAAATATTATTGATTTGAAAGATTTAGAATTTTTGGGAATAATAGGACAAAAAGATACCCTACGACTAGATATCCGTCAGGCGCTCGAAAAGGCGAGGATCGCCGGCATTAAAACGGTTATGATTACAGGAGACCATGCCCAAACCGCCACCAATATAGGTCTTGAATCTGGCATTATCGATCGGGATTCTTCCGTAATTACAGAAGAAAGCTTTACCAAACTCTCAAATATTGAATTATCCAGCCTGATTGCCAAAGACAAATTCCGCATTTTTGCCAGGATCTCCCCCCTAGGAAAATTAAAACTCGTTTCGGCCATGAAACTGATTCCCAACGCCAATATTGCCGTCACTGGAGACGGAGTAAATGATGCCCCAGCCCTCAAAGCAGCCCATGTAGGCATCGCCATGGGATCCGGAACCGATATCGCCAAAGAAGTCTCTGATATGATAATTACGGATGACAACTATGCCACCATCGTCGAGGCCATAAAAGAGGGACGGATTATATTTGCCAACCTCATTAAATTTATTCGCTACTTAATTTCCTGCAATCTGGCCGAAGTATTCGTCGTCGTCTTTGCCGTCATCTTTACCACCCCTCTTCCTCTCCTTCCCATTCAGCTTCTGTGGATAAATCTCATTACAGACGGATTGCCGGCTTTAGCCCTTGGCGATGATCCACCTGAATTTGACGTCATGCTCAAGCCACCCACAGAACAATCTCAAATTCTCCATAGGAGACGTTGGGGATTCATGATCTCAGAAGGTCTAATTATGGGCATTTCAGTTTTTCTTTTATATCTTTTTGCCTTGTTAAATTATAACCTCCCTACCGCCCAAACCATGGCCTTTACCGCCCTTTCTGTTTCCCAACTGGTCCACGCCCTAAATAATAGAAGTACTCGTACCTCTATATTCAAATTAGGCCTATTTTCCAATAAAAGCCTCATTATAGCCATAACTATTTCACTTCTTCTTCAATTTCTAGCCGTTCATTCAAATTTCGGCCACTATATATTTAAGACCGTTGCCTTAAGCTACTCCCAGTGGGCCGCCATTGCAGTAATTGCTATTATTCCCTTTATATTCGTGGAACTCAAAAAAGTAGGACTGAAGAAATTAAATATTTAGAACGTTTTACGTTCTTTAGTCAGCTAGATGCTCTCTCTCAAACGTCTTTTCTATCTTTACATATTCCTCTTTTGGCGCTAAATGTAGAGCTTTCTCTCGTTTGTGTTTAAAGTATTCAAAAACCATGGGCAAAACCGAAACTAATATAATTACAACGATGGCATAATGAAAGTTTTCCTGTATGAATGGCAGATTGCCAAAAAAATATCCGCCGAAAGTAAAGAGTAATACCCACAACATACCTCCAACCACGTTATAAGTCAGAAATTGTCCATAATGCATCTTTCCCACTCCCGCCACAAACGGCGCAAATGTCCTCACAATCGGCACGAATCGAGCCAAAATAATTGTTTTTCCCCCATGCTTGGCATAAAATTGGCGCGTCTTTTCCAAATACTCCATCTTAAAAAAACGCGCATTCTCCTTTTTAAATACTTTTACTCCCAGGTGATGTCCTATCCAGTAGTTGACCGTATCTCCCAAAATAGCGGCAATAGTTAAAATAATAAATAAAGCCCCGACATTTAAAGCTCCACTGGAAGAAAGTGTCCCCGCCGCAAATAAAAGAGAATCTCCTGGCAAAAACGGCGTCACCACAAACCCCGTCTCCATGAATATAATAA
>CAZJBV010000020.1:13496-15453 GCA_964544585.1 uncultured Gammaproteobacteria bacterium | reverse complement strand
AAATTATGCTCATAAATTATATTTTGCTTTCTATTGCGCTGATAATTTCGGTCGTGGCTCAAACGCTTTTAAAAACGGGGGTAAAGGAAATTGGGGTCATTGAAACTTTAAGTTTTGAGAGTGTGATTCCGCTAGTTATTACATTTGTTTCTACTTGGCAAATAGTTGTGGGACTTTTGATGTATGTAGGAGGGATGTTTTTATGGTTGGTACTTCTTTCGAGGCTTGATCTTTCTTTTCTTTATCCTATCGGGGCCCTCCAGTATATTTTGGTGTTTGTTTTTTCATATTCTTTTCTTGGCGAGAATATCACAATAGGAAGGGTGGTGGGATTGATATTTATTTTGATTGGAATATTTATTATCCAGAAATTTGGAAAATCGGAAGGTCAATATGTTTAATAACTATATAATAATTTTGGTTCTTGTGTGTACGGCGGTTTTGGCGCAGACATTACTTAAATTAGGGATGAAGAAATCCGGTAAAATAGGAAGCCTCAGCCTCAAGTCAATTTTTCCACTGATTATAAGGATGTCGACAAATCCATATGTTTTTTTGGGAGTTGGACTATATGGAGTAGGTTCATTTCTTTGGCTGGTACTTTTGTCAAGATTGGATTTATCGTTTCTTTTTCCGTTTGGAGCCCTTGAATACATACTTATTTTTCTTACTTCTCATTTTATACTCCATGAAAAGGTAAAAAAAGCCCGTGTTTTTGGGGTGGTATTTATCCTCATTGGCATATTTATACTGACGAAGTATGGATGACGTGCGTGCTTTTTGAGGCGACTTCGACTATATTCTTATATTCATGAAAACTAATAGTTTGCCTCGGATACCTCTGCCTTTTGACTCGATTTCCGAGCTTCTGAAAACTTATTCACAAAAATTTCCCAAAAAAGAAGCTGTTTTGTCTTTTGATGTGGATAGTGGAGAGATAGTTTCGTTGTCTTATGAAGAGTTGAAAGATAGGGTTTTTCGGGTTTCAACTTTTTTGAAAAAAAATGGAATTGGGAGGGGAGACTGTTTTGGGATATTGATGCATAATAGTGTGGAAATATTACTTTTTGAGCTTTCCGGGGCGTTAGTTGGGGCTGCGACTGTGCCTTTGGACTATAAACGAGATACAACGGAAAGAAAAATATATAAATTAAAAGAAACAAAGGCAAAAGCTCTTTTTTCGCGAAAAGGCGAGGAGACAATTCCGGAAGAAAAAGAAATAAGACGTGCTTTGTCTAAATTAAAAATAGTTGAATGGAAAAATTTTGCTGAGTTTGAATCGATGATTGGAGTGGAAGCTTGGGAGGATGCTGAGAGGGGCAATCTAGATTCCAATTATGTTGTTTTGTATACATCGGGAACGACAGCTCATCCAAAAGGAGCACTTTTGACACAGAGGGCGTGTTTTTTAAATGCGATGGGGATAGCAAAGTGGCAAAAGATGGATAATAAAGAGCGCTTTGCAATCATTTTGCCGCTTCATCATATAAATTCGACTATTTTTTCTTTGGCGACTCTTTTTGCGGGGGGGACGATAGTTCTTATTAGTCGGTATTCGGCGAGCAGATTTTGGGAAATAATGGCAAAATTTAAAATCACAAATACGAGTATTGTGCCGACAATATTACATGATCAGTTGGGGAGGCTAGAAGAATTTAAAAAAGTGAAGAAAAATTTAAAACTTAAAAGGATTTGCATTGGCTCGGCGCCGGTTTTGCCTGAAGAAACATTAAAATTTTATAGAACGTTTGGGATTAGAGTGGTGCAGGGATATGGACAAACGGAGACTGCGCTCCGAGTATCCGGGGTTCCGGTTGAATTATCAGAAAAAGAATATATTGAGGCTGTGAGGACAAATACGATAGGAAAAGAGTTGGCAAATAATTATTTGGCGATAATGGAAAGGATAATAAAAAAAGATGGGAGACCCGCCTTCGCCGAGGCTTCGGCGGGCGAG
>CAZJBV010000020.1:6106-13396 GCA_964544585.1 uncultured Gammaproteobacteria bacterium | reverse complement strand
CGCCGAGGCTTCGGCGGGCGAGGAAGGAGAAATATGTATAAAAGGACCTATTTTGGCTCTGGGATATTTGAATGATAGTGAGGCAACTCAAAAGGCTTTTATTGATGGATGGTTTCATTCGGGAGATTTGGGGAGATATAAAACAAAAAATGGCGAAAAATGGTATTACATTGTGGGGAGAATTAAAGAAATAATTATTAAAGGTGGAGTGAATTTGTCGCCTTCTGCAATAGAAGATGCAATTTTGAAAAATTTTCCGGAGATTGAGGAAGTGGCGGTGGTGGGGATACCTGATGAACGGATGGGGGAGGAGATTGCTTCAGCGATTGTGCTGAAGCAAAATATCAAATATCAAATATCAAATATCAAAAAGAAAATCTTAGATAAGATAAGAGAGAAAAAGATAGAAGGACTATCAGAATATGAGATGCCGAAGAAGGTATTTTTTATGGATAGCTTGCCGAAGACTTCGACAGGAAAAATACAGCGAGTATTAGTGAAAAAAATGATTTCTTCATATTTTGTGCGTCAAATTGACTTCTCAGAAAGGGATATTTTTAGAAAGGCGGCGGAGATAGAATCGGAAAGATTTGGACTGCCGGCGAGTTTGGAAGATTTTAGAAAAAGAGCAAAGCAGGGTATCGTATGGGGAGCATTTTTGCATGATGATTTGGTGGGATCTATTTCTTGCGTAAAAACTAACTTAAGTGAATTGAAGCGGATAAAGACATGGAAGGAGGTTGTAAATAGTGGAATAAGGGAAGGAGATACTTTGGTGTGTGTGGCAATTTCAGTTAAAAGTTCAAAGTTAAAAGTGAAAAATTCGAAAAAGCAGAAAAGAGATGAGAAGTTATTGGCTCGGAAATACATAAAAGAATATGTGGAGAGTGGGAGGGATCATGTGATTGCGTTTCACATGAAGCCGAAAGGGGGGCTTTCCGGGGCAAAAGTATGGAAGATAGTGGAAAATGGCAGGCCGGACGATCGTGAGGCGATGGGATATAATGTCTTGATGAAATATCCTGATTTAGACGGAGTAAAAAGTATTATTTTTACAAAAGATGCATCACCGGCCGTATTTTTAATTGAAACGGCCCTTGATTATGCTCTAAAAAATGGTATAAAACATGTAATTGCCTTCTCCCGCCCGGCGGGGTTTAAGGAGTATTTAAATAAGCAATTTTAGTGTATAATTAATATTATGGATGATCCGAAAGAAATTACGCCTCTACCTCCTCCTACTGGGCCCGAGGAGGGTAGTAGTCCCACTCGCAATGATGATGCAACAAAACAATTGTCAGATTTGGGAGGTGTAAGCGGTAAACATCCAGCTGCTAAAGATTTGAATCAAAGTATAAAGCCCAGTAGGAGATTTACTCCTCCTCCTAAAGTCGGTTTATCTTAATTAACTACTTCTTGATCTTAATCTAACTATAATCTATTATTTCTTTTAATTTTATTAATGCGGTATATCTGTTCTATTGTTATTCCTGCCTATAATGCCTCGGGGACGATAGGGAAACTTCTGACCTCCATTTATAATTCCAAAAGAGTAGATCTTTCAAAGTTAGAAATTGTTGTTGTAGATGACAAATCGACTGATGATACGGTCGTAAAAGTTGAGACTTTTTTAGCTAGGCATAAAAAATTGCGGGGCAAAATTATTGCTTTGAAGAAAAACGGTGGTCCGGCCCATGCGAGAAACGTTGGAGCTAGGTGGGCAAGCGGCCGGATACTTTTTTTCCTCGATAGTGATGTAATTATCTATCCTAAGGCTTTATTTGAACTGGTCAAATCTTTTGAGGATCCGGATATTCATGCTTTGACCGGAGTTTGGGATAAAAAACAGAAAAATAATGCCTTTTTCCCAAAATTTAAGGCCCTTAGAGACTGGAGTTATTGGATCAATGAAAGGGATCCCTCTCATTATTATTATCTTTTTTCGACCAGAGTGGCGGCGATTGAGAGAGATCTATTTTTGAGGCTAGGAGGATTTGATGAGACTTATAAGCATGCTTTAGTTGAGGATATTGAGCTTACTTATAGAATAGCTCGAAGATATGCTGTGATTTTTAATCCAGCGGTTAAAGTGCATCATGAGTTTGAGGGGTTTTGGCCGATTGCCAAAAAGTATTTCTGGAGGAGTTTTTATTGGACTAAAATTTATAGAGAAAGGAAAAAATTTGATCCGGTGGCAACGACTAATAAGGAGGCGCTGACGACCATTTCGGCAGGAGGTGTGGTGGGGCTGGGAATGCTAAGTATATTGGGATATTTAGGTAACTTGGATGACTTAGGTTGGATTGCGGGGATAGGAGCGGGAGGTCTACTTTTTATTCACCTTTTGGGAGTAAGGAAATTTTTGTGGTTTTGTGTGAAAGAGGAAGGAGGAGGTTTTGCAATTAAAGCATTTTTTACGGGATTTGTGTTGTATATAGTCATTTTGAGCGGAGCGTTTTTCTCCTATTTGACAAATATAATGATAATTCGATAATCTATATATAGGCTTAATATAGGCTTATGAGACAAATTAAAAAGAAAAAGCGAGAGGAAAGTCATTTCCTTAACATTGTTTTTATATTTTCATTACTTCTTATTCTATTGCTTACTGTCTCTGTTATTTCTAAACGTTATTTATTTCGCTTTTTTTCATTTGCTCAAACCAATAATTCTATTTTAACACATGGTCCGTTGGTAGGTGCTGTTACAGATAATTCCGCTACTATTTGGGCTCGAGTGGATGCTCCTAACACATCCTCAATATCAATACGATATAGTACAGATAAAGATCGTTTATTGGGATCTGGAACTAATTTACCTCAGGGAGTAGAACAAAAATCAATGACTCCAGTGTATTATGCCAATGCAAAAGATGGATCGAATGATTGGGATAAGACTTGGAAGGTACAACTGTCAAATTTAAATTCCTTGGTACAGTATTATTATGCAGTTTATAAAGATAATTCCCTGCTTCAGTCGAAAGTATATACTTTTAAGACGTTTGCAATGCCGGGTCAATCGGTAAATTTTTCATTTGGAGTATTGACTGATTTTGCAACAAATGGTTCAACCCAGGCACCTAGTAAGCAAAACTCGGATACATTCAGGAATTTATTTAATCGCAATCCTTCTTTTGTAGTCATAGGAGGAGATTTTTGGCACAATGATGCTGGTAATGAAAGTTCTACACCTCAACAATTTGTCAATACAACAAGAAATTATTTCAAAAAAATGTATTTGCTCAATAGTCCTTTGGGAAATTTCAATGATCTAATTACACTGATTTATCCTAATTTCCCCCTAATTCATTATTGGGATGATCATGATATTGGGAAAAATGCTGCGGATAAAAATTATGAATATAAAGATGAAGCATTGGCTGTATTAAAAGAATACTTTCCCACATATGAAATGTCCCAATTGGGCGACTGGCAGAAGTTTTCATATGGACAGGCAGATTTCTTTGTGCTTGATGGAAGGAGTCAGAGGGATCCTACTAAAGATGTTGATGGTCCAGATAATTCGATGCTTGATGGGGATAATTTAGGTATAAAGGGTCAGTATTATTGGTTGACTCAAGGTTTAAAAAATTCCACCGCAAAATGGAAATTTATATTGTCTCCTTTAGTATTTAATCCGACTCACAATAAACGAGATGCTTGGAAAGGATTTCTGAATGAAAGAAGTAAACTTGTTAAATTTATAAAGAATAATAATATCAAAGGTGTTGTGGTAATATCAGGGGATTCTCATGCAGGCGGTATTGATGATGGTACAAATTCTGATTTTCCAGAGTTATTTGTGCCAATGCCAAACTCAGGACAATGTTTAACGACTAGAGGTACTATAGGTAATTGGTCTCATGGTGTATACCAAAATTTAACTAAAAATGATGAATTTGATCCTCCATGTCCGGGATTTGGTATGGTTCGTGTTCTTACTAATCCTGATAGAATTATACTCAAAATAATAAATGATAAGAACGAATTGAAGCTGCGATTGAGGTACTTTCTTAACACGAGTGAGGCAAATACTTCTAACCTTCCAGCTGATGAATAGTTCATCTGTATTCCATACATCTTAGAGATATTCTTTTATTTTCTTGATTTCTTTTTCTACTTTTTCTCTATTGGGGGACTTTTTTGGTAGGAGAGACTTGGTTTTTTCCAATTCCTCGAGAGTTTTTGGGTAGTTTTTTATTTCCTTGTAAGTATTGGCGAGATTGTAGTGGGCGTTGGCCCATTCTGGTTTTAACCTTATAGTTTGGTCAAAAAGGGTAATGGCTTCATCGTATTTTTTCAGAGAAAAGTATACATTTCCAAGGGTGAATCGGGCTTGGGGATCGGTGGGAGATAGGGTGATTTGCTGTTGGTAGGCTTCTATTGCTTTTTGGTCGGCGCCTTGGGCGTAGGAGGAAATGGAAAGATAAATATTGCCAAGATTGTTCCAGTTAAAGACGTTGGTAGGGTAAAGTGAAGTTGCGACTCTTGCCTCATCTATGGCTTGCTGAACAAGTCTAGGGATATTTTGGATGTCTTCGTCTGTCTTTTTCTCTTTTGCCGAAATGGAATTGGCTAGGGCGACGTTTACCTGGGAAAATGATCTGTGATAGCGGTCGACATATTTGTTGCGACGGATCGATGCGGCAATTTTATCGTATACTTCCTGACCTTTGTTGGTGGCGATAGCGTCTAGCCCTTGTTTATGCATAATTTCGGCGAGATAAATTCTGCCGACAAAATAGATTTGCACTATACTCCAGATAAAAATAATTGAGGGGATAATCCAGGCAAGTTTATTGACAGTTGAAAGGTTGATGGTAAATCTCTCCCTTTTTTTTGTTGATAGGGCTAAAAGTACAAAGAGGACCGTGGTGAGTGCCGTATTGGATAACCCGAAGCAAAATATACCAAGCATTAAGAGAAGATACAAAACTCGACGGGCAAATGTTCTGACTATTAGATAAAGAAAGATTAATGCTGCCATTGGGCCTATTTCTGTGGCTAGAGTGAGGATGAAGCTTGATGAGGAGGTGAAGGTCAGATTCCAGAGACTAGTATGGTTTAGTTCGGCCGGCCGGCCTAGGGTGAAGCTGGTTAGGAAATTGCCTGGGCCAATGCCTAAGAGAAATTGAGGAATACTTTTAAATGTACTAAAAGCTATAGAAAGACCGATAGGAATGGGAAGTATGGTCAGGCCGTTTTTGAGAAAAAAGGAAATTAAAATTAATATTGCCGGAATGCTTACTATTATAGGTAAGAGATAAATAATTTTATAAGAGGAATTTCTGAATTTTACCAAAGCGATGGTGATGGAAACTATTAAAAAAAGAAGTGCTAAAAATGGTGTACCCATGGGATTTGAGAGGGGATTGGTTACAAGACCAAGAGACCAAAGAATGACTATGATTCCAAGGCAGGTTGCGCCGCCTAAAATACCTATCCATAGAGGATTTTCTTTTTCAGGATTTTCGTCATCTCTATAATAAACAGTGATAAAGTAGAGGGTAGAAAAGATAAATAACATAGCCGGTCCGGTTGAGGCGAGAAGCGAGCCCATTTTGTAGGGGGATTGAAAAATGGTTGAAAAAAGTGAAAGAAGAATAAGGGTGAGGAGGGGGAAATCTAAAGGGCTGGTAATAATATCTATTTTTTTTCTTCTGACGATGTCGATGGCAAAAACAATAAGGAGGATACTGGTGGTAAAAGCCAGAAGCATTTGTTTATTGAATTCATAGAAATCCTCGGTGGTGGGAAGAAAAAAGAGGGGGAGAAGGAAAAGTAGAGTACCGATGATGCGGTAGGGAAGGCGGTCGAAAAATTCTGACATAAAAGTAGGTTTCATACTAATTTTATTCTCCATATTTTTCAATAAGTTCTTTGAGGGGTTTATATGAAAAAGCAAAGTTTGGGTCGATTGAGAGGGCTTTTTTGTATTCTAAGATCGCTTCTTTATATTTTCCTTTCTCTTTGTAGGCATTGGCGAGGTTGTGATGGTTTTGGGGGTATGTGTCGGAAATTTTGATTGCCTTTTGGTAGTGAGTGATAGCAGTATCATAATCTTTTTTGTCGGCGTAGGCCATGCCGAGATTGTTGTGGACGCGGGCACTTTTGGGATTGTATTTGAGGATATAGGTGTAGAGACTGATTTGATTGCGCCAGGTGGTATTTTGAGCGATGGTACGGAAAGAAAAAAGAAGAAAAAGTAGAAAAGGCAAGAAAAATAGTATTTTATTTAGTTTTGTTATTTTGGCAAAGATTATTCCAAATATAAGAAAGATGCCTACAGATGGAGTATAGAGCCAATGTTCAGTGATGATGGCGTTTACGGGAATAAGAATGTTGGACGAAAGAAAGATGGTCATATAAAACCAGAGAATACCGTAGGAGATAAGGGAATTTTTTTTCCAGAAGATGACGACAGCAATAAATGAGAGTATCAATATAAATAATCCAGTCAGGACGGGCAGGGAAAATAATGAAGTTTGGATGGGAAGAGTTCGTTCCGGATGGAGGTGAAGGGGAAAGAAAATGGCGATCGTGTATTCTGGGAGGGTAGAGAGGAAAGTGTAAATGCGTACAAGTATGTGGGTAGTGAAGATATTTTCAGTGCCATAAAAATTGAGTGTGTTTTGAAAATTGAATACGGTGAGGCGGAGGACGGTATAAAATGTAGCTATAGCTACAAGGGGAAGTTGAATAAAAAGAAGATTTATGAGAGTTTCATTTTTTAATAAGTAAATCAGGAGAATAAGGGCAGGGAGAATGAGGCTTGATTCTTTGGAAAGAATTGCGCATAAATAAAGTATAGAGATAATGACTATTTTAAACGCTAACTTAAGTCTTTCATTTAAATAGACTGTGAGACTAAGGAGAATAAATAGGGTAGCAAGGAGGTCCGTCCTGCCTGCGATGTAGGCTACAGCTTCGGTTTGAATTGGGTGTATTAGAAAGAAAAAAGCAGAAAAAGCAGGAATAATAGAATTCCGATTTTCCAAGAGTTTTTTGATAAAGAAAAAAACTAAGATACTGTTTAAAATATGAATGCCGACATTTGTGGCATGGTAGGCTCCCGGCCAGAGGTTGAAGAGATGATATTCGACAGAGAAGGTGAGTAATAAAAGTGGCCGATATTGGTTTGATAAAAATCCTGCACCTGCAATTTGATTTTCGGTAAAAAGCCTGGGAAGGTATTTAAAATCTTTGATATAAACATTATTGACGATATTATCGTCATCATCCCAGAGGAGTGCGTTTTGTAGGGTGTTGCCCCAGACGATGAGGCCGAGGA
>CAZJBV010000020.1:0-6006 GCA_964544585.1 uncultured Gammaproteobacteria bacterium | reverse complement strand
TCATCCCAGAGGAGTGCGTTTTGTAGGGTGTTGCCCCAGACGATGAGGCCGAGGACGAAAAATAATAAAATGATTTTAAAATTCATATACAAATATTGTTGTGCCAATTCGGGTGAGAGGTTTGGCATTTTTTAGCTTTTGGAGCATATGGTCATCATAAAATGTATTGCCTATTCTATCTTTAGAGTATGCCCCACCTAGCTTGAGATTGGTTACGGATATGGCGATGAGACCTGAGGGATTTGTTAGATCTTCAAACTTGAGGGGTTTGTAATTTATGCCATAATATGCCGGATCGGCGGAGCCTAGGTAACTCATTTTTATCTCTTGGCCATCTGCTTTTTCTTTATACCAGCGGGCAAATCTTTTGAGATCCTGGCCCCAGTCGTAAGAAGAATCGACGAGGGCATTGTAGCCATTTGCGGTGCTGCCACCGAGTTCATTGACGTAAGAAATGTCGTAGGGAAAGGAAAGGATATTGGTAGTGAGAAGCCATAATACAAGAAATCCTGTAATTATTTTGTGGGATTGAAGTTTATTGATTATTGCTGAGGCAGTAATGATAAAGAGAACTGTGGAAGGATAGTAAAAGCGTGTGCCTATGCTTAGATTTCCAATAGCAATAATTATGGAAAAGAAAATAAGTCCCAAGTAAAATGGTAAAAGTCCGAGCCCGCTTTTGGATTTAATCTGAAAAAATAGAGAAAGGAATAGAAAAATAAGTATAGGGATGGGGGTTTTTAAGATGTAAGAGAGAGGGAAGAAGAGTTTTAAACCTCCTTCTGGGACAACCAAGCCAAATATATATGTCGGTTGGGTGATAATGTTTCTGGCATACATGGTTTCAAGCCCCGTTTTATAGTAGTAAGGAAGAGGAATTGATTGGATGATTTTCCAGCCCGGTCGGTCTTTTAACTGTTCGTAAGCCGATTTATTGAGGGGAACATTGGTGTAAGAAAATTCCAATTTATCGTATCCGATACCTATCGCTATGATCCACAGAGTAATATATGTTAATAGTAAAAATAAGAAAATTTTTACCAAATTGCGGAATTGGTTTTTTTTGAAAATATAGATTAGGCTGATAATTGTAGCTGACAACAAGACCAGAATCATAGAGTATTTTGAGAGAATGGCAAGGCTAAAAATGATTCCGGAAAGAATTGCCAATGAATATTTTTGCTGGAAAAATGAGAGATAAAGAAGAAACGAGCCGGCAATGGCGAAGAATGTGGCTCCGACGTCGGTGGTAGCTAGATGTCCGTGGGCGCGAATGTCAGGGCTCAAGGCAAAGAGGAGGAGGGCAAATATTCCGGCATTTGTGCCATAAAAATGGCGGGCGATAATAAAGACAAGAAGGCCGAGTGAGAGGGTGATCAGTATGATGGGCAATCGGGCAAGAAAGATGAGGCGATCGGCGTCGTTTCCGCTTTGGTAAAGAAATTCTCTTCCCAGGCCCCACTGGTCTATCTTTTGGGGATCGGACCATTTGGGTGAGGCTTCCGGAAATTTGATTGAATCTTTAAGAGGTAGCCATGGTAGAACAGAGATCATTTTGATAAGCGGTGGGTTGTCGGGGTAGAGGCGGTAATCGTTTTTATAAAGATAGGTGTATCCTGCTGTTATATGGGCTACTTCGTCGTATGTGCCGCTATCCTCTTTGGCTTCATAGATAAGAATTATTAAGAGCGCCAATAAAATTATGATGATAATATATTTCATTTACGGAGAACATTGATTTGAGCAGCCATTGTCTGAATAGAGTTGTCCTCCAGCGCATTGCTTATTGCAGTTTGAGAATGTACCACAGTTTATACAGCTTGTTCCTTGGATGCAGTATTTGGTAGCCGGATCAGCCGGGCACTGTCCTTGAGTAGGTGCAGGCGTATTGGTAGGAGGGGCCGTAGGTGCAGGAGTATTGGTTGGGCCAGGTGGAGGGGTATTGGTGGGGCCAGCAGTAGGCGCTGGAGTATTTGTCGGTGGAGCCCCGGGTGTTGCGGTAGGTAAACCACCACTATCAGGCCCGATATATCCTCCGGGAGGGTTTGGATAAGAAATAAGGTCGATATTGGGACTGGTGACTACATAATTGTAGGTTCTGCCGGAGACGCTACAGCCATTGATGCAGGGATTTTCTTTGACATCGGGATCTGTGGTGTACTCCATGAGGGCATAGATTCGATATTTTTGGTAAGACCCATCGTCGCTGACGTAGGCATAGGTTCTATTTGGATATTGGGGATCGCAGGGAAGGCGAGAGAGATAAGGCTTAAATCTTTCCGGATCAGTCTGGCAACCAAAACCATCGATGGAAATTGTATCTACGGTTAGGTATTGATCATTATCATTGTAATAATCTTCCAAAAGTTTTTGCATCGTATTTAACTCTGCTTTTCTTCTGGCGTCTCTACTTTTGCCGATATTAGCAAAAAAATTGGCGAAAAAGACCGCGCTTGCCAAAACTGCGATGATGGCAACGACAATAAGTACTTCGACTAAAGTAAAGCCTTTTTTCATAACTTTGCTTGTCTGCCTTCGACTATCCACCAGTTAAATCGTACATCTTTGTTGGTTGGTCGATCAAGGGAAACTTTGAAATATTGAAATTCTTGCGTTTCCTCGATAAAGAGTGCCTGTCCGTCTGTCGATGTGATTGGAGTAAGATAAATGAGGGACTTATTTGTCACTTTTGGATTGTACATAATAAGTGTCTTTTGGTTGGCGGGTATAATCCCGATACCGGTCGTTCCGGAAGTATTTACGGCTGCAACTGTTTGTCCGTTTTGATCTGGGCTGCCTTCGAGACGAATATTTGAGGAAGTTGTTGCTGTGTAGTCTGCGGGAAGTGAAAGCGAACCAACAGCCACGTTACCGGCAAATTCGGCATTTCCACTTGGATCGATTTGGGCAACGGTATTACCGCCAATGCCTTTGACGAGGAGTTTGCCAAAAGAACTATCTGACGGATTTTGCGCTGTTTGGCGGGAAAGATTTAGGGTCAGATTTCTTGCCGGCTCTGGCTGGATTTGATCGGTGACGATGCCGCCTTTGGCAATAAGACTGCCTTCTACAGTGAGATTTCCTTCTGTATCTAGGACCATTTTTCCGCCCATAAAGTCGATAGTGTCAATTGATGAAAGGAAGAGAGAAGAGGTTTGGGTAGAAATAGAATTATAGCGAAGAACTATGCCTCCATCGACCATAAGGCTGCCGGCAATAGTGGTGTTTGAAAGGGATGTGTCTCCCAAAGCAGTAAGTTCGTCATTGACGGTAAGAGAATCAGTTTCACCTGATTGGGCAAATGTGGTCATGGTCGGATACTGGCCGTTGACGCTGTAGGGTATTTCACCGTTTAGTTCTATATAGTTTGTATTAATTTGATTAGTTGAGTCGGAGATAAGGGATGAAGATGAGGCGATAAAGTCGTCGAGTTGGGTAAGAAGAGAGTCGGAATTGGAGAGAAGGGCGGAGGATGTGGACTCGGGAGTAGGAGAGGGAAGAGTTGTTAGTAGTGAGTAGTGGGTAGTGGGTAGTGGAGTAGGAGTAGTAGTTGGTATTACATTATATATATTTGTTATATTCTGAATGATTTGGGATGAATTTGTTGCCGAAGCAAGCAGATCAGAGAATCGGCCCTGTGAGGTGACTAGATCATTTGCATAGAGTGTGCCTGAAAATGTCGCATCTCCTTGAGAATCTATTGATGCGACTGTTTCACCGGATTGGTTTTCAATATTTAGCGTACCGAATGAGTCGGGATTTCCTTCTTGCCCAAGTTGGATATTGACATCGGTTTCATCGGGGAGCGGAGCAATGGTATCGGTTTTGATTCGATCTAGTGTGGCTACTTGAGAATCTAAGTTCGTTATTGAGGCAAAATCCGCGGAGAGGGGCGATACAAGAGTAAGATTGTCGACTGTTAGATTTTTAATTGTGGCGGAATTGGCGATAAGGTTGTCAAATATACCATGGGTGATATTTACTAGGCCTGCGCGAAGATTTCCAATGGCGCTTTCAGAGAAGGCTCCTATACGCGTGAGAATCTGACCATTTTGGTCTTTGAGTGAAAATAAAGCTCCGTTTGGATTTAATTGCCAATTATTTTCTCTTACGAAATGAAAATTTTCTAAATTAGTTAAGAACACATCAGGATCGTACCAGGATATATTTACTAAAACGATGATTTTTCCAATTTGTTCATTTGGTTGGATAAAATTCTGCAAGGCTTTACCGACTATTGGGCCTGATTTAGTTGCTTTCATTGCTACACCAGGGATGGATGATGTTGTTAAAGCATCTCCAGCATAGATGGGTCCATTGATAGTTGAAACTTTAGTAGGCACTCTACCGGCGAGGGCGATTGCTCTTCTATTCCCGTTTATTACCCTTTCACCTTCTCCGAGTAACATAGCATTTTCTTCACCGATTAATACAGAAGGATTGGTAGAAACGATACCTATGGCTGATTGATATGGATTAGAAGTCTTTGTAGCTAATACATTGTCGTCAATCCTTTGGTTATTCAAACTTGTTGGATCAGCAGCTGTGAGTATATCTCCAGATTCAATAGATAAATCATTGACTGGTATTTGTTCTGCAATATCTGGATCGCCGCTTGGATTGCTAGTTCCAGCAAATGTTACTGTACCATTGCCTTGTAATCGCATTTCTGATTGCCCTAGGTCATCTGTAAAGTCCCAACATAGAAAGCCTATATTACCTGTTCCAGGATTGTCACATTTATCAGCTCCACCATCAGTATCATCTTGGACAAATATTCGCCAATTACTTGTCGAACCTGCGGATTCCTTCATGTACATATCTCCAACAATGTCTAATTTTGCTTGAGGAGCAGTTGTGCCGATGCCAATATTACCTCCACTGCCGCTAATATCTGATCCACCACTTCCTAATCGAATCGTGGCGATGGAGCTATTTGAAGTTCCGTAGATGCCTAATGTATTTGCTACGTCAACATCTGTTAAATAAGAATCGTCTCCGACTCTGAGAAATTGAGACCCAGCTGATTTACCACCATCGTACAAATCTAATACAGCCTGTGGGTCAAAAGTTCCAATTCCCACTTCACCATTATCATCTATGCGCATTGCTTCGGAGAGTGTGCCATTATCTGAGGTATAGAATCTGAGAGATGACTCTTCTGATCCATTAGTGGCTACCTCCCAGGCTGATTCTATGCGGGCTGCGTCTTCGAGAACGTTTACCGTATCTTCGAGGTAAAAGTCAATTGCTGTTGCCAGTCCTGCTGTACCATTGGAGGCATTGCTGGTGGCTCTATTTAGACTTAATGATGTTAAAAGATTACTATTTGATCCGTTTGTAACGAGAATATCAAGTGCTTCTCCTGGTGCTGTTGTTCCTATTCCAACTCTATTGTTTGTACTATCTATTGATAGTGTCGTCGCGTCAAAAGATAATCCATTGACTCCTCCTGATAGCGTTAGATCGGTGTCGTTGGTGATTGTCCAAGCGTCTGCATCTACAGTGAGGCTATCTGCAGTACTATCTCCAATAGTCATATTGCCTAATATTTGGGCTGTGCCATTGACGTCCAGGGAAAGTGTCGGGGCAGTAGTACCTATCCCAACTCTATTATTGGTGGCATCTATTGATAATGTATTGCTATCAATTGAAAGCCCATTTACTCCTCCAGAGAGAGCAAAATTTGTATCATTGGTAAATGTCCAAGCGTCTGAATCCACTGTTACGTCATCTGCAGTACTATCTCCAATAGTCATATTGCCTAATATTTGGGCTGTACCGTTGACGTCGAGACTTTGGGCCGGTGCGGTTGTTCCTATCCCAACCCTATTATTGGTTGAATCTATGGAGAGTGTTGTTAGGTCAAAAGATAATCCATTGACTCCTCCTGATAGCGTTAGATCGGTGTCGTTGGTGATTGTCCAAGCGTCTGCATCTACAGTGAGGCTATCTGCAGTACTATCTCCAATAGTCATATTGCCTAATATTTGGGCTGTACCGTTG
>CAZJBV010000019.1:0-16006 GCA_964544585.1 uncultured Gammaproteobacteria bacterium | reverse complement strand
CTCCGTCTTGAATCTTTTCATTGCTGTATTGGGGTGTGGTGGCTATATCTTGAAAGATTGGTGAAAAATTCTGCGCCAGGGTTTGGCCTTTGAGGATAAAGATAAAAATAAAGACAAACAAAATGTTTTTTTTCATTATTCTCTATGGCTCGACCCCGTTTTTTTTCCGTCCCTGCCTACCGGCAGGCAGGCTCGACTGCCCGGCACGGCCGGGCCCGCCGCTGCGGGCGTAAAAAAAGGGGTCTTCGCCATATAATCTATTCTACCAATTATTTTGTTCTCGTATAGATAGATGTAAATTTATCCCTAAAAACGAGGCGGAACTTTTTAAGTTTTACCAATTTTTCCAGTTGAAAGTTGAGCGGTCGGGCGTTTCTAATAAAGTAGGTATCAAAAGGGGCAAGCTGGACATAGTTTCTATTATTCTCCAGCATGACGTAGCGGACAAAGGCACTGTAGCCAGAACTGTCTACCCAAAGTGGCATTCTGCCATCGACTCCGGGTTTTATATCAGGGTAATTCCATATGAGCCAGCCGCCGAAGTTGTAGTCTGTATAGATTCGCCCAGGGTTTTTCATGCTTGTTAGAATTTCTGTTCCTTTTTGAGAACACTCCATAAATGAGCAGTATGTTCCCCAGCTCATATTTGATATTTGTTTTGCCGGAAGTATTTTTATTACAACA
Source organism: uncultured Gammaproteobacteria bacterium (assembly GCA_964544585.1). Taxonomy (GTDB): domain Bacteria; phylum Patescibacteriota; class Microgenomatia; order 2-02-FULL-39-11; family 2-02-FULL-39-11; genus CAZJBV01. The sequence goes on along the minus strand of CAZJBV010000019.1, from coordinate 15,322 downwards.
TATATTGTGGAAAGTGTGACTATAGTTGCTCCTAACATATTGGCAATTAAATTATTTTTGATTTTAATATAGTAAATGAGGACATAAAGAATGGGGATGGTGAGAATGTACATCGACCAGAGGTATCTACCCATAAAAAAGGAGATAATATATAGAGGTACGCCAACAATAATATAAGGTAGGTAAAACCCAAGCGTTTTTTTCTTTATCATAATAATTATACTTACCAGCATTAGTATTCCCCAGACGACTAGATTCCACCATATTTGGGAGAAGATGACGGGTTTTGCAAATTCAAGTATGAACTGAATAGCGGGATTGCCGGAATGTACCAGAGAGTCATTATAGATTGCTATTGTGTACGGATTTATCAAAGTGACTAAAAAGGAAAGTATTACTGTAAAGGAAATAAATAATAAACTTTTTTCTAGACCCTTTTGAATTTTTAAAAAGAGATAAACAAATGACCAGATCACCAGAGCGAATATTCCTAGGACAAATTGAGCGTGTATATTGGCCCAGACGAAAAAGAGAGGGATAAGAATAAATATTAGACGAGTGTTGGTCTTTTGATATTTCCAGAGAATAGCGATTAAGATCGAGAGAAAAAGAAGGCTAACCTCTTGAGCTCTGAAGGAATGGAGGTATAAAGGATATTCTATCCAGGCGAGGACCGGGAAAAGGATGGATTTTTGCAGGAAGGAGAGTTTGAGATATTTGGCGATAGTAAAAAAAGTAAGTATCGGTACCAAAGTACCAAGTAAAGCGTGGCCCCAAAATCCTGTAAGTTGCCAAAATGGATAGCGGATCACATCTAGAAGCCAAGAGCTGTTAAACCACTTATATCCTACCATTTCGGTAGAATAGGTATTTTCATAGATCATGCGTCCTACTAGCCAGAAATCTTTGCCAAAGCGCAGGTGCCATCCGAGATCAAAGTCGAGAGGATGAGCCAGTGTGGCGACAAAAACGAGGATATAAGGGAGGAGAGAAGCGATATTTTTCACTGTTTACATTATAATAAGTCTATGGCACAAGTTATACCTGCTATATTAGAAAAGGATTTTGGGGAAATTGAGAGAAAGATACAAATGGTTGCAAAATGGGTCGATTGGGTGCAGATAGATATTGCTGATAATACTCTTGTGCCAAATACTACTTTTTTAGATGCGGCTCCATTTAAGAATCTAAAAACTTCATTGAAACTTGAAGTCCATATGATGGTCAAAGACCCGATTAAATATTTGCAGGGATACATAGATAGTGGATTTAAAAGGATCATTGCGCATGTTGAGGGAGATCATATAGAAGATTTTATAGTGAAGGGGGAAGAAGCTAATATAGAGGTGGGGCTGGCTATTGATGGGCCGACGCAACTCGAGAAAATTGCCCCATATTTAAGAAATATAGATGTAGTTTTGGTGATGGCGATTGAGGCCGGATTTTCCGGGCAGGAATATAGAGAGGATACGGCCGAGCGTATTAGAAAAATAGGTGAGATGGAGTTTGATTTGCCGATTGCGGTTGATGGAGCCATGAATTTGGAAAATGCAAAAAAAGTAGTTTCCGCGGGAGCAACGAGGATAAATAGTAATTCGTATATATTTGGAGCAGAAGACATAAAAGGGGCGGTTCAATCGCTGAAAGAACTTTAAGGTTTGGGATGTGTTTGTGGACCATAATCAGAAACTTCTATTATGCGGGGCTCATCCGGAGTTTTTTCTGCATTCGGTGAGAGGCGGATTGCCACGACAGATATAGAATAGGAGAATGATTGGTTCATCTCCCATATAAATTTAAGACTTTCCTTGGTTTTGGCTATCGCTCCGCTGGCATATATTCCCTGCTTGGGAGAGGCAATGGACCAGACTTCATGTGCTTTGGTGGATGTGAAGGTGTACTTATTATCTCCTCCATTTGGATAGAAACTCGTTTGGGCTATCACTAATTGCTTATCAGTAATTCCAGACAATTTGATTATTTGTTTTTGACTTTTGGTTTCATCTAATACATCTTCACTCTTTCCTTTATGTGTAACGATAGGATCAGATTGGTCGACATCTGCCAGAGAGACTGCGGTGTAGACTTGTGCTTCGGGATCTCTGTTCCAGGTTACTTCTATATTGAATGTACCTTTGGGAGGATTTAATAAGTACCATATTTGAGAGTTTCTGTCTGGTGCAAGATCTTGGCGAAGTTTGGTTAACTCCTGATCTCCAAATTTCATACTTTTTATCAGAGCTCGTTTATATGTGTTTGCCCGATATGATACAAACACGAGTATAAACCGTTCATTTCCTTTGGCAGTATGGGTCCAAATAGCCTGTGTACCGTTTGATTGTGTCATCGAGGTGAGTGCTCTTACTTGTTTTCGCAAGGATAGAGGAATTGAGTTGAGGTTTAAGAAAGCTAGATTGAGGTAATATTGTTTACTTGCTCTATATGAGCTTATTGAGGTATCCATTGCAGAGACGAAATCCCACCAATTTGGCATCTTTTTATTTTGATAGGTGAGCGTATTGTCTTTGTTGGGCATATTGTTCATCCACCAGAGATGAAATTCCTTTTTATCACACTTCCACTCGTCGCAATTGAATGTTTTTTTCGTTCCGCTGCCGTCGGGATGCCAATCTTCACAAAAGGAATTTACTGACGCTTGATTATGGTAGATGTATTCGTACCCTTTGGGTGAATTAGGAGGATTGTGGGCAGATCCGCAACGTTCGCTCAGCAGGGGCGGAGTGTCATGATTTCCCACGTATTGTTGCCAAAATACTTGAGATCCTTGAATGTTGGCGAACAGCCCTTCGAGATAATGACTGTAGCTTTCCAATGCTTCTGCTATCCCACGCGTGTAGTCGAATCCAAACATGATAAATGAGCGTTTACCAGAGCAAAATGGAGGATAGGCATAGTCTGCGGTGATGACGCCACCGCGAAAATATTTACTGGAAATTGCGTATTCTAATCCAGGTCCAGGTTTTTTTTCCGGTCTAGGATCCCCCCATATCCATATTTGGTCTATTTTTTCATTGGCTATGCGGTCACATAACCCATGGTCGTTGAGTATCTTCTGCCATGACTCGTATACGCTGTCATTTACATTTGGGCTTTGAGTCTCATGTTCAAATGTATCGACAATATCTATATTGAGTGAGGGTGGATTTGCTGGGTTGTTGTAGTAATGGTATGCAGAGCCGTACTGGAGGTTGGTTTTTAACTCTTCGGTCAGTATGTCTGGATGAGTCGGTATATCGTTTGGATCGGCTATGTATTTTATGACGATGACTTTGAGTTTTTGTTCATCCTCATCGATTGGTAGTAGCGCTGACCCGAGGCTATCAATGGCTTTTCCGAAAAGATTAGTCTTTTGCTGAACAGCAAAAAGAGAGAATGCTAGAGACGCTAGAAGTAGAATGAGTATGAGGATGTTTTTGTTGTCAGTTTTTTTAGATTTTCTTGCCATTTTTTCTACTATAGCATTGAATTTGGAAAATGCAAAAAAAGTAGTGGCGGCGGGGGCAACGAGAATAAACAGTAATTCATATATTTTTGGGGCTCCCGATATAAAAGAGGCGATTGAGAGTTTGAAGAATCTTTAAATTGAACTAGTAATTCTGGTTTTTCCAAAGAATTTTATGTCGAGAAGCTTTCTGTCTTGAGTCAAAAAGATATCACATTCCGATTCAGCCGCGGAGTGAAGTTGAATATTATCTTCTAAGTCCGAAGTTGGACCAATCAATGCCTTTACAAGTATTTTTTCGTTTAAGTCTACCAGGTAGAACGTATCCAGAGAATCGGAGAGCTCCTTATTCGGAATTTTGATTTTATATGAATAGGTAAAGATGTGGTAGGTCAAAACGGAAACAAATAAGTCATGATTTTCTAATTCTTCCAGAGTAATCGGTATTGGAGCCCTTTTCGAATGTAGATTTATAAAATAGTTGGTGTCAAAGAAGAGCTTTGCCATGCTTTTTCATCATCGCTTTTCGATATCTTTTTTCAATATCTCTATCAGTTAAATAGGGAAAGCCTAGTCTATCGACAGTCTCTTTGAATTTTTTCGCATTAAATTTTTTGGGTTGTGTAGGTTTAGGCTGTATAGTCGCAACCGGTTTTGATCTATGAATTAAATCCACGGCTTTTCCCTCCCTAAGGGTTTTAAGCAGTTCTTTTGGTCTTATTCTTAATTCGGTCATTGTAATTGTTTGCATAAAAGCAATTGTACATTTAAATATACACTCTGTCAAGTATTGCTTCTTCCTAGCTTCTTTTGTAGAATACTTTTGTCATGCATTATTCAGATATAGCAAAGTTTTTAAGATATTGGAGTCTAGTGATTTCCACTAAAGCAGGATCGGGGCATCCGTCGACGTCACTTTCTGCGGCTGATTTGATGGCTGTGTTTATAAAAGATGTATTTCGATATGATTTCTCCAACCCTGACAATCCCGGCAATGACAGGCTCATTTTTTCCAAGGGTCATGCGAGTCCTTTATATTACTCGCTTTTTCATGCCTTGGGGGTTGTATCGGCAAAAGAAATGGAGGGGTATCGGACGATAAACAGTGTTTTGGAGGGGCACCCTACCGCGCGCTTTAAATATACGGAAGCTGCGACTGGTAGTTTAGGTCAAGGTTTATCAATCGGCGTTGGCATAGCAATCGCGCTTCGCGCTCAAATTAAAAATTTAAAATTTAAAATTAAAAATTTACCAAAAGTATATGTACTTTTGGGGGATGGGGAGATGGCGGAGGGGGCCGTCTGGGAGGCAATTATGTGTGCCTGGCATAATAAATTGGATAACCTCGTTGGAATTTTGGATGTGAATAGACTCGGACAAAGCGGGGAGACGATGGTGGGACATGATACCCTTAAATATAGAGACAGGATAAGCAGTTTTGGTTGGGAGACTGTGGGGATTGACGGGCATGATTATGGCGAAATTGCTGCGGCATTTCGCCAAGTTCAAAAATCAAAAATCAAAAATCAAAAAGAAAATAAGCCATATATGATTATTGCGAAAACATATAAAGGGAAAGGAGTATCGTTTTTTGAAAATAAGGAAAATTGGCATGGTAAGCCGTTGCCGCAGCCGGAGTTGGAAAGAGCATTGAAAGAATTGGGGGAGGTAAATTTAGATTTGCGTGTTGATGTTGCTAAACCTCCTGCGGCAAAATTAAAAATTAAAAATGAAAAATTAAAAATTAATGAAAAAATTGAGAATGAGAAAAGTAAATACAAAATCGGGGAAGAAGTGGCGACACGGAAGGCGTATGGGGAGGCGTTGGCGAAATGGGGGGAGATATATCCTCAAGTAGTATCTTTGGACGGAGATGTTAAAAATTCGACTTATTCCGAGATTTTCAAGGTAAAATTTCCGGAGAGATTTTTTGAGATGTATATTGCTGAGCAAAATATGGTGGGAGTTGGAATTGGGATGGCTAGGCGAGGATTTATACCATTTATATCGACATTTGCGGCATTTTTTACCCGGGCGTTTGATCAGATAAGGATGGGGGTTTTATCCGATGCAAATGTAAAATTTGTCGGGTCTCACGCGGGAGTATCGATAGGCGAGGATGGACCATCGCAGATGGGTCTGGAAGATTTATCCATGTTTCGGTCTATTTTCGGATGTAGTGTTTTGTATCCATGCGATGCAGTTTGTACAGAAAAATTAGTCGAGGAAATGATAAAACATAGGGGAATGGTTTATATGAGGACGTCGAGGCTGGCGACGAGGGTGATTTATGGGGAAGATGAAGAGTTTAGGATTGGGGGGAGTAAGGTACATAGAATAAAAGATCAAAGATCAAAGATCAAAGATCAAAGCCAAAACTCAAAACTTAAAACTAATAAAAAAATTGTAATTGTTGGGGCTGGGGTGACGGTGTTTGAGGCGTTGAAAGCGCAGGAAGAACTGGCAAAAGAGGGAATAGAAACGAGCGTGGTCGACTGTTATAGTATTAAACCGATTGATACAGATACATTGATAAAATTGGCAGGAGAAAGTGAAATTTTTGTCACTGTTGAGGATCATTGGTTTCCCGGAGGATTGGGAGATACAGTGTTGAATGTCTTTTCGGATAATCCCAAGATAAGGGTTTACAAATTGGCGGTAGCAAAACTTCCACGATCAGGAAAACCAAAAGAGCTATTGAGCTTGATGGGGATTGATGCAGCGTCGATAGTTGCGAAAGCGCGGGAAGTGTTAAAATAGATTAATGGAGCTACTTTCTGACTGCGAATTAATTTCTCAAGTTGCGGTATTTTTGACCCTATTTATCTTTGTCGTCTTTTTTTCTTTTATCTTTGATGTTATTTTGAAAAAATATTTTAGGATAATTTTAAAAAAGAGATATTTACTTTTTGGATTTTTTGGCCTTATTGCACTGTCATCTTGGTATTTTGGGATCTTGCCTTTTGATAATTTTTCTTTCTTGTGCCTTTAATTTTTGTAGTTAGAAATCACGCCCTCTACTCTTTTGCGGCAATCGTTTTTATAGCTTCCTTTTAAAATTTCGCAGGCGACAAAGGCGTTTTTTTCCCAGTCTGGAAAATTTTGGAAGACTATCTCGCCGGAGGCGGCTCCTAGACATTGGGCAAAATATTCTTCCTCCCTTATAATTTGACAACCCGAGATAATTTTTTGTGGGTCTCCAAATGATTGCTGCCCAATGGTAAGACCAATTGAATCAAGACAAAAAAAGCGGATGGTAGGATCTGTTGCCTTGCGGCAGGCTGCGGCAATTTGTGACTCATTAAAATTTAGAATTCTTCTCATGACGGCTGGCTGGTTTCTGGAACAAGACTCCCTATAATTTGATGAAACTATATTGCAGGGATAAAGAGAGTTTGATTTGGTTTGGCTATAAAATTTGGGCGGGGCATTGTTGGCAAATTCCATAAAGACGCCGTCAGAGCAGAAAATCTTTCCTTTGTCTAATTTATCGCATTCCTTTAGGGAAGATAAAAGATCAGATGTATCATAAATGCCAGCCACACCATGACCGATGCCATGGATGCAAGAAGACCAGGGACCAGAGTTTGCGGGGCCTATGTGTTGGCAGGATTTTTCTAATTTCAGCAAGGCTTGCCTATCTTTATTAAAAGCGCCTTCGGAAAAGCCATGATAGCAACCAAAAGCAAAGTTGGCTTTGCAGGTAGATAGACCAGAAAAGCCTAGATCTGCAAAGATTTCATGGCCCAAAAAATGAGCCATGCTGTGAGATTTTTGGCTTTGGACGCCAGAAAAAGTATCGACTATGAAATTCCAGGTACTTTGATGGCCATTTTTTTCGATCATGCTTTCAAGATATGCGTATTGTTCCTTTTCAGAAAGGGCGAGAAATTCTTCTTTTTCCTCTGTAGAAAAGAGGGGAGCCTGGGTTGGGGAGAGGGGCGAAGAGTTTTGCATGGATGAAGGAGATATACCAGAGACAATTATTTTTCCCTTACGATGAGGAAAGAGATGGTCGTGATAAATAAATTCGCCAATTTTTCTTGGGATAAATGTCCAAGACTCACCCGGCAATATTTCTTTTTGGGGATCGAATTCGGGGTAAATTTCGTGAGTAGGGTGAAAGTCTGAAGCCGGCCAGTGGGGGAGTGTATCGGTGTTTTTAAAGATTACTTTGGTGCCGGAGTTGATATTAACATTTTGGGGAGAGAAGCCGTCTTGATTAATTAACAAAGTAACGTTGTCTTTTTGGCTGAGGGAGTACATGACGGCTATAAAAATGACTACTATTGCCGCCAAATAAATAATTTTTTTTGTTATACTCAAATTATACCGATGCCCAGCTTTAATTCTACTCATAATAAAATCTTTATTCTTATACTCATTACTAATCTCATTGTACGTCTTTTTTTATTGGATTATCCACTTTTAAATGGAGAAGCATGGAGAGATTATCTAGTTGGATCTCATATGATTTCATATGGTGAGGTGAGTCTTACTGGACCGTGTTGTCTGTGGAATGGGATATATGGGGTGGTGCGTAATAGTCCTGTATATTTTTACTTGATAGGGTTTATTTTGCTGTTCTACAACAGCATTTTTTCTTTGCAAATTGCTCTTATTATTCTCCAGCTTTTGGCAATATTTTGTGTTTATATCATCGGCAAAAAATTGTTTTCACCGTCTGTTGGGCTTTTGGCAGCTTTTCTTTTGGGAATGTCAGGATTATTCATCGGGCAGTCGCGTTTTTTCTGGCAGCCACATGTAATGATGCCTTTTGTGATTCTGAGTTATCTATTTCTTGTTTTTTCTTTTACTCAAAAGAAAAGAATATATTTTTATTTCTCGGTAGCCCTTTTTATATTTTCGGCCGCACTCCATAATTCTGTCTATGCGCTGTTACCCGCATTTATATTTGCCGTTTTTCTCGTTTTGAGACGAATGAGAGAAAAGCGAGAGTTTTATGTCAAACTTTTAGGAGTGGCGGTAGTATCTTTTTTTATTTTTTATGGACCATTTTTCCTCTATTTATCTAAGATTGGTTTAGGAGCCGAGGCGAGTCCGTTTTCTTTCTCTTTTAATAGATTTTTAGTTACCTCTCCCCTAATATATGGGCAAAAATTGGGTCAGATAGTATTCTTTGGGGAAAATCTGACACCAGTTTATATCATCATAGGTATATTTTTGACATTTTTATACTTGAGATTTCAAAAGGATAGATTAAAAAAGGGAGCAATAATTTTGATGATTGGAGCTTGCCTGCAATTTATTCTTTTGGCTTCAATTGTTAACGCCAGCTTTTGGCAATATTATTTGACTCCTATAGTACCCATATTTTTCCTAATTTTGGCGGAAGTTTTGCTGACTATTTTGGCGGGAAAAAGATTTCTATTAGTCAAAGTGGTGCTATTTACTGGTCTTATTTATTTACTGACTGATAAGGTTTCTTATATTGCCCAGATGAGACCATTAGAAAAATATGGAAAGATTTCAAAGTCGGTGTCACTGATGGAGGAAAAGGAGAAGGAGAAATCATTCAGGGTTTTGGCATATGCTCCATATAGCGAGAGTTATCCGACGGCTGATTTACCATGGACTATTTTACTCGAGAAACGGTTGGGAAAGAAGATGGTGCGGGTAGTAGATGAGGGTAATAGTTATAAATTTATTGGGACTCCGGAATATTTTTTTCTAGTTTGTCAATCGTATCCAAATACGGTTACTGTTTTACCAGAATGCTTGGAGTTTTTTGAAAGAGATGGTTATATTGTCGAAGAACTGATTTATGAGAGTGATTTGTTTTCGGTATATGCCGCGAGAGGTCAAAGGCCTCAGTCTGCCGAAATAAAAGAAATTTTAACAACGAAGGATTTGGGGAAACAAGGTAAACTGTATCGGCAACTAATTGAAAGAGTGGGTCCAGTAGAGGCGCAGGAGGAGTTGAATCGCTCGGGGCTGCCGTTTGATGGGCAATCTCATCTTTTAAATCATTATGTGGGTGACTGGCTTTATGAAAAATATGGTCCTGAGGGACTATCATTTTGCAGAGAGTATTTTCTTTCTTCTTGCTATCATGGATTTGTAATTCATGCGGTCGAAGATAGCGGATATGAGGGATTGACAAAAGTGATGGATATGTGTTGGAAAAAAGGACCACATATTGCGGTACAGTGTTCTCATGCGATAGGACACGGATTACTTGCTTGGATTGGGTATAAAGATTTAACTGGCGCTTTAGGGGCTTGTGATGAAGTAGGAGGGCGAGCAAAAAACTTTCCAATTTATAATTGCTATGACGGAGTATTTATGGAGAATATATGGGCGGTACATGAGACGGGTAAGGCTTCGAAGGATCAATGGTTATCATCTGATCCAATTTATCCCTGCAATGATCCTAGGATCGAATCTAAATATATACAGGCATGCTGGTCAAATCAGCCGATGAGGCTCTATCAGATGTTTTATGGTGATGTAAGACTTGTGGGGGAGGAATGCGCAAAGATTTCCAACCTGGTAAATCAATCGACTTGTTTTGACGGACTGGCCAGGCAAATTCATCCGGAGAGTAAGGGAAGTGTGGAGAGAGTTTTTCAGATGTGCGGACAGTTGCCGCAGGGTTGGGTGGACTCTTGTGTCATTTCGATTGCCAAAGCTGAGTATTCCGTAGGAGGGGTGGAAATACCCTTTGTTCTTTGTAGGAGGCTTTCTGGGGGTGCCTACGAGTCTTGTCATGAGACTTTGATCAATATTATTTATGATTATACTTTGGCTGATCAGAAATTGAGGCAAGAGCATTGTGGAAAGATTGAGGATCCCGGTTTTAAAAAGAAGTGTTTAGAATATAAAAGATAGTTTTACTGCGGTGTACCGTAAGGGGGAGTTTCGTAGGTTGGCGTGCCATATTGAGGAGTTTCGTAGGTGGGTGTACCGTATTGTGGGGTTTCGTACGTTGGGCTACCGTAGCTTGGAGTACCATAGGTGGGGGTGCCATACGTTCCGCTGGGGGTGCCATAGTAAGGGGTTTGATATGATCCGCTTGAGCTACCTGAGTAGGGTGAAGGATATGAGTAACTTCCAGACCCAGAATAGGGTGTGGGATACGAATAGCTGCTGCCAGTTCCGCTACCACTACTTTGTTGGCAATAGGATCCATTCCAATAGTAGCCTGAGCCGCAGTTTTGACTTCCGCTTCCTCCACCCGTATATGGTGTTTGGTAGGAACCTCCGCCTCCAGAAGTAGATTTACAAGAGCAGGTATAAGAATCCCACCAGCCATTTGAACATCCGGATGAGGGAGGAGTGCAACTTCCTCCCGGAGAGGTGTATGAGGGTGTTTGGTATTTATATCCCTGGCAGTTGCAAATATCACCACTCCAACTGCAAGTGCCACCGCCGGATTTACATGCTGCTTCTTGCTGATCTTTGGTCATCGTAGTTCCTGGAGTTTGGTAATTTATGTTGGGGGTACCATAAGATCCGGTCTTGAGACAGGAGCAAGAACCTGTGTCTAAAAAGTAGCCCGAGGGGCACTCCGAGGAAGATTTATTGCATCTATATCCTGGAAAATCTAAGGTCGATTTGCAGGTACATGATGAGGAATCCCAAATAGTGTTGGGGAGATTACATGAAGCGGCTCTTTGGGCACATTCATTGGGAGTATTGCCTCCCTGTTTACAGTTGCCGTCGTGATCTTGGTAATAGCCAGCACCACAATCTTTAGACTGGATACATTTGTTTCCATTCCAATAGTAACCGGATGGACAGCCTTCTGGGGGAGGAGAATTATATTTGACGCATTTTCCGTCTCTAAACATTTCACCTGAAGGACAATATGAAGGTGGGGTGATTGGTCTAGGGTAATATCCGCCGTCATTTGGGTAATCTGGGGCACAGTACCCTCCTCTTTTGGAGCTAGAATCGCCAATCCAATGATATCCTGGACCGCAGGATCCCGGAGCCGGAAGTTTACCTCCTATAGGACCGCCTCCTGGACCATATGGATTGTCGGGGTAACAAGCGCCTCGGGGTTCATTTCTGTGGTAGCCTGGGGGACAGTCGGGCAAAAGTACACTGCCGTCATCTATTCCTATTGGAGCATAAACTATATTTGGTACGCAATAGCCACTATTGGGCATAAAGGGAACGTAGACCCAGTGGTAATCTCTGGAACATGTTTGGGCTTGAGGAAGGGATATGTTATCAGAAGTAGTGGCACCAAATTTATCGGCAATTGCTTTGAGCCTGGCAAAGCTTGGGTCTTTTAAGACGTCAGGATTGTTTTCAACCAATGTATTAATATATTCGATATCTTCCTGACGAGGTTTCATTCTTTCGACGACCTCCTGGTATTTCTGCAGGTCGGTGGGTCTATATTTGAAATAGCCTTGATCAAGAAGGTCAGGCCTAAAAGTATTTTGGAGTTCTTCCAGCCGGATCATTGGTCCCCACCAGCGTCTTATGTCTGGTGGGACGATGTCACCGGGACTGTAGTTTTGGGAAAATTCCTGGATTTTGGTCAGAATCGCTTCGTCAGGTTTTTCTGTCTCTAAAGCCTTTAGTTCCTGGAATTTTTTGATTTCCAAAACTTTGGCAAAACCACCAGGATAATAGAATCTGGTGGTTTCATCGAGCTTTTTAAAGTCGGCAAGGGGCAAAATATTGGCTTGTGAAAGTTTTCTAAATTCCTCGCGGGCTTTGAGGCGTGATTCGACATTGACGAGTTTATTTACTTCTTCTTCGGTGAGGAGACCCTGGGCTTTGAGAGCCTGGAGTCTATCGATGACTTCAGGAGGAACTGCTGGTCTTCCGGCTAGGTCTGCTACGGTATCAACAGTCTTTTCGCAGGCTTCAATTGCTGTTTTTATGCCATCTTCTCCCTCGGGCGGTACTTTGAGGCTGACTTCTTCAAGGACGACGACGTGTTTTGCGGCTTCAAGATCTGTTTTGGCTAGAAGTTCGGTCACTTCTTGATCTTGGTTTTTGAGGTTTTCCAGATTTTGAGCGATTGTTTCCATGGTATCGTTATAACTATTTGCCAGAGATTCAACCTGAGCGGTTTTTCCTTCTTCGGCCATCTTTTCCATCTCTTCTATTCTTTCGCCGGCTATAGCCATTCTTAGTTCTTCTTTGGCTTGGGGATCAAAAGTAAATGTGGTGGCTACACCTTCTTGGAAAGTTTTGATAAAGTAGAAGGGATTTTCTGGTGTCCAGTCGGATGCAATTCCTAAGACGTAGCCATCGTATTGTTTATATGAGTGGTAGTCTTCTGGAGAAGCTGGCGTAGTTATCTCAGCGGGGGCGGTGGCGTCCGAATCGGCAGTTTGGGCAAACGCCTCTATTCCTAATACTTTTTTTTCAGAATAGTTATTCCAGTCATAATACTGAGATGGGTTTGAGAGGGCTTGGGATTGTCGAGGAAAGAGAAGGGGAGAAAGCAGCAGGACTGCTATAATTAAAATTTTTTTTCCAAAATACAGGGCAGGGTCAGATTTCATGGTAATGTGATATAGATCACATTATATTTATATATAACGAGAGATTTGATATGCTTGTCAAGGGGTGTTTTAGCTTCAGTTTAGATTCAGAATTCACAATATGGTAAAATCTTGATTATGAATCTTCCTTCTAAAATATTTATTGATGGGGGAGTAGTTGAGGAGACACGGCAGGCTAAAGATTTATTAGGCTATTTGGATGGTCAGACGACCAATCCGACATTGATTGCTAAAAATTTGGCCTCTAAGTTGGGAGACAAAAAACTTTCACAAGATGAGGCTCTAAATGAATATAAAAGAATAGTGCAAGAAATTTCAAAGATTATTCCCGAAGGATCAATTTCTATTCAAGTTTTTGCCAATAAGGAAACGAAAGCTGAAGAAATGCTTAAACAGGGACGCGAGAGAAATAAGTGGATTCCGAATGCATCGATAAAATTTCCTTGTACCCTTGAGGGGTTGAAGGCGGCGGAAGTTGCGTGTGGCGAAATGGCGATAAATATTACGCTTGCTTTTTCCCAGAGTCAGGCGGCAGCAGTTTATGAGGCAACAAAAGGAGCAAAGTTTCCAGTATTTATTTCACCGTTTGTAGGTAGACTAGATGATAGAGGAGAAAATGGGATGCAAGTGGTGGAAAATATTTTACGAATGTATGCAGGTGGAGATAGTCATGTAGAGATGTTGACTGCGAGTGTAAGAAATATTGATCATATATTGTATGCATTGCATTTGAAGAGTAATATCATTACGATTCCTTTTAAAGTTTTTCAGGAATGGGCGGGACAGAACTTTAGACAGCCTGAAAAGGAATATAAATATTCCAAACCAGAGCTTAAGCCCATTCCTTATTACGAGGATATAACATTGGGCAAACCTTGGCAAGAATACGATCTACATCACGAGCTAACTGACATTGGTCTGCAAAGATTTTGGGATGATTGGAATGGAATGCTACAATGATCCAATGGAAAATGCTACAATGAAAGGAACAATATGGCACTACTTTGGGATTATGACGAGAAAGAACTTCAGAAAACCGAATCGGGGCGCATAAAGATATTGGAGCGTCTTATTAATTACGGCCCGACAAAAAAGAGAGAGAAAATCAAGCTTTCTTTGGTAAAAAAATATTGGGATAGGCTTGATCTTTATTGGCCACAGAAAAGAATGCTTGAACTTTTAATATGGGGAAAATACCGTTCTTCACTAAAGAACAAAGACTCATTTTCGATCAAGTAAAGAATGAGTCTCTTTTTCGTGATAAATTCTATTTTACTGGCGGTACCGCGTTGAGTTCTATTTACCTTCGGCATAGATATTCGGAGGACATGGATTTTTTTTCGGAGGATAAATTTGATTACGAGGAGATTCTTTCGCTAGTAAATCTGTGGGTTCCAAAGCTTCATTTTACTTTTGAGAGTCAATTTAAAGTGGTTGTTTCTGTTTTCTATTTGACTTTTAAAAATAAGCAAAAATTAAAAGTTGATTTTGGATATTATCCGTATAGTCGAGTTCAGAAAGGAGACATTTTTGAGCATGTCCAGATTGACAGTATGATGGATATTGCAATCAACAAGTTGATGACAATACATCAAAGAAGTAGTGAAAAAGATTTTGTCGATCTTTATTTTCTTTTAAAGCACTATACGATTTGGGATTTAATGGAAGGCGTGAGAATAAAATTCCGAAGAGAGATAGAACCGTGGATACTGGGAGGGGATCTTCTTTATGCTGCTGATCAATTTAAAAGTCTTCCTAAAATGATAAAACCCCTGACTGTGGAGGAGTTAAAGAGATTTTTTCGCAAAATTGGAATGGATTTGGCAAAGAAGGCGGTGGAGTAGTTTAAATAGTTTTAGTCCAATTGTATTGATTGGCAGACACGATATTTCCACTATTTTGTATAGCAGAAACAGTATCTGGATCCCAATCACGAACGATATCTTCTCTGTTTAACCATTCACTATACCTTGCTTTTAAATCAGCTGCTTTTAAATCTATAGATAATCTAGTGAACCCTATTTCTGTTTGTCGGTTTTCTGCGCCTACAAGCATGACAAATTCTCTGTGACGGAAAAGAATTCCTGATCCACTCCGGTTCGTCTTTGTGTTGGTAGCTGAAACTTGTATATTAAAAAGTCGAATGCCTTTAATTAGGAGATTGGGCTTTATGCCTTCGAGAAAAAGATGAAATTCATCCCATGGAGGTACAATTTCAGACTCCTCGTGGCGGTCTTTTTGTTTCGGCATTATTTCTTCGGAGCATCTACCCTTACAAATTCTCCGTTTAACTTTAAATAGAGGGGGTGGACTTTTATATCGGGGAAGCGGTGGTTGAGGATGGTTTTGGCAAAGAGAAGGTCTT
>CAZJBV010000018.1:0-16214 GCA_964544585.1 uncultured Gammaproteobacteria bacterium | reverse complement strand
AAACTAAGAGTGTGATAATCCTCGTAGATATTGGTACTCATCCACAAGTTTATGAGTAAATCTTTATTTTTCCATCAATAGCGTTTACTTCTATTTTATTTCCATCTTGTAAAACTGATGTGGCATGCTTTGTACCGACAATGCATGGGATACCGAATTCTCGAGAGACAATGGCGGCGTGACTAGTAATTCCGCCCTCATCGGTAATGATGGCAACTGCTTTTCTCATGGCGGGAACATAATCAGGATGAGTGGTGATGGCTACGAGTATTTCTCCATGTTTTACTTTTTTTAGGTCTTTGACGCCTCTTACTATTTTGACTATTCCTACAGCTTTACCTCTTGAAGCAACCATGCCAGTGAGCCCACTTTTCTTTTCC
Source organism: uncultured Gammaproteobacteria bacterium (assembly GCA_964544585.1). GTDB lineage: Bacteria > Patescibacteriota > Microgenomatia > 2-02-FULL-39-11 > 2-02-FULL-39-11 > CAZJBV01. The sequence goes on along the minus strand of CAZJBV010000018.1, from coordinate 15,834 downwards.
ACCTCCTGTCCTAACTTAAATTTTTTGAGGATTGCTGATATTGCATCGCCTTCCCGACAAATAAGTTTATTATTTTTGCCCATATAGACGATAAACCTTTTTTTTCTTTGAGCGATTGTGTTTTGGGAAATTTTTATTTTGCCTTCAAGAAATTCAATAATTTCTGCTTGTTGGAGGTAGCTTACGTCTTTTCGGGGGATACCTATCCTATTTCCTATTTCGGCAAAAAGTGGTAAGGCATAAAATACACTTTGTCTTCTGTAGTCATCACGGGCATCTTTTATGTAGACAAATCTTTGGGCTGCCAATAGATATTCTAAATCAGGGGAAGATATTTTGAGTGTTTTGGCAATTTTTCTAAATGAAATTGTAGGGGATAGGGGAGAAATTCTTAGGGATTTTATGTGACTTTCAAATTCTTTTTTGGTCCAGGGATTGTTGTGGATATCCAAGCAGGAAAGCCATTTATATTTTTTGTAAAGATCATTTACCTTTTGTTTTGACATATTTTTTGTTTTGTGTAATTGGTATTGAAGGTGGAGGACTGCGGCTTTTTTGGTGGGATGAAAAAGAGAATTATAAATTTTCTGTTTTTCATCTTCACTGTGTTTTTCTATATATTTATTTATATTTTTTGTAGCTGTTTCGGAAATATAATTATTGAGGATATATGATGTCCAGGCATAGACGGAATAGCGTAGTAATTTGTCCTGATAATTTACATATATATTTTTGAGATCTTTATTTGCTAGTTTGGCAAGGTTTGTGGCATTTATTTTTCTGGCAAAACTGAGATATTTTTGTCCATCTTTTTCGAATCCTTGTTCGTAGTTTTTCAACGTTTTTAAGCGAGAGGTATATTTTTTATTTAAAGAGGCGACTAGTTCTTCCCATGATTTTGAGTCTATGTAAAAAGCGGTATTATTGTCTTCGGGGATAACAATAGTATCCAGCGAGGGTTTGGGGATATGGTATTCAAATTTTGGTGATAAGCAGAGGATGGCTCCTTCTGAATAGGAGACGCCGTACTCTCGGGCATAGATTTTTTTCCAGGAAATTTGGGGCAGCTTACTTTTAAAGATAGGGTCTGGGATGGTCATGATCTAAAGACTGGTTTTTCGGACAGACCTAATTCTTGTCTTATTTTTTTTACTCTTTTTTGATATTCCAGAAAAAGCGGCTTTGATTTGGTGAGGCGGTATTCGTCTTCTGCACCTTTATATAATGAGCAATCAAAGACGTCTGCGTCTTTGACGAGTTCGATATAAAGATCTTCTGTGTAGATGTCTTTTTCGCTATGATGGGCGATAGCAGATGTTATTTTCTCTATTTCTTTTTTAGAAAATCCGCCTAAGGTGAGAAGTAATTTTTCTGCAATTGGGGCGCCGAGTTTGGCGTGGTTTTTATAGGATCCGTGGACGATAACATAGACGTCGTGAAGAACTGCGGCGGTTTCGGCAATTTCGATGTCAAGATTTCTTTTTTGGGCTAGAATTCTGGCTATTTGTAGGCAGCCTGATGAATGTTTTAATTCCCAGACGATGGAGCTTTCTCTTTGACTGTCAGGAAGTTTGGAGGTAAGAAGCAACTCGATTACTTTTCTTTCTACTTTTTCAGAGCGGCTAAGACCGCCGCCTTTATAGTGGTGATGAGGTGTACTCACTATTTTTTCTTTGATGCAATGTAAAGAAGGATGAGAGCTATTGTGATGATGCCACCAGTAAGGTAAAAAAGGAGGTAACCAATTGTAGTTTGATTAAAATCAATCATAGTTATTTTTTGACCATCCAAATTGCTAATATCCAGAGCACAATAGTCAAGACTAAGCCAAATAGTAGGATAATTAATGGAGGCTTGTCAAGCGAGGGGGGTCTAAGGATAAATCAGAAAGTTTATCAAGTTGAGATTTAGAGAGCTTTATTCTCATTTTTCCAATTTTTCGGCGATTTTTGAAAGTTGGTAGGTGATAAAGACGGCGAGGATGGTGATCGCGATGGCATATAAAAAGAGGGAAATGGTGCCGCTGCCGACGGAAATATATTTTTTGACATAATTGTTGACAAATTCTTGGATGACATTGTTCCAGGCGAGGGCGGCAACGAGGCCAAATCCAGAGGTTGCCAGGGTGATCATCTGTTTGATAACAGCAACGTGGAGTTTTTTTCTTTTTGATTCTTGGTTTGTCATAACAAGACTATTATAATAAAACATGGATGTATAAGCCACGTTTTACGATTAATAATGCGATTTTAAAGCATATAGGGACGATTGAGGCGGCAAGGGAAATCATACTTTCGGCACCACTACTTCCAGCCTGGGAGAAGCGATTTCGCGAGGATGCAATTGTCAGAACTGTTCATCATGGGACGCATATTGAGGGAAATGAGCTAAATCGCGATGAAGCGGAAAAGGTAATGAAAGGTCAGGATATTGTTGGGCGGGCAAGAGATATTCAGGAGGTGATAAATTACCGGAATGTTTTAAACTATATAGAAAATCTAGGGAAAGAGTCTAAGGAGAAACAATTTAATGAGGATATTTTGAAAAAAATTCATACTCTGACGACGGAAAATATATTGGCAAAAGAAAAATCCGGACAGATCCGGACGACGCAGGTGGTAATCAAAAATTCCGCAACCGGTGAGGTAACCTTCCGGCCGCCATCGTCTCTTGAAGTACCCTACCAATTAAAAGATCTTTTTGCCTGGCTTAATGGTTTATCTCGCGACGATATCCATTCGGTACTCAAGTCGGGTATTATTCATTATGAGATCGTCCGGATACATCCTTTTGTGGATGGAAATGGAAGAGTGGCGAGGGCTTTATCTACACTTTCCTTGATGTGGGATGAGTATGATATCAGAAGATTTTTTTCGTTGGAGGAGTATTATGATAATGATGCAGAAAGATATTATGGGGCTTTGCAAACTGCGATTTCTGGTGATTTAACGAAGTGGCTGGTATATTTTTCTGAAGGATTGGCAATTGAACTGACTCGAATTAAAGAGAGGATACAAAAGCTTTCGACTGATATTTCCTTCAAGCATAAACTGGGAGGAAAACCGGTATATTTACAGGAGAGACAGATACAAATGATTGAGTATATGCAGCAAATGGGATATATTCAAAATCAGACTTTTAGGGAGCTTTTTCCGGGTGTATCAGAGGATACAATTCTGCGTGATCTTCATGATTTAATCAAAAAGGGTATAATCAAGAAAGAAGGGAAAACAAAGGCGGCTAGGTATATCTTGAAGAGTTCGTAAGGAAATGTTTTTTGAGAGCCCTGAATTTATATATATTGTGTTGGTACTGCCCAGTCTTTTTGCGCTTACCTTGATAGCAGAAGGGGTGCACAAGGTCCTGAAAAATGAATCTGGGTGGCTTTCTATTGTTTTAGGCTGTTTGTTTTTAACTGTCCTCATTTTTGGTTACTTTTTTATTATGTTTAGGCGATGACATTTCATGAATTTTCAACATATCTTGAAAACTTAGAAAAGACCTCTTTGCGGAATTCCATGACTGAAATCCTTGCGAGGATGTTTGCGCATGCGAATGCGAAAGAGATTGGAAAGCTGTGCTACCTTCTTCAAGGTCGTGTTGTTCCTCTTTTTGAACCGATAGAGTTTGGGATTGCTGATAGGATGATGATCCGGGCTATTGCGAAGGGGTTGGAGATTGATTCTGAAGTAGTCAGTAGAGAATTTAAGAAGGAAGGCGATTTGGGAAAGGCGGCAGAGAAAATCAAAAATCAACCCCGATTAAATCGGGGTCAAAAATCAAAAGTCAAAAGTACAAATCAAAATTTAAAAATTAAAGATGTATATGATGTATTTTATGAAGTAGCGAAATCGGGAGGGGATGGATCACAAGAGAAGAAAATTCAGTTAATAGGAGATCTTATACAAAAAGCAGATCCACTATCTTGCCGCTATATTGTACGTATTCCGCTGGGGAAATTGCGACTCGGCTTTTCTGATATGACAATACTTGATAGTTTGTCGTGGATGCTTTCCAAATCTAAAAGTTTACGACCGACTATAGAAAAAGCATATAATGTCAGGCCGGATTTAGGATATATAGCTGAAAGATTAAAAGAAAAGGGAATAAAAGGAGTAAAAAATATCACACCTACGCTGGGTACTCCAATACTTATGGCGAGGGCAAATCGTTTGGCAAGCAGTAAAGACATTCTGACAAAGATTGGTAAATGTGCAGTGGAAGCTAAGTATGATGGATTGAGACTTCAGGTGCACTATAGAAAAATCAAAAATGATAGCTATATCAGACTTTTTTCCAGAAATTTAGAGGATTTGACACCTATGTTTCCGGATATAGTATCAGCAGTGAAGGAGCAGTTAACAGTTTATGAGGCGATATTTGAAGGAGAGGTGGTAGCGTATAATCCCAAAACAGGGGTAAATGTAGCTTTTCAACAAACAATGCAGAGGCGAAGAAAGTATAATATTCAGGAAAAATCAGTAGAGATTCCGGTAAAACTTTTTGTTTATGAACTTTTATACTCACAAGGCAAGAATTATATTCATGAACCGTATACTTTACGAAAAGAGAGTTTAAAGAGAATTATAAAGAGGGGAAAGACGATATTATATGCCCAAGAGACTGTTACATCTTCAGAAAAAGAGATAGATGAGTTATTTAGAGCGTCTGTAAAACAGGGATTTGAGGGGATTATTGCAAAAAGACTAACTGGTGTGTATCAGGCGGGGGTCAGAGGCTGGAACTGGATTAAATTTAAGAGGGCTATGAGTAAGAAGCTGACTGACACATTTGATGTTTTGGTGATGGGGTATACGAAGGGAGAGGGTAAAAGGACAATATTTGGTGTGGGACAATTTCTGACAGGGGTATATGATGAAAAAAAAGAAAAATTTGTAACCATCTCCAAAATTGGTACGGGATTGACTGATGATAAATTTCGCGAGCTTAAGAGAAGAATAGATAAATTGGAGACAAAGGAGAAGCCTAAAGAGTATGAAGTAGATAAATTGCTGGAAGCTGATGTTTGGCTTCGTCCTTCACTGGTGGTTGAGGTGGCAGCAGATGAGATAACACGGAGTCAAATACATACGGCAGGGATAGTCTTGGTACCATCGAAAAGTGGAAGCGCATTTGAAGTGAAAACTCCGGGATATGCACTTCGTTTTCCGCGTCTTGAGAGATTTAGAGATGATAAGAAACCTACAGATGTCACGTCAATTGCTGAAGTCGAGGAGATGTATAAACTGCAGGGAAAAAAGAAATAATGATTAAGTTTTTTCTTGATAATCTTGTAAAAACTGTAATTGTTTTGGGTATTGTCCATACTTTGGTGCGAGTATATTTATTTGGATTAACTTTAGATTTGAATATTTTTAATATGTTTTCGGTTCTGGAAGTTGATAAAGTATTTCCGAAATTGGGAGAGGGGTATATTTCGTTTATTATTTCATGGATTTTTGTAATTATTATATTTTTTGGGGTATTAATATTGCAGATATATCGCTCTCGAAACTTAACCTCAAGATAAACTTAAGCGATTTTATGGCGTCTTAGGAAAGGGTGATGAATTCTAAGAGTGCTTAAATACCGGAGAGGATATTTTAGCAGATAATCTCTTAGCCCTTTTAATGGGTTTTCGTCGACTTTTCTACCTGATAAGACAACTTTCATTTCTGGGATGAAGGCGAGTTTTCCAACTTCAGATAAATGGCAGGATAGATCAATATCTTCGTGTATTATTGAGTCGTCGTGATGAGGTATAGTTTTTTTCCAGGCAGATTTTCTTACGGCCATGTTTGGTCCAATTAAATATATATGTCCTGAACATGCAGTTCCTAATATCACTGATAAAAAATATGCCCATCCCTTGAAAATTAAATTGGGTATCTTTTTATAAGGGGAGAGAAGGTTTCCAGTTATCCCTACGAGCTGGTGGTTATTGATAAATGTGTCGTATATAGTTTCTAGCCATTTTGCCTCGGCAATTGAGTCAGCATCAGTTCGGGTAATAATCTCACATTTTGCCTCTTCAAATCCTTTATCTCTTGCTCTGGACATCCCTTGATTTGTTTCTTTGACGACTCGAGCACCAAATTTATTAGCTATTTGGGCGGTGTTGTCGGTAGAATTATTATCGACGACAATAATTTCAAAGTTTTTGAATGTTTGGTTTTGCAGGGAGGAAAGACAGCGGGGTAAATATTTTTCTTCGTTGAATGAGGGAATGACGACGCTAACGAGGGGTTTGGACATTATTAACGGATGGGTTTGCCTTTAATTATTGGCTTTTTATAAATTTTTGCCAAAAAGTAATTTAAGTAATAATCAATTAATGTATGCTTGACGATAATGCTAAAAAAGCCACCTTTTGCTCTGCGGCTACTGGGATAACAAATTAGGTTTTTATCGAAATAAACTTCTCCTCTTTTTCTTAATCTATTTAGAATGTCCAGCTCGTCACCACCGAAATCAAGATATGTTTTGTATCCATCGATTCTTTTAAATGCTTCTTTTTTGAATGAAAGGTTGAAGGCGGGTATATAAATGGCCGTTTTAAATATGCTAGACAATAAAGCGAGGAGGGCGTAAGCGATTTTCCAGCCGAGATGTAACCAGAGAGGATGTTTTTCAAATACTCCTCCACCTCCAACCGCAACCCTGGTATTTTTCTCTTTAAAATCTTTGACAATTTTTTCCAGATGATTTTGGGGGTAAATCGTATCAGCGTCGGCTCCGACGATAATCTCACCCCTGGCGATATCGATTCCGGATTGTCTGGCTAATGTTACAGTAATGTTTGGATGGGCGACAATACGTACTCCATATTTTGAGGCAATTTTTTTTGTTTTATCGGTTGAACCGCCGTCAGAGATTATAACTTCAAAATTCTGGAATGTTTGGTTTTTCAGTGACTTTAGACATAGGGATAGATACTTTTCTTCGTTTAAAGTGGGAATGACTACAGAAATCAAAGGGATAGTTTCGTTTAAAGGCATTGCTTTTGTAGATTGTAATAAAATAATTGGTAAAATGCTATTGTATGTTAAAATACTTCTTGTTCTATGCGCCCATTTTTTTCAATTGTAATTCCTACTCTAAATGAGGAGAAGTTTCTACCCAAATTACTTCGTGATCTCTCAAAGCAAATTTTTAAACAATTTGAAGTTATTATTGTGGATGGAAATTCCAATGATAGGACTAAAGAGATTTCCAGCTACTTTTCTCACAAATTTCCTAATTTGTCGGTAGTTAATTCAAGTAAAAGAAACGTTTCTTATCAAAGAAATTTAGGCGCAAAAAAATCCAGTGGTAAATATTTAGTTTTTTTTGATGCAGACGTGAAAATACCAAATGAATTCCTGGAAGGGATATATTATCAAATCCATTCAAAAAAAATTAAATTTCTGACAACGTGGTTTGTACCAGACAGTATGAGAAAATCAGAGAAATTACTTGTTAGACTATCAAATATAGGCATAGAAATGGCAAATATTATGGATCAGCCTTTTGTTCCTGGTTTTAATACCATAGTAAAAAAGTCTGTTTTTCAAGAAGTTAATGGATACAGAGAAAATATTACTATATCCGAAGATCATGATTTTGCTAGGAGGGTGTGCAAGAAAGGTTATGAATTGGTAGTTTTGCGTGAACCAAAACTTACGATGTCACTTCGCCGTTTTCGTTCGGAGGGCACGTTGGAGGTTTTGCTGAAATATATGAAGGTGAATGTTTATTTTCTAATTAATGGCCCTATTACTAAAAAGATATTTGATTATCCCATGGGAGGACATATTTATCAAGGTAACCAAGTAAGGAAAAGAAGTCTAAATAATGCCATAGATTATTATATTTCTCAGGTAACGAAATTGCAAAAACACATTGAGAAAATAATTGATTTTTAATTTAAATAGGCAATATGCAATTGGTGTGTGATCTCCAGATTCATTCCAAGTATGCGCGGGCTGTGTCACAAGAGATGGTGCTTCCCAAAATTTGGGAATGGGCCAAGCGTAAGGGAATAGACCTTGTAGCGACGGGCGATTGGACGCATCCATTATGGATGAGGGAGATAAAAGCAAACCTGATAGAAGACGGATCAGGTTTGCTAAAACTCAAAACTCAAAACTCAAATATCAAATCTGATAAAGAACCTTTATTTCTTCTAGCAACTGAGGTGTCAAGTATTTATTCGCAAGGGGGAAAGGTGCGGAGGATACATACTCTTATTTGGGTATCTTCTATCGAAACTGCTGAAAAAATCAATAAAGAATTGACCAGGCGGGGGGCAAACCTTATGTCTGATGGAAGACCGATCATAGGACTTTCGAGTATTCAAGTGGCAGAACTTGTTTTGACAATTGATGCGAAGGCACTTATTATCCCGGCGCATTGCTGGACTCCATGGTATAGTTTGTATGGGTCTGAATCGGGGTTTGATTCGATTGATGAATGTTTTGGATCCTATGCTAAGTATATTTACGCTATAGAAACAGGACTTTCTTCGGACCCTCTAATGAATTGGAGGATAAAAGAGCTTGATCGTAGATCAATAGTTTCATTTTCTGATGCGCATTCCGGTCCTAAACTTATGAGGGAAGCGACGGTTTTTGAGATGGAGAAAGCGAGCTTTCAGGGTATAAGGGAAGCGATAGTGGGAAAAAGTGATACCTCAAGAATTGTCTATACTATCGAATTTTATCCGGAGGAAGGAAAATATCATTATACCGGGCATAGAAATTGTGGGGTGAAGCAAACGCCTTCCGAAACGCGGGAGAAGGGGACGATGTGTCCTGTTTGTGGAAGGAAATTGACTGTGGGGGTAATGCATAGGGTGGATCAACTTGCGGGAAGAACCGAAGAAGAATTAAGAATTAAAAAGAGAGAATTAAGTGGATTGAAAATTAACGGAATATCTTCGGAAGCATTTCCTGAAAGACCTGCCTATGTGATGATGGTGCCGTTGACGGAAATTATTGCTGAGAGTATGAATACAGTTGTGACGAGTGTGTCCGTAAGGAATGAGTATTTTAAATTAACCGATCACCTCGGAGGTGAGTTTTTCATTCTTTTTTCAAAACCATTGGATGAAATTTCACGGGTGTCGGGAACAAAAATTGCTGAAGCTGTTGGGAAAGTAAGGGAAGGATCGATTACTGTCGATCCTGGGTATGATGGAGTATTTGGGGTAGTAAAAATATGGAGAGATGAGCAAGAGGTAGCAAGAAAAGATCAAAAAAAACAATTGTCTTTGTTTTAAAAGTTTATGATTTCTGTTCGTCCTTATTCATTGGAATATACAAAGGAGTGGGATAATCTTTTAGAACAAAGTGTTACTGCAACTTGGTTTCAAACTGCAAGTTGGGTAAATTTATGGCAAAGGCATTTTGACGGAGATTCAATCATTCTGGGAGTATATTTAAAGGATAAACTTATTGGTATTGCTACTTTAAAAAGAGACAAAGATTTAATTACATTTTATACTTTATCAACTGTTGTGGGAGGAGAGGAGATAACTGATTATGGAGATATTGTGGCGATTAAGGGTAGGGAGAAAGAAGTGTGGGAAGCCGTATTAAAAAATATCAATCCGCCAGCTGGCGGACAAATAAAATATAATTTTAAATTTATTAGAGAAGAGTCGCCGAGTTTTCAAATATTAAAAGATTTGGGAGGGAAGATTGAAGAGTCTGATGTTTCGCCGTATATAGAGCTTCCTAATACGTGGGAGGAGTATTTGACATCTCTGGATAGGCATGACAGACATGAATTACGAAGAAAAATAAAGAGATTGGAGGAAGAAGGAGCATTTAAAGTTTGCCACGCCATGCCTGCCGGCAGGCAGGACGGAGAGCCATCGGATATAGACGAGTTTTTTCGATTGATGAGTCTATCTAATGATCAGAAGCGAGATTTTCTGACAAGAGAGATGAAAAGTTTTTTTAGAGATATATTTGCCACATTTTGGCCTAAGAAATTGATGTACCTTTGTTTTATGAAACTCGATAGAGTCAATATTGCGGCATCACTTCTTTTTGATTTTAGGGGAGAAATACTTCTTTATAATTCGGGTTATGATCCTGCGTATGGAAAACTTTCACCTGGATTTTTACTTAAGGCATTTCTTATCAGAAATGCGATTGAAGAGAAGAAAAAAAAGTTTGATTTTCTGCGTGGCTCAGAGCGGTATAAGTATGATTTGGGTGGCAAAGAGCAAAAGTTGTATACTTTAACGCTATGAAAAAGATACTGGCTGTTTTTGCACATCCTGACGATGAGACCTTTGGTCCGGGAGGGACGTTGGCACGATATGCTTCAGAGGGGGTGGAAATACATATTCTTTGTGCAACGAAAGGGCAGGCAGGGGAATTGAATGGCAAATTTCAATTTTCAAATTTCAAATTAAAGAAAGAATCAATAGTAGGGCAAATTAGAGAAAAAGAATTGCGGAAGGCTGCGAAAATTTTGGGAGTCGCGAAAGTGGAGTTTTTGGATTTTGTGGATGGAAGACTTTGTAATGCGGTCTATCATGAATTGGCGGCAAAAATAATGACTAAGATTAAAAAATTTAAGCCGGATGTAATTATAACCTTGGATAGACTTGGTGTTTCGGGACATATTGACCATATGACTGTAGCGATGGTGACGACATATGCTCACTTAAAAACAAAAGTGGCAAAAAAGCTTTATTATCTGGTAATGCCTGCTAACTTGCGGGAAAAGCGGCGGGGTGATTATTTTATTTATTTTCCGGAGGGTTATAGACGGTCTAATATCACTACAAGAATAAAGTATGAAAAACTTTGGGGGAAGAAAAAGCAGGCAATGCTGGCACACCAATCTCAAAAAAAAGATGTGGATGGGATTTTGGAAAGATTTGAAAAGCAAGGATGGCCGAAATTAGATTATTTTATACTATTTAGCCATAAGATCAGGCCTAAAAGGCTGTCTGAAAATGATATTTTTGAGGGAATTACCCATTGACGGAATAAAGACTGTGATGTTATCTTCTTACTAAGTAAGGAGGTGGTAAAATTGGCTACTACTGATGGTTCAAATGAGCGTCTTTTGGGAGCTTTAGCATATTTTCTTGGTTTTGTATCTGGGATTGCTCTTCTTTTGATAGAAAAGAATAATGCCTATATTAGATTTCACGCAATGCAGTCGACATTGGTATTTGGAGCAATTTTCTTTCTTAATATTGTTTTAGGGATAGTACCTATTTTAGGGTGGATTATTGCGGTAATTATATCACCGATAATTATTTTGGTATCATTTATTCTGTGGCTTGTTTTGATGTGGAAGGCATACAGTGGAGAGAGGTATAAGCTTCCATATTTTGGAGACCTGGCTGAAAGACAATTGGCAAAACTTGGTGGAAAGTAATTTGGTTGTACGGTGATATAATACGCTTGGCATGTTTGAAGACCGGTTTGAGGCAGGAAGACTTCTTTCTGACCGTATAAAACCTCTAATTGATAAAAAGACGATACTATACGCAATTCCTCGCGGTGGTGTGGTGGTAGCGGCGGTTATATCTAAAAGATTGGATTTAAGTTTTTTTCTTGTTGTGGTCAAAAAAATTGGTGCGCCTCATAATCCGGAGCTTGCTTTAGGTGCGGTTGGACCTCAAAACGCACTCTATTTAGACGATGATTTAATCAAACGGGTGGGGGTATCGGAATCTGAACTTAAACAGTTAATATCTGAAAAGCGGCAGGAATTGCGAGTGAGAGAAAAACTTTTTTCCATTCGGTACCCAAACATATTGTCGGGAAAATCCGTTGTTTTAGTAGATGATGGAATAGCAACAGGAGCGACTGTAAGAGCAGCGCTTATTTTTTTAAAGAAGAAAAAGCCGCGAGAAATAATTTTGGCAACTCCCGTTATTGCCCGTGATACGTATGATGCTTTTTTGCCGATTTTTGATAGGATAGTTGCTCTTGAAGTGTCAGATATTTTTGGATCGGTGGGACAATTTTATCATGACTTTACTCAAGTTACGGATGAGGATATTAGAGCTTTTAAAAGATGAAGGGAGGAAATAGTAATGAAACTAATTGCGGGGTTAGGAAATCCAGGAGAAAAATTTGCAACTACGAGGCACAATATTGGATTTATGGTTATCGATAAGTTTGTTAAAGAGCGATTGTCTGTGGAGAAATCTTTGAAGGCTTGGAAAAATGATAAGAAATTTGTGGCTAATATATGTAATCTTGATGATCTTATTGTGGTTAAGCCCCAGTCATATATGAACCTTTCGGGATTGTCTGTTATGCGAGTTGCAAATTTTTATAAAGTAAAGATGGAGGATATATGGGTTGTTCATGATGATATAGATCTTCCTCTGGGTAAGATTAGGATAAGAAAAGGTGGTGCTTCGGCCGGCCATAATGGGATTGAGTCAATAATAAAAAATTTAGGAGAAAGTAACTTTGTCCGCTTTAGGCTGGGGATAGGAAAGGGTAAGTTGGATAAACCTCACACGGCTGATCATAATCTGCATCAAAGAGAAATAGAAAAATTCGTGATTGCTCCATTTACAGATCATGAGGCGGGAGAATTGAAAAAGATGATAAAATATGGGGTTTTGGCTCTGGAAATAGCATTAGAAAAAGGATTAGATAGGGCGATGAATAGATTTAACTAGATTTTTTGGTTTGATCGGGAGAGGTAAATAAAAATGGGCTAAATCTAGTTTTTGCAGCGTAGTGTAAGACTTTGGAGAAGACAAAATAGAAGAGGGTGATGCCGCTGGCCATGGCGAGGCGTTCGATGGCTACAACTGGAATAAGAGAAAGCCATATTTCTTTTGTCAGGCCAAATACCCAGACCCAAATTGCTCCTCCTATGGCGTGGGCGGTAAAAGTCGCGCCGAGACTTCTGACAAAAAGATTTTTCCTTAGAAAATGAGCGGCGATGGGAATAAGCCAGAAGAGTGAGAATTGCCAGGCGGAGCGGCCGATGGGATTGAGGTTGAAGGCAACAATTGCAAGTATCGGAATAAGTAAATTTATCGAACGTTTTTTGGCAAAATAGAAGACGGCAAAAAGGATGGGAAAGAGGCGGATGATTTGGCCGGTATTAGGGTTTCCACCGTGGACTCCGATATTAATCAATTGAGCTATTAAAACAGAGATTATTCCGGGGACTGTTCCTAAAAATGCGCCCATGGTTGGGGCAATGAAGTCAAAGGCAGTAAAGCGAACATTGGCGCCGAGAAGTTGGGTGAAAGGAATTTGAAGTGCGATAAGACCAAGAAGAGTAAAGAGAAATATAGATATAATTTGATTCTTTTTCATGAGTAGTTAGTATATTAGCACTAGATTTTGGAGAGTCAAGAGATTATTTTTTGGTAGGTGGAGTATTGGAATCTAGTTTGAGCCCTTTGTATAAATCTTCAACTCCTGCAGCTATTGGTAAGGTAGAAAATGCATTAAGTCTTGCTTGTTGAATTTGAAGATTGGCTATTGTTATTGGTGATGAGAGATCAAACACTTCACTACTATGAGATGGTAGACTACCCTCTTGTTTTTGGATTGGGCCAGTGAAGAAATGATAGAATTCTCCAATGACAGCAGATTTTATCTTTGCAAGAGATATATTGAATTGTAATTGTCTTTCCTCATCTGTGAGATTTTCTTTACTTGCCCACTCAAGCAGAAGTTTACCGTAATGGTGTGTTAGCTTATTATAACGATATGATTTTCGGCTATTATCATCTATATCATGTTCCTTGGGAATTTCACCCAGTGTATATGGATTTTGAGAATACTGACCTAATAATTTTTCAGCGTAATCAAGATAATCTTCATTTGCTCCACTGATAAGTAGCAAATTTCCAAATTTAAATTTCATTGCTTGCTCCCAAGGCAATGAAAGATATATCTTTGTAAGACGATATACATTGTCTAATGTAGTTTCCCAATAGTTTATCAGCCTATTTTTATCTATATACTGAGCATATCGCATCCAATTAGCCTCCAGTCTATGTGATAATTCATGTATTGCTGAGACATAGAATTTATCCCTGTTTACAGGTGATGGAAGGCTCATAAGGTTAGAATGAGATGCACCACCTTGATCTCCCGAAATAATAATTTTATTATTTGGTGACATTGCAAGAATAGCAACTGGCATTACATCTGCTAGTGTGTGTAATGCCTGTTTTACTTCATGTGGATCAAAACCTTCTATTTCTAGGTGCTCGATAAATTCATGCGCGTGAGTGATAGCATTTGCCTTTTCGCTTCCGACTTTTTTGGTGAGTACTTCTATCTGATTTTCTTTATAAGATAGGTCTCCTCTTGCAGCAGATTCAAGCGTATCTTCTATACTCCAAATACCATTATCAGTGAAACCTGGTGCTGCCTGAAATGTATTTCTTAATAGTCTGTATTTTTGAAGGATAGGGTAGTAATCCCCCAAGCCAAAACTTTGTAATCTCTGTTGTTCGGTCGGTTGAGATGTATTCATTTCAGGTGCTACAGCACCAATTGCAGCACCTCCTAAGGCTGCTGTTACAACTTGTAGAAATTGTCTTCTTGTAGGATGGTATTTTTGAGATGTCTTGCCTATTGATTGGTCAGGGGTAGACTGCATATATTCATAATACCAGTAAATGAGGGATAAATGTCAACCTGAATAATCTAATTTGAAGCCTTCTGTAACTTCGAGGAAATATTATTGCAGATTATTTTGATTGCAGTTCTTTTTTGACGCGGTCAGCGAGAAAGATTTTGCTAAGGAATTATTGGGGGGTTAAATTTCATCCAGGTGTTTGATCTTTTTGGAATATTTTTTGGCGTGGTGTTTTGTATCAGCTGTAATGAGGGGACAGTTCTCTTTTTCGGCGAGAGCGATAAAGAGACTATCGTATGGGGTGATGCCGTAGTTGGCGACAATTTTTATTGCATCAGAAGTTAACTTTTCATAAAGAGAGATATATTCAATTTCAAAACTGAAGAGTCTTCGAGCAATTATATGGAGATCTTCTCTTCTAAAGTGCGCACTATAATATAGACCATTTAATACTTCTAAAACTAAAATGTCCGGAGCGAGTATTTTAATTTTCTGTTCCCTATGTTTTTGGAGAAGATTTTGCGCAACAGAAGAATTTTCTTCTTCGATAAACCATTTTACTGCCACTGATGCATCGATAACTACTTTTTCCACTTTTTTATCCGTTCGTCTCTTGATTTAACAATGAAGTCGGAAACAGGATTTCCAGAAAATTTATAGCGGGATCTTATCTTGGCTATTTCGTCAGCTGCGGCTTGAGTTCTTTCCAATCTTGTTGTTTTCAATTGTTGGTATCGTTTAGGGGTCAGAGCTATGAACATGATGTCTTGATTGCGCATGACTACGGCCTCATCGTTTTTGTGAAGAACTTCCTCCAATGCATCGATATTCCTTCTTATCTTAGTTATTGAAATGATTTTGGGGTCATATTGCTGTATTTGCATAGAAAATACTTATATCATAAATAAATATATTTGTCAATAGTTTTAGCAATATATTTGTTGCTATTTTAAATGTAGCCTGGTCGCCAGCCGCCGGAGATTTCAATGTTTGCGCCGTTTATGGCTGAGGAGTCTTCTTTTAAAAGGAGGTTGATGGCGTGAGTGATATCGGAGAACTGGACTAATTGGGTAGATTGGGCAAATTGGGATTTGGGTTTTGTGACGCTCGTTGGCATAATACCTGGAGAGATCGAGTTGATGGTGATTCCGTATTTAGCGTACTCGTAAGCAAGAACTTTGGTAAGCATGATGACAGCGGTTTTGGCGATGTAGTAGGGGGTGGTGTTTTTTCTTATAGTAATTGCATCTGCCG
>CAZJBV010000017.1:0-16608 GCA_964544585.1 uncultured Gammaproteobacteria bacterium | reverse complement strand
TGCCTAAGGCACGCCGCCAGCGTTCATCCTGAGCCAGGATCAAACTCTCAAAAAAAGGAAATTAGCGTCCCCCCGATTCAATCGGGGAAATCACCAATGTTTCCTACCACATTTTGATCGCTAAATCTCATGTGATATATAAATATTTGATTGTCAAAGAGCCAATTTTTCCTCCCTGAGACTAAAAAACCCCGCCAAGCGGGGTTTTATAACCTAAAATCCTGCTTGAGCCTTACGAATTAGTCATAAAGGTTGTGCCACAATCCCCCGATTTAATCGGGGAACGTTTGGCGAAAATTAATTATATTCCTAAATTTTACTCCTGTCAATTACCCTATAGTAAAACAAATTTCGTTAAAAATACTCCTATAAATACCAGAAACACCCCCACTCCAAAAATTACCATCGAAACATCCCCACTTCCTGTCCGGGGTAAAATAGTCGGGGCTATTGTCGAACCCGGCTGAGTCGGAACAGGAGTCGATCCCCCAGTCACCGTATACTGACAGTCAACTACATCTGTCAGGATATTCGATGTCGTCCCTGGAGCCTTCTCTCCATATACTTTTGCCACCCCTGAAGTCGTATCATCATATTCTTGAAAAAAGACAAACGAAACTTCAGACGTCCCGGCAGCCTTTCCCGTAAACGTCACCTTTCCAATTGTAGCCGTATCGGAAAATACATCTTGACTACTACCATAATCAAGCGTAATTTTTCCTACAGTATTATCAACTGTTTTCGTAGTCGGCGCCGTCCAACCAGTCGTATCTGTCACCGCAGTCAACGCAATTGTACTCGTATCCAGAATTGCTGGAGTGTATGTCAGTATCACAGTGGCCCCTGACGCATCAAATCCCCGCGTGTTTAGAATAATATCCGTGGCGATCGTTTGCCCTACAGCAACAGTCGTTGTCGTCGGACTACAAGCAAGCTGCGCTTCAGTGGCCAAAACATAGGAAGGCTTCAACAGAAGAAATATAAAAATAAAAAAGCTCGAATATAATAGTCGTTTTATCATTGTCGTGGTATAGTAGGTACCAAAGTAGGTGTCGGACTTATTTGTCCGGCATTAATATCGGTTTTTATTATAGCTTGACGGGTTGAAATGGTTGCTACAGCAGTCACCAAAGAAATCACAAATACGAAAATACCAATATATAGAGGAAGTCGCCTCATAATAAAACCATACCACGTCCCATTCTATGGCGCAACCTTAGTCCCAAACTCGAAAATATAGTCAAAAATATTCTTTCCGGCAGGTTGATTGACTGTCGGAATCTCGGTGTCTAATTGGGGAGAATCTTTCTGATTTTCAAAATTAATAAATCCAAAAGAAAAAGTCCGCAAAAAGTTTCGCAAAACATCAGTAATAGACACACCTTCCTCACCAGGCATCCCCGTAGGTTCAACCAATGGCTCATCGTCAAATTCGGGTGGTATCTCCGTAATCAAATCATCTTTAAGAGGCAAATCCGTAGGATTTACTTGGTCCGTTGGAGGTATCGGTGTAGCAGTTGGTATAAAAGTAGGTACTTTAGTAGGTCTAGGCTTTCTCGTAGGACGTGGAGTATTGGATGGCTGGGGTTTATTTGTTGGCTTCGGCGTGCTTCCTCCCCCACCTCCACTGCAATATCCCAATTCCCATAATTGTCCACAACGTTGTTTTATTACTCCCTCAGGAATTGCGGCACACTGCTGCGGTGTACATCGTCTCCGGGCATCAAAACAACAGGCAAATGGATCTCCAGTTTGTGCCAAAGTTTCACAACAAGGAGGAGGTACCAGCTGCACACCAGACGGAGCATTATTACATATCCAGTTGCAACCATTTCTTAGATCCCCTCCATTTGTACACCCCTGAAAATCATCCTCACCGCCACTACATGCACCCCCAGAAGCAAGAGACGGAGGTTCCACATTTTTTTGCCGCAGCAAAATACTAGTGGCAGTCAACCCGGAAAGAAGAATTCCGATAATCAGTAATAAAGATAGTCTTTTACTTAAGAATTTTCTACTAGGAGATGCCATCAACCATCAATTGTAGCATTTTCACGGCGCTACTTCTTCCCACGTCACCCGGCTTTTCCCAAGGTAGGAAAGAAGGGGCAATATATATTGGGGTTGATAATTAAATTGATAAGTAGGTTCTGGTTCTTCATCATCTTCAAAAGTTCGTCCCTCTATAAATCTATTAGTATATACCATTCCATTAACCTCTAAAACTGTATCGCCGTCTTTTGCATCAAAATCTCCACCAGCTATATATACTCCATCCAAAATATTTACATCCTTCGAAACAACAATATTACCACTGACTACAAATACGACTGTATTTGATTTAGCATAAATGTTTCCTCCAATATTCAGATTTCCATTAATAAAATAAATATAAGTTTGTCCAGATCCAGGAATTGTCAAATTAGATGGTATGGTAAAAGTGGGAGAGCCGGTATATTCCTTCGAAGTCTCTGAAAATTCACTATTTTCTATATTCGTCGACGTATCGTTTACGATATCCGTCTTTTTATCTACACTTTTTCTAAGCAATTCATAAGGAGGCAAACCAGAAGGTAGATTCTCCGTCACATTCTTGTAATTACCCAGACTATCAGTACCTAACTCTGCCGGCAAGTTGGTATAAATCACTCCCGCAGTTTGTTCATCATTTCCGATATTATCCAAAAATTTATAACCAGAAGGAATCACATAATTTATACTTCCCTTCCTTACACTTCCCCCCACTACCTGCAGCCACCTAGTATTTGAAACTGTCAATGTTGGTATAGGAGAATTTATTGGAGAAACAGTAGGTATCACCGCCATCATTGGTATATAAACCCTCTTTGGAAATCCGTCTATTTGTATCCAGTCTCCATATACATTACTCCATTCACCTTTGGGTCCCGTCCAATACCTTAATAGCGGTTCCGCATTTGGATTTGGCCGCATTAAGTAAAAATATTCACTCAAGACTGCCGAGGTATTACTTGCTCCTAAAAAAGAACCCCTAGGCAGCACTTCATAACCAGGTACTTGCGTCCATTGAATTTTATAAAATCCATTTAAGACTATGCCAAAATCAAAATTTACCGCATCTGATTCTGTAGCGTTACAGATGTTTGAAATCCCTTGTTTTATTATTTTACCCTTAGAATTTTTTAACTGTAAGTTTACCAGTGAAAGACAAGGTTCGTTTGACGTGCTATTTTTTCTGGCACTTCGATTGTCATCATCAAATACACCCACCCTCAGTCTGGCCCCAGTAGGTGTAGGAATCAAAAGAAAATTAGTATCGCTTCCAGCACAATAGGGGTTATCAACAGGTATCGTCGCTTCTATACTATAACTGCCAGGTCCAAAACCGGCCGTGTCAATTGTTAGGGGAAAATTTCTTCCTGTGTCACCTCCTTGTGAAGAAATGCAGCTATCAGTCTGCCAGGTACCAAGAGTTTGGCCGGTTGATGTATTTTTAAATGTAATCTTCCTACAATTGTCATTTCCGCTTGGTACATCAGCCTTTACACAAACATCAGTACCACTACTTATTAACAGAGGGTCATCTGTATAGCTCATCGATCTGCAATTCCATGAAGTTTTTTTAGCCAGCAAAGTCACCACAGATGTTGCAGTACACGAAGAAGGAGATGGTTCATTAAAACAGGCAACCCCAACAGGATCACACTCATTAACACAACAGTTAGGTGGAAGTTGTCCTTGTATACCACTACAATCTACACAATTCCAGCCGCATACTTCTTGACATGTACCATATACACAAGCAGTTTTATTTGGAATACAATTTCCCGCCGGTACACATTTTCCTATATTTGCCTCACCACAAATTTTTGCATCTACACAACAATCTCCACAACAAGGCTCAGTATTAGAACAGGCAAGCCCACTTCCCCTACACGAAGGTGGTGGTGATTCATCGTCAGGAGGAGGAGTAGTTCCCGGCGGTGGAGTATGATTAGCCGGCGGCCTCGTCGGCGGGGGTTTGGTTGGGTTAGGGGGTGGTGGATCAGTAGGTGCCCCAGGTCTTGTAGGTTGTGGACAACCTAGCGTACAAAAAGCCGCTGGAATCTCACATGACCCATCATTATCTTCTTTAAGGCGACAACCACAGCATCCGGCATATACCTGACTATTATTAAATAGCAGTGGAAAAAGCAATAGGAATAAAATAATTAGTAGTCCTGAAAAGAAATATATTTTTAATCGCATCTATTCTATATTACATTATTTAATTCCTTCTTATATATACCCATCCGGATAGCAATTGATCATTCTCATCTCTTCTTGCAGACTTATCATTTTCTCCCCATAGAGATAAAACTGCTACAGCATCACCTTTACGAAACAACTCATCAATTTGGGTTTGAGATAAGTCAGAAAACGATCTTGCTACCAGACTAATATGTTTTTTGCCTTCAACTATCTTCTCTATGTTCTCCCGACTCAAAGAAGTCATATTTTCTTTACCATCATAGAGTTGAGACGGCTCATATGCTACCCGGAATTTGGGCAGCTTTCCTTTTGAGAAAGGATCTCTCAATAATATATATCTGTCTTTGGTTCCCTCTATACTTTCCCATTCTTTAAAAAGTCCCACTGCATATAATATATGATTAGTCCCCCGTGCGTAAACCAGCCCGCTGCTTTTCAATAATGATGGTTTTGTTTCCCCCGGTATATCATAAATTATGGTTCTCCCTTCTGTGTCGGCGGGATCCTGATAGAGAATCTTAAAATTGGAATTTATTTTGGAAACTATATCTGTAGGAAATAGGCGCTGAGACGAGAAGTTTTTAGAAGAAATATTTATATTCTTAGAAAACTGACTGGAAAGATATATCGAGGAAAGTATAACAACTCCAACAACTATAACTAAAATAACAACCCAAATAATACGCTTATCATGTGGCAGCATTTAAAACACTATAACAAATAGGCAATAAAAGAGTCAATAAATGTATTTACTCTGATCCTCCGAACTCATTTTAGGAAACAATCGAGCTTTTTTCTTGGAATTATCCATTTAGTTGTTGAACCTGGGGAATTGAGGCGTTTACAAGAAATGCATACCTCTCCTTGATTTCTTATTGTTTGAACAAATTTTATCTTTTTAGTGCAAGGAGTTTTTAATTATGAGACAAACTCATAAATGAATTTCTTTTGAATTTTTCATTTATGAAAAAGGTATTCCCTTAAGTCTATTTCCAAGAACTTTTCTCTCAACTCCATCTAAATATTGATCCCAATCATTAAATGCTTCAACCTGTGTTTGATAGGTAATTAAATCTATATCACCTTCACGACCAATTCTATAAGCTTTAATCCTACCAGTCTCTCTAATAATTCCATACACTGCATAAAGCTCTTGGCGACCCAACTGATAATAATTAATATAACTAATATTACTCCATTCAGGTCGATTAGGATTAATATCTATAGCTCCGACTCCACTACTTCTTAACGAATAGTTCCATTTATTTGGATCAGAATTAGACGACAAAAAATTAGGACCAATTGGATTCACGTCATCAATTTTCCCATCATAAATTATTGAAATACCCAAATCAGACATTTCGTCTAATGTAGATCTACCAGAATATCTATCCCAATTATTAATAAGATCTACTGCCTTTTTAAAGTATTCGATATATTTAGGGGCTAAACTATATGGATTAGACTGATCCGAAATGATGGCTAATACATTCTGCCCATTTTTATTTTGTAAAAAAGTAACAGCTTCTGGTTTTACAAAACCTCTGGGATCTAAAATCTTTAAAGGCCCTCCGACTTCCCTTATATTTTTATATAGTTTTTCCTCAGCTGTTAATGAAACTTCATTTGGCTCCTCAGCCAGTGAAGTAGCAGTATTTGTTCGTGTCGCCTGCTGCTGGGCAATAAGTGTACGTAGTGTACGTACAGTTGGAGGCGGATTTGTTGGATCTATCGTTATAAAGTCAGCTGTCGGAGTAGCAGGAGGCCAAGTAGCAGAAGGAAAAATCGTTGCCGAACTAGTTGCCGAAGAAGTGGCAGTAGGAGTCACCGGCTCAAGACGTCCAGAAGTCGTGACGGCCAATTCTCCATTTTCTGGAATTACCTTCGCCCAGATATGATCAGATCTGTTTGGGTCATTAGGATCATATCTTTGATCTACAAGTAAAAATACACCATTCGGATGTGGCTCCCAATGAAAAACAATTCCTTCAAAGAACTTGTCCCTGTCATATGTTCTATATATAAAAGGTAGCGCTTGATCTTTGTCTTTAATGATAAAAAGATCTTCATATATCGCAGCCTCAGGTAAAGGTACTAGTTTCAACCCGTTATCGATGTTATAAACTATGCCAGTAAGTGAAGTATCGGATGTACGTAGCTCATCATTACGTGTCTCTATATAAGCAACAGCTGCAAAAGAAGCTTGTCCATCAGTAGGATCAAACCAACCTGTATATATCTTATAAGGAGAGCCATCAGTTGGATTCTTGGTTACTATATTCTTGTTAGTACCAAGTTCTACTCGTATCGCTTCTTTCGCTTGTTTATATCGGGTAACAAACATCTCACCCTTTGGTTCTTCAGGCTGTTGAAGTATCTCCAACGGATCGGTAGTGGGTTTGGGCTCAGGCATTTCCTCTTCGGGCTCCGGAGGTCTTTCCGTAGTTACTGTTGCGTCAGCACCTCCTCCATCCCATGCTAAATGTGGTCCAGAAGTATCATTCTTAATTGCTTCCTGTTCAGAAGTCGCACCCGCAGGAGCTGCATAACAAGCTATTAGAACAATGGCGGTAGCAGCTGGAACACCCTTTTTAAGAAGTGATTCAAATACACCTCTAGGGTTATCTCTCGCATACAAAAGAGCATCTAACAGGTCTCCTTGCAATTCGCGAGTAACTTTACCTATCGCTTCTCGCACCTCAGGAGATTGAGTTGCTGCAAATTTAGCAAAAACCTGTACCTGTTCTGCTCGGTTTGCTGCACGCTCTCTAACTGTAAACTCTTTAGCTTGTAAATCTGCTCTTATTTGTACTCCTATTTCTCTTAGCCATGGCAAATCCACCTCTCGTTCTTGTTTTATGAACTCACGCACTGACGCAGGTGCCCCCTGTACCGCCCCTTTTATACGCGAAGCAGCTTCTGACGATGCCGAAGCTGCTCGATGGATAAGATTACTAGTACCCCTTGCAGCACCTCGTATGATATTTGGATAAAAATCTCTAGCAGGAGGTTCAACTAAAGGAGGCATATTTTCCACCGAAGAATGAACTTGTGGTGGTCTAGTTACAATACTATCATCCACCAAATAAACATTTCCGCTTCTGTACACCACTGCGGGAAGTACGTCCACCTTAAGTGATGCACCCTCTTCCT
Source organism: uncultured Gammaproteobacteria bacterium (assembly GCA_964544585.1). Lineage (GTDB taxonomy): Bacteria > Patescibacteriota > Microgenomatia > 2-02-FULL-39-11 > 2-02-FULL-39-11 > CAZJBV01. The sequence goes on along the minus strand of CAZJBV010000017.1, from coordinate 9,225 downwards.
TACGTATACCTAGAGGATTGCTATCTTTCCATGGTTGACTAGATCTTCCTCCTTGTCCTTGCCTTTCTAATGCTTCAACTGCTGGTCCTGCCATATCGTAAAAAAAGCGTCCCTTTTAGGACGCTAGCAAAAATTTATCCCGAATACTCGGGAAAATAAATAATTTAATTCTAAAGGCAGAGTATTTCATACTTGACTATATTATATTGTATCATACTATATTTCATTTTGTCAATACTATAGGTTCAGGCCTTCAATAAGAATGGCTCGCGATAATCCCTCTCCAATGATTTCTTCAAGATTGATGACACATTTAGTTCTTCAGGAAAAACACCAATTATTTCCAAACTTAGTGGTCTGCCCTTCTTATCCTTCACAATCACATCGTTTCTTTTCGGATCATCAACTTCCTCGCTACTATATGCCCTCCCGGGATCGCCCCACCATATATTCATCGTATTCCCAATAGGATCTAGATAAATTTTTATATCCTTTGTGGCTTTCTTGACCATACAATTTCTCCTTTTCTTTTTACCTTAGATGTCTGATAAACAGTTACAACAAATCCATTTCCATTTAAATATTTAACTACTACAATCAATATTGCTTCATCAAATTGTTTAAAAAACAATCTAATATATGCATCTTGTACACTCAAACGCACTTCATCCGGCTCCGCGAGAGTACCTATAATATCATCCATCTCAAATTCCAACTCTGTATGTTTCCGCGTCTTTATCTCCTCCCAATATCGCTTTGTAATTCGTACCTTCTTTCCAAATATGTCTTCTACTTCAAAGAGCAACTCTTCCTTTAAGATATCTTGCTTCACCACAGCTATATTATCTCATATTCCAGCAATATAAGTCATTTGTCAATACTATAGGTTTTAAAGAAAAAATAGAAGTGACTAAAATCACCAAATTCAGTATACTACTTTCTGTCAACTTTCTCAACCAAGCAATTGTCTAAATCGTACATTTATAGTAATAACTTCACCCATTAAAACGGCATAATAGTCTCTCTAATAAATGTAGCCTTCGCAAAAGCGTCTTCTAAATCATCTGTAGTAAATTCTGATATATCCGGCGGATATCTTGACTCGATATAAAAACCAACCAGCAGTTCGCACGCATCACGCAATACCTCAAGTTTTGGCTCTATCTTTACACACTCATCCAATTGAGACAAAAATGCAATCTGAGGAAATACACCACCTTCTCTCAATCCTATTTCTGCATACTTATAATCGCTATTTGCTGATTTAAACCACTCACGTGCCAAGTGTTCTTTCTGCCTATTCATAAAGGACTTTACCTTCATTCATGATCCTTGTCACAAAATAGTCACCCATTGTTAAGCGCTTTTTTATCTCCTCGGGAGTATAAACAATCGCATCAAGAGGATATGTACGTTTCACGTTACGCAGAGACTCTAACACCTCTTTGACCCGAAATGGCCGTTTTTTTTTGCTTTTTTTGATAATTAGAAGATCTATATCGCTACCTTCATCACTCTTTCCAGTTGCCAGCGAACCAAAAAGAATGACTTTCTCTGGGTGGTAACTATGAACGATTCTCTCTACCAAATATACAGTTTCATCTTGTATGTTTTTCATATCGCCGCATAAATTGCTTCTTTTTTAAGGCGGGGATAATCACGGATGATTTCTTCAACATCCATCTTTTGCGCTAGCTTTCGTATAATAAGATCTACAGGTATCCGTGTCCCACGAATTACCGGTTTTCCAGCCATAATCTTTGGATTGATTGCTATATAGTCCTGAATTTTCATATCTCAATTATACTACTTTATTTCAATTTGGTGAACCACCCCATCTTCGCAATTCCCACCCACCTCTCCTCCTCCCCAATCAACCACAGTAAATCCACTCCTTTTTGGCGTTTCGGGTAATAGTAAAGGAGAAACCTGCGCCGGACCATCAAGCCCCTCAAATATCATTCTGACACGAATCAAAGTATCCGGTTTTTGGGAAAAAAGGAGCGTTTCTTTGCGATTTAATTCATCTTTAGAAACAAGAGTCACAAAGTAATAGGGCTTCTTAGTCAACTTAGGCTCCCAATAGGAAAGGAAATCTGTTCTCTCTTTTTCATTCAATCCCAGTCTCAGCAATATTTTTGATATTTGATCTTTAATCTTTGATCTTTCAATCACCCACCCTTCTTTCGGCACACTCAAATTCCTTATCTGCGCTTCATAATAAAGGTAATTATTTTTGATCTTTGATTTTTGATCTTTGATCTCGTATATCGACCCATCCGGCTCCGCCTTCACATTCCACCCATCATTATATACAGGATTACTCTGAGTCAAATATCCATCAGGAATGATTTGTACAGACAGCTCCATCGGCCTCTCCGGATATAGATATATAGCCGGTTTACACGCTGGAGTAAATGGACTCCATTCATTTGAGACCCGAAAATTCAACACACCCAACTGAAGCGATGCATTCCTTTCTACACTACTCGGAGGTACATCCCTACTTGATTCATAAATAAAAAGGCTATTATCTTTCGCATTTCTAAAATAAAATTCACCTGCGTGGAAATATACTTCATACTCATACCCTTTACCGCCACTTGTACCCCGTACCGTCCCGATCCTTCCCTTATTGGCCGCTTTTTTGGGTAAAGCCTCATCTGCAGCTTCAATTTTAATTAGATAATGCATAGTTTGTGGAAACAGCAAAGCAGTAGGAGGAATCGTAGCGCTGACATAGGTTTTGCCGGGAAGTGGTGCAAATTGCTCGTAATTTTCCTCATAACCAGCTATATCTAAATAAGGCCTCTTCCCGCTATTTGTATATTGGGCATCATTGGTAAAAGAGACGACTTGAGGAGGTAAAAGATCAGCATTTTCCTCAACAACGGGTACTATCCCACCCTTTATAAAACACGCCTTAATATGTCCGGGCGGATTATCCAGCCAGCGATCGTGAGTATAAATATCAAAAGTTCTTGTTTTCTCATCAGAACCAATTTCTATATAGACCAGCCCATCCAGTTGTCCATTTTTATAACTCGAATCTGCCCACCAGATCTTCCTTCCGTCAGAATGGTTTCCTATATACCTTATTGCACTTCCGGTTATTTTACAGCCTCCATAATAAGGCCCACCTTCAGTATCGGTTTTAAATTTAATTAGAGTCGTATTTCGCCTCACCAACGTATAATTCCCCAACACTCCAGAGAGACCATTAAACTCACCCGTTCCGTAGCACGGTAATTTATTATCAGTATTGGGAAATTGAGCATATACCGGATCTAGCATCTCTCGGGTTATAGTGAGAGTGTCAGAAGGATCAGGCGCCCAACAAGCACTACTAGTTAAATAAGAAACACTTCCTCCGCCCTGTTGTGCTACCGGCGTAGAAATCACATTCCCTGCACCAGCCAGAACCAAAAATGGCGCAAGCAAAAATAATAAAAGATTCAACATACTTTAAGCGTTTAGTTTTTTAGCGTCTAGCGTCTAGTTTATAAAACTATACCCTATACCCTTACAAACTATACGCTATAATCATCTTACTCACTTTTCTCCTCTTTTGGCAAATTCTCTCCTTTATTATCCATTTTTGCATTTTCCACTCCTGCATTCTCCATTTTCTTCTCTCCCATCTCCATCATCTCTTCAATATGTCCCGCCTTTTCTTCTTCCTTTTTCTCGTCCGCGACATCTACCAAACCTTCTTCCTCTTCTTTTTCCTTTTGAGCCTCAGTCTTTGCCTTTTTAGCTGCTTCTGCCTCGGCCATTGCCTGTTTTGCCGCCTCCAGTTTTGCCCGCAAATATGTCACAGTCTCCACCTCACTAAATCCACCTAGGAGTAGGAAGGGCAAAAGCTGTGAAACTTCCTCTAGCCCTTTTTGTCTCATTTGTGGGTTACTGCTTGTCAAAAGATTGATAGCATTGGTGAGTTTCTTCATATCTTCTCCTAACCATTGTTCCCTATCCTTTACCTTACCAGACACGGGTACCGGTGCCTCCCGATAATGATTGAGCCACATCTTCTTTACCTCTTCATAATCTTCAAGGGAAACCGTCGAGGGCAATGGTTTGCCACCAAGGGTAGGAATTGATTTTAAAGACACCGCTTTCTGCGGTGACACCATGCTAACACGCGGAGTGGAAAGAGCCGGTACGGCCATTACCTGAGATACAGTATCGCCCGATGCCGCCGAAAGTACGCTTTGGGCCACCTTATCTCCCGCATTTGATCGAGTCACTAGTTCCGATCTCAAGTTTGAAAATCTCTCGCGCTCTACAGGATTTGCGATACTTTGCGGATTGGCGATATGAGATAGTGTTTGCCTAAATTCGCTCGTCATCTCGCGATTCGTTTCAAATCGTGAAATATCTGAAAGCTGGGAAACCTGCATATTCATCTGCGACACTATCTGATCCGTAGCCGTTTTTGATATATCACGCATGGCCTCCATACTCGCTTTTTGCGTCTCCACCATTTGTTTTCTAAATGGCAAGTCCATCGCCATTCCGGCTGTAGTCGTCGGACCAACAGTCGGCGCCACGGGTGAAGGTGAGGGAGGCTGCAACCTCGTCCGTTCATATATTGCCCGAAGAGTCGCCCCAGATGCCTCAATAGCAGCACAGCAATAATCTCTAAATATCCTTAAAAGTAGCCACGGCAAAATAATTGCCGCCCAAAGCATGACAAGTGCAATCATATACTCGGCATAAGTATCTACATAATTTGAACTATTTCCCGGAGTCAATGTCTGTGCCGGCCCACCATAGAGTATATTTATGGCTGTCTTATAAACTTGTCCAGTCGGTTTATTTACTCTATTAAAATCAAACGCATATGGAATACCTGCTATCCAAATCCGTGAAATCGCCGCCAAAAATAGAGCCACCATCGGCCCATAAAAAAGCCATTGGAAAAATACTCCAATCCATATCCAGCCAATATTTCTTATAAACACAAAAGGCATCAGGAGGGCCAAAAATGGCGAAAGAATTAGGAGAAACCACAGAATTATTTTCCTTAAAATCATCAAAATCGCCAGCACATTGTACGTAAAAGTGGTTGTTTTGATAAGAAATAAAGATGTACTGGCAGACTCTCCGGCACACGGATTGATATCACGAAAACCAGTAAACGTAGTATAATTACTCTCCACCGACGGACCGGAAAATATGATGTTAAAAAGATCCCGGCCTCCCACATTTTCAATAAAAAATCGCATCAGAATTTCGCTTATCTGGATAAGCCCCAGTACAAAGACGTATGAAAATGTGGCAAATAAAAGTACCCCGCCGACTTTAAATAAAATAGGCGGTAGATCAATAGTCATCGCCCGCCGCTTGAGAAATATATACGAAAATCCAAAGGCCACAATCACAAAAACAATAAAAATATAGACAATATTTCTCGAAAATGACCATAATCCCACTAGAACCGGAGCCGTATCAATAGACTGATGCTCCTTGGAAAAAACCCAATATAATAGTTGTCGCGACCTGTCTGCTGCTTTACCTGCTTCGGTGACGATAGGGTCAGGTTGCCAGCTGGAGATATAATTTTGACATGAAGTGATATTCTGTTGACCATTGGGACGGGGTGTAGGAGTGGTTTGCGCCAATACAAAAGTCGGTTGAATTAGTATAAAAATGATGAAAAAAAATGGAGCAATGAGTCTTAAAATCGAACGGGCAGGCATGATTTAATTCTATACAACAGAAGGATAGAAATCAACTCGCAGGCCGCCCAATGGGGGCGGAGTCAATATCCAAGATTGCATTGATAACAATGATTATGTCATAATGAAATACGAAGTGCAGGGAGGAGGTGATATACATACTAAGAAAACTATTTAGTATTGTAACGGTTGTCCTTTTTACTCTTGTCCTTGCACACCCTTTATCTGTCTCAGCCGTTACCCCACCCACGCCAAGTCAATGCTCTGGCATGACTTTTGACAATACCATTGTCGGAAAAGCAAAGTCAGAGACTCTTACTGGTACCTCAGGACGCGACCTTATTTTTGGTATGGGAGGTTCTGATAGCATTAACAGTCTTGGTGGCAACGATTGCATTGTTACAAGCGATAATGCTGCAAGTACTGTCAATGCAGGCGCTGGTAATGATGTTGTTGTCGCTCAGGGCACTGATACTGTCAGAGGTAATGCTGGCAATGACAAAATGTATGGCCAGGGAGCTGTTTCCTTCTATGGTGAAGGAGGTAGTGATGAGCTTCGCGCACCAGGTACTGCCTCACTTGCAAATGGTGGTTCAGGAATAGACACCTGTGAGTCAGGACACAATGTAAATTGTGAAGTTATTATTACTCCGACTCCAATACCAATAACTCCTCCCGCTACTCCTCCTTTATGTTCCAGCATGACATTTGATAATACAATTGTTGGAACATCAAGATCTGAAACTCTTACTGGAACTGAAGGAAAAGATTTAATCTTTGGAATGGGAGGAGCAGATACTATTCATGGTTTGGGTAGTGATGACTGTCTTGTCGGAGGAGAAGGCGCAGACAGTATATATGGCGATAATGGCAATGATGTTCTCCTTGCCAATACAGGCGCTGATGATCTGCATGGCGGCACCGGTGATGATATGCTTAGTGCACCAGGAACTGCAACATTTGCAGATGGAGGGGCAAATACCGATACCTGTGAATCAGGTTTTAATGTGAACTGTGAAGTGGAGATAACACCAACTCCTTCTCCCTAGGTATTCTCTGGAAGGAGGAAGCAGAATAAAAACTTATGGTATGTGAATACCTAAATATTTCTGTGCTTTTAAATTTATACCTAGTGCACGTGGATTATATAATGAAAGGGTTTTTTTAATCCCTTCTTTTGTTTCAAACAATTTAAGTATCGACAGTGATTTCTCTAATAATTGTTTAATTTTAACTTTTCTGATTTTATCATCTAAGTCATTTTCCAAATCTAAATAGTTTTTAGTATCTTCTTCCATATAATCTTCTGCCCTAAAATAACTATGGCTTTTCCAAAATTTTGGAAATTTTTCACTACTGACTTCTTTAAGAAAAAAATGAACTGAGACATAATAGAGAATTGAATATTGAGACTTATCAATGGTAAACATCACAATCGTCTCTGGCGTTTCTTTATACCAGGTCTTATCTTTTCTTATAAAACCTACGGGCGTAAGGTAATCATCAATTACTTTTACCAGGTCATTCTTTGTCATTGCCAGATTATAGATAATATAAGACTATCGTTTATAAGTCCAAACTTCACCAGTAAAACCAGGCCCAAACTGTTTATTAGCCTGTTCTATATATTTCTCCAATTGCCGTTCTCCTCTTTTTATTGCGTCAGGATTATCAGGTTTTAGCTCTATTATCTTTTTAAGTTGTATATTGATTGCATCAGGCCTTAAACCGTTCTCTAATGCCCTTTCTTTTCTGAACCCGGCAGGATATTGTTGCGCTTTATGCACTTCTCGACCTATTCTTGCAGCTTCTTGCAGTTTTTCAATTCTATTTGCTTTTGTACCTGCGTCTATAAAGTGAGCGCCGCCTCTTACTATGGCAGAGTTAGCCACCGGCAGTGCCATCATAACTACATCTACAGCTGCCCATCCCCAATCACCTTGGCAAATATCATAGGCAAGAAATGCGACATCAATAACGGTATCAATATATTCTCCAGAAGGATCACTATTTATAACTGGATTATTCAAAGCGTATGCATAAGGATTTTGTGACTGTGGAGATACTAGAGAACCTTTTACAGGATCCCTTGAGATGAAGCGACCAAGCTCTGGATCATAATATCTAGCTCTCAAGAAGTACAGGTTACTCCCCATATCTAATTGTTGTTTATGGAACTGAAAATCAGGCAGTATACCGGATGAAGAACGGATATTTCCAAATGGATCATAGTTTGCGCCGGATCGCTTAGAGCCACTAGAGTTTGTTATAAATCTCATACTTCCGGTTCCATCTTCGAGGTAGTAATTACTATCAGTGTCATAGAGTAGTCCTAAACCATAGATCCAAAATGTTACCGCATAGTTTTGATCTCCACTTGTGGCCATCAGTCTTGAAAGCGGTCCTGAAGTATCGTAAATATAGCGAGTTACTGCTGTTTGCATATTCTTTCGCAATCTGTTACCTAATCCATCATACTTCCAATCATAAGGATTACCAGCTGAAGTTACATGAGCAATTAATCTATTTTCAAAGTCGTAAGTATAAGTTGGATCCGGGTTAAAATTCCCTGAAGGTTTCTTTGTTTGATTACCGTTATTATCGTATGTGAACGAAGTTAGAGCGCCTTTTTGCGTAAGTTTATAATCATTATCATAAGTATAAGTGGTTATTGTCGTACCATTTACTTTTTGGGTGAGTCGATTACCCATTTTATCGTAGACGTATTCAAATGTTTTATTGCTGGGATATGTAGCTTTAGTAATTCTACCCAAGGCATCATAATCATAATTTACAGTCTGAGCTGTTCCGACGAATGACCCCGATTCGTTAGCTATCTTGATATTACCTACCTTATCACGCGTATAGTTATATTTAGCTAGTGTCGTGGTTGATTTCGTATGTGTAATCGTGATCGGTCTATTTGCAGCGTCATATGTGTATGTTGTCTTGACAGTATTTGGCAACTGTCTTGTGGCGAGTGTACCATTGTTATTGTAGGTGTAGGTTGTTGTTTTATTATTCCAATCTTTGACTGAGATTAGACGATTGTTATTATCATACGCGTATGTAACAGTACCACCGAGACTATCTGGATATGTAATTGTTTTGAGATTGTTCGCATTGTCATAAGTATATTTAAGAACTTTACCATAAGCATTCGTCGCCTGAGTCAATCTATCGAAGACATCGTAAACATAAGTTGACGTTCCAACTGGATCAATCATCTTCGTACGATTACCTCGCGCATCATACTCAAAGGTTACTGTCTTCGTGTCAGGATACGTTATCTTGGTAAGTTGGTTGAATACATCATATAGATAGGTTGTAGCATTATTATTTGCGTCAATTCTTTTTGTGATATTACCATTACCGTCATATTCCCATTTATAGATCTTTCCCATCTGCGTAGTTGATTGCTTTTGTCTATTTACTGCATCGTATGTATGGGTCGTAATTTTATTTAAAGCATCCTGTTGTGAGGTCAGATTTTGATATGCGTCATATCCATAGGAACTGAGATTGAGAGCTGGATCTTTAACTG
>CAZJBV010000016.1:0-21031 GCA_964544585.1 uncultured Gammaproteobacteria bacterium | reverse complement strand
AAAAAGGAAAAATTCATCCGGCAAAAACCGTGGAAGAGCATAATGCGAATGTGAAAAGATATATAAAATAACCTCGGGATTTAAATTTAAATGGACAGAATTAATTGTTTCTTAAGTTTTTCCTCCAAACAAGAGAAACTAGCTGGTAGAATAGACGTATTCCTTCATTCTTATTGTGGTTATGATACGTTTTTAGCTCATGACCATATTCAGGGTGGTACAATTTGGGAAGAAGAGATATGTAAAGCCATTGAGGTCTGTGATTTATTTATTCCATTGCTATCATCGGCTTTTCGCGAATCAGAATTTACTGATCAGGAAATTGGTATGGCGGTATGCCTCAAAAAGAGAATAATTCCGGTAAAATTTGAATCTATTAATCCATATGGCTTTATTAATAAATATCAGGCGTTAGAATATAAAATTCTTTCACAGTCTTATTATCATCCTGATAATATGAGTGAATTAGCTCTTGCTATTGGACAGATTGGGTTAGCATACAATAAAAAATCTTTGATTTATAAAAAGGTAGTAAATTCCTTAGTTTATGCTTTTTGTAAAAGCAAATCATTCGATTCAACAAATGCTGTTATACAGCTTATTATGAAATGCAAGGATTTATCTAAAAATCATTTAAATGAAATAGCAATGGCAATAAAAGCCAACCCTCAAGTTTCAAAATCTTTTGGATTACCATCATTAGTTAATTTCTTACAAACTATGTACAATTTTCATATTGACTAAAAAAATATCAATGGTAGGATAAAAGTATCTATGAAAAATACCAAGAAAGTAAATAATGAAAAACTGAAATATAATCGTATAGTACGACTTGCAAAACGTGCGGAAAAACAAGCAATGAAGTTTATTAAAAAAAATATTAAACTTGATCCGCAATTAAGACCTGGATATCATTCCATATAATTATTTTCTTAGAAGATCACTAGGTTTTAGTTTGCCTTGTAATACTTCTTCTGTTGCTCGTTTCATTAATGGAAGTATAAATTGGCCTCCGTTTGTTTTTCTGAATTCTTCTTCTGCTTGTTCATTAAACTCTCTAGTGAGTTGACTTAATCTTAAGCTGATCATTTTTCTTTGGTATTCTGGAGCGCGTCGGAAATCTTCTTTCCATTTATCTTCTCCAAGTAATTTTTCTTCAAGAAGATTTCTAAGTCGTAAAAATCGTTCTCTCATAATTATAGCTCGATAGTATAAGCAGCTTCTGATTTTAACAAAAAAATGTTACAATAGGATTATGCAAATTTATGACGTAGGACTTTCATCTCAAGCAATTGAGGTTTATAAACTTCTGTTACAGAGAGGAATACTTTCTGCCTCAGAAATTGCAAGAGAATTAGGAGTCCAAAGAACTGCGATTTATAGACTCGCTACTCATTTGATGAGCATAGGCATGATTACGGAGGTTTCCGCATGGCCAAAAAGATTCAGGGCAAACAGTTTATCTAATAGTGAGGATAGATATCTTAATTATCAGCGCACCTGGTTTTCCAGTACTTTTCAGGGTATCCAAGATATTACCAAAAGTAAAAAGGTTGATTTAAGTTTTAGTCTTTCTTTTATTGAAGGTAGAGAGGAAATCTTTCAGAAAATTGCAGAAGATTTGAGAAAAGCTGAAAAGTGGGCAAAATTTATAGTTTTGGGGCTACCTCAAGGAATTTCTCCAGAACTTTTATTTGAGCAAAAAAATGCGGTAGAAAGAGATGTTCCTGTAAAAATAATAGTTCAGGAATATTCTTTTGAGAATAATATTGTGCTTTTGTCTTGGGAAAAAGCTGGATTGGATGTTCGATTTGGGAAAAAGATAGGATTCCATCTTTTACTTATAGACAACTCCATTACATATTTAATGACATATGAAAAAGAGAATAAACTAAAGCGTTCTGCTGTTAGAATCATGCATGCTGAAATAAATAAACAACTGCAAAAAATTTTTGATGATTACTGGAGAGATGCAAAGAAAATAAAACTTTAAAACCAGCTTTTTTTGGCTTTACTTTCCTGATCAAATTCTTTGAGGAGTTCTTTTTGGCGGCTGGAGAGTTTAGTGGGGACGGTTACTTTGACGCGGACGTATTGGTCTCCGCGGCCGTGGCCGCGGACGTGGGGTACGCCTTTACCACGGAGGCGAATTAGGGTATTTGGCTGTGTGCCTGGCTGGAGGCGAAGCTTGAGATTTCCATCGATTGTCGGCACATCGACGACGTCGCCTAGGGTTGCCTGAGAAAAACTTACTTCGGTATCAGTTATTAGATCGTATCCCTCTCTTTTAAATCTTTTGTCGGGGCTAACTATGAGGAGAATGTCATAATTGGCAAAGCGAATTCGGGAGCTATCGTCGACGCCTGCGGGGATTTTGATGGTTTCTTTATTGCCATCTATTTCGATGGTTTTGGTGGCGCCTTTGACCGCATCCATAAAGTCTATGCCTATTCGATATACCGGATGAGGTCTTCTAGATTGCCTGCCAAATGGCGATGCTCCCCCACCAAAAAATTGCTCAAATATTTCAAAGGGATCGGAAAAGCCTTCAAACCCTTCAAACGGTGAGTCACCACCTCCATAAGTTGTATATGTATAGGTAAAGGGACCGTATCTACCGGTAGTCGTTCCCCCACCGAAAGGTCCCTGGCCGCCAAAACCACCAGCTCCTGGAGAAAAGGCTGCTTCGCCATATTGATCGTACATTTGGCGTTTTTTGGGGTCACCTATAACCTCGTAGGCTTTGTTTATTTCTTTAAATTTTTCTTCGGCTCCGGTAGATTTATTTCTGTCAGGGTGCCATTCGAGAGCAAGTTTTCTGTAGGAACGTTTAATCTCCGCATCAGATGCGGATTTCCCGACGCCTAAAACTGAATAGAAATCTTTAGCCATATGAATCAGGGTATAGTTTGTTAGCGTCTAGGGTATAGTTAACTAGACGCTATACCCTAAATAACTAGACTCTGATATAGTATTTTATCAAAAAAGCGCGAAAATAACGCGCTTTAATGATGTTACGGCACCTTTCTTTATTTAGCTTATCACTTCGCCTTCTTGGGCTTTACCTTTATCTTCATCTTTTTTCTCTTTTTTCTCGCCGTTTGGTTCTTCTGCGGCGGCTTCTGGCCCAGGCTGTTGTTGACCCTGATAGGCGGCCTGGCCTATCTTTTGGAGTGTATCAGAAAGCTCTGATGTTTTTGTTTCGAGATCTTCTTTACTAGCAGTATCGAGAATATCCTTGAGTGCTTTAATTTTCTCTTCTACTTCCTTTTTAACATCCGCTGATACTTTGTCTCCGGCGTCTTTGAGGGATTTTTCGGCAACATAGATCATATTATCTGCTTTGTTTCTTGCCTCTATTTTATCTTTCTTCTCGGCATCTTGACTAGCATTCGCTTCTGCCTCTTTGGTCATTTTGTCTATTTCGTCTTTGGAAAGACCTGTTGACGAGGTTATTTTGATGCTTTGGCTTTTACCGGTTGCTTTGTCTTTGGCATGGACATTTAAAATGCCATTGGCGTCGATATCAAATGTCACTTCAATTTGTGGTACTCCCCGGGGTGCCGGCGGAATACCCGAAAGAATGAAGCGGCCGAGAGATTTGTTGTCAGCTGCCATAGGGCGCTCGCCTTGTAAGATATTTATTTCAACTGAAGTTTGGTTATCGGCTGCTGTCGAGAAAACCTCGGTCTTTGATGTAGGGATAGTCGTATTTCTGGAAATGAGGGGGGTGGCAACTCTTCCTAGTGTTTCAAGTCCCAGCGTCAGAGGGGTGACGTCTAATAAAACGACATCTTTGACGTCGCCCATCATGACACCAGCCTGGATGGCGGCGCCGATGGCCACGACTTCATCGGGATTGACGGATTTGTTTGGTTCTTTGCCAAAGAAATCTTTTACTGTTTCGACTACCTTTGGCATTCTGGTCATGCCGCCAACGAGGACGACTTCATTAACTTTGTCTTTTCCTATTTTGGCGTCTTTGAGACAACTTTCCACTGGGGCAATCGTTTTTTTGATAAGATCACCGACAATTGATTCGAGTTTAGAGCGACTTAATTTTGTGACTAAATGAAGGGGACCTTCCTTCCCTTGGGTGATAAAGGGAAGATTGACTTCTGCTTCAAGGCTGGTTGATAATTCAATTTTTGCTTTTTCGGCGGCGTCGCGCAGTCTTTGGAGGGCCTGGGGATCGCGCCGGAGATCCACACCGTTTTCTTTTTTGAATTCGTCGGCGAGATAGTCGAGGATGACTTTGTCAAAATCGTCTCCTCCCAAGTGTGTGTCACCGTTGGTTGCCTTGACTTCGTAGACTCCTTCACCGAGTTCTAAAATTGAGATATCAAAAGTACCACCACCGAGATCGTAGACGGCAACAGTATGCGCATGTTTTTTATCAAGACCGTATGCTAAGGCCGCTGCTGTCGGTTCATTTAAGATTCTTTTGACGGTTAAACCTGCTATTTCTCCTGCCTGCTTAGTCGCCTGGCGTTGGGAATCATCAAAGTATGCCGGAACGGTGATGACTGCTTCGGTGACTTTTTCTCCGAGATAACTTTCGGCATCTGACTTTATTTTCTGGAGGATCATGGCTGAGATTTCTTGGGGAGTAAATGTTCTTCCCTCTACTTCGATTATAGCCATACCGTCACGGCCGGATTTGATGGTGTAAGGCAGCCATTTTATGTCCTGAGCAACGGATTTGTCGGTGTATTTTCTTCCCATCAGACGCTTTATGGAAAAGACGGTAGATTTGGGATGGATGACCATCTGGCGCTTGGCCACGTCGCCGACTATCCTTTTTATGGGATCGACGACTGAGGGAATGACATTTCGTCCTTCGCTACTATGGATGACTTTGGGAGTTCCACCCTCCATGACTGCAACACATGAATTGGTTGTACCGAGATCAATGCCTATGATTTTTGCCATTTTTGTTCCTCCTTATTTTTTAACTTTGATACTTTTACTCTTGCAACTCTTATTATTTTATCTTCGAGCAAATATCCTGGACGAATTTCTTGGGTTACGATATTATCTTTATCACCCTCGACTATTTCTATGCATTCCATTTGCACGGGATTAAATTGCTTTCCTACTACCTCAATCCTGCGCACTCCCTCACTTATCAGAACATCATGAAGACTTTTGATAGCAAGACTTAGTCCTTGATCCTTAATATGTCTTTCAGACCTCTCTAGATCATCTATGCTCGACAGAATTTTTTCGATTACTCTTGCCGCCGCATATTGGGCTCTCTTTTGTCGCTCTTCATGTATTCTTTTTTCTAGATTCTGATAATCTGCTAAGGCTCTTTTCCATTTATTTGTTAGCTCTTCTATCTCTTTATCCTTTTTATCTTGATTATATTGTTTTTTCAACATTTATTGTTACCAATTCTTGGCAATTTCATCAACGAGACTTCCCATATATCTAACTACTGGAACAATGTGTGGATAGTTTAGACGTATGGGACCGACTATACCTATTGCGCCACTATTATGAGGAGTACGGAAATTTATATAGACTAAGCCGCAGTTTTCCAGGTATTGTCTACCTAATTCCTCTCCTATAAGAATATGGAGCTTTTCATCCATGCCAAAACCTTTATCGAACATCTGCCACCAGTAATCGTGTTCGTCGAGAGTTGAGAGAAGATGTTTGGTAAAATCTATGTCATAAAATTCAGGCATGTCGAGGATGTTGCCGAGTCCAGCTGCGTAGAGATCACCTTCATCGGTGGCGGCGACAGACATGGCTTTGGTGTACTCCGCCAGAGCTTTGGTTGCCTCCCGTAAGACTTTGTCCATTTCCTTCCTATAATCCCAGAGTTTGTGTTTAATGCCTACTTCTTGGGTGAGGGGCAGTTCTTCTGATTTCATTAAATTCCCGACATAAAACTTTAACCCAGTTTGTGTCGGGGTTCTGCCTGCCGAGGTATGGGGTTGATTGAGGTATCCCATTTTTGTCAATTTAACCATTTCGTTTCTGATTGTAGCCGGAGAGACGCCAAGGTTGTATTTTTTATCCAATGTATCGGAGCCAACCGGTTCGGCGGTGTTTATATATTCGTCAATGACTGCTTTAAGAATTTGTATCTGTCTTTCGTTTAGATCTGCCATAGTTCGGCAAGCTCACTACAAGTAAATTAGCACTAAGATACCATGACTGCTAATTCTTGTCAAGTGTTTTAAGGCGGTTCAAATCTTTGTTAAGATGGAAAGAGAGTCTATGCGAAAGTATTTGTGGGTTTTATATTTGGTTTTTAGTATTTTGACTTTGCCGGCTATTATTTATCTGGCAAGAACCGTACAGACGTATTTGTCACGGGCAAGTGGGACTCCTGCCAATATAGTTGTAGATTGGAATGCGACGGGATCTCCTATACAGAAGCCTTGGCAGGCTTTGGGACAAGGTGGCGAGGAACCACCTCCGATGCTTGGAAGTGTCGTGGCCGAAATTAAGGCTCTTGGCACACAATACGTTCGTATTGATCACGTTTATGATATGTATGCGTATGTCTCTAAAGTTGAGGGGAAAATTAAAATTGACTTTACCAAACTGGATGAAACGGTAAATGACATTATTCAAAGTGGGGCACGGCCATTTTTTTCCCTTTCCTATACTCCGCCAAGTCTCAGTTCCGATGGAAACATATCTTCCCCTCCGACAAATTGGAGCGATTGGACAGAGATAGTAAAACTTACGGTTGAACACTACTCAGGAAAAAGTGGTAAAAATCTTTCTGAGGTGTACTACGAAGTCTGGAATGAACCAGATCTTTTCGGCGGATATAAAGTGTCTGGTGATCGCGATTACCGCATACTTTATCTTAATAGTGTCAATGGGGCAATTTCGGCGACTAACACTAACACATTTTATGTAGGAGGGCCGGCGACGACGGGAATGTATCCAAATTGGATAGATAAACTCCTTACCTTTACTCGGGACAATAACCTTCGGATAGATTTTTTGTCATGGCATAGATATTCAAACGATCCCTTGGCTTATAAAAGGGATATTGAGAGTGTCAGAAATATATTAGCGAAATATCCTCAATACAATGGTATTCAGCTTCTGATAACGGAATGGGGAATAGATTCTGAGAATAATCCATTCCATGATAATCAAGTCTCTGCGGCGCATACAGTTGCCTCTTTAAATCAGATGATAGGAAATATTCGCTATGCGTTTAGCTTTGAAATAAAAGATGGTCCAAGCCCCAAAAATGAAGCGTTTTGGGGAAGATGGGGGCTCATCACACATGACAGTGCCGGTTTATATAAGAAACCCCGTTATTATGCTTTAGACCTTCTAAATAGTCTTTCTGGGCAATCGGTTTTGGTACAAGGTGAAGGAAGTTGGGTAACCGGGATGGCGGCAAGGGAGGGTGATACTTTAAAACTGATTCTGACTAATTATGATTCTTCTTCCTATCATAGTGAAAATGTGCCCGTGACTTTTTTATCCTTGCCTGATGGCTCTTATACTTTGACGACAAAATATTTTAATGGAGTGACTTCCCAAAATGAGTTGGTGGTGACGACGGGAAAGTTGGGACAAAACATACTGATGAATCCCAATGACATTGTTGCTTTGACACTGACAAAAAATGCTTCTTTGGCTTCATTTTCTCTCGGGGCGTCTAGTCGGTCGGGAGATCAGGCGCTTGTCCTTTCCAAACCATTTACAATTTCTTCACCTTTATTTAGACTTGGGACAACTGGCTCGATTTCATTTGATTATAAACCGAGTTTTTCAGGAAGTGATCGGGAAAATAGAATTTTAGTTGAAGTTCCGTTTGCCACAGGCAGTGCGGTAATACAGAAATTGGCTTTGCAAAAACGTGATGTAGGGTTTTCCCATCGATTGGTTTTTGGAATATTTGACAAAGATGGAAGCATTTATACGTCTGCAAATATTGATAATTGGGAAAAAGATACCTGGAAAAATGTTGAGCTCTCCTGGGATAATGCAGGTCTTTCTCTTTCTTTTGATGGACAAGTTGTAGGCAATTTGAAGCAATCTCTTAATATTAGAAACGGTTCTGGGATTACATTTTATTCCAATAATAGTGCCTTGGATAATCTAGAGGTTTTAGCAGATGGGAATGTTATTTTGACGCGTAAATTTGATGACAATAGTGATTATTAGGAAGATTTAGGAAGATCGACTACTTCTTGGGATGTTTCAACAAATATACCTTTTATAGTCTTGGCCCTTTTTAATAGGTGTGAAATTTGAGATATTTGAGGAATGTCGAGAAACCAGGCAAGGAAAAGATAGACTGATAGACCAATGATGGTAGAAATACTCGTGAGCATTAAGAGGCTGAATGTGCGAGTAGTATCAAAAACAAGCTGGTCAAGAAGCTTAATTGGGATATACAGGGCTACACCTGTCGCGGCTCCGGCAAGTAAGATTTTGACGGCGGGAAGAATTAGATCTAGTTTGGAAAAACCTCCAATTCTTCTATTCAAAAGAAAAAGCAAGACTCCCGCATTTGTGATTGAAGCAATTGAAGTAGATAAAGCTAGAGACCAGACTGGCATTTTAAAGGTGGTAATAAAAATGATACTTAAAAAGGTGTTTAAAATGACGGCAAATCCGCCTACTAAAACGGGTGTTTTACTGTCATGAAGAGCGAAAAATCCACGGGCTAAAAGTTGAACTATCCCTTGGGCAAAAAGGGAGATTGAGAAGTATGCGACTGTTCTTCCAGTCATGACCGTGGCTATCCAATCAAATCGCTCTGCGCCAAAGACGAGTCGTACCGCAGGAATTCGTAAGACAATTAGAATTGCAGAAATGGGAACGATAAGGAAAAGTATCTGATGAAGAGAATTTAAGAATGTCCTTTTATATTCATTCTTTTGTCCTTTGGCCCAGAGAGCTGAGAGGGTGGGTAGGGTTGCCTGGGCAAGACTTACGCCAAAAAGTCCAATTGGTACTTGTTGTAAATGCTGAGCAAATGTAAAAATGGTGACGTTAGCTGCTCCTAAAAGGGTTGAAAGCATTAGGTCGACTGTGGTATCTATCTGGGCAACGCCTAAACCAATTGTTCTTGGTACCATGAGTTTTCCAACCTCTTTTACGCCGGGAGCGTTGATGTCAATATCTAAATTATGGCGGTAGCCTTTTTTTATGACAAGCGGCAATTGGATAAGGACAAATAAAATGGCTCCTAAAACAACACCATAAACGGGACCATACAATCCAACCATGGGAACAAAGAGAATAATTCCTAGGATAATGCCGACGTTATAGAGTACCGGGGCCGCGGCAGGAATAATAAAATTTCGAAATGATTGAAGTATGCCGGTAAAGAAATTACCCAAGATTAAAGGAAAAACTTGGGCAACTAGCATGATACGAGTATAGGAAACCATCTCGTTTATTTGTGACCCACTAAACCCCGGGGCAAAGAACTGACTTATTGGTCTGGTAAAGATGAAAATTAAAATCGCACTGAGGGCGAAAATAAAAATGCCAATATTGATAACGATGGATGCCATGCGAAAGGCTTCTTTTTGACGTCCTTCCTCTAGAAAACTGGTAAAGACTGGAATAAAAGCTGTTGATAAAGCTCCCATGACAAGTAGTTCGAAGAGAAGATTGGGAAGTCGGAAGGCGGCGTGATAGACTCCCAGTTCATCTGGAGTAAATCTTCCAGCCAACATGCGGTCTCGAACGAGTCCCAAGATTCGCGATAGAAAAACTGCCATCATGATAACAATCGATGCGGAAAAAATACCCGTTTGGGGACGACTAACAAGCTCTATAGATTTTCTAAATAGCTTGACCATATCTGCCTTCTCTAGTATACTACTTGCAAACCATACGAGATAGTATATGCCAATTATTAAATCAGCAAAAAAGAAATTACGCCAAGATATAAAACGTCGCAAAATCAATCTACTACAAAAGAAAAAAGCTGTTTCGGCTATTTCTGCTTTTAGACTTAAGCCAACAGAAAAGTCCCTACCAAATCTCTATTCGATCCTTGATACAACTTCTAAAAAGCATATTTTTCATCCAAATAAAGTCAAAAGACTCAAAGCTAGGCTATCAAAACTTATAAATAAGACTAAAAAGCGTTGAGTCTATTGATGATTCATGCCTGCCTCCGCAAAACCAATAAAAATAAACCTTCTTTCACGAGAAGATTTTGAGAGTACATTTTTAGGACAATTTCTTCACTGGGCGCTTTCCTACGGGAGATATATCATTATTTTTACTCAAATAATTGTTCTCTCAGTTTTTTTCTCGAGATTTATTTTGGATCGGGAGCATATCGATTTAAAAGAGTCTGTTGAGCAAAAACAGGCTCTTATACAATCAATTTCCGATGTTGAGAACGAGATACGTAAAATTCAGGACAGGTTAAAAAAAATAAAGGACATTGATACTATTCAGACTGTACCTTTGAATGTTATTAATTTTATTCAGAATATAACACCTCTTGATATTTTTTTTACTCAAGTAACTCTTGGAAAAGATTCCATCAAGCTTATTGGTGTGAGTCGGAATTTAGGTAGTCTATCTTCGCTTCTTTATCAATTAAAACGGTCCAATAAATTTAGTGAAATTACTCTTGATGAAATAGTTCGTAATTCCGATTCAAGTGTAGAATTTAGTATAGGAGTAGAATTTAATCCTAAAAATTTTGAGACATAAAAATAATGCAATTTTCAAAAACTCCAAAGTTTACACCATTGCAACAGACCGTATCTAGGACTTATGAAAAGGTAAAGCCTTTGGCTACAGAGAAAAACACTGGATATTTGATGATTCTTCTTTCTTTTTTGTCGCTGTCTTTTTTTGGTATCTTTGCTATAAGACCGACGATACTTACGGCTTTTACTCTATATAAGGAGATTGGTGATTTAAGGGAAATAAACAACCGTTACGAGGATAAAATTACTGATGTGGTGAGAGCCCAATCTGAATATGAACAAATTCGCGATGATATTCCTTTAATCTATGAAACCCTTCCCACGACACCGAAGTTTCCTCTACTTATCAGCACATTTGAAAAGTTGGCAACTTCTTCTTCGTTAGTTTTGGAAGATATGGAGGTCGATCCCCTACCGATTGCGCCAATGCCAGAGTCTATCAACGACCTGACTCCTTTTAATGTCAAATTGAAATTAAGCGGTGATTATAAAAATACTTATACTTTTATTACCAATATGTTGAATTATCAAAGGCTTGTTTATATTGAGAATATGATGATTGCTACAGAAGAAGCAACAACTAGTGGACTCTTGACTATTGATTTTACTTTGACAAGTTATTATGAGCCTTAAGCAACTAGTTGTGCTATCTATTATTATATTTCTGTCTATTGTTTTTTGGATTGTATTTGATCTTTATCATGTAGCCACCGTGACGACGATAACGCCTACGCAGGAGGCGCAAGTAAAACCATTGACACCTACTTTTGACAATGACATAATTGGCAAGATCAAAAATAGAATGAGATGAACTTATTTCAAAACCTCATTTCTACTGTAAGCTCATATATTCTGCTGCAATGGGTTCAAAGCTCCTAGAAGTATATTACCATATACTCCTTCGTCGCTTTTCTCCCATTTCGCTAGAATCTATGATCTTTCGTGACGAAAGCAGGTTATGAAACAAGTTCAATGAAATGATATGTACCGGAAGCAAACACGGATTCCCACACTGATAGCTTTGGCAATTGTCATTTTTGGCATTGGAGGTGGTATATTTCTCGTTGAGACGTCCCAAACTTTCACCCTCAAAGCAGATAGCTCGATTGTGCCATCTAATATCCGGATTACAAACATTTCTGATTCTTCGTTTACGGTTTCATGGTTAACGGCAAAAGAGGCAACTGGCTATGTCTTATTTTGGTCTGAAAGCAGATCACGATTGACAGCTTTTGACGATAGAGATACTGATGGCCGGCTAAAAAAATATATTACTCATCATGTCACTATTAAAAACTTGAAGGAAAATACAATTTATTCTTTTGAAATTAATTCAAATGGACGTGCATTTAATAATGCGGGCAAGCCTTATAGTCAAGCGACTGCTTTAAAATTATCGACTACAACAAATCTTGATCCTTCCTATGGAGTGATATTAACTACTGATAATTCTCCGGCAACCGGGACAGTCGTCTACTTGACGGTGGGAAAAAGTCAACCATTATCAACTCTAGTAAAGACCGCAGGAACATGGCTTATCCCCTTAAATAATCTTTATTCCCAAGATTTGTTCACTAGACCAGAAATTGCTGATGACGAAATTATTCAAATCCAGGCAGTATATACTAAGAATCTCCAACTTGCCGCCTTGACAGATACTAAAAATGATTCACCTGTGCCAACAATGACGCTTGGGAAAACTTATGATTTTCGCAATATTCAAGCGAAAGCTCCTGTTTTGTTTGCGGATAATCAAAATAAAGTTTTGGGCGAAAGTAATCTGGTGCTCAATAGAATTGATTTTGTTTTCCCAAAAAATGATGGGGATACGACAAGCGATGTGAGAGCAGAAATCCGGGGTGTAGGAATTCCTGGTCGGGATACTGTGATCCTTATAAATTCCATTCCCCAACAAAGTGGAAAAGTAATCGTGGCCAAAGACGGGACGTGGAGTTTTAAACCAAAAACATATTTAAATCCTGGCAAACTAACCGTAAATATTACGACTGAAGATGATAAAGGTAAGGCTGTTAGTTTGTCGCGGTCGTTTATAGTTTTAAAAAGTGGTCAACAAGTTTTGGGAGAATCGACACCTTCTGCTACTTTGGCGCCTACGGACTCCTTTTTACCTTCGCCGACTGTACCATTTGATTTTCCGACTGCAACACCTACTCCTATTGTAGCAGGAAATAGTTTACCTACGTATGGATTTTTAGCCTTTGGGATGTTTCTTTTGGTATTAGGAATTAAATTCCTAGTATTTTAGTCCCCTATTCTTGACATGTGCTCCCCTCATACCGTAGTCTTAAAATAGATGGATTTCCTGTCCAATATTGGTATATCTCCTATTCTTCTCCTTATATTCGGAGTAGTTTTTTTACTCCTTTTATTTGAGGTGGTTTATCTTATCAGAAAAAGAAGGCATCAATCTCCTGCTCCACAAGTTTCTTCTTCTCAAAATATCGTCGTTACTCCTCCTTCACAAAAAAGTTTTCCTTGGAAGATGGCTCTTTCGATTGGAGTTGTCCTTATAGTGGTCTCTGTTGGAAGTTTTGGATATTACATCGCCACGCGGGAACCAGAAACTGGACAATCGAAAGCTCATGTTTTTAATAAAATAGAAAAATGCGGCGTAGAAATAGGAGGAGAACTTTCTGACAATCCTTCAGGTCTGGGGAAAGATCCAGGCAAAGATTCCAGTACTTATTCAGTCACATATAGCGTTAAAAATATAAATGATAATAATAAAGTTCGAGGTGCCCGCATCAATTCTCGTTGGTTTGCTTGTTTGTTTAATGATAAAGATACTTGTCCGGCTGGTAAAGATTTTCCGGCAAATGCCAAAAGCGATAAAGATGATGCTACCGAAGATATCATACTTCAGCCTGGTGAAACAAAAACTTTTACTATCACGGCGACTCAGCCTGCCGGAGCATGCGGTAGTTTCCAGGTCGATATAAATCTAATGGCGGTATGTAAAGGCGAAGAGGACTGTAACAACGGCGTGTGGGATAGGGATTGTTCCAATCCACGGAGAGATCCTGACGGACAGAAGATATTTACTGGTATTGGAGGCTTATACTGGAATTCGAATGCTTGTGGGCAAGAACCCACTCCATCGCCTACCACTCCAGTTAGCGTGACTCCTTCAAATACTCCACTACCTCTTCCTGCCGCGTGTGTGAATCTCAAATTCTATACAGTAGATTTGGCTAATAATAATCTTTTTGCAAAAGAGATTACTGTAACTGAGCTTGCTCTCTTGAAGCCCGGTGAGAAGGTCAATATAACAGTGATTGGTAATTTAGAAAGTAAATCTGCGCAAAGAAAGATTAATACATCTGACTGGGCCAACCTGCCATCAAAGAGACCCAAACTTACAAGCGCCCAGCTGATTGAATATTATGACTCTGATCCTGCCCACCTTTTTGACGTAGGCAATTATCCCGGGAGCACAACATTTACGCTACAGGGACAGGTATTATGAAGAAGGCGATAATAATAATTATAGTTTTGGTGGTAAGTATTATAATTGGAGTCTTGGCTCTTTTAACTGCGTTAAGACTCAAGACACAAGAGTCTATTGCGCCGACGGCGCCGAAAGTAAAGCCAAGGGCAGAAGAACCCACACCTCCATTATCGAATGTTTGCACGGTGACATTTACACTTGCTACTCCCACTCCAGGTCCATCAGCAACACCGACTCTGACTCCGACCCAGACTCCTTCGCCGACGCCTAAAGACAATGTGCCGCCAAAATGTACTAGCCTCTCAGCGAGTCCAATTTCTGGGGATGCACCGTTATTGGTGACATTTGTGGCGTCCGGGTATGATAATAATGAGGGATATGTAGCCGGATTTGATTTTACTTTTGGAGATGGAGAGACAAAGAAGATTGAGCAGACATTTAATACGAATGATTCTTATACTATTACCCACTCTTATGGCAAAGTAGGAACATATATAGCTTCTGTCCGTATCAAAGATAATAATGGAGCTTGGAGTGATGTACCTGATGCGTGTAAACAAACGATCACTGTCAAGGGGGCGGGTGTGACTTCAACGCCTCCACCTGTGGGTCAGCCTGAGCCTTCTGTGACACCTACCACTCCTACTCCCTCGCCAGTTGCGTTTGTTCCGTCGCCGACGGAGGTGGCGGCAATTCCGCAAGTTCCGCAAGCAGGAAACTTTATCCCGACTATTCTGACAATTGTAGGTGGGGCAATTATATTGGCAGTCGGAGTATTGGCACTATAACTCTAAGGAGTTATTGTACACTTTTCTTCTTCTATCCAACACTGAATATATTGGTGTATTTCCTGAAATTCTGTCTCGCCATTTCTTGGGATGAGAACCCATTTATTGTCAAATTCATATAATGGTGGATTGATTAGAAACCCAGGTTTTCCTTCGATAGGGTCTGCTATTGAAAGGATTGGTCTTTTTATAGAGCCATTTTTTAAATCAGAAAAGGATCGTCCAAAAACAATTAATTCCACAAGAGTCAAATCTGTTTTTATGCTGCTTTGTGATTTTTCAATCAGAGCTTTTAGCTTGTCTCTATTGAGCAAGTTTTCGAATTGTAACAATTTATCTTTTATTGCTAGTAATACTTGCTGTTGTCTTCTTGCTCGGGCGATATCTGTACCCTCTTGTCCCTGACTATTTCTGCTTCTGACGTATTTTAAGGCTCTATCACCATCCATATGTTGCAATCCTTTTTTGAATTGAACCAATTCGTAGCGGCAGGTGAATTCTGGATCTTTTCCTCCACACTCGTCATTTTCTTTTCCTTCGATTGGATATTTTTCATCGATAAATTCATTTTTAACATCGATCTCTATTCCGCCCTCCTCGTCGATAAGTTGTTTAAAGCCTGAAAAATCTATTACCAATGCATAATGTATAGGAAGGCCTATCACTTCTTCGACTATTGATTTTGAGAGAAGTATACCGCCTCCTTCTTGTTTTATTTCTCCATAAGCGTAGGCACTATTTATCTTGTCTTTTAGGCTCGGCGACCAGATGTCTCTGGGAAGAGAAATTAAGACTCCATTCTTCTTATTATTATCTAGACTGATGACGTTCATGGAATCGGAAAGAGTTGAACCCTCATGATTGCCTCCGCTTATGCCTAAAAGAAGAACGTTGGTCCTGCCGTCAAAATTTTTAAGAGCAGTGGTATCATTTTTGAAGAGGGAGAGGATTAGCTTCGGAGTTGCGCCATATTGTCTTAATAAATTGATATAAGGATAGAGAAGAAAAATAATAATCAAGATGATTAAACTGATTCCAAGAAGAATTATTTTCAATTTAGGGCTTTTGGGGGGTAATGTCTCCATTTCGATTTTAGATTTGACTTACAACTGATATCATTTGGGAAAATTCCATTGCATCTAGACTGGCTTTTCCGGGAAGGACGCCGTCTATATTTTCCATGGAAATAAACAGAGATATATTTTTAGAAGTGACACTTCCGCCATAAATTACAATTTTACCTGGATATTTTTGCTTTATTTTGCCAATGACTGTATTGGCATTTTCTGGTGTATCAGATTTTCCTGTGCCAATGGCCCAAACCGGTTCGTAAGCAATAAGATGGGTTTCTTCTGGGACTGAGGTATTTTCATCAGGGACACAGAATATGGGCTTTAACCCTGCCTCGGTTGCTCTTTTGACTTTTTCGAAAAGAATATTGTCATCTTCTTTGAAATTTTTTCTACGTTCTGAGTGTCCGATGATGACATACTCAACCATCTCTTTTAATTGTTCTGCCGCTACTTCACCTGTATATGCTCCAATGGAATACGGCGAGACGTCCTGGGCCCCTATTTTTAGGGGGAGGTTTAGAGTAGTACAGAGTATTTTTGCCAGGGGTAGATGGATAAAAGAAGGACAGACTACAATTTCGTGGTCTGATTTTATATTTTTGATAGCGTGAAACCAGTCTTTAACTTCTTGACTATTTTTATTACTCTTCCAATTTCCTATAATATAGATTTGCTTTCCTGACATTTATAAATTGTAACATGAAGGGAGATCTTCTGACTAGTTTAAATGATGAGCAAAAAAGGGCTCTTTTATCGACAAACGGACCTAATCTTATTTTGGCTGGTGCAGGATCAGGTAAGACGAGAGTTTTGACGCATAAAGTAGCTTATCTTATTTTGGAAAAAAGAATACATCCTCAAAATATACTCATGGTGACATTTACCAACAAGGCTGCAATCGAGATGAAAGAAAGGATCAGAAAATTACTTAATTCAGAAGGTAAGATTCTTCCATTTGCTGGAACATTTCATAGTTTGTGTGCCAAGATTTTGCGGATTGATGGAGGAAGAATTGGAATTTCTCCTAAATTTAGTATTTATGACGAAAATGATAGTCTGGACCTTGTTCGCGAGATTATGAAAGAAAAAAACATTTCTACAAAGGAGATTTCGCCTCATTCTGTCCGTAATACCATCTCGCAGATAAAAAATGAACTTATTACGCCGGCTGAGTATGGGCAAATTGCTCGTGGTCACTTTCAAGAGGTCGTATATTCTATTTATTCTATTTATCAGAAAAGGCTTCGGGAGAGTCAGGCTTTGGATTTTGATGATTTGTTATTTGAAACTGTGAGATTATTTCGAGAAAGTGATGACATTCTAGGTAAGTATCAGAATAGATTTCAGTATATTTTGGTTGATGAGTATCAAGATACCAATACGGCCCAGTATACTTTGACAAAACTTTTGAGTAAAAGATTTAGAAATATTACTGTAGTTGGGGATGCTTCGCAATCGATATATGGATGGAGAGGGGCAAATTATAGAAATATTACTACTTTTGAAAAGGACTTTCCTGATGTAAAAGTGTTTTACCTGGAAAGAAACTATCGCTCGACAGAGAACATATTGGAGGCTGCAAATGCGGTGATTGCAAAAAATACAAATCATCCAATTCTTAAATTGTGGACTGATAAGGGCAAAGGTGAATCAATCAGCCTTTACGAAGCACGAAATGAGCATGCTGAGGTGGAATATATTCTTCGTGAGGTAGCAAGAATGATGAGAGATAATCGTACACTTACCTATAAATCGTTTGTAATTCTTTATAGAACAAATGCTCAATCAAGGGTGATAGAGGAGGTCTTTTTACATGCGGGAATTCCATATATTCTAGTTGGTGGAGTGCGTTTTTATGAAAGACGTGAAATAAAAGACGTAGTTTCTTACTTGAGATTTGTGGCCAATAGGGCTGATTCTGTGTCGCGAAAAAGAATTGAAAAACTGGGAAAACGGCGCTTTGAAAAGTTTTTGGAAGCTCTGGAAAGTATTGACTTGTCTCAAAAATCTTCAATTGAAATTTTAGATTTTATTTTGGAAAAGACAGAATATTTGTCACTGTATGATGAAAAGATTGAAGAGGATAGGCAGAGACTGGAAAATATTAAGGAATTGAGGTCTGTAGCGACAGAATTTCCTGATTTGACTCTATTTTTGGAAAATGTCAGTTTAGTGGAACAGGAATATATGCCCGACGATGCACTAACATTCGATGAAAAAAAACATAAAAATGCAATTACACTTATGACCCTGCATGCGGCCAAAGGATTGGAATTTCCGGTTGTTTTTATTGTGGGGATGGAGGATGGACTTTTTCCTCATTCAAGGAGCCTTCTTGACAGGGAACAACTCGAGGAAGAGAGAAGATTGTGTTACGTAGGATTTACAAGGGCGATGAAAAAATTGTATCTTACCTATGCGACGCACAGATTATTTTTTGGGACAAGAACTTCAAATATTGTCTCTCAGTTTATACTTGATCTTCCAGAAGATATAGTACAGACTTCAATTGCAGCGGACGATATCTTCTAAACTAGTATGATAAGTGTATTGATTTTGCCTGGCTTCTAGAACTATTTGATATCCTGGTGTAATGACTTGAGCATAGAAATAGCCCGGTTTTGGGCAGCCGAGGCTAGAATCCGACCATTCTCTTTCCTCTATACTTTTGACTTTAATATCTTCTTTTTTAATATTTTCTGTCTCGGTTAAGTCTTCTATGGCTAGATTGAGGACTTGTTCTTTTGTTATATCATTTTTATCAGGATTTATTATGCCATCTATGGGAGTAGGTGTAGGAGTTGGAGTTGGCGTGGAAGTCGATGATTTGAATAGAAAGGCGGATAGTAGAATTACTGCTGTTAATACTAGGCCGAGGCTGGCAAATAGTTTTGGGGTAAGTTTCATGATAACATTATGGCACAATCTTTATGATAAAAGAAGTGACCCAAGAAAAAAAAGAGCGATTTAATAAGTTGGCCCTTCATCCTCTGCAATCATGGGAATGGGGGGAGTTCCGGCAAAAAACTGGTATTGAGGTAATGAGACTGGGACGATACGAAAATGGTGAAATTGCCGAGACAGCGCAAATTACGATTCATCAAATTCCATTTACCAATTATACAATTGGATATTTACCAAAAGGAGATATTCCGAGTCGGAAAATGTTGGAAGCGCTTATCCAAATTGGGAAAAAATACCGGTGCATATTTATAAAAATTGAACCAAATGTTTTGAGAGATATTAAGATATTAAGATATGAAGATATTAAGAGATCTTCTCATCCATTATTTACGAAATATACTTTCCAGTTGGATTTGGCTAAAAGTGAAGAGGAACTTTTGAAAAATATGCATCCGAAGACTAGGTACAATATCCGGGTGGCACAAAAACATGGCGTCGAGGTGAAAGAAAACAGTAATGAAAATGCGTTTGAAACTTACCTGTTGTTAATGAAAGAGACGACAAAGAGGCAGAAGTATTTTGCCCATACAGAGCAATATCACAGACTTATGTGGGAGACGCTTAAGCCATCCGGTATAGCCCATCTTCTTGAGGCGAAATATCAAGGAGAAACGCTTGTTTCATGGATTGTGTTTTTGTTCAATGATGTTTTGTATTACCCATATGGCGCGTCAAGTAGTCTTTATAAAAATGTAATGGCCTCAAACCTGATGATGTGGGAAGCTATTGTCTGGGGTAAGAAAAAGGGAGCCAAACTTTTTGACATGTGGGGGGCGCTTGGTTCTGATCCTGATCAGAAAGATCCATGGTACGGATTTCACAAATTCAAACAAGGCTATGGTGCGAAACATATAGAGTTTATCGGAAGTTATGATCTAGTCATATACCCTACGTTATATACTATGTATAATCTAATGCACAAAGCCCGCGAAATATTTTTGAATATAAAAAGTACTTTTAGGTAATTAATTTTACCTGTAGACTCCTTGGCGGTGTTCGATTTTGACAACAACAACTTCACTTGCTTTGGGATCGAACGTGTATACAAGGCGATAATCTCCAACTCGATATTTATAGTACCCTTCTAATTCTCCAGAAAGTTTTGATCCGGATAGAGGATTTTTTTGAATAATTTTATACGCATTGATGATTTTTTCTTGAATTTTCTTAGGGAATTTTAAAAACGATTTATCTGTCTTCTTCGCGACAATAAAAACTTTAGCGGGCATTTTTCTTGTGGCGTTTTAATATATTTTCGAGTGTTACATACTTTCCTTGACTTACTTCTTCTTCTGCTTCTCTTATATCTTTCATGGAGTGCGTGAGGGTGTATATCGTTTCTTCAAGAGAATCGAGATATTCCGGAGATATAAGTGTTGCTTTTACTCTTCCCCTTTTTGTTAAATCCACTCGAGTGTATTCCTCATCAATTTTATCGACGAGTCTGAGGAGATCTCTTCTTGCTTGTGTGACTGGAATTATATAAGTCATAATATAGATAGTGTACATTTAAATGATCATTTTGTCAATGCCAGATATGAAAAAGGTCTAAAAAAGTCTAAAATGAATTAGAAAATATGGACGATATTCGCCAGTCTCTTCAATATGCCCAGTTTATGAGAGATTTGGGGTGGAAGGTGGAAAAAATTGGAGAGTCTTATGCGTATATTCGAAGGTTTCCACTGCTAGGGTCTTTTATAAAGATACAAAGAATTAAACTGCCAATTCCTCTTGATAAAATTGAAGAAATAAGGAAAAAATATAGAGCGTTTAAGGTGCAAATTGCTCCAAATGTAATAGGAAATGATGGCAATCTTGAACGGCTATTTTTAAAGCATGGATATAAAATCGATCACTCGCCAAATATTCCTACAAAGACTATCCATATAGATTTGAGGCCAGATGAAGAAATTATTTTTTCTAGATTTTCAGAGGCGAAAAGGAGGGCAGTAAGACGAGCTATAAAAAATATTGTTGTGGTGAAGGAGTCAGATGATATAGAAGCTTTTATAAAGATAAGAACTCAACGCTTATTTCCGATGGGATTTTTTGTAAGAAAAG
>CAZJBV010000015.1:0-22734 GCA_964544585.1 uncultured Gammaproteobacteria bacterium | reverse complement strand
TATCGGGAGCCCTTCCGGATGCTCTGCGCGGTTGGGGGCGCGCAGAGTCAATCTACCAGTCCTTCTGGAAAATCCCTTTCAGTACTCGTTTTCGATAAAATTCGAACCTATTTTAAACGTTTCTGAGCTCGGCCGCCCCGCGGCCTCGTCTTTTCCAAACTGTCGACTCGAACCAGTCCCGCTCCGCGGGACTGGAAAAGAAAAAGCAAAAATTTTTTAATTTTGCTTGGTATGTTCTAGTTTTTCTCGACTTGCTATCCATTTTGAATGTTCTTGAGATATTAAACTTTCAATACGTTCTGCTAATAATGCCTCTGGATTTTTTATTGCTAAATAAGGACCAGCCATTGCAAGATAAAGATATTTTTCATGTTTTAAATTTTCACAGGTAGATCGATAAGTAATCCAGTTGTGGTGGTATTGAAAAAGATTTTGTACTCCCTCTAATACTACGATTAGTACGCCCGTGGAGGCTGTTAGTATTGCAGGAGCATTAACACCTGCTAAAAAGGGAATAAAAGCAGCAGCTACTACTTCAATTATTTTAAACCAGATATATCGTCTATGATTTTTATTACTTTTCGTATTGTACCATTCAATTTGATCGTTAAGACGTATCAGCGTATAATTTTTTTGATTCATTTTAAGTTTTGCTGATCAGCTCAGCTAAAAATTCTGGATTCCAACTCCAAAATTTGATTTCTTTACCTTTTATAAAAATTGGCAAAATTGCTTTTTCAACAGCTTTTATCGCCATAGCTATAATAATATTTCCTTCTTCTTCGCTTGTGCGTAATTCCCAGTCAACCCAATCACTAGAATGAGTTGTTTCACTTATTAAACATATGGTGACGCTTGCTCTTTTTATCTGCTCGCGAATAACACTCATAATATAGCTAGAATTAATACTATCGATAGGCTCTTGGATAGATTCGTCATAAAACTCTAAATCAAAATTCGGATTATCTTTTAAGAGCCTAAGGCCCCTGACATGATCTAAATCTTCTGATGCAAAACTTAGAAATACTCTCTTTGCCTTCTGTTTTACTAAAAAATCTGAATACATTTTTAATATCACCTCCTATTGTTACGGTTTTATGGATCAGTTTAATCTCTTTCTTATTCTATGTCAATATGCTGTTATCAGTTTATATACTACATATTGGAATTGTTTTAATTTTGCTATTTGATTGTTTTTTTGATAAAATCCACTTATTATGGCAAGAAAGCAATTTACTACGAAGAGAGAACGATTTCAGGTATTAGCTGAAAATAGGACAAATAATACAATACATGCAATCCGAATTCTATCTCATTGTTCTAATAAGTCATTATATGAGTATACTAGCGAGGAAATAGATAAAATCTTTAATGCTATAGAAGAAGCTCTCGGGGAAGCGAAAATGCAGTTTAAAGATAAAAAGAAAGATAGGTTTAAACTTTGAAGTAGGTTGGAATAAATTACTTGAAAAGAGGTTCTATTTTTATAAATGTATCATCAGGACCAAAAACAGTGTTTCCAATTTGCGTATAAGTGCCATTAGGACCAAAAACAGTATCCCCAATTTTGGTATATGTACCTTCATCACTGAAAACTGAACTTCCGAGTTTGGTATATGTATCATCAGGACCAAAAATAGAATTTCCAATTTTAGTATATGAACCATCGGGTCCAAATAAAGTATTTCCGATATAAGTATATGTTCCATTTGGACCAAAGGTCGTATACCTTACTTGTGTATATGTATCTAAACTATCCTTATACTCAGTTTCTTTTTTCAAATCACTAATTTTATTTTCTGAATAACTAACATCTGGTTGAACTGGAAATCCAGGTGATGAATAGAAAGAGAAGTCATTTCGGTCAATTATCCTTGCAATGCATTCGACTGCTAGTTGATGAGTTCTAATATTACATCCATCATTCACTTGTCTTTTTTGAACCTCAGCTAAATGAGAATAAAATAATAATGCCTCAGCTAAACTACTTTTTGATACCGTAGGTGTAGGTTCAAAAATACTTTTAACTGAAAGTAAGAATTGAGGATTATTATCGAATACTCTAGCAATACAATTTTGTGTTTCAGTATCGCTTGATGTTTTACAATTATCTTTCCACTGCTTTTTTACCTCTTCAGTGAATCGATCATACCAAAGAAACGCTATTTTTAAGGACTCATCTGTTACTGTAGGTGAAGGAGAAATATATTCTGGATTCGGAATCCATTCATTTATATTTTCATCCCACACCCATTGTCCCTTCGGAGAATATATCCTTTCTTGATCTTTAAGTGTAGCCTCTTTTAATAAATTATTAGGTAAATTTCCCATATCAGAGTTTAGATTATTAGCAAGCAATAGTTTTTGAAATAAAAAGGCAACAAAAGTAAAAATTATGATAAATAATAATAAATATAATAAATTGGAAAATTTTTTATTTTTATATTTGTATTTTGCCATCATATTCAGTAAATCATAGACTTAAATAACAATCAATTATTGTGGTATTTAATTATTTGTCAGTGAAATAAATATAAATAATTTTAACTTATGTTATTATATACAATATCTCACATTACTCACCGTAAGGTGAGAATGTCCGTCAGCAGACGGACAAGCGCGCGCAAAAAATAAGGGAAAAGCGAGGCCGCGGGGAGGCCGAGCTCAGAAACGTTTAAAATAGGTTCGAATTTTATCGAAAACGAGTACAGTTTCACAGCAGGAAGCAAGGCGCTGGCCGCGCCGGCTTCCGCAGCCAGCGCAACAAAGCCTCCTGACGGGATAAATTTGAGAGAGCTAAAAAATAAAAATAGCGCCGCAATTTCTGTTAAAGACCAAGGTGAGGGGATTAAAAAGGAAGACCAAGCTCGAATATTCGATTTATTCCAAACCGATGCCCAAAAAACGGGAAAAAAGGGATTGCTAGTTTGATATAATAGTATAAATATGTTCTCCAGAAAAAGACACCACCGTCCCCTAAAACCAATCGCCTGGACCAAATCTGCGGATATCAAAAAAGAAATAGTCAATCTAGTCAGAGCCCTTAATCTAACTCATATCAATCCTGACGATCTTCATTGCGTCAGAAGCATTAATTCTACCACTCGGGCCGTTGCCCGCATCTGGAGCCTACCTCGAATTTGGCGCGAAATATTAAATCTAGAACCTCAATACGTCATCGAAGTCGTCTCCCATTATTATGATAAACTATCCGAACACGAAAAGAAAAGAACATTAATTCACGAACTCATGCACATTCCCAAAAATTTTTCCGGTTCCCTCATCTCCCACCGCGGCCGCTACCACCGCATCGACCGCCGCACCGTCGACAAACTCTTCCAAATCTATCTGGCCAATCTTGAAAAATAATAGCCATAGGCGTAAAATAATACGACCATGAAATATATCACATCAAATCCCAAAATCATGAGCGGGGTGCCAGTAATACAGGGTACAAGAATTCCCATATCTCGAGTAGTTTTTCTACTACGCGAAGGCTATACAATAGAGGCAATAAATGGAGTATATCCCCATCTTAAGGAAGAAACCCTTCGTGGGGCTATTGACGAATTAATTCACGATATCGATACCAGACGGTATGAAAAAACCAGCGCGGTATAAACTGCTTCTTGATGAAAATATTTCTCCGCGTGATACATTTCCCATCATAAATAATCGACACAATATTAGACATCTAGTTCACGATTTGAATAAAACTGGAATTTCAGATGAAGAAGTCTATGCATTAGCCAAAGAATCAAAGCGACTCATCGTTACATTTAACAAAAAACATTTTGAAGAATTGGCACCAAACAGTAAAGACACCGGTATAATCGCCATATCCACAAACGTTTCTGACGAACAAATAGATAAAAAACTAACCGCTCTTTTATCAAGAAAAACTAAATCCGAACTATTTGGCAAGTTTCATTACATAATTCTTCCCTAATACAAAATGATTACCATTCTCCACGGAGAAAATACGTACTCTTCCTATCAAGCCCTTCAAGAGGAAAAGAAAAAGTATCGGGGTAAAGAAATAGTCGTTTTGGACGGCAATATCATTACCAGAGCCGACCTTGAACTGGCAGTTTCGGCTACCAGCCTCTTTACCGCTGAAAAACTTGTCGTTATTGAGGGTCTTTTGACCTCGCGTCCGTCAAAACGCAAAGACGAAGCCATAGATTATCTAGCCAAAGAAAAAATAGAGGTCAAAATTATTCTTTATGAAGACAAAGAAGTTGGCCTTCGAGAACTGAAAAAAATTCCAAAGGCAAAAGCCCAAAATTTCAAGCCAAACACCAACATTTTCTCTTTTGTCGATGGTATAAAAGTGCTAAACCCGAAAGATTCTATATTAAAATTACAAAATCTTTTAACATCAGAACCTCCCGAAATAATCTATACCATGCTCGTCCGCCAGTTTAGACTTCTCATTCTTGTTAAAGAGGGAAACCCGAAATATTTAACAGCCCTCCAATCATGGCAAATAGGCAAATTTCACCATCAAGCCCAATATTTTTCTATGGAAGACCTCGTTCAAAATTATCGAAAACTTCTCGATATAGACTACAAAATAAAATTTGGCCTCACACCTCTTTCTCTTTCCAAACTCCTTGACATTTTTCTCCTTACTTTATAGCATGAAAAACTAGACGCTATACCCTTACAAACTATACGCTATTTTTATGAATCTCTCCATCTTCCACGACTACGATATCCGCGGCATATACCCAACAGAAATAAATGAACAGGCTTACACCACCATCGGTCGTGCCATAGCAAAATATATGGGTGAGGGTCCAATAGGAGTAGGTCACGATATGCGCTTATCTTCGCCGCAACTTGCAAAAGCACTCATCGAAGGAATCACAAGTCAAGGGATAGACGTCGTTGACCTCGGTCAAATCTCCACCGAAATGCTTTACTTTGCCTGTGGCAAATTTGCATATCCTCTATGCCTTATTGTCAGCGCCTCCCACAATCCGCCACAGTACAACGGCCTCAAAGGCGTCCTCAAAGGCATGATTGCCCTTAATGGAGAATTCGGCTTTCCTGAAATAAAAGAAATTATCGAGAAAGAAAAAAGCCAAAAGACACCTCGGGGGTGGCAGGCTGGAGCGACAGCGGAAGCCATGACTCCCCCGACGGTGGAGGAATCAGGAAAACGAGGATCAGTCACAAATAAAAATATTCTTGCTAATTGGGTTTCTCACATTTTATCTTTTGTCGACACAAAATCTCTAAGACCATTCAAAGTCGTGGTCGATGCTGGAAATGGCATGGCAGGCATCACTTGGCAACAATTAATCGGAAAACTTCCCATTCATATAATTCCTCTTTACTTTGAACCCGATGGTAATTTTCCTCATCACATCCCCAATCCACTAGATGAAACTACACTCAAAGATGTTAAAACAAAAATATCAAAAGTCGCCGCAGACCTCGGACTCGCCTTTGACGGCGACGCCGACAGATTTTTTATTTTAGACGAAAAGGGAGAGGTTTTATCGGGCACAATTACTACCGCAATTCTTGCCTCTCATTTATTAAAAAAACATGGTCATGCCGCAGTACTCTATAATGCCATCTGTGGTCGCATAGTTCCCGAAACTATAAAAAAATATGGTGGCGTACCAAAAAGAGTCCGTGTCGGTCATTCCTTTATCAAGCAGTATATGAGAGAGTTTAATGGACTTTTTGCCGGAGAGCACTCGGGTCATTATTATTTTCGCCAAAATCACTATGCCGATTCCTCTGCAATCGCCGCGCTTCTATTTTTGGAATACACTTCAAAGACCGGTAAAAAAGTATCAGAAATAAAAAAAGAGTTTGACAAATATCCTCAGTCAGGCGAACTCAACTTCAAAGCTCAAAATATTCCTCAGATTATAGAAACGATAGAGAGCGAGTATGGAAAGGATGCAAACTCACTAGATGATATCGACGGGCTTTCCGTCTGGTTTGACGATTGGTGGTTTAATCTCAGAGCTTCCAAAACCGAGCCCCTTCTCCGCCTCAACATCGAAGCGGATAATAGAGAGATCTTAAAAGAAAGACAGAATGAATTAGTCGAAAAATTAAAGTCACTAGGTGCTACAATTAAAGTATAACTAGACGCTAGACCCTAACAAACTAGACGCTGATTTATATGAATCTTGACGATATCAACGCCATCAAAAATCTCGATCGCGGCAATGCCGCTGTCTCTATAGACATGCTTCCCAAACAAATAAATCAGGCGTGGGTAGAAGGCTATTCTACAAATTTTCCCGATTCTTATAAAAAAGCCAAAAATATTGTCATAGCTGGCATGGGTGGCTCGGCCTATGGGGCTCGCATCCTAAAAAGTCTCTATGAACACGAACTAAAGATCCCCATTAATCTTGTCAATGGCTACCATCTTCCTGCCTATGTTGATAAAGAATCTTTAGTATTCCTCTCAAGTTATTCAGGTACTACGGAAGAAACAATTTCTTGTGCCAGCGAAGCATTCGCTAGAAATACCCTCGTCTCCGGTGTCACATCTGGCGGAAAATTAGCAGAAATTCTGCAAAAATATCCCTCATTTATTTTTAATCCCAAATTTAACCCAAGTTCGCAACCCAGAATCGGCGTCGGTTATATGGTCGTAGGCCTTTTGGCCCTACTTTCAAAGCTTGAATTTATAAATCTCACCACACCACAGGTGATGTCTACTATTACTTTTATATCGGAAAAAGGAGTTTTACTAAATCTGTCAAGTAAGACCAGCGACAATGAAGCCAAAAAATTAGCCCAGAATATGCACGATGGAATTCCAGTCTTTACGATCGCCGACTTTTTAGAAGGGGCAGCACATGCAATCAGAAATCCAATCAACGAAACCGGCAAACAATTTGGTTTATATTTTACCGTCCCCGAGTTAAACCACCACCTTATGGAGGGACTTGCATTTCCACAAATTGCGAAAAAATATCTAAAATTTATTTTTGTCGAATCCAATCTTTACGAAATGCAAAACCAAAAGAGAATGAAATTGACTCGTGACGTCGTCGAAAAAAATGGGATTGAGACACAAATTATAGAATTAAAATCCAGAGACAAATTTACCCAAAGCATGGAACTTATTCAATTTGGTGGCTGGTTTACCTTTTACCTTGCCATTTTAAATAACATCGACCCTTCTCCCGTCCCCTGGGTGGATTATTTTAAAGAGAAACTGTTGAAATAATATCCCAAATCCGACACAATGATATTATGCCCCATAAATATGTTGTCTGGTTTGAAGAAGTCTCAAAAGAAGATACGGCTACGGTCGGAGGCAAAGGCGCAAATTTAGGCGAAATGATCCAGGCAGGAATCCCCATTCCCTACGGTTTTATTGTTACCGTTTCCGCCTATAAAGAATTTCTCAGCTACAACAAACTCGATAAGCAAATTTCCCAACATTTAAAAACCGTAGACTATCGCGACTCTCGTAGTCTAGACGAAGTTTCTAAAAGAATAAAAAAAATAATTATAGAGGCTCCGGTTTCCAAAGAGATCGCCTCAATTATCATCAAATACTACCTCGAGCTTCCCAAAAGGGCCGAAGGCAGATATAAAAAAACATCAAGCCTCCGTTCAATTTTTAATATTCATCCTCTTGTGGCAGTGCGATCCTCTGCCACAGCCGAAGATCTACCCGAGGCCTCGTTTGCTGGTCAACAGGCTACATACCTAAATGTCAAAGGCGAGGCCACTCTAATTGATTTTGTTAAAAAGGCTTGGGCTTCTCTTTACGAACCAAGGGCTATATTTTATCGTCACGATTTGAAAATTGAACAAGATAAAGTTGCCATCGCCATCCCAGTTCAACTCATGGTCAACTCCAGTGCCTCAGGAGTCATGTTTACCGTCGATCCCATCTCAACTGATAAAAATAAACTCGTCATTGAGGCAATTTTTGGCTTGGGTGAATATATAGTCCAGGGTACGGCTACCCCCGATCATTTTGAAATAGACAAACAAACAGATAAAATAATTGATAAAAAAATTTCTACCCAGGAAAAAATGCTGGTCAAAAAAGGAGATAAAAATGTTGAGGTCCTCCTCAAAGGAAGCCAAGGCAATAAACCCAAAATTACAGATCGAGTAGCTATTGATATTGCCAAATTAGGTAAAAAAATTGAAAAACACTACTTTTTTCCCCAGGACATCGAATGGGCCATAGAAAGCGAAATTATATATATAGTTCAGTCACGTCCCATTACGACCCTCAAAAGGCAACATGAGATTTTGCATAAAAAAGAGATGCTTGATCGACCAAATGCAATCAGCCTCCCCATTCTCGCCAAAGGAGATCCAGCTTCTCCCGGCATTGCCCAAGGACCGGCAAAGATAATTAAAACTAGTCGAGAAATTCACAAAATAAAAGATGGAGACATATTGGTTGCTCCTCAAACTGATCCAGATTTTGTCCCAGCCATGAGAAAGGCGGCTGCAATCGTCACCGAACGTGGTGGTCGCACTTCTCATGCCGCCATAGTCAGCCGCGAACTTGGCATACCTGCCATTGTCGGAGTAGAAAATGCCATTAAAAAAATTGCCGCAAATACCATAATTACGGTCAACGGGAAAAGCGGAGAAATATTTAAAGGAGCTCTAACGAAAACTCCGGGCCCTGCCTTTTTACAATTTGCCGCAGCTGAGGGTATCCAAACTCACACGAGCCTCAAAACGGCTACAAAAATATATGTCAATTTGGCTGAACCAGATAGGGCAAAAGAGGTAGCATCCATGGATGCAGATGGTGTAGGACTTTTAAGGGCAGAATTTATGATTGCCAATATCGGCATTCACCCCAAAAAACTTTTACGTGACAAAAAAAGAAATGTCTTTGTCCACATGCTCGCCGAAGATTTGCATAAATTTTGTAAAGCCTTTCATCCACGACCAATCGTCTATCGCGCCACCGATTTTAAATCTAATGAGTACGGCAATCTCAAAGGCGGCCACGATTTTGAACCGGTCGAAACAAATCCCATGCTAGGCTACAGAGGCGCCTTTCGCTATATTCATGATCCAGAAGTCTTTGACATGGAGATAGACGCCATCAAGCGTGTCAGAAATAAATATGACTATAAAAATCTTCACGTCATGATTCCCTTCGTCAGAACAGTCAAAGAGCTCATAGACATCAAAAAGCATCTGTCAGAAAGGGGCTTGAGTCGGGGACCAAATTTTAAGTTATGGATGATGGTTGAGATACCCTCAAATGTCATCCTTATCGATAAATTTTGCCAAGTTGGCATAGACGGAGTCTCAATTGGATCCAATGACCTAACTATGCTTATTTTAGGTACCGATCGCGATAATAGCGAGGTGGCACCAGAATTTGATGAAAGAAATGATGCTGTTTTATGGGCTCTGGAAAAAGTCATAAAAACTAGCCATAAGTATAAGATTACATCCTCAATCTGTGGTCAGGCGGCCTCAGACTATCCCGATTTGGTAGAAAAACTGATTGCGTGGGGAATAACTTCGGTCTCAGTTAACCCGGATGCCCTCGTCCATACCAGAGAAATAGTCTATAATGCAGAAAGAAGGTTGGTAAAAAGAAAGGACTAATTTATGCCAAAAATAGCCGCAATTAAAGCCCGTCAAATTCTAGATTCACGTGCTACCCCAACAATAGAAACCAAAGTGACTTTAGATAACAATATCCAAGCAATCGACTCTGTCCCCTCAGGAGCCTCCAAAGGGACGCTAGAAGCTCTAGAACTGCGCGACAATGATCCAAAAGTCTATGGGGGGCAAGGTGTATTGACTGCCGTTAAAATAGTCAACGAAACGATTGCACCAAAAATTATCGGCATGGATTCGGGGTCCCAGTCAGAGATAGACCAAATTTTAGTTCAGTTAGACGGCACTGCAAATAAAAGTAAACTCGGCGCCAATAGCATGCTTTCTGTATCAATGGCGGTGGCCCGGGCTCATGCCATGTCACAGAATAGAGGAGTTTATCAATATATTTCGGAACTTAGTCATAAACTAGGTATACCCCAGGGAGGACGAAAAATCCCTATACCCCTTTTTAATGTCATCAATGGCGGAAAACACGGTGCCGGAAATCTCAATTTTCAAGAGTTCTTTATTATTCCCGCCTCAAATAAAAAATATAGCGATGGCCTACGCCTTGGTGTCGAGATCTATCAAAAAGTGAAGGAAATATTAATTTATCGAAACGCCGTTCATTCAGTCGGAGACGAGGGCGGCTTTGCCCCAAATCTCTCGACCAATATCGATGCCCTCGAAGCCCTAAAAGAAGCAATTAGAACCTCAATTTATAAATTAGGCGTCGACGCTTTTCTGGGTCTTGATTTGGCTGCCTCGACTTTCTTCACCAGAGGTGGATATCAACTCATCGACAGAGCCCAACCATACCAACCATCAGAATTTATTGAATATTTGTCAGATTTGCAGAAAGAATACAATCTCTTAATCTTAGAAGATCCATTTCAAGAAGAAGAATGGTATAGCTGGATAGAATATACTTCTCGCTTCGGCGATCAAGTCTATATTGTCGGAGACGACCTTTTAGTCACAAATATAAATAGGCTTAAAATGGCCATTGATAAAAAGGCCTGCAATAGTATTTTAGTAAAGTTAAATCAAATTGGAACAATCACAGAAACGCTCGAGGTCGTCAGACAAGCAAGAATGGGAGGATTTAAAATTGTCGTTTCTCACAGATCTGGTGAGACCACGGATTCATTTTCAGCCGATTTTGCCGTTGGCATTCAGGCAGATTATGTCAAATTTGGCGCTCCAGCAAGAGGCGAGCGCGTAGTCAAATACAATCGTCTTCTTGAGATAGACGAGGAGTTGAATGGGGCTGGAAAATGAAATTTGCTACTCTAATAATTTTAGATGGTTGGGGTATAGCCCCTCCTGGAAATGGAAACCCCATCAGTCTTGCCACGCTTGCCTACTACAAATATCTTCTCAATACCTTTCCTCACGGTGAGCTTAAAGCCTCAGGTGAGGCAGTCGGCCTTCCCCGCGGCGAGGACGGCAATACCGAAACGGGCCACCTAAATCTCGGCGCAGGCAGAATCGTTTATCAAAATCTTCCCCGCATCAATATGTCAATTGCCGATGGTACCTTTTTTAAAAACGAAGCCTTTTTATCTGCCATAAATCACGCAAAGAAGAACAATTCAAATCTTCATATCATTGGCCTCGTCGGATCTGGTGGTGTCCACTCAAACATAGAGCATCTTTTTGCTCTTTTAGAACTTGCTAAAGAACAGCAATTCGACCGCATCTTTCTTCATCTATTTACCGACGGTCGCGACTCCCCTCCGCAATCTGCTCTGATATATCTCGAACAAGTCGAAGAGCATTTGAGAAATTTCAAATTAGGTAAAATTGCCTCCATTATGGGTCGCTATTTTGCCATGGATCGAGACAAGCACTGGGACCGCATAGAAAAAGCCTTCTTTGCCTTAACTCAAGGCCAAGGAGTCACTGCCTCAAATTATAAAGAAGCCATTCAAAACGCTTATGCCAAAAATCAAACTGATGAATTTATTGAACCGACAATAATCTACGAGGATGGACACCCCCTGACCACAATCAGACAAAATGATAGTGTCATTTTTTTTAATTTTAGAATCGACAGACCCAGAGAATTAACTAAAACCTTTACAGCCGAAGACTTTGAAAAAGAAGCTAATAAAACTACCTTCGACCCTTTTGCCGTCAAATACTTTAAAAAGCACGAGGCTGAGTTGGGAAGTCAGGTCAATCCATTCGCCAGAGGCCCTAAAATTCAAAATCTTTTTTTTGTTTCCATGACCGAATATGCATCAGATATAAAGGTTTCAGCAATAGCTTTTCCTCCGGCAAGAGTTGGTTATCCATTAGGAAGAGTCATTTCTGAAAGGGGGCTTCGCCAACTTCGTTTGTCCGAATCAGAGAAAGAACGTTTTGTCACTTACTACTTCAATGGTCATCAAGAAATTGTTTATCCTGGCGAGGAACGCATCATCATTCCTTCTCCAAAAGTGCCTACATATGATTTAAAACCCGAAATGTCAGCCTTCGAACTGACTCACGAAATCATTAATCAAGTTAGTCTGGAAAAATTTACTCTCATTGTTATAAACTTTGCCAACCCAGATATGGTTGCTCATACTGGAAGTCTGGGGGCTACCATCAGAGCAGTAGAGGTAATCGACAAATGCCTCTCTCAAATAGTCCCCACCATTCTCGAACACGGAGGATACTTATTAATTACGGGAGATCATGGAAATGCCGAAGAACTGATTGATCCTCAAACAGGGGGCGTCGATACAGAACACTCAATCAATCCTGTTCCCTTTATCGCCATCGGCAAGCCCTTTTTACACCACACTGATACACTCCCCATGGGTATACTAGCAGACATTGCTCCGACGATTCTAGCCCTTTTAGGTATACCAAAACCGTCAGATATGTCCGGCAGAAATTTATTGCAAAATCTGGAAAAACTATATAATTCTTAATTTAAATTTGTTAATATTAACTACAAACTACTCACTACAAACTATTAACTGAATTATGCTTACTGCCTATAAAAAGAAAAAAAGTTATTTCAAAATCCCTCCCAACCTTTCTGACTACGAAAAAGAATATCGTTCCTTCTCCTTTCAAAAAACAGAAAAAGAGCTTGACTGGTTTTCCAATGGCCGGATTAATGCCGCCTATAATGCAGTCGACCGCCACGCCCTATCCTGGCGTAAAAATAAAATTGCCCTCTATTGGCAGGGAGAAGAAGGAGAAAAACAAGTCTACTCTTTTTACGATCTTTCAATTCTTTCCAATCAATTTGCCAATTTCCTCCGCAATTATAAAGTTGATAGGGGAGATAGGATATTTATTTTTCTTCCCCGCATACCTTACTTATATATAGCTTTTCTAGGCATATTAAAAATCGGCGCCATCGCTGGAACTCTTTTTTCTGCCTTCCAGGAAAAAGCTCTCTATGATAGGTTAGAAAATAGTCAGGCAAAAATTATCATCACCAATTCTGAGCTTTATCCAAGATTAAAAAAAATAAAGCGTAAACTCAACCACCTCGAAAAAATTATCCTCGTCGACGATCCTAGCTTTATCAAACATATTGCCGCATCGTCATCGGAAATAAAAATCGCCCATATGAAACCCGACGATT
The DNA here is from genome assembly GCA_964544585.1 of uncultured Gammaproteobacteria bacterium. Classification (GTDB taxonomy): domain Bacteria; phylum Patescibacteriota; class Microgenomatia; order 2-02-FULL-39-11; family 2-02-FULL-39-11; genus CAZJBV01. The sequence goes on along the minus strand of CAZJBV010000015.1, from coordinate 9,554 downwards.
ATGCCTTCATGCTCTATACCTCAGGCACAACTGGTAAACCCAAAGGCATAGTCCATTCCCACCGTGCCATTCTCCAGGAACATCTGACCGCAAAATATGTCCTCGATCTTCACGATTCCGATACTTATTGGTGTACGGCCGATCCCGGCTGGGTAACGGGAATTGCTTACGAAATCCTAGGATCTTGGAGTAACGGCGCTACATCTGTAGTCTTTTCCGGTCGCTTTGATCCCGCAAAGTGGTACAAAATTCTCGAAGAATACAAGGTTACTGTCTGGTATACAGCCCCAACAGCCATAAGAATGCTTATGGCCGCCGGAACCGACCTAGTCAAAAAATATAAACTTACAAGCCTACGACATTTGGCCTCAGTTGGCGAACCACTTAACCCCGAAGCTATACGTTGGGGTATAGAAGCCTTCGGCCTGCCATTTCACGATAATTGGTGGCAGACAGAAACAGGCGCCATTTGTATAGCCAATTATCCCTCAATGAAGATAAAGCTTGGCTCGATGGGAAAACCATTTCCAGGAGTCAAGGCAGGCATTGTAGATGACGCCGGACGCGAGCTTGGACGCGGCAAAGAGGGTAATCTCGCTTTGAAAAAAGGTTGGCCCTCGATGATGAAAACCGTCTGGCGCCGTCCCCAGAAATATAAGTCATACTTTATTAAAGACTGGTATATTTCCGGAGATCGAGCCTATAAAGATAAAGATGGATATTTTTGGTTTATAGGGAGGGCCGATGACGTTATTAAAACTTCAGGCGAAAGGGTCGGACCTTTTGAGGTGGAATCTGCTCTGGTTTCCCATCCCTCCGTCGTCGAGGCAGGAGTAATCGGTAAACCGGATCCAATGAGAGGCGAAATAATAAAAGCCTTTGTCGTTTTAAAGCCAGACTTTGCAAAAAAAGTAGCCCTAAAACACCTCCGAGGTGGCGAAGCAACGACTTCGACTCCTCGGACGGTGAAGGGAACAAGTAAAAGGTATGAGAAACAGCTCAAACAGGAACTCTCCCTTTTCGTCAAAAAACACCTCGCCGGCCATGCTTATCCTAGAGAAGTAGAATTTATAGATAAACTACCCAAAACCCGCTCCGGCAAAATCATGCGCCGCATCCTCAAAGCCCGCGAAATGGGCCTCCCCATCGGCGATACTTCAACCCTTGAAGAATTTTAAATATATTGTATTATTGATGTATGGATGTAACCCACTACACACCCCTCGATGTCCCGGGTAACAAGCGCGGAGAATTTGCCAAAAATATAGAAAAGGCTACCCATGGTACGGGAAGACTCATGCTTTTTGCCGGTGATCAGAAAGTAGAGCACTTAAATGATGATTTTTATGGCGAGGGTATTAGTACGGATGATGCCGATCCTATACACCTTTTCAATATAGCCAGCAAAGCAAAAATTGGAGTCTTTGCCACCCAACTCGGACTCATTGCCAAATACGGAAGCGATTTCAAAAACATTCCTTATCTTATAAAACTTAATTCTAAATCAAATCTGGTAAAAAAGGATCAGATGGATCCCCGAAGTCCTCTCTTGTATCCCGTTGGAAAAGTCGTCGAATTCCAGAAAAACAGTGGACTCAATATTTTAGGAGTTGGTCTCACCATTTATGCCGGAAGTGAATACGAAGGAGAAATGATGCAGGACGCGGGAAGTATAATTTACACTGCTCATCTCAATGGCTTATTTGCAGTAATCTGGATGTATCCTCGAGGCAAGGCAGTAGCTGACGAAAAAGATCCTCATTTGGTGGCAGGCGCAGCAGGAGTCGCAGCTTGTCTTGGAGCCGATTTTACCAAAGTAAACTACCCCAAACCCAAAGAAGGCGATCGGGCAAAAGCACTTCACGAAGCAGTTGTGGCCGCAGGCAGAACCAGACTTATTTGCGCCGGAGGTTCAAGTATGGAAGTCAAAGACTTTTTGCAGACCCTCCATGATCAGATCCATATTGCCGGCACATCAGGCAATGCAACAGGCAGAAATATTCATCAAAAACCACTTGATGAAGCCATAAGATTTGCCAATGCCGTTTCAGCTCTTACCTATGATCTGAAATCTGTTGATGAAGCATACGCGATCTACCAAGGAAAATGACACTTCAGGAATTCGTCAACACTAAAAATTCAAACCTCGGAGAACCTTTTTCTGCTCTTATAAATGTAGTCGAACAAACCGCAAAGTCTCTTCATATTAAACTATCTGAAAGCGGCCTTATTGCCGAGAGTGGTGATTCAGGAAAGACAAACGTCTATGGCGAAAATGTCCAGAAACTAGATGCCTTCGCCGACGAAACTTTTACCTCATCTCTTCTTTCCTGTCCTGCAGTTTATGCTGTAGGGAGCGAAGAACTGGCCGAGCCGAAATTTTCTCAAAACAAAAACGGTCTTTATAATATTACCCACGATCCTCTCGACGGCTCTTCAAATATTGATATAAATCTGCCTGTAGGTACCATCTTTGGAGTCTATCCCAAAAAGAATACCATGCTGCAGAAAGGGTCTTCTCTTATTGCCGGAGGCTACGTTCTCTATGGCCCGAGCATGATGATAGTCTATGCCACAAAAGGCTCCGTTAATGGTTTTACATTCGATGCCAGAACAAATCAATTTTTATTAAGCTATCCTGATATTAAAATAGGTAACAAAAAAATTTATTCTCTCAACGAAGGCAACTGGGAATTATTTAGCCAGGCGGATAAAAATTATCTGACCAGTATCAAAAAAGAAGGAACTTATTCACTCCGCTATGTGGGAGCAATGGTCGGAGACCTTCATCGTACTCTGCTTAAAGGAGGAATTTTTCTTTATCCCGAAGATAGTAAACATCCAGATGGGAAACTTCGTCTTCTCTATGAAGTCGCACCATTAAGCTTTCTTATTATCCAAGCTGGTGGTTCAGCAGTCAGCCGCGGCCAAAATCCCCTTGATATTCTGCCCGTCAAACACGACGCCCGCGTCCCCATCGTCCTCGGCAGTACCGCCGAAGTCAACAAATATTCTAGCTTTACACCCTCCAGGTGATTTAGCTTTACACCTGAAAACATATAACTATCTCTCCCTTAAATTCTCTTTTAAATGCTTCTGAAATCTTCCCTCTCCACACTTCTTCATGAATTTTCGTTAGTTCTCTTGCAATCACAATTTCAATATCCCCGAAATCTTAAAAATATCCACTCGTACATAAATTAATATTTTATTATGGTATAATTTACCTATGAAAACAAACCTTACCAAACAAATTCTTACTTATACCGTTGTGTTCAAGCCGGCAAAAGAAGGTGGATATATTGCCTCCGTGCCACTTCTACCTGGATGCATGACACAGGGTGAGACATTCGAAGAAACCATAGAAATGGTAAAAGATGCCATCTCTGGCTACCTTGCAGTGCTCAATGATCAAAAAAATCCTGTACCAGAAGAAGAATTCACAAGATTGATGTAATTAGCCTCCTCTTATGTCATCAATAGAAATAAAAGCTCGTTGCCACGCAAATCCCAAAATTTTCTGTCCATTATCATACAAAACGTTTGATCCCTCTACACCACATTCCCAAAATGACTGCCGAGCACTGCAGTTACTTCCTCAGATGAGTAAAAGTGAAATTCAGTCAGTTCTAGATGACCGTGAACAAGTTGGAAATTGTTTATATGGTGACGAATTTCTTCGAACTGCTTATATCTACACTCAATAAATTATCCCCACAAGACATTTAAACCTGATCAAAGAAATGGGCCTCCCCATCAGCGACACCTCTACTCTTGAGGTATATTAGCTTCGCAAGGCCTCGCCTTGGAGACTCCACCTTGGAGACTCCATAAGCAATTTTTTGTATTTCTCTCTCTTTCTATGCTAATATAAGCAAATTTATGGGTGCAGAAGCGAAGGAATTTTCTCAGGTTCTTACCAAACTCTATAGACAATATGAACAAAGGGGATCAGTATTGCCGCCTGGTTATTATAGTGTAGGATATTTTTGTGCAGACCCCTCTAAACAATTGGTCTACTGGGAAAGTACAGGAAATAACCAAGCAACAATAAATGTCAAAGAACCAACAGACTCATTACCTATCCCAGCAGATATGGCAAGGAAACATAAGGATACGTGTCAAAATCCAAAACACACGCTTTTTTTCAGAGCCATACGAATGCGTGAAAAAGACCACTTTTTGGGAGAAGTAAAGGGTGAAAGATAGCTTTAGACTTGAAGACATAATACAATCTCCCCCCTAAATTCTCTTTTTATTGCTTCAGAAATCTTACCCCTCCACACTTCTTCATGAATTTTTGTCAGTTCTCTGGCAATAACTATTTCAATATCCCCAAAAATATTTTTAATATCCTCCAAACTCTCTTTTAATCTATTTGCCGTCTCAAAAAAAACAACGGTTCCTTTTATCTCTTTTAAAAATTCTCTGCGCCTATTTTTTTTGGCAGGAATATAGCCCATAAACGTAAATTTATTTATAGGAAGTCCTGAAACTATTAAGGCTTCTATAACTGAGCTCGGACCAGGAATCGAAACGACCTTTATATCCCTTCTTATGCATTCCCTCACGAGTTTATACCCAGGATCAGAAATAAGCGGAGTTCCCGCATCACTAACCAATGCTACATCATGCCCCTCTTCTATAAGATTTACAATTTCAGGTGTCTTCACCTCCTCAACTTCATCATAATAAGAAATAAGATTTTTCTTCTCTATCTTGAGATGCCTTAAAAGTTGTCCCGTCCTTCGCGTGTCTTCACACGCAATATAGTCTACCAAAGATAGAATCTTAATAGCCCGAAGAGTAATATCCTCAAGATTTCCAATCGGCGTTGCAACTATATATAATGTACCCACGTTAGCTTCACATGGTATAATCTTTCTCGTGCTAAAGCAAGTTGGGTTAAGCAACCTGGTTTTTGTCCGTCACGGAGAATCAGTCTGGAATGCCAAAGGCCTCTGGACTGGTTGGACCGATATTGAACTATCAAAAAAAGGCAAAAAGGAAGCGGAAAAGGCGGCCGTTGCCATCAAAGATATCGATTTTCACCTTGCGTTTACTTCAGATCTAAAGCGTGCCAAAGATACCCTCAATATTATTTTGCGCGCATTAAAAAAATCCCATATACCTATCTACATTTCTGCCGCAATTCGAGAGCGTCACTACGGCGAATACACCGGAAAAAATAAATGGGAAATAAAGAAAAAGGTAGGGGAAGAAAAATTTAAGCGTATTAGAAGAGGTTGGGACGAACCAATCAACTTAGGAGAATCCCTAAAACATGTTTATGATAGAGTAATTCCCCACTATTTAGCCTTTATTAAACCGCATATAGTCTTAGGAAAGAATATCCTTTTTGTTGCTCACGGCAATAGTAATAGGTCACTTATTAAGCACCTTGAGAATGTTCCAGATGACAAAATTGCAGAAATTGAAATGGCTACCGGAGAAGTTTTAGTTTATAAACTTGACAAAAAAGGGAAAGTGGTAGAAAAACAAAAGAGGAGTGTGACAATTTGACTTATTATTATCAAATATTAGATAATTCCACATTGGAGAGGGGATAACTATGAAAAAAATAAGGGTCGGCATCAATGGCTTTGGCAGAATCGGTAGAATTGCAGCTAGAATTATTCTTAATCGAAAAGACGTCGAATTGGTAGCCATAAATAGCAGGGCAGATAGCTCATCACACGCATATCTTTTGAAGTATGACTCAGCCTATGGTACTTTCCAAAATCACGATATCAAGACCACAGGTGAAGATTTGTTAATTAACGGCAAAACCGTGCGTGTTTTTAAAGAGGATGAACCGGCAGCTATCCCATGGAAAGACGCCGGAGTCGATATAGTCATCGAATCTTCAGGGAAATTCAGAACTACAGAGGACGCCAGTGGCCATCTCTCTTCAGGAGCAAAATATGTCGTCATCTCTGCACCAGCCAAAGATGATACCAAGACTTTGGTCTTAGGAGTTAATCACACCAAATTTGATCCCAAAGTTGACAAAATTATTTCCAACACCTCCTGCACTACAAATTGTCTGGCAACCAGCATCAAAGTCCTCCATGACGAGCTTAGTATAGAAAATGGTTATATGACCACTATCCATGCCCTTACCGATTCACAAAATCTCCTCGACAACTCCCACAAAAAAGAAGTCCGCTTAAGACGTGCTTCTTTTGTCAATCTTATTCCCGCCTCAACCGGCTCTGCCAAAGACATAGGCAAGCTTTTCCCGGACCTCAAAGGAAAACTCATTTGCAAAGCAATCAGAGCTCCTATCATTACAGGATCCATCATCGATCTGACAGTCAAAGTTAAAAAGGCAACAGACAAAGACATAGTAAACAAACTCTTTTATAAATATAGTAGAAATTCTCTCGAAGGCATATTAAATGTCGCCTCTGACGAATTAGTCTCAAGCGATATCATAGGAACAATTTATTCATCTATAGTTGATCCTTATCTCACGGAAGTATTAGATGGTCACCTCGTCAAAGTCTATGCCTGGTATGACAATGAATGGGGCTATTCCGAGAGACTTATAGATATGGTCGAGTACGTAGGAAAAATGGGTTTATGAAGAAAAAAACTATTAGAGATATTCCCAAGCTTTCTGGAAAAACCGTTTTTGTTAGGGTCGACTTCAACGTTTCTCTCAATAACGGCGAAATTGCCAATGACGCCCGTATTAAAGAGGTCCTCCCCACCATCAAATATCTTATAGAAAAAGGCGCCAAAGTAATCCTGGCTTCCCATTTGGGGCGTCCGAAAGGTAAATTTGATCCCAAATATTCCATGCGTCCCGTAGCCGAGTGGACAGAAAAACTTCTGGGTACGAAAGTGACTCTTCTGGAAAAATATTGGGAGCCTCAAGCGCTAATTGAAATTGAAAAGGCAAAGGAAAATTCAGTCATCATGCTCGATAACATTAGATTTCACAAAGGCGAAGAGACAAACGACATCCGCTTTGGCAAACACCTTGCCAAAATGGCTGATGTCTACGTCAACGACGCCTTTGGTTCCTCCCACAGGGCTCATGCTTCAATAGTTGGAATCTCACAATTTCTACCACCATACGCAGGTTTTCTTCTTGATAAAGAGATAACGATGATTTCAAAAGCTATTGAAAATCCTGAGAAACCCATGGTAGTTGTCATTGGCGGAGCCAAAACTCCAGAAAAAATAAGAGCCATCGAAAAACTTATTGACATAGGAGATACCGTCCTCTTAGGCGGAGCTATAGCCAATACCTTTCTTGCTGCTTGGGGGTTTGGCATGGGCCGCTCCATCGTCGACCACGAGATGGTCGAGATGGCCCGTGTCCTTTTTTGGAAAACTGCCCAAAAACACACCGCCCTTATTCTTCCTCTTGATGTCATAGTTTCTGATTCCGAAAGGATAAAAAAGCCAAAGATACTTCCCTACAACGAAGTCTCAAATGATGCAGTTATTTATGATATTGGCCCCGAAACATGCAAAAAATATAAAGAGGTTATGCGTGAAGCAAAAACCATCATCTGGAATGGACCGATGGGACTTTTTGAAGACCCACGCTTTGCTAATGGCACAGAATGTATTTTAAAAACAATGGCAGAATGTAAAAATGCAACAACAATTATCGGTGGAGGAGACACCCTCACTTCAATTAAAAATGCCAATTACTTAAAAAATCTTTCCCACGTCTCCACCGGTGGCGGCGCCATGCTGGAATTTTTGGAAAAAGGCACCCTTCCCGGCATCGAAGTCCTTCAGGATGCCTAATGAAACCGTCTTATTACCCCAACAACCTTTCCCTGAATCCTTACATGCGTCGCAAAAATAGGCGACATTTGGGCGTTGGCTGGCTCAAGTCTTATTCTTTCCTTTTCAAAAAAAATTCTTTTCAGTGTCGCCAATCCGTTTGGCAAAAGGGCGACCACAATATCTCCATTTGAGGCATCAGACTGGTGCTGGACAACCACATAATCTCCATCCAAAATACCCTCATCAACCATCGACTGTCCCTTCACCTGCAATATAAATGCCGCCTTTTGTGGCGATACCATCGCCGGCGGGACCGAAAGATAGAAATTTGGGTCTGTGTGCGGCTCAAGTGGACTACCCGCAGCAATAAATCCCAAAACAGGCAGTTCCACTGATACATCGGCTGGCCTCGGCTTAAATTTTTCCTCATTTAATTCAATGCTTCTATCAACACCCGCCTTTCTTTTTAAAAATCCTTTTCGCTGTAGACTCGACAAATGTTCATGAACAGTCGAAAGGGCAGATACTCCAATCGATTCGGCAATTTCGGCTAGGGTAGGAGCATACCCATTGCGTTGGATAAATTGACTTATAAACTCCAATATTTGCCTTTCTTTAGGATATAATATGTAAACCATAATTTGGCAAAATATAATTTACAATAAAAAACCCGAAAGTCAACTAGTTCAAAAGATGATAAAATAAATCAAAGGGTATTAAAAAAACTATGAATTTCGAACTTAAATCAGAATTTAAGCCTACAGGAGACCAGCCTCAGGCAATAGAGAAGCTCTATAACGGAGTCAAAAATGGTGAGAGAAACCAAGTGCTTTTGGGCGTCACCGGCTCTGGTAAAACCTTCACCATGGCCAATGTAATCCAAAAACTGCAAAAGCCTACCCTTATTATCTCTCACAACAAGACCCTCGCCGCTCAACTTTATCAGGAATTCAGAGATTTCTTTCCCGACAATGCCGTTTCTTATTTTGTTTCCTATTATGATTTTTACCAGCCAGAAGCTTACCTTCCCCAAACGGATACATATATCGAAAAAGAAACTGAGATAAATGAAGAAATAGATAAATTGCGTTTAGCCTCAACCACAAATATTCTCACCCGCAAAGATACCATAGTTATTGCCTCTGTTTCCTGCATTTACAACCTGGGTTCTCCACGTGAGTATGGCCATTTTGTCCTTGAGACAAGAGTAGGTGAACGTGTTAGTAGAGAATCTATTTTTGCCCGACTCGTCAACCTCCAGTATACTCGCAGCGATTATGGTTTTCACCGAAGTACCTTTCGCGTTCGCGGTGAAATCATAGACCTTTTTCCCGCCTACGAAGATAACGCCGTAAGAATCCACCACGATGGCATAAAAATCAACAAAATGGAAAAAATAGATCCCCTAAGCGGCAAAAAAATAGACGATCTTGACTACGTAATTATTTATCCAGCCAAGCACTACATGACCGATGCCTCAAAACAAAAAGATGTTCTTTCAAAAATCGAAGAAGATTTATCACAAAGAGTATTTTGGTTTAAAAAACAGGGAAAGTTAGTTGAGGCCCAAAGGCTAAATCAAAAAGTCCACTATGACCTCGAGATGATCCAAGAAATAGGCTACGTCAATGGCATTGAAAATTATTCCCGCTATTTTGACGGAAGAAATCCCGGCGATCCACCCTATACTCTTTTGGATTATTTTCATGAGTCCACTCCCAACAATTTTTTAGTCATCATCGACGAGTCACATAATACCGTTCCTCAGATAAGAGGTATGTACAATGGTGATAGATCAAGAA
>CAZJBV010000014.1:19895-24711 GCA_964544585.1 uncultured Gammaproteobacteria bacterium | reverse complement strand
GATGAAACAACTAAAAAACAAATAGAAAGAGGCTCAAGGATGGTCGAGCTACTTAAACAAAAACAATACCATCCCCTCCCAGTCGAAAAACAAATTCTTCTCATTTTTGCCGGAAGTTTTGGTTTCTTGGATGATCTACCGGTAGAAAAAATTGCCGAATTTGAGGAAAAATATTTATCTTACATGGAAACATCTCACAAAAAAATAATCGCCGAAATTAAAAAAGAAGGCAAACTTTCGGATGAGATAATAGAAAAACTAAAAAAAATAATTACAGATTTTAAAAAAACATATTTTTAATTTATGGCTAGTATTAGATTAATCAGACAACGCATCAGATCAGCAAAAAATATTGCCCAAATCACCAAGGCCATGGAAATGGTCGCGGCCTCCAAAATGAAAAAAGCCCAGGAAAAAGCTCTCGCCGGCAAACCCTACGCCGACAAAATAAGAGAAGCTACTCTTGATTTGGCTCAAAGGATTGATATAAAACTCAATCCTTTGCTTCTTCCCGGAAATCCAGATGGCAAAACGGTTATAATCATCATTTCCACCAACAAAGGCCTATGCGGTGGCCTAAATACCAATCTTTTTCGCCTTTTATATAAAGAGTTTGGTAAATATAAAAATATAGCCTATCTTACTTTAGGCAAAAAGGGACAAAATTTTGCCGTCCGAATAGGTAGACAACTTGTTGCCGACTTTTCTGATAAAGTCCCGTTTGTCCAAAATATTCCTCCTGTAACCAAAATAATCGTCGATGGTTTTATTGCCGGACTTTATAAAGAAGTCTACATTTCATACAGTTCATTTATCAATGCCCTCAAACAAGAACCCGTCTTCAACAAAATCCTTCCCCTGATCCTTCCTACATCTTCAGAAGATGTAAACACCAAACCCTCACCTTCATTCACCGAATTTCTGGTTGAACCAAGTCCAAGGGAAGTACTCGAATCTCTTTTACCTCATTATATCGAAAATCAAATAAGGGCTGCTATTTTGGAAGAAGAGGCATCAGAACATTCTGCCCGCATGATTGCCATGAAAAATGCCACAGACGCGGCACTAGATTTGATGGACAGCTTGACTCTTCTTTACAACAAGGCCCGTCAGGAAAAGATTACATTTGAAATTGCCGACATGGTCACGGCAAGATTGGCAGTCGAGGGTTAATACTATGCCGCAAAGAAAAAAAATAGTAAAAAATAATGTTAATGCGCCACAAATGGTGAAAGGCAAAATTATTCAGATAATCGGCGCCGTAGTCGACGTCCAATTTCCCATAGACTTAATTCCTGAAATTTATTCAAGTATAGAAGTCCATTCGGAATTTGTTGAAAACAAAAGATTAATTCTAGAAGTTGCCGCCCAATTAGGGGAGGGAATAGTTCGCACAATTGCCCTTGGTCCTACTGACGGCTTAAAAAGAAATCAAGAGGCAATCTCCACTCAAAAGCCTATTTCAGTTCCTGTAGGAAACCTTGTCCTAGGGAGGATTTTCAACGTTGTCGGACATCCCATCGACCACAAGCCTCCTCCCAAAAACGCACCCACTCTTCCTATTCATAGAGCTGCCCCGGCCCTAACCGAACAAGAAGTCAAAGCCAAAATTTTAGAAACAGGTTTAAAAGTAATCGATTTAATTGCTCCTTTTGTTAAAGGTGGCAAGGTCGCAGTTTTCGGAGGAGCCGGCGTTGGTAAAACCGTCCTTATTCAGGAGCTAATAAGAAATGTAGCCACAGTCCATGGGGGCTATTCCGTCTTTGCCGGAGTTGGGGAAAGGACTCGAGAGGGAAACGATCTAGTCAACGAAATGAGAGCCTCTAAAGTCATAGAAAAAACTGCCCTCGTTTTTGGACAAATGAATGAACCACCGGGTGCTAGACTTAGAGTTGCCCTTTCGGCTCTGACCATGGCCGAATATTTCCGGGATAGGGAAGGCCAAGACGTACTCCTTTTTATCGATAATATCTTCCGCTTTGCCCAAGCAGGATCCGAAGTTTCTGCCCTTTTAGGCCGTATTCCTTCAGCCGTAGGTTATCAACCTACCCTTGCCTCTGAAATGAGCGCCCTCCAAGAGCGCATTACCTCGACAAAAAAGGGTTCTATTACTTCAGTCCAAGCTGTTTACGTTCCAGCAGACGATTATACTGATCCGGCTCCCGTAGCAACTTTTGCCCATCTTGATGCCTCAATTTCCCTTGATCGTGCCATCTCAGAGCAAGGATTGTATCCCGCTGTTGATTCTCTTGCCTCAAATTCTCGTATCTTGGCCCCCGAAATAGTTGGAGAAGAACACTACAATACTGCTCGGGGAGTTCAAAAAGTTTTGCAAAGATATAAAGATCTCCAAGATATCATCGCCATTCTTGGCATGGAAGAATTATCAGATGAAGATAAATTGACCGTTTCCCGTGCCCGTAAAATCCAAAGATTTTTCTCCCAACCAATGTTTGTCGCCGAAGCCTTTACCGCCAAAGAGGGAAAATATGTTACTCTCGAAGAGACAATTCGTGGCTTTAAAGAAATCCTTGATGGAAAACACGACGAAAAACCAGAACAGGCATTTTATATGGTGGGAACGATAGATGAAGTAAAATGAATGCATTTCTTCTTGAAATAATTACTCCTGAGCGCATCGTTTTTTCAGAACCAGTTGTCCAAGTCAATGTTCCAAGCAGCATGGGCACTATCGGCATTCTTCCTCATCATGTACCACTATTTTCCAGACTAGTCGAAGGTGAAGTGAAAGTCTCAAAGGACAAGGAAGACATGTCTTTGGCCATAGGCGGAGGATACATAGAAGTTACACCCCAAAAAGTATCCATTTTAGTTTCCGAAGCTTATAAAGAATCCGAGATAAACGAAAAAGAAATACTGGAAGCCAAGAAAAAGGCAGAAGAGGCTCTTAAAGAAAAACCCTCAGGCGACGCTCTCCTTGCTGCCCAATCCATACTTCGCCGCTCAACCATCGCCCTCAAACTCCTTGAAAAACGCCGCCACCACAGTCCAAGAGGATAAATAGCAACCAATTTGCTACACTATCTTCATGAGTTGGAAAGTAAAATTCTTCCAAACCGCACGGGGAGATATGCCAGTAAAAGAATTTATAGACGAGCAGGAAAATACTATCCAGACAAAAATAAACAGTCATCTTTATTTGCTATCAGAATATGGTCCCTTTTTAAAACCTCCATATATTAAAAAACTTCAACACAAACTATATGAACTTAGAATTACTGGTATGATCGCAGTAAGAATTTTTTATACAATCGTCAACGCTGAATATTATTTGCTTCACGCAATTAAAAAGAAAACAGAAAAAACACCTCAAAAAGAATTGAAAATCGCGCTTGACAGAATGAAAGAAATAGTATAGCATATATGCTATATGAAACTAATAAAACCAAAAGACCGAAAACATCTAGATTTTGATCTTTGGCACAAGGAAAAATTAAGAGATCCGGTATATAGGGCGGAATATGATAAACTTCAGCCAGAATTTGCTGTAATCAGAGCAGTAATTGAAGCCAGAATGAAAAAAGAGTTAACACAAAAAGAATTAGCAAGGAAAATGGGAACGAAACAATCTGTAATTTCAAGACTTGAATCAGGCAGAGCCAATCCCTCCCTTGCATTCTTAAAAAGACTTGCTCATGCGCTGAATACGCGTTTGGAGATCCGGTTTAATTCGTTGGTATAGCGACAATCTCGCCCTCAAACTCCTTGAAAAACGCCGCCATCGTGTCCCCCGCGGCTAAATTTATTCCACCCCAAGCACTTTTCTTCCATTAACCGTTGCTATTTTTACTAATTCAGGAATATTTAAAAATCTATTTCCTGTTGCCAGCAATCGCAGTTCATACCACATATCTCCATCACAAAACGGGACCATATAGTCGGCAATATTATCTGATCCAATTGCCACAGTTATTCCTGCTGGGATCAACTCATCAATAGGAGTGAGCGAATTGTGCAATGGGACCAAATTCTCCCTCCTTTTACTATCAATCCACGCCGTCGGACAGGCGACAACCATCAAGCGCGCTTTTTTCATTTTTTCATACACATTCTCTCTATATTCTTTATGGTGGGCCGCCAAAGATATGCAATGTATTGCCACAACTCTTCCTAACATTCCATGCTCAATTGTTTTGTCGGCCAATAGTTCTGTTTCTCGATCAGTGGGTCTATTGAATTGATCCACGTGAACATGAACCATTTTTTTAAGTCTTTTTCCGGTTTCCAAAAGGATATCCATATGTTGTTCTCCTTTGCCAAAATCTCTCGCGTCTCTACCTGGCAGTCCTCCAATTATATCCACCATCTCCACCCCTATATCAAACCATTTTCTTGCCTCGTGATTTATGACTCCTTTCAAAGTTTGATTTATATATTTGATCCTTATCTGATCTTTATATTTTTCCCGTGCTTTCAAAGCCGCCTTTATCGCCCGATCTTCGCATACTGGATCAATATCTATAAAAGATCCCACATATTTCACTCCCTGCGAAATCATGAGTTCTATCGCCCGACAGATCCTACTATAATATTCATCTACGCTCGCATTTCTTTTTACCTCATCAACTAAATCCCATTTATCTTCCAAGACATATTTTTCATATACAGATAATTTTTTAGGAGTTATAGTAAAGGCCCGATCGCAGTGAACATGTGCATTGACAAATCCACCTTTTTTTTCAACCTCAGAAATAATGAGCTCCTTAAAGCTCCATTTAGGTATATTTGGAGACATAACTAGACGCTAGACGCTAACAAACTAGACGCTGAATTATTTAACCTTCCTTGCGGCAAC
>CAZJBV010000014.1:0-19795 GCA_964544585.1 uncultured Gammaproteobacteria bacterium | reverse complement strand
GACGCTAGACGCTAACAAACTAGACGCTGAATTATTTAACCTTCCTTGCGGCAACAAGTTTTTCTACAAAATTTTTGGCAACCTCCACACTAGTTATCAGTTGATTTCTATTTTTAAGTGCAAACTCACGTATAGTCTGCCCATCAGTCTTTTCTTTGGGTTTAACAGTTCTACCTGTCGGAATGTTGATTATAAGATCGAATCTATTTTCTTGGAGTAAATCTAAAAGGTTTGGCTTAAGATTTGGTTGCGATATTTTATTTACCAGAATTGCTTCTATTCCGGCAACACGTAGGAATTTATGAGTTTTATAAGTAGCATAGAGTTTATAGCTCATGTCAGAAAGCTGTTTAAAGCTTTTTAGAAGCGCAACCTTATTGCGCCTTCCGCCTATCGACAGAAGCGCCGTTCTCTCGCTTCTTTGAGCCAGTTTCATCTGTAAAGTAAAAAGTTCAATAAATCCGGCGGATGCATTTTGGTTAAATGCAGTCGAACTCATAAACGTAGCCAACTTTTCCTCAAATATAGTATTAGGTGTTTCCCAGGTCATCGGTTCTATTTTCCCTTTATATAGACGAAGCCTTATTTTTCCCGTCACTTTTTCATTTATCTTATCAGCAAAGGCCATCAAATCACGCATCAATGGCTCATACCAGAGACCAGAATAGCATAGATACGCCCACTTTTGATCAACCAAAGGTTTAAATTCATTCTCGGATCGGGTGGAAACATAACTTTCCAGTTGCTGGTGTGCCGCCACCAAAATTTCCGCGGCTGGGGCCTCATAAACATCACGGATCTTCAGCCCCACAACTCTATCCTCTATATGGACAGAAATTCCAATTCCATGTTTAGCCCCAATTTTATTAAGTGCAATAATTAAATCGGAAAGCTTCATATGTTTTCCATTTACCGAAACGGGAAGACCCTTCACAAATTCTATCTCTACCATTTCCGGAGTATTTGGCGCCTTTTCCGGCGGAGTACAAACAATGAGAATCTTATCAAGTGGCGGAATGATGGCAGGATTTTCTATTTCACCGCCCTCTCCCGATACACCCCACATATTGTCATCGTAAGAGTAAGGTTTTTCACTGGTTTGCCGAACCGGTATGCCATGCTTTTTTGCATAAGCCAATTCTTCATCTCTTCCCATAGACCATTCTCTTACTGGAGCAATAATCTTGATATCTGGATTTAAAGCCAAAGCCGTTCCTTCAATCCTTATCTGATCATTGCCCTTTCCGGTACATCCATGAGCAATACAATCGGCTCCCTCTTGTGCCGCAATTTTCACAGCCCATTTTGCAAGAAGAGGACGGCCTAAAGGTGTAGCGAGTCTATAATTTCCTTGATAAGAAGCATTTGCCTTAATTCCTTGGGCAATATATTGTTCGGCAAATTCATCTTTAGCATCTATAATATAAGCTTTTGTCGCTCCGAGCTTGAGAGCCTTTTCTCTTATTTCGTTCAAATCATCGGCAATCTGCCCGATATCAATGGTGAGCGCAATAACTTCTGCTTTATACTCATCCATAATCCACTTGATCATTACAGATGTATCTAGACCCCCAGAGTAGAGAAGAACCACTTTTTTCACCTTTCCCCGGATACCCTCATAAGAAGAAACCTTGACATAATGAGTTTTTTGCATGTTTTTAGTGTAAAATATAAAATTTTATAAAAAAGTGATGTAAATCACGCCTGAAAGTATTCATTTTCCCCTATACTTGCATTAAATTCTAGAAAATGTTAATATAAAAGCTTGGGAATGTCAAGTAGCGGCAAAACCGCGTTTTTTATGCCCAAAATAGGTTACCTTATATTAGAAAACGGCCAAATTCTGGAAGGAACATCATTTGGCCATGAAACCGAAGTCTCTGGCGAGGTTGTTTTCAATACCGGCATGGTGGGATACCCGGAAAGCTTCACCGATCCTTCATATTATGGCCAAATTCTTGTAGCTACTTACCCACTGATTGGAAACTATGGAGTTCCAACCTCAGATTATTTTGAATCTACAAAAATCCATATAAGGGGATTAATAGTTTCCTCATATATAGAAAGTAAAAGCCATCATCAGGCAAAAATGTCGCTTTCGGATTGGCTTGAAAAGGAGGGTATACCGGCTCTTTCCAATATAGACACCCGCACCCTCACCCAAAATATTCGTCAAAAGGGAGTACTCAAAGGACTTATTTCCTTCAAAACCCCGATTAAATCGGGGCTTTTTTATGACATAAACTCAGATAACTTAGTAGCTAAAGTATCTATTAAAAAAACAGAAATTTATGGTAATGGTTCATTTAAACTACTATTTATTGACTGCGGCGCAAAATTAAACCAAATCCGGCTTCTTTTAAAACAGAAGATTCAAATAATAAGAGTTCCTTGGAATTACGACCCTTTCGGCAATACACAATTTAAATTCGACGCCATCATGATCAGTAATGGTCCGGGTGATCCTAAGAGGGCCGCGGCAACAATAAAAATAGTCAAGGAGGCGCTAGCCAGAAAAATCCCCATACTTGGAATATGTCTTGGAAATCAGATATTGGCATTGAGCGCCGGCGCCAATACTTATAAATTGAAATTTGGCCATAGGGGTCAGAATCAACCCGTGGCCGACACCCTTACTGGCCGTTGCTATATTACCACCCATAACCATGGTTTTGCCGTTGACACTAAATCTCTTCCCTACGGTTGGAAATCCTGGTTTATTAATTTAAATGACAATACCAATGAAGGCATATATCATCAAGACCTCCCATTCATGAGCACCCAATTTCATCCCGAGGCAGCCCCGGGTCCAGAGGATACAGAATGGGTTATTCCATATTTTATAGAAAGGGCAAAAAAATGGTTAAAAAAATAATTAAGGCAATTATTTTAGGTTCCGGGGCATTAAAAATAGGAGAAGCCGGAGAATTTGACTATTCTGGCTCCCAAGCTCTCAAAGCTCTAAAAGAAGAAGGCATTAAAACAGTTCTGGTAAATCCCAATATCGCTACCATTCAAACTTCAAAAGAGCTTGCGGACATTATTTATTTTCTTCCGGTTACTGCGGAATTTGCCGAAAAGATAATAATCAAGGAAAAGCCAAACGCCATACTTTTGGGTTTTGGCGGCCAAACAGCCCTAAACTGCGGCCTAAGTTTGGCAGGCTCCGGAATTCTTGACAAATATAAGGTTAAGGTACTCGGTACTCCCATTTCAGCAATTGAAAAGACAGAAGACAGACTATTATTTAGACAGGCCATTGAAAATCTAGGCCTAAAAATCCCCCAAAGCATACTTTGTAAAAGCCTCAAAGACATAAGGGACAATTATCATCAAATTTCTTATCCCGTCATAGTTCGTGCTGGCTTTTCCTTGGGAGGTTTAGGCTCCGGAGTCGCCAGATCCAAAGAAGAACTCGAGAAAATCACTTCCCTTGCTCTTTCCGTTACGCCCCAAATTCTTATTGAAGAATATCTAGAAAATTGGAAAGAAATAGAATACGAAGTCGTCAGAGACAGCTTTGATAATGCCATCGTCGTCTGCAACATGGAAAACCTCGATCCTATGGGAATTCACACCGGCGAATCAATAGTTATTGCCCCCTCCCAAACCCTAACCAATCGAGAATATCATTTCCTTCGTACCATAGCCATAAAAGTAATAAGATCTCTACCCATTATTGGCGAATGCAATATCCAGTTTGCCTTAAATCCCAAAACAGGAGATTATCGCATTATCGAAGTAAACGCTCGCCTTTCGCGGTCCTCAGCTTTGGCTTCAAAGGCTACAGGCTATCCCTTAGCCTACGTTGCCGCAAAACTGGCTCTTGGATATAAATTATCAAAAGTGCCAAATCAAGTTACCAAAAAAACGACAAGTTTTTTTGAACCAGCCCTCGACTATGTAGTTGTCAAAATCCCCAGATGGGACTTTTTCAAATTTAAAGATAGAGAAATGACTTTAGGAAGTGAAATGCAAAGCGTCGGCGAGGTGATGGCAATCGGCAGATCATTTGAAGAAGCCCTTCAGAAAGCTATCCGCTCCCTCGACTTGGACTATGAGGGTATAATAGATGAGAGTCTCAATAAAGAAAATATTCTCAAAAATACAATTGTATATAAAACCCTAAAGCCGACTCCGGAGAGAATCTTTAATATTGCCAGCAACCTATTCTACGGTCAAAAAATTGAAGATATAATAAAAGAAACTGGGATATCAGCTTGGTTTATAGAACAAATAGAAGAAATTGTTAAACAATACAAAAAACTTTTATCGACTTCATTCGATGAATTGAATAAAGATTACCTTTTAAACATAAAAAAACTTGGATTCTCCGATAAACAAATTGGCAGAATATTTGACAAAAGGGAAGAAGAAATTCGCCGTCTTCGTAAATCTTTTGCAATAATTCCTAAAGTCTGCCAAATCGACACTCTTGCCGGAGAATTTCCCGCCCAAACAAACTATCTTTATTTATCCTACCATCGAGACCGCGACGATGACATAAAACACCTGAAACCAGCAAAACAAATCGCCATTATCGGAGGAGGTCCCTATCAAATAGGTTCATCTGTCGAATTTGATTGGTGTGCAGTAAACACCGCTAGAACTTTAAAGCGCAAGGGGTTTTCCGTCGTTATGATCAACTGCAACCCAGAAACAGTTTCCACAGATTACGATATTTCAGACAAATTGTTTTTTGAAGAACTGACTCTGGAAAGGATTTTGGATATTTATGATCTGGAAAAATGTCCTTTTATTGTCTCAGTCGGCGGTCAAATCCCAAATACACTCGCACCAAAACTTGTCAAAAAGGGCATAAAAATATTAGGAACTCAGGGAAATTCAATAGATAAAGCCGAAAACCGGGAGAAATTTTCCCATACACTCGATACACTTCGTATCCCCCAACCAGAATGGGCTAGTCTGAATACAAGAGAAGAAGCAATACGTTTTTCCCGGAAAATCGGCTTCCCGGTTCTTATCCGTCCTTCTTATGTCCTGTCTGGACGGGCTATGCAAGTAGTCTATTCCGAAAACCAGCTACTCCTATATCTAAATGAAGTAATAAAAACCATCTCGGGAGATTATCCGGTCGTCATCTCAAAATTTATTAAAGGCTCAAAGGAAGTCGACTTTGATGCCGTAGCCCAAAATGGAAACATAAAAATTTCGGCAATTTCCGAACACGTCGAGCACGCCGGAGTCCATTCTGGAGACGCCACTCTGGTTTTACCCTCATTTTCTCTTTCACCAAAATCAATGAGTATAATTAAAACCTACGCCGCTAAAATCTCCAAATCTTCAAATATAAATGGCCCATTCAATATCCAATTTATTGTCAAAGAAAATGGATCTCCCGAGATTCTAGTCATCGAAGCAAATCTTCGTGCCTCTCGTAGTTTCCCTTTCGTCTCCAAAATACTAGGCATAAATTTTATCGAAATTGCCACCCTCGTCATGCTAGGAAAAAAGGTAATTAAATATAAAGATTTGGTACCATCTCATATGGGAGTCAAAGTGCCACACTTTTCCTTTACCAGACTTCGACGCGTCGATCCCACCCTAAGAGTCGAAATGGCTTCAACAGGAGAAGTTGCCAGTTTTGGTGCGACTCTCGAAGAAGCATATCTCAAAGGAGTGCTCTCAACCGGTATCAAGCTTCCACAAAAAAGCGCCCTTCTTTCGCTAGGGGGTTTGGATGGAAAGACGCGTATTCTTCCCGCAGCAAAAACTCTACATACCTTAGGCTTCGATATCTATGCCACCAATCATACTCGCTCATTTTTAAAAAAAGAGGGTATTCCGACAAAAGCAGTTTTTAAAGTCCATGAAGGAAAAAAGCCAAACGTCGTCGATCTAATAAGAGAAAGAAAAGTCGACCTGGTTATTAATATCAGCGATAAAGCCGATCTGCCCAAAAAAGAGCTCATCCTCGAAAATACAGATGGCTTCCTAATAAGACGTGCCGCAGTCGATACCAACATCCCCCTTTTTACCAAACCGACAATTGCCAACCTATTTGTAAAATCTCTTTCTAAAAATAGCCAAAATTTTATAAAAATTAAATCATGGGAGGAATATGTCTAATACCCTTTATCAAAAAAGCCTAGTCTCCATAGATGATATATCTGAGGGGGAAGTGAATCTTTTATATCAAAAAGCCGATGAAGCCAAAAAAGTGGTTGCAAAACAAGGAGCTGATGATCGCCTAAATGGCAAAATTATGGCCGCCCTCTTTTTCGAGCCTTCAAGCCGGACTTTTTCCTCATTTATAACTGCCATGCAAAGGCTGGGAGGCGGAATCATTCCGCTAAACGGCATGCAAAATACCTCAGTTGCCAAAGGCGAGTCTCTTGAGGACAGTGCCAAAGTATTTTCCTCATATGCAGATATTATTGTTACCCGATTTTCCGAAAAAGGTTCGACGGAGAAATTAGCTAAATCCGCCACAGTCCCCGTAATAAATGCCGGTGATGGTATCGGCGAGCATCCCACCCAAGCTCTTCTTGACTGCTATACTATAGAGAAACACTTCGAGTCTTTCGGAAATTTAAGAGTCGGCATGATAGGCGATCTTCTCAACGGTCGTACCGTCCATTCACTGACAAAACTTCTGTTAAAGCTTGGGACTAAAAAATTTATTTGGGTTTCTCCAAAATCACTCAAAATGCCGGAGTATATTAAGCGAGAAGTTAAAAAAAATAAAGCAGACTTTGTCGAGGCCGAAAAATTAGAGCCGACCATCGGCGATTTGGACGTCATCTACGACACCCGTGTCCAAAAAGAAAGATTTAGCAATTTAAAAGAATACGATAGGCTTAAACTTGCCTATATTATTACTCCCACTCTAATGAAAAAAGCCAAAAAGACAGCAGTTTTAATGCATCCCTTGCCAAGAGTAGGCGAGATCGCCATAGAAGTAGATAGAGATCCCCGCGCCCTTTATCTTCGTGAACAAATGCGAAATGGCATGTACGTCCGCATGGCACTACTTGATTTGATATTAAGAAAATAAAAAATATTTTAAAAATTACATCATTTAAAATTGATTAAAAATTTAAAATTTAAAATTTAAAATTAAAAACAAATGACTCATATTATTAGATTTCCTGCACTCATCGATATTCACGTCCATCTGCGTGATCCCGGCCAGACTCATAAGGAAGACTTTTACACTGGCACATCGGCAGCCCTCGCCGGCGGCATCACCACAGTCTTCGACATGCCCAATAATATCGAACCAATTTTCACCCTTTCTGCTTTGCAAAGAAAAATGGAAATAGCCAAAAGTAAATCCGTCTGCGATTATGGATTTTATTTCGGCACTGATGGAAAAAATATTCATGAATTTGAAAAAGTAAAAAATTTTGTTATAGGGCTAAAAATATATCTCACTTTAACAACCGGAAAATATCTTATAGAGAACACTCAACTATTAGAAGGCGTTTTTAAATCTTGGCCTAAGGAGAAAGTAATCGTAGTACATGCACAAGGAAATAAAGTCGATTTGGCAATAAATCTGGCCCAAAAATACCTAAATAAATTGCACGTCACACACGTCAGTACTAAGAGAGATTTAGAAAAAATTATTAGGGCCAAAAGAACTAATTTAAATATTACATGCGACGTTACTCCTCACCATCTATTTCTCACGAAAGACACCTCGGATGGTGTCCCACAGGGATTCCTCCGAGGTGGAGGGACCGGAAAAGGACTTTATGAAGTTAAGCCTCCGCTTGCCACAAACAAAGACAAAACATTTCTTTGGCAAAATATTCAAAATATAGATTGCATCGCATCGGATCATGCTCCTCACACGATCGAAGAGAAAAAAGCAAGCGTCCCCCCTTCAGGATTTCCCGGGCTCGAAACGATGCTCCCCCTACTTCTAACTAAACTTTCAACAGAGGAAATAATTCGATTATCACATGATGGACCAATGAATCTGTTTGGCTTAAAAGGCGATCCTAAAACGTATACAGAAATCGTTCTCGGTGATAGTTGGATTGTCAATGGAAAAAATCTCCTTACCAAATGCAAGTGGAGCCCATTTGAGGGTTGGAAAATGAAGGGAAAAGTAAAAAGAGTCTATATTCGCGGATCAAAAGTCTTCGAAGATGGTAAAATACTTACCAACCCAGGATTCGGCAGAAATATTATATGACCACATTACACACATCATTTTTAGGAGTAGACTTTCAAAATCCTTTCATTCTTCCTTCAGGGATCATCTCCGAAATTCCCGACCACCTAAAAGCGGCAGAGGCAGGTGCCGGCGGTATCACCGTTAAATCATTAACCGTGGAACCAAGAGAAGGCTATCCCATACCCAAAATCATTAAATTCGACCATGGATTCCTAAATGCAGTAGGATTTAGAGGTCCAGGCATCAAAGTAGGCAAAGAACAGGTCAAAAATTTGATGGCAAAGATCAAAATACCCTTGATTGCTAGCATATTTTCTACCAGATTAGCCGAAATAGAATTATTGGCAAAAGAAATGGTAAGCATCGACCCCAACTTTATAGAACTGGATATTTCTTGTCCTCACGTCGAAGATGAATACGGCAAATCACTGGCGATGGGAGAAAAAACTGCTTATGACGCAACATCAACTGCCAAAAAACAAATTGGTAAAATTCCCCTTATCGTCAAACTTTCTCCAAATTATTCCGAAATAGCTAAAATTGCTAAAGCTTGTGAAGAAGCTGGGGGAGACGCAATTTCAGCTATAAACACAGTAGGTCCAGGTATGATAATAGATATACGTAAGCGTCAACCTTTATTGGGCAACAAAAGAGGCGGAGTCTCGGGTCCCGCCATCTTGCCCATCGCCATTCGCTGTGTATATGATATATATGAAGAAGTTAAAATCCCAATTATTGGTATCGGTGGAGTAGAGAAGTTAGAAAACGCTCTGCAAATGTTCATGGCCGGCGCAACCCTAGTCGGCGTCGGCACCGCCACCTACACCAAAGGCATGGGGATTTATAAACAATTATCAACTGATTTAGAGAAATATTTGAAAGAAAATAGTATTCAAGATTTAAAATCTTTAATAGGATCTGCCCATAAAAATTAATATGTTTTTTTTATACTCGATTCTAAGCGCTCTCTTCTTTGCACTTATATTTTATTTTCGCAAACAGAGCTCAAGATTTCTTTCTCCATATGCCGATCTCGTAATAGAATTACTTGCCGCTTTAGTAATAATTCTCACAATTATATCCATTAATCTATTACACAAAAAAGAGATTATTTTTCAAAAAAATGGCTTGATTTTTGCAATTCTAGCTGGTAGCAGTCTAGCGGGAGGTATGCTATTCAATTATTTGGCTTTAAAAACAGGATTACTCTCTAGGGTTGTTGCCATCACTTTGCCGGCACAAATAATATTTGGAATAGTACTGGGTTTGCTCTTATTAAAGGAACATTTATCAATAGTTCATATATTGGGAATTGTTTTAAGCGTCTTAGGCATATTTTTATTAACTAAATAAAATGAATTTTCGCCAAAAACTCAATAATATTGTCAAAAAAAATAACTCACTCCTTTGTGTTGGCCTCGATAGTCAATTGGAGAAACTCCCAGGAATAGTTAAAGCAAGGCCGCATCCAATATTTGAGTTTAACAAGGCGATAATTGACGCCACCCACGATCTGGTTTGCGCATATAAGCCAAATATCGCCTTCTACGAAGCCGAAGGTTTAGACGGACTACTTCAGCTTAAATTTACTACCAAATATATTAAAGAGAAATTCCCTGAAATCCCTATTATTCTTGATGCTAAAAGAGCAGATATTGGCAATACCAACGAAAGGTATGCCAAATTCGCCTTTGACTTTTTTGCTGCCGATGCCATCACCCTACATCCTTATTTAGGCATCGAAACATTAGGACCATTTTTAGAAAGAAAAGACAAAGAGACATTTATTCTATGTAAAACATCAAACCCGGGAGCAGGGGAGTTACAGGATCTTAAAGTCGATGGTAAACCTTTATACCAAATTGTCGCCGAACATGTAGTCAACGAATGGAATTACAATGGTAATTGCAGTTTAGTCGTCGGCGCTCCCTACCCCGCCGAACTTAATATTGTGCGACGTATAGCAAAAAATCTCCCACTATTGATTCCTGGAATTGGGATTCAAGGAGGCGAAGTTGAAAAAGTCGTCAAAGCCGGCATCGATGCGGATGGTATGAATGCTATTATCAACTCATCCCGTGGTATAATCTTTGCCTCAAGCGGCGATGATTTCGCCCAAAAAGCCCGAGCGGAAGCAGATCACTTAAGAAGTGAAATAAACAAATACAGGAAAAATGATTAAAAACATCTCAGTCGAAGTCGCAAAGTTATTATTAAAAATAGGAGGAATGACTTTCCGCTTTAATCCGCCTTACACTTATACTACAGGTTTAAAAAGCCCAGTTTATTTAGATAACCGCTTGGTCATGTCTTATCCCGATGTCCGAGAAAAAATTATTGATTATTATATTAAAATTATTAAAGACAAAATTGGCCTTAAAAATGTGGACTGGATTTCGGCAACAGCCACAGCCGCCATTCCTCATGGTGCCTTTGTCGCCGACAAATTAAATTTACCCATGGTCTATGTCAGACCAACGACTAAAACATACGGCAAGGGAGGTAAAGTTGAGGGGTACCTCAAAAAAGGTGCAAAAGTTTTAATTATAGAGGATCACATAACAACAGCCGAAAGTGTCGCCGGAAACGCCCAAGCAATTCGTGAACTAGGCGGAATTGTTAAGTACTGCATAGCTACCACCACCTATGAAACCAAAAAAGCCGACGAAAAGTTAAAGCTAAATAAAGTAAAGCTCATTACCCTTACTACTGGAAAAATAATCGTCGAAACGGCATATAAAGAAGGCCGAATAAATAAGGAAGAAAAGGAAAAAGTAGATCTCTGGTATGCCGATCCTCCCAACTGGGCAAAGAAGATGGGGCTAGACTAAACTACTTCTTTTTCGATCGGTCTTTTAAAGTGGGATAGATAGCAATTGCCAAAGCCAGCAGTACAATAAATGTAATAAGAATTACCAGCTGAAGCTCGGTCATTTTTTTGGTCCCTTTTTGAGGGTAGGATAAATTAAGATAACTAACACCAATAGAAAAATAGCTATGGCTAAATAAAATATTAGTAAAGGATCCATTATTTTCTTAACTCCTTTTTCAAAAATATTAAACTTAAAATAAAAGTACCTACACTAGTTATTCCTCCTCCAAGTGTTTTAATTATGTCAAATTTTTCAGAACCTAGTATAAATGGCAATACGAATGTTGCTAATATCAGCAAACTTAAATTCCCGAGAATTTCGGATAATCGATCCAGTTGTTTAACATTTAACCGAAATCCCGGCATATAAAGACAATTATAATCTATCACTTTCTTTTTAACGACACAAGCATGCTGATAGCGAAAACCTCTTTTCCCCTTTGACAGGTGACAGCCTCATTTGATAATATAAAACATGCCGCTTAAATATATCTTCGTTTCTGGTGGTGTCATCTCAGGTTTGGGAAAAGGCATTTCTTCAGCCTCCATCGCATTTCTCCTCAAAGCTTCAGGTTTTTCCGTCACCTCAATGAAGTTTGAAAATTATTTAAACATCGACGCCGGCACCATCAACCCCATCGAACACGGCGACCCATTTCTATGTGAGGATGGAACAGAAGCCGATATGGACATCGGCACTTACGAAAAATTCCTCGACAAAAATATGTATCGCCACAACTTCGTCACCATGGGTCAGATATATCAGGCCGTTATTAAAAGAGAAAGGCACTTTGAATATATGGGCGAGGACGTCGAGGCCATTCCCCACGTCACCAATGAAATAATTAGAAGAATAAGATATGCCGCCGAAAAAGATAAAGCTGAAATTGTGACTATTGAATTGGGCGGTACCGTCGGAGAATATCAAAATCTATTTTATTATGAAGCCGCCCGCATCCTCACCCTCAAAAATCCCGGCGATGTACTCCATGTCCACGTCGGCTATATGCCCACCCCAGCTCACCTAGGTGAACCCAAAACCAAACCCATCCAGCAATCAGTCCGGATGCTAAATTCTCAAGGCATTCAACCCGATTTTATTGTTGCCAGAAGCGAGAAACCTCTCGATAAAAGAAGAAGGGATAGATTTTCCATATTCTGCAATATGCATCCCGAAGACATCATCTCCAGTCCCGATGCCGAGACCGTCTATGAAGTACCACTCCAATTTCATAAACAAAATTTCCTCCAGAGGCTCTGCAATAAATTGCATCTAGTCTATCGGAAACCAGATCTAACCAAATGGGATGAACTTATTAAAAAGATTAAATCAAAAAAAGCACACAATATTACGATAGCCATAGTCGGTAAATATTTTGCCACTGGAGAATATCAGCTTCGTGACTCCTATGCTGCCCTAATGGACGCCCTAGACCATGCTTCATGGGCAAAAGATGCCCAAATGTCGACGTTATGGATTGACGCCGAAAAAGTAGAAAAGAATGGCATTGAAAAATATATCGACGGAAATCATATCGATGGCCTAATTGTCCCTATTGGTTGGGGTGAAAGAGGAGCTGAAGGCATGATTACAGCCGCAGGATTTGCCCGCGATAAAAAAATTCCATATCTCGGTCTCTGTTATGGCATGCAGCTTGCCGCCATTTCGTATGCTCGAGACATTATCGGCTGGAAGGACGCCAATACAGAAGAAAATAATCCTAAAACTGAACACCTCGTCATCCACCTCATGCCAGCTCAGGAAGAATTCATGAAAAGAAGGGCATATGGTGGAACGATGAGACTAGGAAAATGGGAGGCAATAGTCAAGAAAGGTACTATCGCCTGGAAAGCTTATGAAAAATATGACGGCTTTATTGATGAAAGTAAAGGCCTAACCTCCGAAAGACATCGCCATAGATACGAGTTCAACGATAAATTCTTGAAAGATTTCGAAGAAAAAGGCCTCATCATTTCAGCCAGATCAGTAGTCGAAAACCTAGCCGAAATTTCAGAATTGCCACATCGTGCTCATCCATTTTATCTCGGAACACAAGGCCATCCGGAATACAAAAGCAGGCCATTATCGCCGCATCCTCTATTTTTGGAATTTATGGATGCCTGTATTAAACAAAATAAATCTAAATAATGAAGAATCTATCTAGGGTAGAGATAGGTTACAATACTGAAGTATTTGATGATATTGAAGGAAAAAACATCCTGGGCGAATTTGCGGAATTTGGCATCAAAAACATAAATCATATTTCCACGGCTAAAGTTTTTACATTTGCAGATCTCACCCCGGCTCAAACTGAATTAATAAAAAATAAACTCTTACTCGAACCCTTGTGGTTGAGACAAAAAGAGAGCTCATACAAAAACGGTTTGTTAACAATTGAAATCGGCCTCAAACCAGGCGTTACAAACACCGAAAGAGACTCCATCATAAAAGCAGTCCAAGATCTTGGAATTAAAGAGTTAAAAATACAAACGTCCAAAGCGTATACATTCTATGGAAAAATAGAAAAAGGAAAAATAAAAAAAATTGCCGATAAAATTTTATTCAATAAAACTGTTGAAAGAATTTTAGCCGATCCTGCTTCTATTTTTAAATCTCGCTCTCCACAAAAACTAAAAGTAGAATCAATTCCCATCAGAAATCTTTCCCTAAAAAAATTACTCGATCTTTCCCATCAAAGACTTCTTTTTTTATCAAAAGAAGAATTAATCAAAATAAAAAGACATTTTCAAAAGCTATATCGAGATCCGACTGACTGCGAAATTGAGATTTTGGCTCAAACCTGGTCGGAACACAATTTTCACAAAACTTTTAAGGCAAAAATCCGTATTGGAAAAAAGATAAAAAATTCTTTCATTGAAAGAATTAAAAAGACAACAGATATTATTAATCATAAAGACGCCATGGTTGTATTTTCTGATAATGCCGGCATAGTCTCTTTTGATAAAAAGTATGCCATCTCTGCCAAAACCGAAACTCATAATAGTCCATCAGCAATCGAACCCTATGGAGGATCGGCAACCGGAGTAGGCGGCGTTTTCCGCGATATTGCCGGGTCGGGTTTGGGAGCAAAAAATATAGCCGCTCTCGACATCTTTTGCTTTGGATATCCCAATATGCCATATAAACAAGTGCTACCCGGTTGTCTTCATCCCAAAAGAATAATGCAAAAATGCATTCAGGG
This sequence comes from uncultured Gammaproteobacteria bacterium, assembly GCA_964544585.1. Lineage (GTDB taxonomy): Bacteria > Patescibacteriota > Microgenomatia > 2-02-FULL-39-11 > 2-02-FULL-39-11 > CAZJBV01. Next base: position 5,571 of record CAZJBV010000014.1, on the reverse strand, counting down.
TGTAAAAGATTATGGCAACAGAATGGGAATACCCACGGTCAATGGTTCCCTTTCATTTGCCTCAAAATACCGGGCCAAACCAGTCGTTCTTGTAGGAGCCGTTGGCGTGCTACCCAAAAAATACGTACTGAAAAAAAATCTTCATAAAGGAGACTTAATTGTCACAGTCGGAGGCAAAACTGGAAGGGACGGAATTCATGGAGCGACATTCTCAAGTGGAGAAATGACCAAAAAAACGGAAATGGATGCCCAATCAGCAGTCCAAATCGGCAATCCCATCGAAGAAAAGAGGATGTTTGATGCTCTCCTTGTTGCCCGCGATAAAAACCTCTTAAAATTTATTACTGACTGTGGTGGCGGAGGATATTCTTCTGCTATCGGCGAGCTCGCCAAAGACGTTGGTTTAAAGATCGATCTGTCCCAAATCCCCTTAAAATACGAAGGTCTCATGCCATGGGAAATCTGGTTATCAGAGTCACAAGAGAGAATGGTTATTGTCATTGATAGAAAAAATTGGCCAAAGTTCAAAAATATCTGCCAGATGTTCAATACCAAAAGTTCAATAATCGGCAGTATAACGGGAGATAAAAAGCTAAAGTTATTCTATCACGATGAAATTGTTGCTGATCTGTCAATGTCATTTTTGCATGGCGGAGTTCCCCAAAAAATCTTGAAGGCAAAATTCCCTAAAAAATCAGGAAAAAAACAAAAAAAACATAAAACCAACTTTGTTCTCAAATCAGTAGTCGCAAAAATTTTATCTCACCCAAATGTCGCCAGTAAAGAAGAAATAGTCAGGCGCTACGATCACGAAGTCCAGGGACGGCTAATTTTAAAACCATTTATAGGCAAAAATCTGGATGCACCCTCAGACTCTTCTATTATTAAACCCGTGTTTGATTCTTATAAGGGCGTTGCCATCGCCCATGGACTAAATACCCGAGTTTCTCAAATAGACCCATTTTGGGGAGGAATTTATGCCGTCGATGAATGCCTAAGAAATCTCGTCGTTTCAGGAGTAGATCCCTCCAAAATTTTTCTCCTTGACAATTTTATCTTTCCAAAACCCGATAATCCTTATGTCTTGGGCGATCTAGATTACGCAGTCGATGGAATCTGTCTTGCCGCAAAATTATTTAAAGCACCATTTATATCAGGCAAAGATAGTCTAAGTGGCACTTATGTCAATGGTAAACAAAGAATAGACGTTCCTCCTACAATTTGTATTTCTGGAGTTGGAATTGTTCCTGATATAAGAAAGAGTATTTCCTCAGATTTCAAAAAGGACGGAAACCTCATTGTATTATTTGGTGAAGTAAACGAGAAACTGTCCGGTTCTATATTTGACGAAATTTATAAATTTAAAGGTGACAAAATTCCAAAGTTTAATCTAAAAAAAGCTCTCCGCCTTTATAATTTTTTTTATAATCTCCTAAAAAAGGATCTCATCTTCTCTGCTCATGACGTTTCCGAAGGTGGACTATTTGTTTCTCTTGTTGAGATGTGTTTTGGAAATAATTTTGGAGCAAAACTAAATATCCCCGCAGGTCTAAAGGATGCGTCGAGTTTTCTTTTTTCAGAAAGCGGTGGCAGAATAGTTGCCGAAATAGAAGAGAAAAATTTAACTAAAATAAAAAAACTTGCGCGAGGAATAAACATAAAGGTCTTAGGGACAATTAGCCTTGATGGGAGAATCACTATAAATTCTGGAGAGAAAACATGGTATAAAGAAAATATTACGACTTTAAAAAATATTTGGAAAAGTACATTTCAAAAATATTTTTAAATGACAAAACCCAGAGTTGCTATTTTAAAAGCCGAAGGTACAAATTTTGACGAAGAAACAAAATGGGCTTTTGATCTTGCCGGAGGAAGAGCAGACATCATCCTCATGTCTGAAGTGTTGCAAAAACCCCAGATCCTTTTTAAATATCAACTCTTGGACCTTCCTGGAGGATTTTCTTATGGAGACGACCTCTATTCCGGAAAAATTTGGGCCAACGAGATTTTATCTTATCTTTCAGATGTTATACAAAAATTTATCTCCAAAAATGGGATCATCATTGGAGTTTGCAACGGATTTCAAGTCCTCGTCAGAGCAGGCCTTCTCCCCGGATTTGGTAAACCCAATGAAAATATCGGCCTAATATTTAATCAAAGACAAAAATTTGAATGCCGTTGGATAAAGATAAAATTCCAGAAAAGCAATTGTATTTTTTTAAAAAAAGACTTAATAGGTTTTCTTCCAGTTGAACATGGTGAAGGAAGATTCATCGTCAAAAACAAAACAATTTTAGAGAGGTTAAAAAAAAACGGCCAGATCGTAGTTGAATATGTCGATTCCCGAAATCTTCCTTCCAAAAGTTACCCAGACAATCCCAATGGCTCGACCCTAGCAATTGCGGGAATATCTGATACCACCGGACAAATTTTTGGCATGATGCCGCACCCCGAGCACCATATGGTATATTACCAGTATCCAAATTGGAGGACAGAAAAGGTAGATCCCATTGGATTCCAAATCTATAAAACCGCTATTGATTATCTGAGAAAAAATTAAAATGAATTCGCCAAAAACTCTCTTAAAATCTGCAACGATACCCCTAAAAGGATTAACTCTTAAAGGCTATAAAAAAATCGAAGGAAAAGTAAGAGATATTTATCCATTTAATAAAAAAAGAATTCTCATCACCACCGATAGAATATCTGCATTCGATAGAGTCCTAGGATACATTCCTTACAAAGGTCAAGTCCTTAATGAGCTTTCAAGATTTTGGTTTGATAAAACAAAAAGAATCACAGAAAATCATGTTATTAGCGTCCCCCATCCCAATATTACCGTTGCCAGGTCGGCAAAACCACTTCCCATAGAGATGGTCGTCAGGGGTTATATAACCGGTGTGACCACCACCGCCATCTGGTATTGGTATGAAAAAGGAGAAAGAACAATATATGGCCTCAAATTTCCCGAAGGATTGAAAAAAAACCAAAAGCTATCATCTCCTATAATCACCCCAACCACCAAGGCAGAAAAAGGGCATCACGATGAAAAACTGACCGAAAAAGATATCTTAAAAAGAAAACTCGTCTCAAAAAAGATATGGGAAAAAATGAAAAAAGCATCTTTAGCTCTTTATAAAAAGGGAAATGAAATCTGCCAAAAAAGAGGACTCATTTTGGTCGACACCAAATATGAATTTGGTCTCATTGACGGCAAACTTGTACTTATCGATGAAATTCATACTCCTGATTCCAGCCGATACTGGGTGAAGAAAAGTTATCTCGAGAAGTTTAAAAAAGGACTCGAGCCAGAAAATTTTGACAAGGAATTTTTCCGCAAATGGTATGTCAAAAGAGGATATCGCGGTGATGGTCCGCCACCAAAAATGGACAAAAAATTGCAATTAGAAACAGCCAAAAGGTATATCAAAATTTACGAATTAATAACTGGCAAAAAATTTGAACCACAAAAATACCCTTTAGAAAAGAATATAAAAAAAGTATGTCTAAAATATCTTACAAAGTAGTCATTGTCCTTGGCTCAATATCTGACCTTTCTTGGGCAAAAGAAATAGGAAAGGTACTTACCCGATTTAAAATTCCGTTTGATATTAGGGTAGCTTCTGCCCATAAAAGCCCCGAATATGCACAAAAATTACTAAAAGAATACGAAAGTAAATTTGAAAAATTGGTTTTTATCGCTATAGCAGGTCGATCTAATGCTCTCGGAGGCTTCTTAGACGCAAACACTCATTTTCCCATAATCAATTGTCCTCCGAAAGTCGATTCCTATGCAGGTATGGATATTCTTTCATCCCTGAGGATGCCTTCCGGTGTCGCCCCGGCCACCGTCCTTGAACCTGATCACGCCGCAATTTTAGCCGCAAAAATATTTGGCTTAGTAAATAAACAACTGTCTTCAAAAATTAAAAAATATCACCAAGAATTAGTGAGCAAAATTAAACGGGATGATGAATCTTTACTAAATAAAAGGGTCAGACCTTAAAGGCCCGAAAGGTCTGACCCTGGATATATGATAGATTTTAAAAAACTTAAATATCAGGAGAGCCTCAAAGACCACTGTGGTGTCTTTGGTATTTTTGCCAAAAAAACTGATGTAGCCAAAATTACCTACGTTGCTCTCCATAGTCTTCAACATAGAGGGCAAGAGTCAGCCGGGATTGCCGTCTCCGATGGCCATACAATGCGTAGTATCCGCCGCCTCGGCCTCGTCTCTCAAATATTTTCTGACCAAAGTCTCAATACACTCAAAGGGTACATCGCCATAGGTCACAATCGGTACTCAACCACTGGTGGGAATACCATCAACAACGCCCAACCAGTAATCATACCCGGAAATGGTCACTCTCTTGCCCTCTCACATAACGGAAATCTAATAAATGCAATTTCTCTAGCCGCAAAACTCGGCAACACCAAACGCTATTCAACCTCTGATACAGAAATTGCGGCCCTCACTATTGTTCAGAATCCAGAAAAATCATGGGAAGGAAAAATAATGAGTTCTGTCTCCAAATTCGAAGGTGCCTTCTCTATTGTTGCCGCCACAAAAACAAAATTATTTGCCATGCGTGACTCAATGGGTTTTCGTCCATTAGTATTAGGCAAACTCAATGCAAACATTATCGTTGCCTCAGAAACTTGTGCTTTAGATATTGTCGGCGCAAAATATATTCGCGACGTAAAGCCAGGGGAAGTAATCTCAATTTCCGCTAAAGAATTTCAAACAGTCGGCATTTTAAAAGCAAAACCGATGCGCTTCTGCCTCTTTGAATATGTGTATTTAGCAAGACCTGATAGTGTATTCAACGGTCAACTTGTCCATGAAGCCAGAGGAAAATCAGGTGAATTATTGGCAGTTGAAGCGCCGGCCAAAGGTGATTTGGTCGTCGCAGTTCCCGATTCTGGTACATCAGCCGCTATTGGATTTTCCCGAAAATCCGGTATTCCCTTTGGTGAAATTCTTATTAAAAATAGATATATAGGCAGAACCTTCATTTCCCCCGACCAAAGGCTTCGAGAGGTTAGCGTTAAAATGAAATTTAATCCCATGGAGAAAATTGTCAAAGGAAAAAGGGTAATCATTGTAGATGATTCGATTGTTCGTGGTACAACCATGAAAAAAATTGTTGAAGTCTTAAGAAAATGTGGCGCGAGAGAAATCCATCTTCGAATTTGCTCTCCTCCCGTCCGCTGGCCATGCTTCTTTGGCGTGGATACTCCTAGCCGTAGGGAACTTATCGGTTCTTCAAAAACCATTGCCCAAATTCGTAAATTTATAGGTGCAGATTCTCTCCACTACCTGAGCCTCGAGAATCTCATCAAAGCTTCCGGTCAATCACCAAATACACTCTGTACAGCCTGCTTTTCTGGAAAATATCCTATGAAAGTCGATATGTCTTTCACAAAATCAGTCTTTGAAAAGAATTGCTAAAGGTTTATGATATAAGAGTTTTGCCTCCATCCTGCCTGCCGGCAGGCAGGCCTGCCCCATTATTAAAAATTTGAAAGGAGCCATATGATCCGCATAAATAATATTCAAAAAACTGATCA
>CAZJBV010000013.1:0-28543 GCA_964544585.1 uncultured Gammaproteobacteria bacterium | reverse complement strand
CCGGAGGCAATGGTCCAACGGGAGCAACTGGTGCCACCGGCTTTACCGGACCAACCGGAAGTACTGGTGCCACAGGAGGAGGAGGTCCCACCGGCTCAACCGGCGCAACAGGTGCTACAGGTGGTGCCGGTCCAACGGGTAGTACCGGAGCCACCGGCTTTACCGGACCTACAGGTTCAACAGGCGCTACAGGCACAGCAGGTCCCACAGGCTCAACTGGGGCAACAGGAGCAACAGGAGGGGGAGGTCCTACTGGAAGTACAGGTGCCACGGGCTTTACTGGACCTACAGGTTCAACCGGAGCAACAGGAGACAATGGACCTACAGGCTCAACAGGTGCCACAGGCGCAACAGGTGGAGCCGGACCAACAGGATCAACAGGTGCTACTGGTAATATAGGTCCAACTGGTTCAACAGGAGCAACAGGAGGAGGCGGGCCAACTGGCTCAACAGGAGCAACGGGAGCAACAGGAACAGGAGGACCAACAGGAAGTACAGGAGCTACAGGTGGTATAGGTCCCACAGGTTCAACAGGCGCCACAGGCACAGCAGGCCCAACTGGAAGTACGGGAGCTACAGGAGCAACAGGTGGTGCTGGTCCCACCGGAAGTACAGGTGCCACGGGCTTTACCGGACCAACAGGTTCAACCGGAGCCACAGGAGGAAATGGACCTACAGGCTCAACAGGGGCAACAGGGGCTACAGGAGGGGCAGGTCCCACAGGAAGTACAGGTGCCACAGGCTTTACTGGTCCTACAGGCTCAACAGGTGCAACAGGAGGAGGCGGGCCAACTGGCTCAACAGGAGCAACGGGAGCAACAGGAACAGGAGGACCAACAGGAAGTACAGGAGCAACAGGTGGTATAGGTCCCACAGGATCAACTGGAGCAACTGGTACCCAAGGACCGACCGGAAGTACGGGAGCTACAGGGGCAGGAGGAGCAGCCGGTCCCACAGGAGCTACAGGAGCAACTGGTACGGGAGGACCAACCGGCTCAACTGGCGCAACAGGTGGTGGAGGCCCAACAGGATCAACTGGTGCCACAGGAGCAACAGGAGGAGGAGGTCCTACAGGATCAACTGGAGCTACCGGCGATATAGGTCCCACCGGCTCAACTGGAGCAACAGGAGGGGCAGGACCCACAGGCTCTACAGGCTCTACAGGAGCAACAGGTGGAGCTGGTCCCACAGGCAGTACAGGCGCCACGGGATTCACCGGCCCAACAGGATCAACAGGGGCAACAGGAGCAAATGGCCCTACCGGCTCAACAGGCTCAACAGGAGCAACAGGTGGAGCCGGACCAACAGGCTCAACAGGAGCCACAGGCTTTACTGGTCCCACAGGTTCAACTGGACCTACAGGTGCTGCTGGTCCGACAGGCTCAACTGGAGCAACCGGAGCAACAGGTGGAGCCGGTCCAACGGGATCAACTGGAGCAACAGGTAATATAGGTCCCACAGGCAGTACTGGTGCCACAGGCGCTGCCGGTCCCACCGGCTCAACAGGAGCAACAGGAGCTACAGGTGGAGCCGGTCCCACAGGCTCAACTGGTGCTACCGGCTTTACTGGACCAACTGGCTCAACAGGAGCCACAGGAGGTAATGGCCCAACAGGCTCAACAGGTGCAACGGGGGCAACAGGAACAGGAGGACCAACAGGATCAACGGGCGCAACAGGAGGAAATGGTCCCACCGGTTCCACCGGAGCTACCGGCTTTACTGGTCCCACCGGCTCAACTGGAACAACAGGTGGACCTGGACCAACTGGAGCAAGTGGTGCAACCGGGTTTACTGGACCAACAGGAACAACAGGAACAACAGGAGGAGGAGGTCCAACAGGTAGTACTGGCGCTACAGGTGCAACTGGCTTTACGGGTCCGACTGGCACGACAGGAGCAACAGGAGGTGGAGGACCAACGGGATCAACAGGAGCTACAGGCTTTACTGGTCCCACAGGCTCAACCGGCTCAACCGGAGGAAACGGACCTACAGGTTCAACAGGAGCCACCGGCTTTACTGGTCCCACAGGCTCCACAGGTGCTACCGGACCGGCAGGTCCCAACGGAGAAACATTTATTCTCGATGGTGGAGACTATCTCTACCCCAATTCAACCTATGCCATAAACTTTAGAGCAAATGATATTGTACTAGGATTAAATGGCACAACTGCCACCATTTCTACAAATGACACCAATGAAAACCTAACCATCGATCCAAACGGCAGCGGGACAATCATTCTCAAAACAGCAACAATTGATCTATCAAATCAAGCTACTGATTTTGAACTCATAGATAACACTGCATCTGCTTTCCTCGTCTCCGAAAGCACCAACGAATATATAAACGTCACTACCACAAATAGTTCAGAAAATATCAAACTATCATCTATTAGAGCTACAGGTGGTGATGCCGTCTCGCTTTACGGTGACTCTATCACTACCGGAATAGGAGTCGGCATTTCAGTTGACGCCCTCACCACAGGTACAGGTATGTGGCTCATTTCCCAATCCACGAATCTTTCATCCGGAAAACTTGCCAACTTCGAATGGGATCCGGGTACCTATGCTACAGCCTCAGGAAATCTCGTCAATATAAATATCGGCCAGTATGCAGATATCACCGGCAATATTTTCGCCATCCAAGATAATGCCTCAAATTTATTTACCGTAAATCCCCAGCAACTCACTTCCAGTGTCCCCACCTCCTTCACCGCCGCAGGAGACGTAGCCATCGCCTACGACCTAAACTTTACAAATCCGACCGCTTCGTATATCAAATCCGCCGCGCCTCTGTACATTCAAGCAGGCGAAGTATTCAATAGTAGCGACCTTACATTAAAAACATTCAATAAAGGCAATGTAGTCATTGATACAGAAGCACTTGCATTGACAGGTTCGGCTACCATCTCAGGAGCTCTGAGAGTTGATACTAGCACTTTTGTCCTAGATGCCACAAACAATAGAGTCGGTATAGGTACCACCGCTCCTACCTCGACTCTAGACGTATCAGGAGGTCTGACTGTCTCAGGCTCTACTGATTCTAATTTTGATTCAAATACTTTGGTCATCGACGCCTCAGCCAACTCAGTTGGTATTGGTACTACCGCTCCAGTTGAAGAACTCGACGTTGCTGGTCAGATCGCTTTTGATCTCGATGGAACAAATACTGGAGATACAACCACAGGCGTTTGTAAAAGTACGACAGATACAAACGGCGTTCAAACAAATACAGAATTCAGGGACTGTTCATCTACACCTGGTGATATCGCCGAATATTACGAATCAGAACCCGACTTACGCCCAGGTGATATCGTTTCGATGAGGGACGTAAATGGTAAATCCTTTGCCTACAAGAGTGATACTCCCTATGATCCATTCGCCTTCGGAATCGTTTCTACATTCCCAGTGGGTCAATTTGGTAAACCATTAAGTGGCGGCACAGTTGCAGACGAGGATCACCCCACAGCCATCGGTTTAATAGGTAAAATTCCGGCGGTCGTTAGTCTTGAAAATGGCCAGATTCGACCGGGCGATCCCATCAGCACATCATCAAAAATAGGCGTGGGAATGAAAGCCATCCAAGGAGGGAAAATAATAGGTTATGCTCTTGAGTCATTCGATGGATCTGTCATTGTTTCAGAATCAGTCCGACAGCAGGAAGAGTGGAGAGCCGCAAATGAAAACCCTGTTAATAATGATCCCGTTGATCCCACCGAACCAGGAGTTGGCAAAATTATGGTATTTATTAATCTCTCTTGGTACATTCCTCCTGGCAATATAGCTTCTTTAGAGGGATTAACCGTCGTCTATGATAGTTCCGACCAATACAGATTATCTGATAACACATATAGCCAGAACTTTGCCGCTTACCAAGAATTATTTACTGCTCAAATCACTACTGGATCAATAGACGCCCAGACAATTACCCTTGCAGGAGAATCTCTAGAGGATTATGTCAGCCGACTAGTTAGAGAAACCCTCCAATCAAATCCAGAAGTATTAGGTTCATTCCGGGTTGAAAACTACTATACCTATCTCGAAAATAACTCCGTAGAAGATAGCCTCACCTCGTCAGATTCTACTCTCACAAATGGAGAAATCGTCTCTATCGCCACCGACTCCTCTACCCTCTCAGTAAGAAAATCTAACCGTCCATACGACCCCGCAATCCTCGGTATCGCAACTGATTTAATAGATGGTACAGTCAAAGTAGCATTATCAGGAATCAAGGATATAAAAGTCTCAGATCAGAATGGAGCTGTCAAACGTGGTGACTTCCTCACTTCCTCTTCATTGCCCGGCACATCTATGAAAGCTGACAAAGCCGGCATGGTCATCGGCCGGGCCCTCGAAGATTTTGACACTTCTCAGTCGAGCCAAAGTGCCACCACCTCGGGGGTGGCCGGCTGGAGTGGAGACGCAAGCCAGGACTCCCCCGAGGTGAACGAGGCTACTTCGAGTGCTACTCTTTCAGACGAAGAAAAAATCCAGTTGCTCATCGATCTTGCTTCTGCCGAAGCTTCCCAAAGTAGTCAAGAAGTTAAGGTCGGCACCATAAAAGCCCTCATCGCTCCCGAAATTGCCCTTCCACCTTCCAGTTGCGACACGGCTGATATTCTCTGCCGCAGCGATTACTTTTCCCATCTCTTTGGCGACACGGCCGCCACAGGTCCAGGTTACGATGGCAGTATCTCCTCTGCTTTTATAAACGAACTCATCGTCTCCGGTGACCTGTATGTAAACCGCCTCAATCTTACGGCAAATGCAGGCCGAGCCACCATCCCGGCTGGTACAGACGAAATTACCATCGATTCAGACGTCATCACTTCTCAAAGCATAGTCAACATCACCTTCGAAGGTGATTATTTCCCCGCTAGCCGTTATTTCGTCACCAAAAATCCTGGTCTATCATTTACTATAAAACTGGACCAGCCGACATCAAAAGACGTCTCCTTCAGCTGGTATATCATCGAAAATGCAGTCATCCCCACCATAGGTCCATCCATCGATCCTTCGGTTCTGGAACTTCTCTCCCCATCTCCCTCTCCTTCCCTTCCCCCCTCACCCACGCCTCCCTTCTCACCTACTCCCACGCCACCCGAGCAGTCGGGCGGCACACTAATGACTCCATTTGTGCCATTAAGTCATATTGATAAGAAATACAATTTCAATAAAATGATTAGGTACGACTCTAGCTAAAATATGCAAACCCAAATTATTACTAAACTCAACACCAAACTTATATTTGGTGCTACCGCCGTTCTCATCATTATTCTTCTGGGCGGTCTTACCTTTAGTCTCAAACTCTACTCTGACGCCCAGAAAAAACTGGAAAATCTTACTGCACCCTCAACCGGCATCCTTCCATCGGCCTCACCCGAAGAAGTAAAAAATCTCATTAAAAAAGTAGGTAACCACATCATCCTACCCAAAGGCGACCCCAAAGTCGTGACTATCTCAAATGTCGAAATTCTCAAAAAAGACCAACCCTTCTTTACCCAAGCTAAAAATGGCCAAAAACTCCTCGTCTACCCAGAAAAAGTCATCCTTTATGATCCCGAAATCGATAAAATTATCGACATCGCCACCATTCGCCTCAACCCACCTGCATCTCCCCAAATTAGCCCAATTAGACAAATTAGTCCAATCATCTCTCCTGTATCAAAATATAAAGTATTATTACTAAATGGTACACCATCGGACACCATCGATCCCAAAGTTATATCCACTCTAAACGAACGAAACGATATTACCCTCACCGTCCGCACCGCCTCCTCCCGCAACTACCAAAATACAGTCATCACCAATATCTCCGACCGAGCCCAAAAAATAGCTTCAGAGTTAGCCCGCCCCCTCGGCGCTACCATCTTCCCCATCGCCACAAGCGAAACTATCCCAGAAAAAGACATCGACTTTATAATTATTGTAGGAGAAAAAGAATGATATCTCAAAACTCAAATATCAAAGATCAAAACCAAGATAAAAAATCAAAAATGGAAGTAAAATATAGAGCATTTTATCTTTCTTTAGAAATTATTAAATTCATTTCTCATTTACAACCCAAAATGGAAATTAGAATCATTTGTGATCAACTCATACGAAGCATTACTTCGATTGGAGCAAATATTGTTGAAGCAAAATCTTCGTCATCAAAAAGAGAATTTCTCAATTATTTTCAGATTGCCTTAAAGAGTTGTAATGAAAGTAAATATTGGCTAGCGCTTCTCAGAGAACTATCGACTGAAAAAGAAACATTGCAAAATTTTGTTAATGAAGCCGATCAAATCGGAAAAATACTTGGTAGCAGCATATTAACAATGAAAGGAAAAAAGCTTTAAGTTTTAAACTAAGCTTTGATATTTGATTTTTAATCTTTGATCTAAAAAATATGTTAGCAAAGCTCGAATCCGGCTTCATGTTCATCCTTATGTTTTATGTCTTACTGGCCAGTTTTCTAGGACTTATCTTTATCTTTATATTAAAAAGTGCATCAAAAATGCCACATCAGTGGCATCCCGACCGCAAGCGTCGGGACCCCAAACACAAAAAACCCTCTTCCCGTATCTTTTATCTTTTATCTTTTATCTTTAAACTTCTCCTTCTCCCCCTCTGGCTCCTCCTCGAAAGTTTCCGCTTTCTTCTTCATATTATTCATAAATCTTTCCTCCGTCTCCCCTACCGCCTTCGCCAAATTATCTTTATCCTCGCCTTCCTCGCCTTCCTCGCCGTCGCCGCCCAATCTATTTTCAAACCCAAAACTACCCAGGCTGCCTGGTATGACGAAGACTGGCTATTTCGCCAGAAAATTTCAGCAGTTTTTCCCGTTGTAACGAGCGCCCAAACAAATGTCGATACACTCTTCACCATTGATACATCTACTCTTGTCACCGCAGGTAAACTTCAATCAGACTGTGATGATCTTCGCTTTACCAACCTAATTGGAGTTACACTTACTTACTATTTATATTCAGGATGCAATACTACCACAACCAAAATTTGGGTCAGAGTCGATTCCATTCCTGCAACATCTAGCCGTTATGACATATTTATGTATTATGGAAATTCTGGTGCTACTATAGGATCCACCACCATTGATGCGCTAAATGGCTTAATTGCTTATTGGAAGATGAATGAAAATTCTTGGAAAAATACGAGTGAAGAAATTAAAGATACTTCCGTGACAGCTGGCCATGGAGTCGCTGTCAAGGACGCCACCACTACAACGAGTGGAAAATATAATGACGGAGGTATCTTTGATGGTGATGCAGATGTAGGCAATCTCTACACAACAGCCTTTTCCAACGCTTTTTCCGGAACAGAGGGGACGGCGCTAATATGGGCTAAATTGAACTCCTCTTCAGAGTGGACTGATGGGTTGGGTCATACCATTTTTCGATTCGCTGTCAATACAGATAACCTTATCCGGCTCCATAAACCCACAACGAATAACAGACTAAATTGGCAGTATATTGCAAACGCAGATAATGATATCTATTCAAAAGATGCTGTCTCGACCACCGATTGGTTCATGATGGGGATTACCTGGAGCGACAGTGCTAATGAGTCGAGAATTTACTTCGACGGGGCTTTGGAAAGTACTATTAGTGTGATTGGAACATGGGCGGGGTCGTTAGCCACGGACTCAGTGGCACTAGGAGCATTTACAACCGGCGGGGCGAATCCTTGGTTCGGCAGCCTGGACGACTTTCGTTTTTATAACCGAGCCCTGTCAACGACCGAGATTAGTGATATTTATAATAGCCCGGGTGCAATTGCCAGTGTAGATTACGAAGTCAGCAATCCTGATCCCAATTTTAATCCAGAAGAAAAATTCAATGGTCAACCCGTTGCCCAATGGAAATTTGATGAAGGTACAGGTACAATCGCCAACAATTCCGTAGAAGGAAATCTTCCTGGTTCCATATCTGGTGCCACCTGGCAAACAGAAGATCTTTGCGTCGGGGGAAAATGCCTTTTCTTTGACGGCACCGACGACGTCGTCACGGTTACAAATCAGGACATAATAGATTTAAATATAGGACTAACTTCAGCGTTTACTCTCTCCTCCTGGTTCAAAGCCAATTCCGATGGCGAAGGTGACCTCGGCCAAATATTTCAAAAAGGGACCACTACATATATTCGTACTAGCGGACAATCAGGATCAAATATCAATATCGACGCCAGCCTTGATTTGGCCACGACTGACGCAACCGTATCAATTTCCGCTCCAGTCACTACCAATACCTGGAACCATATCGCCATGGTCTATACCGATGATTCCGACGACGAAATAGATATTTATATCAATGGCAGGATTGTTGCCTCAAGCGTCAATGGTTCGGGCGCGCCGGCTACAGAATCGAACAATCTCTTAATTGGCGGTACAACCACTGCCAATTATCATGGATTTTTAGATAATTTTAAAATCTATAATACTGCCAAAACTGCTGACCAAATAAAAGCAGACTTCAATGCCGGAAGGCTAGCTGCTCAAGTTGAAAAAGGTGCCAATGTCCTCGGCGCCTCCCGCGACCAACTCAACCAAATCCTTTCCAACGGCCTCGTCGGCTATTGGAAAATGGATGAGAGCAGCTGGACAAATGATTGCTCGACGACGAGCGTGACGGATTCTTCGGGAAATGGGAATAACGGCAAGGCTTGCCCAGCAACAACCGGGCCAACCGGTGGAGCGGTGGGGAAATTTGGAAATGGGGGGAGCTTTGATGGAAGTGATGATAATATCACTTTAGGAAATCCTTCCACTCTGCAAATTACTGGGTCTAAAATAACATTATCTGCGTGGATTAAGCCCGATGCATTTTCGGGACAGCAGGGAATAATAGGTAAATGGCAAAATGGTCCTAGTGATGCAAGTTATGATCTAAATTCAGTAGATAGTGGAGTCGTCCATTGCAATCTTAATACAGACGCAAATAATAACATAGCTTCTGCAACGGGGGTCTTAACAGTCAGTGTGTGGAATCATGTAGTGTGTACATATGATGGTAATAACGCAGTAATTTATGTAAACGGTGTTGCAGTCAAAACACAGGCAGTTACTGGGAATATTCAAGATTCAGATAACACTGTTTATGTAGGTTATTATCAAGCATTAGATAAATATTTTGACGGCTCTATCGACGAAGCCCGCATCTATAACCGCGCGCTTTCCCCTGCCGAAGTCTCCCTCCTCTACAACTTCGCCCCGGGGCCGGTGGGGTATTGGAATTTTGAGGAGGGAAGTGGAACTTCGGCCAATGACTCTTCGTCTCTAGCTAACACACTGACTTTGTCGACTGACTCCTGGTCGACTGGCAAATTTGGTAAAGCGCTAAATGGTGTAGGCAGCAACTGGGCATCTCGCGCAGACGATAGTGATTTTGATTTTGCCGCCGCAGATAATTTTTCAGTCGGCGCTTGGATCAAATCCGATTCGGCCACTAACCCCTCGGCCAATGAATATCTTATTGACAAAGAAGCGGGCATCGGGTACGCCATTTACATAACTACGAGCGGACTTGTAACTTTTGGCATCGACGATGATGCCACCTGGACGCCAGATGACACCGCAGCAAGCACGGCGGATGTTTATGATGGCTATTGGCACCATGTAATGGCCGTCAAAACCGGCACGACTAAAATTGAAATCTATGTCGACGGCGTTTTGGTCGGCTCCGATAGCACGATTGCTGCGACGGGGACTTTGGCCAACGCGGATAGTTTGACAGTCGGTGATCAAGACGCGACGGACGACACAGATGATTTTAACGGAGATATTGACGAGGTCAAAATCTACAACTACGCCCGAACACAAAAGCAGATTATCGAGGACCTAAACGCCGGGCATCCTTTCGGCGGAAGTCCTATTGGCACACAGGTAGGATATTGGAAGATGGACGAAGGCTACGGGACTAGTGCATATGACTCCGGAACATTATTAAAAACCTTGACTCTTTCTACGGCATCATGGACCAATTCAGGCAAATTTGGCAAAGCCTGGAATGGTACCGGCGCACTCTGGCTTTCCCGAGCAGATGATCCTGACTTTGATTTTGCCGCCGCAGATGACTTCTCCATCAGCCTCTGGGTAAAATCAGATAGCGCCACCAATCCGGCTGCTGCCGAGTATTTAGTCGACAAAGAAGCTGGCATCGGCTACGCCGTCTATTTCAATACCTCTGGCCAACTCGTCTTTGGAATAGACGATGATGTCACCTGGACTCCAGATGATACGGCCACAGCAGCCACTGATTTTTATGACGCCACCTGGCATTATGTCACTGCCGCAAAAACTGGCACCTCAAAAATTGCCATCTATGTCGACGGAGTATTACGAAATGAAAACAGAAATCTTACCGCAACAGGCACGCTTGAAAATTCTGACACCCTCACAGTAGGCGATCAGGACGCAACAGATGATACAGACGACTTCAACGGTGACATCGACGAACTCAAAATCTACCGTGCTGCCCTGACTGCGGAAGAAGTCAAAAGTGACTATAACCAGGGACAATCCCTAGTCTTAGGAAATCTCGGAACTAACACAAATTACGCCACTCAAGCTAGCAACCAGCAGTATTGCGTCCCAGGTGATACTTCCACCTGCACCGCCCCTGTTGGAGATTGGGGCTTTGAAGAAGGTTCAGGAACGACAGCCAACGATATTTCAACCGGAGGCAATTCTTTGACTCTATCAACAGAGTCATGGTCAACTGGAAAAATTGGCAAAGCCTTGAATGGAATTGGTAGCAATTGGGCTTCCCGCGCAGATGATGACGAATTCGATTTTGCCGCCGCAGATAATTTTTCTCTAAGTCTTTGGTTTAAATCAGACTCTGCCTCAAATCCATCCGCAGCCGAATATCTTTTGGATAAAGAGGCAGGCACTGGCTATGCCATCTATATTACTACGGGAGGATTGGTAACATTTGGAATCGATAGTGATGGCACCTGGACTCCGGCAGATACCGCTGCTTCAACCGCCGACGTCTACGATGGAACCTGGCATCATGTAGTTGCAGTAAAAACTGGTACTACCAAAATAGAAATATTCGTCGATGGTATATCTGTAGGTTCAGATAGTACTATTGCCGCAACAGGATCCCTCGCTAATACAGATACGCTAACAGTCGGCGACCAAGATGCCACCGACAATACCAATGATTTCAATGGAGATATCGATCAAGTAAGAATTTACAATTACGCCCGATCCCAGGCTCAAATCGCCTGGGAATACAACCGTAGCCTTCCCCTTGCCCACTGGAAATTTGATGAATGTTCTGGTACATCAACCTATGATTCTGCCAACAATCTTTTTACTGGAACCATCACCCCAGGAGGAAGCGGCCAGACGGGAGCCGGAACATGCACATCCTCAGCTGACACATTTAGATACGATGGCAGAAACGGCAAATACAATTACTCTTTGGATTTTGATGGTACAGACGATTATGTCGAAATTTCAGACCGCACCGAACTCCGCTTTGATGCCTCCACCCAAGATTTTTCCATCTTTGCCTGGGCCAAAAGGGATACAACCTCCGCAACACAATATATCGTCAGTAAAGAAGACGCCGACGACGATGGCTATCGCCTCCAATTCAATAGCGGCAACACAATTACCTGTAGCGTCGATACTATTGATATCACATCGGCCCTCACTGTCACCGATACTAATTGGCATCACGTCGGCTGTACCATCGATCGCGATGGCAGAGGAAGCGTCTATCTAGATGGAGTTCTCGCTGGAGCAACAGTAGCCATCTCCTCAGAAGTCATGGCCACGACAGCCACAGTCCGTATCGGCGCCCGTGCCTACACCGCGGCCAACTACTTCGACGGCCTTCTCGACGACATCAAAATCTTTAATTACGCCCTTACGGCAGAACAGGTCAAGCTTCTTTACAACCAAGCCTCAGCTATCCAATACGCTCCAATCAGTGGAGCTCCTTAGCCTTAAAAACCTATGAAAGTAATTTATTACATCAGTCTTTCAGGGAAAAATCCGGTCCAAGAATTTATCAATTCCCTGGAAATAAAGCAGAGAGTAAAAATACGCCGGCTTCTCCTTAATATTCAGGAATATGGCCTTACATCAATTGTGGCTCATATTAAAAAACTTTCCGGTACTCCTCTTTGGGAAATCAGGATTTTAGGACAAGACAACCTTCGTGTCTTTTTTGTAACAAAGCAGAGGGAAGAAATCATTTTCCCCGAGAAATTGCTACAGCAATAGATCGTCTTAACGATTTAAGACAGCGATTGACAAATATATCTTAAAAGATATATCATATAAATATGAAAATATATACTCTCCAGGATGATATCGAAGACAGTCTTAAAGACCCAAAGTTCAAAAAGGCTTGGGAGGAATCGGAAGTGGAATACCAGATAGCCCGGAAGCTTATTGCTTCCAGGCTAAAAAATAAGTTATCTCAGAAGGAGCTGGCAAAGCGGGCAAAGACTACCCAGGCAGTCATTTCCCGTTTGGAAACTATGCGCGCTAATCCATCCATCGAACTTCTGAAAAGAATTGCCCGCGTGATGGGTAGTAAGCTTCAGGTATCAATTTGACGATCAAATTGACGACATCAAAATCTTTAATTATGCTCTCACCGCCAATCAAATCACTATCCTCTTCAACCAATCCTCCGCCATTCAGTACGCCCCCATTTCCGGCCCACCATAATGACACTTATGAAGATGTACCGAAAGCGTGAGTAATTTTTTCAAAATAGTTTTGTGCGTTGATTATTTCGGCACTATGATGAAGAGGAAACACCTTCTTGACCGGACCTTTATCCACTTTGACCTCAAAAGTACTGTAATTTTTCTTATAGTCCGCAAGAACAATATCCACTTCTTTCCCTCCATATTCCCGATAAAAATACATATTTACTTTTGCATTCAAAAGTCTGCGTCTTTTTTCCAGTTCGGAAATGATGAAATTCTCAAATACACCTCCTTTGTCCTGACGAAGCTCCATGTCCCTGAAGTCTTGTATAAGAATATTTCTGATGCCTAAATCATAAAAGTATAGTTTGCGATTCTCAGAAACTGCCCGCCTCAAGTTTGTCTTAAATGACGGAAGAGGAATTAAAATATAATTTTTAATAAAAATTTCAATATAGTTAGAAACTGTTGAAGCATATGCGCCCAGAGAACTAGCTATTTCCCGGAGGGACACCTCACTCCCGAGTTGGAGGGCAATTTTGGTAAGAATGTCCTTGGCAAGTTTCTCGTCTCTGAGTTCATAAATGTTAATGATATCTTTTAAAACATAGGCATCCAATATATGCTGCAAAATATCAATCCGTTCTGTTTCAGACAAATCCTCCTTGGTATACACTTCCGGATAGGCGCCAAATATTTGTATTTTTTTTGCCAATCGTCGTTTAAATTCGTCTCTATCATCGGCTCTGGACGGCTCATTAGAAATTATCTCGGAGATCGCAAGCGGCAGACAATAAATCTCATTAAATCTGCCGGCGAGCGTATCAAAATCTCTGGATTTTTGCCTGATCTCACTGCTACCTGTGGCAATGACCTTGGTCTCAAATTCATCATGCAGCAATTTAATCATCACTGTAGCCTCAGGATAGTTCTGGACTTCATCAATCAACACTACTTTGTTTTCTTTAACAATTCTTTCCAAAACTTCTCTTCTCGGAGCAAACTTTTCCCGGTCCGATTCCAGGTCAAAGTTATACCGCCTGACTCCCAATTCTGTTGCCAACTTATTTAGGATTGTCGTTTTGCCGCTTCTTCGCGGCCCCCAGATAAACAGCGTTTTCGTTTCGGGACCTTGGATATATTTTTTTATATCTTTCTCGATTGCTCGTCTGAACATAAATATATTTTAATACTATTTTGTAGTTTGTCAAACTACAATTTACTATTAAATTGTATTACGCCCCCATCTCCGGCGCACCATAATAAAAATTTCAAATTGATATACTTTGTTCCTGTTGCAAATTTTCCAAAACTGTTATAATTTCATTCTATGAATCCGGTCCAAAAAATAGATTCTAGAATTTTAGCGGCAGGCGGACTCGTTGGTATTCTTCTCATCGCCGCCTTCGGCGCCACTCTCTATTTCTATCTTCAGTACCGCCAAGTCCAAACAAACTATTTAAGGTTAGCCGCCAATCCCCAGGAAGCTTTCCGCATGGAAAACAAAAACATGGTCGAGAAAATCCGCTCCCTCATGGTTCTGCCAGAAGACGAGGAGCCTACCGTAGCCATAGTCGACAATCTGGAGAGGTTAAAAGACCAACCCTTTTTCAAAAATGCCAAAGTCGGCGACAGAGTTTTTATATTTAACAGTGCCAAAAAAGCCGTCCTCTACGACCCAATTGCCAATAAAATCATCGAAGTAGGCCCCGTCAACGTCGGCACCCCCTCAGCCCAAACCACAGACACACAAACTCAGGGTGAAGAAATAAACCCTGAAGAGCAACCGATCGAACCCTCCCCCACCCCAGCAACCACTCCCTGATCGCCTCCCCCATTCCTATTGCATTCTAGGTATTGACTTTTTTTACATATTGATGTAATATTAGATATATCCAAATATACATATGAATCCCAAATTACGTCTGGTCGATCATACACTTCAAAACCACTTTCAAAAACACCCCCAGCAAATACTGGCACTATTAGGCCCTCGCCAGTCTGGGAAAACAACCATTGTCTCACGTCTTTTCCCCAAAAGTCAGTACTTCCTTGTGGACAATGAATCAGTCAGAAAAAATCTGGAGACATACGATGTAAATACATACAAACAATTTATAGACCGCCAAAAAAAAATCATCGTCATTGACGAAATTCACCTTCTTTCAAACCCCGGCAGGTGCGCCAAGATTATTCACGACCAGTTAGCCGATTTCAACTTGATTATTACCGGATCATCCTCTCTTCACATAAAAAATAAGACGGGAGAAAGTCTCGCCGGAAGAAAAATAGATTATTATCTCTATCCTCTGACGTTTACTGAATATCTCTATCAAAAAGGCGTCACGACTAGTCTTGAGGCAAATATACTAAAATCAATAGAAAAAAACACGATGACGGGTAAACCGCTCCTTTTTGATCTTCCCACCTCTCTTGATACATTCCTCCTTTTCGGCGGATATCCCTACCTTATTGACAATCCCCAGGACCAAACCTATCTGAAAAATTTGGTCGAAAGCGCAGTATTCAAAGATATCTTAGAGCTTGATCTTATTGAAAATAGAAGCAATGGTCTAAATCTTTTAAGACTCTTGGCCTATCAAATAGGTAGCCTCATAAACTATTCAGAAATTTCCTCTCGTCTGGGAATAGATACTCGAACGGTTAAAAGATATATAGACATTTTTGAGCAAAGTTTTCTCCTCTTTCGGCTCTATCCATACTCCCAAAAGAGACGAAATGAGATCACCAAATCGCCCAAAATTTATTTCTTCGATACTGGCCTAAGAAACGCCTTGATTGATGACTTCTCTACCCTCGAAATCCGCCCGGACCGCGGGGCACTGTTTGAAAACTTCATCATATCCGAGGTCTATAAACACAATGCATATTTTAACAAAAATCTTCACCTCAACTATTGGAGAAACAAACAAGGCTCAGAAATCGATCTTATTCTATCAAAAAAAGGTCATTTGACCGGCATCGAGATAAAATATCACAAAGGACTTCTTTCCCGCTCCTTTAAAAATAAATATAGACAGGCCAAAACCATGATCATCACCGCAGAAAATTTCTATGCATAAAGGTTTGCTCACCTTTGTCTTTCTATCAGCGATCTTCCTTAGTTTTTACAATCTAGGCGTATGGGCCTTTCAGGATTTTGACGAGGCAATATACGCTCGTGTCTTCCACGAAAGTCTCAGTCGAGGAGACTTCATAAATTTTACATTTCTAAATGAACCCTGGATCGATAAGCCTCCGCTCTACTTCTGGCTAGCCTACCTCCCCGCCTCCCTCATCGGTGAATCCGAATTTTCCCTCCGCCTACCCTCTGCCCTTCTCACCATTTTTTCAATCGTACTCATATACAAAATATCTCTCACTCTCCAAGGCGAGGCCTTGCGAAGCAAAACAGCTCTAATTTCATCCCTTATCCTTCTTTCCACAGCACTGTTCATATTCACCGGACGCCAGCTTCGCCTCGACGTTCCCGTTTCGACCTCGATCCTTTTTTCCTACTTTGCCTTTCTTCGTGCAAAAGAAAAAAAAGCATGGTTGATTATTTTTGCAGGAGCCGTTGCCTCCGGAGTCCTCTTTAAAAGCGTCATAGGCCTCCTGATTTTCCCCATTATTCTCATTCACTCCTTCGTCTACAAAGATTTTGCCTGGGCGAAAAAATCGCTCTTTTGGACTAGCCTCGTTTTTGCCTTTATTCTTATCGTCCCCTGGCATCTTACCCAATTTGTAGAGTACGGAAATATATTTTGGACTAGATATTTTTTTAATGTGGGGAATCGATTGGCAGGCGAAATTTCACTAGGTCAAAACCCCTCCATTCTATATCAACTCTTCCAATTTAGCCTCACCACCCAACCCTGGTTTTTCGTTTTTATTTTGGCATCTTTATTTTATATTTTCTCAAAAAAAACAAAGTTTCAAACAACCTCTCTTCTCATTTCCACTTTTTTATTTACCATTTTTCTTTTTCCCAAAAACCGCCTTATCTATTATTTTGTTCCCAGCCTTCCCTTCATTGCCTTATTTTTAGCTTCTTTCTTCTCCTCCTTAATAAAAAAGAGTAAAATCGCCACTTACACTACCCTGACAATCTTAGTTACTATCGGCCTTATAAATACAGGATCAAAAATTTTCTCACCCAAAGATCGCAATATTTTTTTCCAGCCGGTTGAAAAATTGAGCCGCTACCAAATCGCCGAAGAAGAAAAACAAATCGGTCTAAAAGTCTCCAAGGCCTCGCCTTGCGAAGCTAAATGCAAACTATACCTTTACCGTTGGCAATTTTATCCTACTCTTATCTACTACTCCCAAAAAGCCGATCTCTATAAATTAAGAACTTTAAATGACCTTCCTCCGTCTGGTTTTCTCCTCGTTCCAAGAGCGCTTTTACCATCACTCACCCCACTCAAAAAGGAAAATATTGTCTACGAGGGAAAATCAGCCGTACTTTTTACACTGAAATAATACTATGCTAAAAACACTCCTCACTTTTATCCTTTATCTTTTCATCTTCCTCGCCACCCTTTACCACCCCTGGGATTACGACCTCGGCTGGCACCTGCGCGTAGGACGAGACACGATCGAGACGGGCTATCCCTATACCAATACATACTCCTGGGAGCTGCCCGGATACCAGTGGTTCAATAGTTCACCTCTTCTGGACGTCCCCCGCTATATTGTCTACAAATACTTTGGCATGCCGGGCATTGCTATCTTTGGAGCAATACTTGGTGTTCTCATCTTCTTTTTTATTTCCAAATATTGCCAACTTGATTTCCAAAAGCAATGCCTCGTCTTCCCGATTTTTCTGTGGTTTGAAAATTCCATCTTTGTCCAGTCATTCAAAGGTCAAATAGTCAGTTTGCTTTTTTTAGCAATTCTCATTACATTGTTATTCTCCTTTCAAAATGGTAGAAAAAAAGTCATCTTCCTACTCATTCCTATTTTTCTCCTCTGGGCCAATCTCCACGCCCAATTTGTTTTGGGCCTTATAATTTTTGCCATTTGGTCTATGGTATATATTCTTATCAATTTCAAAAGAAATTTAAAATCAGTCGCTCTTCCACTCCTCCTCACTTTCGTTTTCTCTCTAATTGTTACCCTCGCAAACCCCTATGGTATGGATATTTATAAATATGCTTTAATAAACACAACCAACCCTCAAATTTTCCAAACCATCGAATTCACTCCCCCAGAAATATTTTCCAAACTTTGGTGGAATCTCCTTATTTGGGGCATCTTCCTTTTAATAAATACCCTCCTCATCCTAAAAAATAGACACCTAAACAAATATTTCCCCCTTATAGTCATCTCCGCAATTCTTTTTTATCTCTCCCTTACCATGAAACGTTACGCTTGGTCTATGTACCTTTTATCTATTCCCATTGCCACATATTTCCTTCTCCACTTTAGTATCAACAAAAATCGTTATTTAAAAATTTTTTCTTATTTCTTCTTTCTTATAAGTTTTATCTATATTTCACTTTTTGAGCTTCCCAAAAGAAATCTTCATGACATTTCCTGGAATGGATACTGTGTTTTCGTCCGTTGTTCGCCTGCTGGAGCAGAGGTTCTTCTCAAAATGAAAAACCTGCCTGCCCGTCCGGCAGGCGGGCCTGCCGGCAGGCAAGGTGTCGGCAAACTCTACAATTACAATCCCTGGGGCGGCTGGCTTATATGGAACTATCCCCAAATAAAACCAAATGTAGATGGCAGGATGTCATTCTGGGAGGATCCAAAAACAGGCCACAATCCCGTCCGATTTGCTGCCAGTTCAAATATGCTTACCCAACACCAAATCGATTCCTTGCCATACGATACCTACTTTATCCCAAATCAACTGTTATTGGTCAGAGAACTCGAATCACTCTCCCAAAGAAGCAAAAAATGGAAACGCATCTTCCGCGACTACCGCGCCAGTATATATACTAGAATGGACTAGCCTCCAAGGCGAGGCCTTGCGAAGCTAATTAATATAAAATGAAGCATGATTTTATCTTTTATCTTTTATCTTTTATCTCCCGTTTTCTCCCCTACCTTCTAGTTTTTCTGGCAAGCCTCTATCATCCATGGGACTTTGATTTAGGCTGGCATCTTCGCGTAGGCCTTGATATCATCGAAAACCATATCTTCCCCTACACCAATACTTACTCATCCGAATTACCCGGATACAAATGGTTTAATAGCTCTTGGGGCTTAGACGTTCTAAAATATATAGTTTTTACTAAAACTGGCTTTGTGGGACTCAGTATTTTGGGATCCTTTACAATTGTACTGCTTTTTTATACCTTTTCAAGATACTTAAACCTCTCACTTTTTGCCAAATCCATCCTATTTCCCATCCTTTTGATAGTTTTACATACTGTCTATTCCCAATCATTCCGTGGTCAGGTAGTCAGCCTCCTTTTTATTGCTCTTCTTTATTCCATTTTATGGCACTATCAAAAAGGCCAAAAAAAACTAATCTTTATTCTCCCTGCCTTCTTCTTTATCTGGGCCAATCTTCACGCTCAATTTATCCTCGGTCTTGGCATTTTTGCTCTCTGGACAACAATATTTCTCCTTCAAAATATAAAAAAAGATATAAAAAGGCATCTGTTTTTTTTATCATTTTCTCTCTTTTTTTCCATTCTAGCAACCCTACCCAATCCCTACGGTCTATTTATCTATCAAGATTCCCTGGCTCACATTGCTCAACCAGCACTTCAATACGTCAACGAATTCGAAGATCTAGTCGTAGGTACTCCAAACTTTTGGAAATTCGGCTCTTGGGGAATATTCCTCATTATAAGCCTAACGCTAATAATTAAAAAAAGATCATTTCGCCAGTACCTACCCTATATTATAGTTGGCGCCATTTTATATGCCCTTTCCTTCTCTTCAAAACGCTTCATGTACCCTATGTATGTAGCCACAATTCCTCTTATTGCCGCCACCATAAAAAATCTAGAACCGAAAAATAAAATCCTGAGTCTTGGAATTGGACTTTTTCTAGTACTTCTTTCTCTAACTTATATCTCAATTGCTGAGCTGCCAAATAGAGTTTTAACCCGCATGAATTGGAGTGTATACTGCATGCATGTTCACTGCTCTCCTCTTGCGTCAGACGTTCTCAATAGTATGCCAAAAATCGGAAAACTATTTTCTCACTACAATTATGGAGGGTACTTAATCTGGAATTATCCCAAAATTAAACCAACTTTTGATGGACGCATGCCCCTTTGGGAAGATAAAGCTGGCTATAGTCCCTTCAGAAAGTTTATCACCACCCTTTTTCAAAAACGTGAACAAATAGATGTCGGTCCCTATGATACTTACTTTATCCCCACCAATAGTTTACTGGCAAACGAACTTTATTACCTCTCAAATCAAAATTCAAAATGGAAAAAAATCTATAAGGACAATATCACCAGCATTTACACTAGAATGTAAGCCTCCAAAAGTCTCCAAGGCGAGGCCTTGCGAAGCTAAGTCAAATCATTTATTATATAAAATATGCCTGCTAAAAACACACGTAAAAATTTTGTCGAAAACTCCTACTATCATCTTTACAATCGTGGCGTTGAAAAAAGGAAAATATTTCTTTATAAGCTCGATTATTCTGTCTTTCTTTCCTATCTTAAGACATACCTTCTTCCCAAAGACGAAAAAGGTTTACACAATATTATTGCCGATCCAAAGACTCACTGGAAAGATAAAGACAAAGCCGTGAAGCTTTTACATCTCAACAACTTTTCAGACTCGCTCAGTCTTATAGCTTTCTGCCTTATGCCAAATCATTTTCATATGCTAGTAAAACAGGATAAAGCAGATACTATCGACCGTTTCATGAACTCCCTTTGCACCAGATACTCCATGTATTTCAATCGAAAATATAATCGGGTAGGTACTCTCTTCCAAGGAGTATACAAAGCAGTACTGGTAGAATCAGGCGACCAGCTTCTCCACCTCTCACGATACATCCACAAAAACCCCTCATCTATTCTCCAAGGCGAGGCCTTGCGAAGCTACTCATATTCCTCTTACCCAAATTATCTATATAAAAAGAATACAGAATGGTTAAAATCAGAAGAAATTCTTGGAAATTTCTCCCCTAGAGGAATCAACTCCTATGAAAATTTTGTCGAAGGTGAGAAAGTCGAAAAAACAAATGAAATAATCTCCGATCTCGTTCTCGAATAATTAACAAGATCTCTCAATCTCTCAAAACAAAATCTCCTAAGTCTTGGCTTTTCATTATTCTATTCTATAAAGAGCCTCCATCGACTCCCGATGCCCAGGATTTACCAAAAGCTCTCTCTCAAAATAAGTCCTCGCTTCCCCTTTCTGCCCCAGTTTCAAGGCCAAAACACCCAAATTATAATTCACCAGTTTTTTGTTGGGATTAAAAAGTAAGCTTTGCAAAAAATGAAATTTTGCAGGTGTAATTTTTCCTTCTTTATAATACAGGAGACCAACTTCAAACTGTAAATCCGCATCTTTTGGTTCAAATAAAAGTGCCCGCTCCAGATAATAAAGTGCCTTTTCATTAAGACCCAGATGAAAATATGTTGACCCAATAAATGAAGGAAGCTTCGCATCCTCAGGACTTATCTCCTCAGCTCTCAAAAAATATGAAAGAGCCTCTCCGTATCTCTTTTTTTCATAAAGCATCAAACCATATTTGTAATTTGCCCGAAAAGAATTTGGCGACGCCTTTACCTCATTATTCCAAAAAGAAAGCACATCTCTATATCGAAAACTTACACCCGTAGAAATAATTCCTAAAATCAACATCATAATAATTGAAACCACCTTTATTTTTTTTAATTTTTGCGGTATTTTCTCCCAAAATCTCGTTGACCACAAAATTAAAATTATCCCTAAAAAAGGCACATAATATCTATTGGCTACAAAGTACACATCATACCCTTCCTGAGAAGTCAAATAAGCCAAAACTGGTAGGAAACTTAAGATTACGATAGAAAACCCCAGTATAAAAACGCGCATATTTTTCATCCTGAAAATGGCAACAAAAACTAAGAAAAAAATTATGGCCGCTCCCCCCACCCAGATATTTGCATCATCTATATGTTTGAGAAAGGATAGCCTGTAAGGGAAAAAAAGCTCTCCGATAAACGGTATATAAAATGTCAGATTTCTAAAAAATTGCACTACATAAGAAAGAATTGGCAATCTGACATTTCCCAAAACTCGCATCACAAACAACCAGTAAGTGATGACTATCAAACCATACCCAGCAAAGACAAAAAGATGCATCCATTGCCTTCTTTTTTCAAATAAAACGTAATAAAGGCCAAAAACTAAAACAAAAATTATCGCCGTCTCCTTGGTCAGAAGTGCCAACAAGAAAAAAATAGGCGAAAAGATAAAAAGTCTCGTAGATAGACACAAAAAAGAAATTAGAAAAAATGTCATCAATAAAAGATCATTCCTCCCCGGTACCCAAACAACAGCTGGAACTACCGTAGGAAATAAACTAAAAACCAGTGCCCCAAAAAAAGCCGCGGAGAATGAAAAATTTAGTTTTTGCAAAAGTTTATAGATTAAAAGAACATTGATTATATGTAGAAAAATATTCGTTAGATGATAACCAAAAAGATCTTGTCCAAAGATAAGTGCATTTAATGAAAAAGATAGAGTAACAATTGGCCGGTAATAATAATCTAAATAAGGCTTTTGAAAAAAAGAAGGAATATTTTCAATTTTTGAGAGATTTTCTATATTCTCTTTAATAAGGACCGTATCATCCAGCTTCGTATATCCAAAAAAAAGAGATGGAAAAAAGACTATCAAAGGAATAACCGCCAAAATTATTATTTTTTTCATTTTACTTAAGCACCCTAATACACCATACACCCACACCCCGGAGGTGTACTAGCTAGACACCTCGGTATTTTCCCAATATCTCCCCGGATCCACATAACCACGATATCCATTATTTAAATTTGGCTTTTTAGGTCTTATGCCAAAATGAAGATGTGCTCCAAATGTCATCCCCGTATTTCCTGATAGCCCTATCACCTGTCCCGTTTTTATTGTCTCCCCGACACGTACCAATGTTTTCAACAAATGCGCATAAAAGCTCTCCCCCCACCGGTGCATGATCCTGATAGATATTCCATAATCCCCTCCGCCAGCTGAATAAATCCCGCTTTGCACCACTTTCCCTACTCCCACAGCCAAAACCTCCGTCCCCTCCGGCATAGAAAAATCCACCCCATTATGCCCTTTTATCCCCCACTCTTTATATTTCTTCCTTATCTCCTCGCTCCCCGGCACCACCCCAAATCCCAAACTCACTCTATAATTACTCCGAAATGGATAACCGATCTTCATAATACTACTCTAGAGGATTCTTCACCTCTTGACAATTCCCATTATTAACACTTATAATAGGAACATGATCCCAAGATTGATAGAACCCATTGTAATGGAGCATCTCAGAAAGCAAAGGAAAATTGTCATTATCTTAGGTCCACGGCAAGTGGGGAAGACCACTCTTCTCAATTCAATTGAGTCTAAACTTAAAAAAGCTGGGAAAACTGTTCTCTATCTTAATTGCGATATTTCTGAACACCGTGACAGCATAAATACTTCCTCTTTTACCCGACTAAATAATCTAGCTCGGGGATATGACTACCTTGCCATCGATGAGGCCCAAAAGCTCGACAATCCAGGACTAACATTGAAAATTATTCATGATCATATTCCCAACGTTCGGCTCATTGCCACAGGCTCATCAAGTTTTGAGCTAAAAAACAGACTTTCCGATCCCTTGACTGGCAGGTTTTTAGACTTCATGTTATATCCATTTTCACTTCAGGAACTACTCCAAGGAAAGCCAACTAAATTACAAAAAAATATAGCCGCCGCACTCTTACCGGATCTTCTGACATTTGGATCTTATCCGGAAGTATACCTTCTTGCCCAAAGGAAAAATAAAATCACTCTCCTTACTAAAATTACCGAGAGCTATCTTTTCCGGGATATTCTTGAATTTCAAAAAGTACGTTACTCCGATGCGATACGAAATCTCACCACAGCCCTAGCCTACCAAATTGGATCAGAAATAAATGAAAACGAATTATCAGGACGATTAAAGATAGACAGGAAAACAGTCGTTTCCTACCTTGATATTTTAGAAAAAGCATTTGTTATCACTCGCCTCTATCCTTATTCAAAAAACCCGAGACGCGAGATAGGCAGAAGCTATAAAGCATACTTTCTCGATTTGGGCTTAAGAAATGCTCTGATCGGAGACTTCAACCCTCCATACCTAAGAAAAGATATAGGAGTATTATGGGAGAATTTTATCCTTCTTGAGCGCAAGAAACACATTTCAAATATGGGAAATTCGGCCCAGTATTACTTCTGGAGGAAATATGGAGGAGCCGAAGTTGATCTATTGGAGAAACGGATCGATGCCTCCGAGATCGAAGCATTCGAATTAAAATACGGGCAAGGCAAACTCAGTCGAGGCGCATACTCCTTTATGAAAGAATACGGTAAAAAAGTAAAACTCATAGGACAAGAAAATTACATCGACTTCATTGTCTGACTTCTTATTTATTCTCATACTGGTCTATCTTCCTTTTCCTCCTCACATGCCGCACTGAACCCGAAAATTCAGTAGTAAAGCTAAATTTTCAATACCTCTTTCGCCTCTTCACGTTTTAGTCTATACTAATCAGGGATTGACACACTAAATAGTATTATTTATTATAGTAATAAATGATTAGGCATCTTGACTCTATCCTCAAAAAACACATTCAAACTTTCCGCGAAGCTATCATTCTTCTCGGAGCAAGACAGGTAGGAAAAACCACCATTCTTAAAAGGCTCTTTCCCAAAGCCCAATATATTACAGCAGACAACGAATCTGTCCGCCTTATTCTCGCCCGTCACGATATCTCTTCCTACCGCCAGCTAATCCACACAAATAGTGAAATTGTTATTCTGGACGAAATCCACCAGCTACCAGACCCCGGGCGCACCGCCAAAATAATCTTCGATCAAATCCCACATCTTAAAATTATTCTTACGGGATCATCTGCCTTAAACATCAAAAATAAGGCAACAGAGAGTCTGGCGGGAAGAAAAATTGACTATCATCTTTTCCCTCTTACACTCAGTGAATATCTTATTCAGAAAGAAATCATCCCCAAACTTTCTTTTCCTGTACTTCCTTTTCTTGACCATCAAATACCTCTAAAAAAAATATATCCGTTTGACATCTCGGCAGTTATAGACCACTCATTAATCTATGGACTCTATCCGGCCATAATGTCTCATCAGGACAAAGAAGCATACCTCAAAAATCTTGCCGATAGTGTTATTTTCAAAGACCTTCTTGATCTTTCTCTTATAGAAAACCGGCCCGCGGCAGCAAATCTCTTAAAACTATTAGCCCTCCAGATTGGCTCGCTGGTCAACTTTAGTGAATTGGCAAACCGTTTGTCAATAGACGTCAAAACAGTCAAAAAATATATATATTTATTTGAAACTAGCTTTATTATCTTTCCCCTCTATCCCTTTTCTCAAAATCCTCGTCTTGAGATTTCCAAAATGCCTAAAATATATTTCTACGATACCGGCCTCCGAAATTCCTTAATTGATCTTTTCCAGCCAGTCGGTTCACGCGCTGACACAGGTTCATTATTTGAAAATTTTGTCATCAGTGAAATCCTCAAAGCCAACCTGTATGGAAACTTCGGCTATAAAATGAATTTCTGGCGTACCAAACAAGGATCAGAAATTGATCTTGTCTTATCTAAAAATGATAAACTCTGGGGAATAGAGATAAAATATTCTCCTAAAAGGGAAAATATTGCCTTTAAAAATCGCTATCAGAAAGCCAAAGTTCTCACCATCACCAAGACTAATTTTCTCTAACAGTCCTTTTCATACTCCCCTATCTTCCTTATTCTCCTCACATGCCTCTCTTCCCCACCAACCCGATAAATTAGCAACTTGACTTTATGATTTATTGGGTTAAAATATAATAATTATGATAAAAAGGCAACTCTTTGCGGAACTAAAAAGTCATCTGAATAAGAAAGAAATAAGCTTCATCGTCGGTCCACGTCAGGCTGGAAAGACGACACTGATGATGCTTCTTAAAAAATATCTGGAAACCCGGAGAGAAAAAACAATATATTTAAATCTTGATATTGAGGAAGATGCGCAGTTTTTTTCTTCCCAAAATAGACTGCTGCACAAAATTTCTCTGGAAATAGGGGAATCTGGCGGATATGTGTTTATCGATGAAATTCAACGAAAAGCTGATGCGGGACTTTTCCTGAAAGGTTTATATGACATGGATCTTCCCTATAAACTAATAGTCTCAGGATCAGGCTCAGTAGAACTGAAAGAAAAGATACACGAGTCTTTATCTGGCAGAAAAGTCATGTTTGAGCTTTCAACAATCAATTTTATTGAGTTTGTAAATTATAAAACTAATTATAAATATGAAGCTAATCTTTCAAAGTTTTTTGAAATAGACCCGAATAAAACGCAAAGGTTTCTAGAGGAGTATCTTCATTTTGGTGGATACCCACGGGTTGTTCTGGAAAATACTCTCCAAGAAAAACGCCAAATCATTGCCGAGCTGTACCAAAGCTATTTAGAACGTGACATTGTCTATCTTCTGGGAGTACAAAAAACTGAACGCTTCACCGCTTTGGTCCGCCTGATGGCATCGCAAATAGGAAATCTTGTGAATATCTCCGAGCTATCAAACACGCTCGGCATCTCAACTGCCACTGTCAATGACTATCTCTATTATATGCAAAAAACATTTTTGATCGCTAAAGTTACCCCTTTTTTTAAAAATATTCGTAAAGAAATAACAAAAGCGCCCGTTTTTTATTTCTCTGATTTAGGTATGCGAAATTATTCGCTTGGCCTTTTCGGAATGACCCCGCCAGGCAGTGAGGGGAGCTTTTTATTCCAAAATTTCATTTTTCATCTCCTAAAGGAGAAAATTCAAAACTCAGCGACCCAAATTCATTACTGGCGAACCACAGATAAAGCCGAAGTCGATTTTGTCATCGATAAATTTCCAGAAGTGACCCCAATAGAAGTTAAATATAAGAACCTAAAAAAACCTGAAGTAACCAGATCTTTCCACAGTTTCATATCAAAATATCATCCAAAAAATGGCTATATTGTTCATCTGGGGAAAGATAGCGAAGAAAAAATAAACAATACAAAGATTTCTTTTCCTCCGTATTACCGTTTCTTGTTTGAAGAACTCTAGTTAAATATTAGCTGGATTCATATTCTTCTATTTGTTTCAATCGTCTCACATGCCTCTCTTCCCCCGTAAATTCAGTTTCCAGCGATATTTTGAGAACTTTCTCTATTTCGGCCTACAAAGTTTTTCCCGGAGTTTTTACAGAAATATCAGTAAATGGATAATCGTCTACATCATAAGTTATCAGCGTCGCCCCCGTGATTTTAGCCGATGCGGCCAGAAAACAATCCAGCAAATATACCTTTTTTATTTTCTTTTCTATATATTTCCTGTACAAAACTGCTTGATTCACAATTTCGCGATCAATCGCGATCATTCCAAATTCATCAAGTAGCTTATTCATAACAGAAGATTCCCTACTCGATGCCTTTACCATAAACTCAGCCACACTTACAACAGAAAACCGTATCTCCCGCTCAAGAATTGCTTCTTTTATAAGTGAGGCCGCTGGTTCTTGTCGCAAAAAATAGGCAATAAAGATGTTGGTATCAGGAAGTATTAGCATGAATACCGAAAAATTAGTCTTTTGCTCGCCAGTATCGTATAAGTTGACGGGGATTTCGCACACTCGCCCATCCGCTCTTTTCATTTTTCAATTCCGTCCAGGGTGCATTCGCAAGACTTCGCAAAGTTTCCTTCGCATGTACCCGCCTCTTTTCTTCGCCAGAAAAATAGGCAAAAAGACCCTCTCTAATTACTTGAGACAGTGAAATATCTCGCTTTCGCGCCATATACTTAACAAGATAATACAGCGAGACAGACAAAGAAATCTGTGTTCTTTTGGGATATTTCGTATCTTTACGGATGGTATCAAGGTCGTGGATATTCATGATGTAATCAATTACATCATATAGTCTTAATATTGTCAAGAGAAGTTTGATTTAGGCTTCGTATTTTTCTATCGCTTTTATCCTCCTCACATGCCTCTCTTCCCCCGAAAATTCAGTTGTCAACCAAATTTTCAACACTTCTTTTGCTTTCTCATCTGACAGCCATTCTCCAGACAACGCCACAATATTCGCATCATTATTCTTACGCGAGTGTCTGGCGCTTTCCTCATCAAATACCGCAACAGCCCGTATCCCACGAACTTTATTTGCCGCCACGACCATCCCCGCCGCACTCCTGCAAGCTAGTATCCCCCTACTTCCCGCTTTACGCTTAACGCTTTCCGCTACTTTAAACGCAAACTCCGGATAATCATCCTCCGGCTCCATCTTTTCATTTCCACAATCCTCAAACTCATACCCCCACTCCAATAGCCACTTCTTTATCTTCTCTTTTAACTGATACCCTCCATGGTCTGCGCCTAAATAAATCATAATTGACTTAAGTGACTTCATTATATACTATAGTTAGGCAGTGCAAAAATACCTCGTCCCGGGTGCAATCCTCATCGTCCTCCTCGGCGCCGCCTATTATCTCCTCCAAAACAAAAATTTGTTTTCTACCGTACCCCGGTCTGAACCTACAACCTACAACCTACAACCTACAACCAATTCATCTCTAACATACGGCCCCTTCAAAGGCACCCTCCCCTGCGCCGACTGCCCTGGCCTTGAAACAGAACTGACCCTGACCAAAAATGGCCCGTACG
>CAZJBV010000012.1:0-28557 GCA_964544585.1 uncultured Gammaproteobacteria bacterium | reverse complement strand
GCAAATAATCTTTCTTCTACGCTTCCGCCAAGCCAAAGGATGCGATTGACAAAAAATTAAGAAATAAAGATCATAATCTCCAAAAGAAATTTGATAAGCAATAGATTAGGAACTCCAGTTAGTTTTTACTATATCCCGGAAAAGATTATTCAGCACCTCATTCCTTTTCGGATCCAGAAATTTCTGAGCAAAATTCTTTGTCTTTATAAACTCTTCGAAGTATCTTATCTTCTCATCTAAAAACTCATTTATTATTTCAATTCTATCTTCCATACCCAGTTCTTCACCAGCTCTTTTTCTCATTAGCAAGTTTTCTACCTCATCTAAAATCCTTTCATCAAGTTTTTGTGCACGCAGGAGATTTTCAAATCCCATTGGCGGCACAGTTTTTTTCTTTTCAATCCACATGCACGCAAGTATTGGTCGTATAACATAAAAATACTTCTTCACGCGTACCTTTCCTCCTTTCAAATAGTCTCTATAATTTCCCTTTGCCATATGGAAATAGTGATACAACGAAGACTCTGAAGAATAAAACGTTTGTATTAAACTCCGTAAGCTCTGAGCAAGAACACCACGTTCAATATAAATTATTGGAGAATTAAGCCATTCATAAAGCGGAGGATTTGATTTACTAAATAAAACCAATGCCTTTTTCAAATCCCAACCGGCAATATCCAAACTATTAGAATTCGGATATTCTATAACCTCCCGTTCTCTTTCGATAGACAGATACCAGTCCAAAGGATGTATATAAATAAATCTTACGTCATAATCGCTGTCTTTTGAAGAAAATCCCCATCCACGACTACCAGACTCGACAGCATACAAGATTGTAACTTTTTCTCTTTTTTCAACACTTTTCAGCGTAGTGATAATTTTACTCTGCATAACTCAATCATACACCCACAACTCAAATCCAAAGACAGAAAATTATCTTCACTTCTTTCCAAAAATCGGCATCAAATCATAAGTTGAATAAAATTCCTGATTTATAAATTTGGGCAGAGGTTCATCTTTTATCCTCCGCCCTCTTTTTACTTTTTCTTCCAACACCTCAAAATATTTTTTAGTCCTCAGTGGCCTTTCCTCCCATATTTTTGCCTTTTGATGGAAGAAGTAAAGCTGCAATATAAAAATCACCATCGCTCCTACTATGAACACTTTTTGTGATCGAATTATCTTTTCTTTCACTAAATAATTGACTATTAATGCCACCAAAATTACAAAGAAAAACAATGCCGGATACGCGTACCTCTCCGCCAATGCCTGCTTTAACCCAAACTGATATCGTAAAAAACCCGCCCATACATAGGGATAAATTACAAATATTGAAGTGAAGAGTAGTAAATCAAAAGGGCGAGCCCAAATTTTTAGGCGCGCAGCGGCGAACCCGCACCTCAGCGGCAGTCGAGCACCTAAAAATTTCGGGTAAGCCATTTTGATAAATAATCCCACAATCAGTATAAATGGTATGAAACTCAATACCGTCCCGAGTATATCCTCATTCGGCGGCTCAAACCCTGGCAAAAATAGCCTCCCTACTACCCCCCTAGAAATCCCAACCAATATAAATCCGGCATATTCCAGTATGTCAGCCACTCCTCTCCACTCAATTATTCTGCCCCCCAGCCTTTCTCCCAAAAACGCAGGCCCTACAAGATAGGAAATAATCCCCGTTAAAAAGTACAAAAAAATTATAGTTTTAAGATTTAAGTTTTGGTTTTGAGATTTGAGTTTTGAGATTTGAGTTATGGTCAATATCCCAAAAATCACCCCCACCCCAATCCCCAACCCAAACGCAAACCCCGAAAGAAATGAAAAAAGTATCGACCACCAGAATTTATTTTTTAGCCAAAAATAAAACGCTAGCCCAACCAAAAGTGTCGCGAGTGAGATCCCTTGCACCGTAAACCATAAAAGAGGCTCCGTATACGTCACACTCGCCGTAAAAAGCAACACCGCCACAACCTCTCCCAGCTTCGCAAGGCGAGGCCTTGCGAAGCTAAATAACCTCACAATCTTTACCAATAAAATAATATTCAGTAAATGAACAAAAAGTGGAAATAAAACGTATGGAAAATAATTAAGATGAAAAAGTCGCCATTGTATCGCCCAGACTATATTATAAAGTGGACTAAAATGCTCCCCCTGGGAAATCCACAGTGTCTCCCAAAAGCTCTTATTTACAAGATCAATCAAAACTCCTATATCATCTTGATGAAACCACACAACGTTATTCTATCAAATCTTCAAGTAGCCGACTTAGTCCTTGACATTTGTCATTAGATAGAGTAAATTTTTTACTATATATGATGACAAAAATGGAAACACTGCTTACTAGTAATCAGCATGTCTTTACTACCCAGGATCTTGCTCTATATTGGAATCTAGGAAATAAAAAAACACTCTGGAATAATATTCGCTATTACCTGCGTACAGGTAAACTCATTCGTCTTCATAAAGGTGTTTACACAACCGGTGAACATACTTCTTTCGAGCTTTGTCAAAAACTAATAGTCCCCTCGTATATTTCATTTTATACCGCCCTCGCAGCCCATGGAATTATATCTCAATATTACGATACAATTCATGCCATGGCCCTAGTCAGTAAACAAATCAAGGCTGTAAAACAAAAGTTCGAATATCACAAGCTAAAAGAAATTATTTTTTATAACTCTCTCGGAATAACTGACAATACAACTTTTCGTCTCGCCTCTGCCGAACGAGCCATTTGTGACAGTCTGTATCTGATTCCATCTTTAAACTTCGATAAAGTCGATTTCATCGATCCAATTAAACTTGAAAAGATATCCCAAATTTACCAAAATAAAAAACTAGAAGAGAAAGTGATGAAAATTATCCAATCAATAAAAAAATAAAATTTTATGCTTGATCGGCCACGGCACGAACTATATCTCAAAAGAATCCTTAGGGCTATACTTATCGAACAAGACATATCGTCTCGTCTTGCCTTTAAAGATGGAACTTGTCTGTATCTATTCTATGGCTTAAATCGATTCTCTGTAGACCTCGATTTCAATCTAATTCCAGAAGCCAAAGTCAAATCATTTCCGCTAAAAAAATTAGACACTATAATCCATAGATTCCTTATAGTAAACGAATCATATAATAAAAGGAATACTTTTTTTTGGAGAGGCAGTTTTGAAAAAGGTAGAGAGCAAATAAAAATAGAAATCAATAAGCGCCTGTTTCCCGATCTTTACGAAATTAAACAGTTCTACGGACTGTCAATAAGGACTCTCGAAAGATCCTGTCTTTTTGCTCATAAATTATGCGCAATAAAAGAACGCAGACAAAACAGAGACTTGTTTGACGCAAACTTTATGTTCGAAAAAAATTTTAAAATTAATGAAGATATTATTAGATTGCGCACAAAAAGTAGTGTCACTGACTTTTTACGAGACCTCCATCATTTAGTAAAAACACAAGTAGACACTAATCATATCCTCGATGGAATAGGTGAATTGCTTGACGCCAAAACCAAAATATGGACCAAGAATCATCTTCTCGATGAACTTTTATTTCATATTCAGACGGCAAGAGAAGCATTATTATTTCCTTCACTTAAGCAATAAACTGATTACCCCCCCTCCTTATCTCATCCTCCAGCAAAACGATAGTCTCCCTTTTTAAAGTCTTTTGTATTGCCTGAAAAGTTTTAGGAGGCAAAAGGAAACTTAGATCCTCAGTGATTATTTTCTCCGTAATTCTTTTATCTATAAAGTCAGAAAGTTTTTTTAGATAAGATATAGCCTTCATTCCAGTCCTCTCCTCTATCACTTCCTTACTATACCCATATCCCTGCGAAAGAAAATAATGGTTATCATATAAATCCCTCCCCGCAATGGTTTTATGCTTGTTATATCTATCCATAAGCGCAACCAATTTATTTCCTACCATTGTCTCCCGCGTCTGGCAAATGGCATAGCGATCGATTTCCGGTAAAAAATATTTATCATATTTGTTTGCTTTGATTCTCTCTTCCATGATGCCTATCTTTATACTATTACGTAGGCCTTCTCTTGCTTTATATTGCACCACAAAAAAAAGAGTTTTTTTTGCCTGAGAAACAATAGTCAAATCAATGTCTAAAAATACCCTTTTCATCTCATAATGTATCTCTTTTTTCTCCTTCTTCTCCAAAAGATCAAAATCCAGATCCACAGAAAAGCGATCAAGCCACCCCAGCATCCCAGCACAAGTCCCTCCTTTAAACGCCAGAAACTTAGCAATTACCGGATTATCCAAAAAGGACATCAAAACTCTATAAAGCTGCGCCTTATGAAGGGCATCTTCTCTTCTTGGCAGTATCATCTATATCCCACCTCCTTTTGAATTTGTTTCACCTTCTGCCAATCAATAGCTTTTGGATTATCAAAATGAAACGACGGATTAAAATAAAGCATATCAGCTACAGCCCTTTCCGGTGTTGCTTTTCTAATATAGTTGCCGATTATCCCCGAAGTATTATAAAGAAATTCATCTTTCATCCTGCGCACCAAATATTTATTTGACCCTACACTAAATTTTTTCGATACATTAGAAACAAGCGTGATATTCTCGCCCGCCTGAAACATTATCCCCTCTTTTATAAGAATTGATTCAAGGCTCAAATAAGCATAAGTGTGAATATACGAAATTCCTAAGGCTACGGGATCAATCTTAGAAAGAGGCATGACAGAATAAAATCCTTTATGAACAGAAATCAGTATCCCCTTCTGCACATAGCGCTTTATAGTAGTATAGAGTGTATTAGGCGCGGGATTCCCCCACAGAAGGGCCAGGTCACGTGTATGGAAAAGTTTTCTTTTTTGCTTTAGGAGTATATTTATCCTGTACATATATGTACAGGATAATATATAAACTAATGTTTGTCAAGCTCATACCTCACCTCTATTTCCATCTGCTCATATTTGCCACTGCTATCTCTCACCAGCACCGTTATCGGGTTTTTTCCGGCGGCAAGCGGCACATTGACGGCAAAATTTCCCTCCAAATCCGCGCTACTTGACGCCGCATTAACATAGACTTCAACCCCCACCGCAGTCCTTCCTTTCACAGTCACAATGGGCTCAAACACAGTCGCGCCATTGACAGGTGCAAATATTGTCAGTGGTATCTGTTTTACTTCATTTTTAGTAGGAATCAAAGTAGGTGATACTAATAGATCCAATTGTACTTCCTTTTCTGAAGGCATCGAAGACAAAGTTAGCTTCACCCAAATCAAAACCAAGGTCACCGGCAAAACAGAAAAAAGAAAGAGAAAAATGACAAATTTCCGCAGAGGCAACATCGCTTGAAAAGAATAGACTAATTAAGAAAAAGAATCAAGGTTAAACTGGTGGATTTTGTGGAGTAGGTGGAGGTGCAATTTCTCGAGCATGATTCATCAATGCTCCATCTCCACCAGCTTGAAAAACA
The DNA here is from genome assembly GCA_964544585.1 of uncultured Gammaproteobacteria bacterium. Classification (GTDB taxonomy): domain Bacteria; phylum Patescibacteriota; class Microgenomatia; order 2-02-FULL-39-11; family 2-02-FULL-39-11; genus CAZJBV01. The sequence goes on along the minus strand of CAZJBV010000012.1, from coordinate 23,112 downwards.
ATTCCTCTTGCAACAGGGTCACCGTGATGTCTCTCATTACTCGTTGCTAACGCTCCAGCGACCTGAGGAGGAAGTTTAGCTAAATTAGGATCCACTCTCAGATCCATTTCTGTCTTCATTGCGGGAGTTATCGTAAAATGTGCTCTTCCCATAGTTTATCTCAAAGGATTATATTATAGTAGTAAGCATAAAATCAAAGGGGAAAAATTACTTTTTACAAAGCTGGAGCAGGGCGTAAAGAAGATGATTGAGTTGGACCATCAACATATCTAGATATTCTTTCATAAGCGGTATCAGCAAAAAAAGAAACCCCGCGAGCCAAAACTCTTTCAACAACTGTATTTCCCCTCCAAGCAGGAAGTCCTTGTGGTAATTCTTGTACAGGTTCCACAACTCTTTCCATTCCGCTAGCTAATTCACTCTCCAGATAAACGGCTATAGGTTGAGTTAAATTGGTTCTTGCTCGCTGCCAAAATGCATCAAATCTACCATTTCGATTAATATTTTCTCGCATTTCATCAGACAAGAGATCATACGCGGTTGCAACCTGCATAACTCGCTCCTGAGGTGTAAATTCTGCTTCACGTTCATCACCAAGCAAAACGTCTAGAAACTGTGTACCGTGTTCTTCCTGATATCGACGAAGCCCCTCTCGTTGTCCGGCCAAAAGAGTAAAAGCAATGAGCACATATTCAGGACTGGAAGTAATCCGCTCATAAAGAACACCCTGTTTTGCACCAGCTGCCTCTGTCGCTTTCCTTGATATTTCATGCTTCCCGTGCCCGCTGACATTTCTCCCAAATCCTGTCGCTCCAATCTCTTTAACCAATTTTTGCCCAAAACCTGTCAATCCGTCTGAAACTCCTATCATACTCCAGATCCCGCCACCATCATAGACTCCGCGTCTTCCTTGCGAATCACCAAGAGCTGTCAAAACCCAGTTTTCTTTTACAAAAGATTCTGGTCTAAACGCTACCTGAACCCCATGGTTATCGAAAATACCTTCTCCACCTTTTTCCCTATCAACTGTAGCCATATGTAAAATTTTTATAAAAATAAAACAAAAATATATTATATCAGATAATTGCAAATTAGGACTTATTTATAGAGGTTCTTGATGCCGTTTATATCACCCACATCCAAATCTCTCTTTTTCGTCTCTCCCTCCGTTGCATACCCATACATCGTCTGCTCACTACAATAGGACTTGTACAAGTCTCCCATTCCTCCCCCATGACCAATTTCATGCACTGCTATATTGAGAAAATCCATTTTATTTGGCTCAGTTGTAGCATCTCCCCACTCTATATCAGGATCATCAAACATTAGATCGTATTCGACAATCCTTCTTGGGGCAAAAATCGTATACCACACCGTCGTCACCGCAATCACTCCCGGCTCCGCTATATCACCAAAGAAAATCTCATTTTTATTATCTGGAGAGGAACTATCTACCCCATCCACCCCTGTACCAATATTATTCCCAAAAATATTAAATGTTATCGGATTCTCCCACGTCTGCATGGCGGCGGCTACCTCATTTACCACCCTATCGGAAGGATATGCATCAGCGTTCGTTGGGTCCAAAAGATAGTCCTCAGTCGTCCTCCAACGTGCTCCCCTTGCTATATATGTATAGCATTTACTCGTATTCGTATGAGATTGAAGCTGCTTTTTGGCAAAAAACTTTTTAGGATGCATGATCGCCAGGCCTCTGACTTTGACCCCATTATCCAGCGCCTCACCTAAATCGTATACATCATCAAAAATTAATTTTGCTTTCTCTGGAAGTTTAAAGTTTATTTTTTCTCGGGCAAGAGATGAAAAAGGAAAGAGGAAAGTGATGGCAAATAAAAAAACAGGAACAATAAACCTTCTCATGATTCTATAATCGAGATTACCACGCCTAACCAGTGATGTCAATCACAATGACGAAAAATCAAAAACGATTGCTTTGATCATGAAGCACGAGCGCGTTTAAGATACGATTGTAATTTCTCGATTAGCCACATCCTGGCAAGTGTAGAAGTAGACAATCCCCTACTTTTTGCTATTTTATTCATATCAGCTTTAATAGATGTTTGTATCCGAACGACAAGAGTATCTTCCTTCTCGCTTTCCAAAAGAGGTAACTTTGATAGAGGAACTCTTGGATTATCAAAGAGAGGACTTATATCATGTGTATCCCAAAAATTCGCCTCTTCTTCCAAAGTTTTAAATGGTTTAATTGGTTTCGGTCGCCGCATGGTAAATTTTCCTTTCTTTTTTGCTCATATCTCGAGCAGAAACTACGTATGGATTTTTCTGCTTCTCATACGACAATATTACAGTTAATAAACGTTCTCCTCTCGTTATTCCCAAAACCATTAATCTGTTCCCATAAGTTTTCATCCTAATCGAACTTTGATCGTTAGCTACAGTCTCAGCTTCCTGTTCTGAAACTCCGTGCTTTTTAATATGTTCTCTATTCCAATTATCCCAGATCAATCTTTCACTTTTCATATTGTATTACATTGTTATACACTAGTCAAGAACCTGGTCCGTAACCAAATCGACTTTCTGTATCTCTCTTAAAATTAATCCCGGCGTTTTATCAATATTGGCATCCTTAATATCTTTCACTATTTTCTCAAGTGCATCCTTCTTATTTTCTCCAATCGCCGCCACCAAAGCATAATCCAATCCTCTCAGCGCCTTCGGCGTCAAAGTTATTCTTTTTCTTATATTTGATATTTGATATTTGATATTTGATATTTCATATCCGACTATCCACCGCTCTTTATCCCAACCCTTCGCATATCCTGGCAATAACCCTGCCGTATGCCCATCCTCCCCTATCCCAAGTATCGCCATCTTAAATGTATATTCATTCATGCATTCATGCATTCTCGCATTGTACATTCTTGCACTTTCCTCAAAAGTCCCTTCCTGCGTAATCGTAAAATACGGTATTTTCCTCTCCTCACACACCTCCCACAATCCCGTCTTCCATATCGCATTTGCATTAATATCAATATTCATTCTTGCATTCTCCATTTTCCATTCTCCATTCGGTTTAAATCTCTCATCCACTTGCCCCATTGCAAACTTATCTCTTATCTTCTTATCTTTTATCCATCTAACCAAATTCCCATACATCCCCACCACACTCCCTCCGGACAATAAAAGAAGTATTTTTTTACTACTATTTTGTTTAATTATCTCAATTAATCGCTCCGACGATGTATCCCAAACCTGATTTTCTGAAACAGTATGTATATTAATCATTCTTAATTCTTGATTCTTACTTCATAATTCTTAATATATCTTTTTTCTTCTCCTCCGTTACGGGAACCACCACCACTCCCTCATTCGGCTGTCCATACAAAACTTTCGTCCCAAGTGGAGAAAGTAGTATCGCCGGCACCGCCGCCAGATCTTCCTCACCATCCACCTCTATAAGCTGTTTTTTGCCTATACTAATAACATTTTTTATAGCCCGAGCCACCGTCCCTACCAATTCTTTAGTAATTCCTCCAGCAGGATTATTTACTTTCTGAACTTTATCACCTTTTTTAAATCCTAATTCTTCGATATTTTTAAACACTCTCTTTCTCTGTATTCGAAAATCAAATATCGAAATATGAGGCATAAAATTGATCATATTCATCGTTCTAGTGACCTCATCACCCACGCAGATAACTAAACTATTTTCAATATGCACCTCTAATTTTTTCTTCCAATAACTTTTTTCTCCCGGCCTTCCCAATATTAATTTTCCTTGCGGCTCTCTTAATTTTTTCTTAATTTTTTCATTTAATATTGATTTAAAATTTAAAATTTGCAATTTATAATTTCGACCGTCTCGGTCGATCTTCCCCTCTCTTATCCTTCTCGACGAAATCGGCTTGCCATCTTGTACCAAAACCATCGGCACTTCCACGATCTCCAACTCTTCCAATCCCTTCTTCTTCCTCTCGTAATTTATTTTCTCCGCACCCCTTCTCGTCTGGTTTGTTACTACTATTGCTTCAACCTCTTCAGTTTTCACTTTATTTAATTGTTGCATTGTATCATTCTCCATTGTTGCATTCCCTCCCATTCCTCCGTATACATCATCTATCTTTACTACCTTCACCCTCTCTCCCCATCCCTTCTCCCTCAAAAACCTCTCCAATTCTTCTTTTCTTATTTTAAAATTTTGAAATTGGGATTTGATTGAAAATTGCTTGCCCTGAGCGTAGTCGAAGGGAAAATTTAAAATTGAAAATTTTGACTTTACGTATCTATCACTTGTTAACCCAATTACGACTCTCTCACTCAATTCGAAAGCTTTTGAAATAAAAGTCTTATGTCCCTTATGCAGATGATCAAACGTCCCCCCGATTGCAAGAATCTTATACATGAAGGTGAAAATGGCGGATCAAATCATCTATTCCATCCTCAAATATACTTTCTTGGTTTTTTTTCATTGTTTGAATCTGTTCTTTATCAAAAAGTAAGGCAGAAATTGCAGCATTCAGTTGTTCTTTTTTATAGTTTTCATAAAATAAATGTCTGATCGCGCCTGCCTTTATCGCCGGCTGGATTTCGTAATAAGAAGCATACAATTTGCTTTGCGGAACTTCAGTAAAAGAAATGACCGGGACAAGGTTTCGAAACAATTTAGGAAAGGTACCATATCCGTGATGGAGAACTACCAGATCACTCGAGACTATCAGATCGTCAAACTGTTCTGTTTCATGAAGTTTCATTGATTCTGCCTGATCGCTCAAGTTGATCATAATTATCTGTTTTTTGTATATCTCTTCCAGACTACTTAATATTGCCTCTACATCCGCGACAACAGCCTCTCTTGATAAAAAATAAGGATGATCTTTCATCACTTTTGGGCTACTCTGATAAACTGCCACAAAAATCTTTTCATCGGAGAGATTATATGCTTTTCTAATTAAAGATTTTTCCTCCAAAGTAAGTTTTCTGTGTGTAGGTACAAATCCAGGTGTATAGATTTTCTTTCTATAGAAAGGATCGATCTCAAAGTTTCCCCCATTTTCCTTTAGATTACTTAAAAAATACTTTTCTGGAAAAACAACATAGTGCGTATCTACCCATGGATAATTTTTGTAGGGATAAATTGTATCGTTAAAATACCAATTGGAGTCCAGTGTAAATATTTTTTTGACCCTCTCAGGTCGAAACAGTCCATACCGAAAAGTTGTATGCGAATTGCATAAAAAAAGCGCTTCCCCCGAAATATCACTTATGATATCCTTTATTTTGTCTGCATTACTAAAGGGTGACAAGTCAAATCCGTCGCTTAATATTATCTGCTGTATAAACGGATTCTCGCAAAAAAATAGTATCTCGCACTTCTCCTCCTTCAATTTCTTAGCCACAGCATGAGCCTGTGCGTATTCCCCAAATCCTTTGACTAGAAAAAATATTTTCATAATTTATCGGGGTCAGACCTCGAATTTATTATCGGAATGGCCCTAATTAAAACCATTTATTTATCGGGGTCAGACCTTAAACTCCTTAAAGGTCTGACCCCAAAATCTTCTCATAGACTTTTTCATATTTTCCTACCATGACATCGACCGTAAAATTCGTCTCCACATGTCGCCTACATTGTTCTCGCATCACTTTATAGCGGCCAGCATCCATCGAATATATCATCTCAATTGCATCACAAATTCCATCGACTCCAGATCTTTGCACTGCAAAATTTCCCACCTTTTTGTTAGGAGGATTTACTAAAAATCCCGTTTCTCCATCGACCACCACTTCGGGGACAGCCCCCTGTGCAAAGGCTATCACCGGTGTACCACTTGCCATTGCCTCGATCATCACCAATCCAAATGGCTCTTCCCAAAGTATAGGATAAAGTAGCGCCCTTGCCTTTTGGTAATAGCCCGCCTTCGTCTGTTTATCGGTAGCCCCATGAAACAATATTGTCGTCTGGTCAATTTGCCCCTCGACATGCTGTTTAAAAAATTCCTCATCTCTCGGATTCACCACTCCCGTTATTACCAGCTTTTTATTTGTTTTGCTGGCAGCCGTAATTGCTTCAATTATTCCCTTTTTAGGCGTTATCCTCCCTAGCCAAAGTAGGTTCGATTCAGGCTCTAGATTTACTGCATAGTCAGATAAAGGTATTCCATGATGTATCACCTCTACAAAATTTAGTGGAATGGTACAATTTCTCTTTTGCGCCTCAGATATCGCCACCCATTTCGCCTGATTAAAATTTTGCAAAATCATTCGTTCGATAGGACTTTGTAAAGCTCCGGTAAAGTCTCCATGGTATGTATGCACTACCGGCGTCTTCATATGCTTTTCAAAAAACAATCCCGCATAATGCATATGATTATGAATAATGTCAAATTTGTTATCATCGGCAAAACCACGGGCAGTATGGAGAAGTGTAGGCAAACTATGCATCCAGAAAAGCTGCAGGGCCAAAGATGAAAATTGTTCTTCCATCTTTTCTTTATTCAAGGCTTCTTTATAGATATACTCCAGGTGTGCGGCAGTCTTCGAGTCTCCCGTAGCAAAAAGGGTAACATCATGACTTTTTTTTACTAACCCTTCAGTAAGTAGTGACACAACAAGCTCTGTCCCGCCATAATTAGGCGGCGGCACGGCAATAAAAGGCGTCGACACTTGCGCAATTTTCATAATTTTATCGGGGTCAGACCTTAAATTCCTTAAAGGTCTGACCCCAAACTCATTCTTTAAAATCTTCAATCACATCTCTATAGACTTTCTCATAATTTTCTACCATTCTATCAATCGAAAAATTCTTTACAATATGATCCCGGCAATCCTGCGGTTTTATTTGGTCTATCTTCCCCAAAGCTTCTCGTAGTCCTTCCACTCCTTTGTCATACGGCACCACAAACCCGGTTTTACCATCCACTATCACTTCTTTTACAGATCCACGGTTAAAAGCGACGACCGGAGTCCCACAGCTTCCCGCCTCTGCCATAACGAGACCAAATGGTTCTGCCTGATTGATTGTCATAAGAAATGCACGCGCCCCGCCAAAAAGTTCCACTATTTTTTCAACCGGTGCCGTCTGCTCTGGCGCCACATCCCCAACCCATTGTATTTTGTCGGATAAAAAAGGCTTTACATCTTCTTCAAAAAATCTTTTATCTTCACAAGGGCCAGAAAGATAAAGTCGACTTTCAGTCTCCCGGGCAAGCTGAATGGCCCAACGTACACCCTTTGGATCCAAAAATTTCCCATCAGCCCCGCGTCCCTTTGGCAGCCTCCCCAGCCAAAATAAATAGTCTTCTTTCTCTTCCGAAAACTTATAAAAATCAGTATTCACTCCATTATAAACTACTGTATAAAAGTGTACTTTTTTATAAAGTTCTGCATATGCCTTTGACAGCGCCACAAAGTACACCCCCGGGGTGTACTTGCTTGACACCCCAGGATTTTCCCCCTGAAACATGGCAAGCACGTCGTCCATATAATAATCATAAAGCGCATGAAATGTCGTCACCATTGGAATCTTCAGTTTATCTTCTACTATGAGTGGAAAAAAATCAGGATAAGTATGATTGTGTACGACATCAAACTCATCTTGTAATTCAATTATTTTTTGCGAAAGTTGAATTAAATTTGCCGTCTCCCGCAGGAATTCATTTTCCACCGGCGGCAAATCCACCCATCCCTTTTCAATAAGAGGAATAATTCTGGCACCCGGTACAAAACTATCACCCGTCCCCAAAAGAGATACTTCATGCCCTTTTTTAACCAGTCCCTCACAAAGTTGAAATATCACCCTTGATCGGGACGCAAACGTATCTGGAGAAATTTTTCTTTTAAGTGTGGAAACGACAAGAACCCGCATCACATTCTACTATACTACAAAAATTGGACTTCTTAAAATTGCTTGCTATAATAGACTTAATATGATTTCGCTTTCTTCCATCCCCGATCTTATTTCTCGCTCTTTAAGGCAATATCAATCTCAGTTTCCCGCCTTTATAAAACTTGCACTTATTTATTACCTCATTATGCTATTAGAAAGTTTTATAATTTCCTCAAATCTCATCACATTCATAAATCGAGAACTTTTAACTCAGTTGACCTCATGGATAGGACTTTTTTTCACCAGCTGGTTGACTGTTGCTTTTATTATACAAGTAGCCCATGGCAAACCCACCCTCAAAGACAATATTTTTTCGGATTCGCTTGATCTTTCTTGGGGTTTATTTATTCTGTTGGTCATTACTCTCTTTGCTATATTCGGCGGCTTTTTCTTATTTATAATCCCTGGAATTCTTATCTTTATTTATTTGGGATTTTCCGGCTATATCTTGGTTTTAGACAAAAAAGGAATTAAGGAAAGTATTTATACTAGTAGATTATTAGTCAAAGGTATAGAATGGCCAATTTTCGTTCGCTTTCTTTTAGTTCTTGCACCCTATCTTTTAACTGGCATATTGGTATTAACAATTCCAAGCTATGCAAACCATATTATTTCCAAATTTCTCTCTCCTTTGATTATTGCCCTGTTCTATCCATTTTCTACTATTTACTCATTTCTTATCTACAAAGAAGTCATAACTAAAAACAAAATTGGAGACCAAAAAGTTTCAGGCAAATTTAAATTTTTATTTGGAATTTCAACTATAATTGGTGGCTTGATTTTTACTCTTGTCTTTCTCTCTACCCTTTTTGGCACAAAGCTCTAAACTATTTTTCCCTTCTGATTATACGGCATTCCCCTCATCGCCTGCAGAGTCTTGAAATATTCCTTCGAAGAATAACGGAATTTACGAAATGATTCTCAATCCATTATTTCTATAGTCAATAAAACCACGATCCGCGGTCAATAGAAAGCAATCCTTTCTGATCGCTTGCCAGGCTAGCATCCTATCAAAAGGATCTTTATGTCGACTTTTTGGCAACTTATAATATGAAGAAACTGAGTCAGCATCTATATTCAAAATCTCAAACTTCGCCTTCTTAGCAATCGAAGGTAAATCATCAGGAAACGCACCCCGCAAATCCAATTTATCAAGAGAAAATTTTAGTGATATTTCCCAAAATGTAATAACACTTACATACTTATTAGTTTCAGTATCAAGGAGAATTTTCCTAATACCGGAAGGAATCTTTTTGGACGCAAATAGTGTCCACAAAAAAATATGAGTGTCAATCAAATAAGTCACGATTGCAGAAATTCTTCCTCAGTCATCTTAAAACCAGGTTTGATTTTAAAACTAGCTTTGCCTTCTAAAAGTCCCAATTTAATCTTTTTTTGCCCCATATATTTCTTATAAGGAACTAAAGCCGCTACCCTCTTTTTATTCTTACCATAAGTAATACCTACGGTTTCACCATTTAAGACCTTTTTCAGCACTTCAGAGAATTTAGATTTAAACTCACCCACTGTCAATTGATTCATACAATGAAAGTGTAATATTTTCTTGACAACTTGTCAAGATACGATCGTCCTTCGCCTTCATTTCGTCTTCTGCCCAAGCGGCATCCCCCTCATAGCTTGGAGAGTCTTGAAGTATTCTTTAGAAGAGTAGCGGAATTTGCTATAGTAATGTTCAAATTTTCCTGCAATCACTTCCCAGGTAAATTTTTCCTCAATCGTTTTTCTGGCTTTCTGTGCCATCCTTAGCCTCAATTTTTCATCTTCCAACAATAAATTTACTTTATCAGCTATTTCTTGCGAATTTCTCGCTCTTACAATAAATCCATTGTATTCATCCTTTACTATCGAAGTTATCCCACCTTTTCTCGTTACAATAACAGGCGTTCCTGACGCCATCGCTTCAAGGATGACCAGTCCCAATGGCTCATCCCATACACTTGGCGCCACATACACATCAGCTCTCCTATAAAACTCTCTGTACTTAATACCCTCACTAGGCTTCATATATCCCAATATATGCGTATTAGTAAGTTTGTATTTCCGTATAAGCTCTTCAAGATATGGCCGTTCCGGCCCATCGCCTAAAATTAAAACCTCTCCTTTTATTTTCCTCGCAGCCATAATAAGGTAATCTACGCCTTTGTGCACTGTAAGCCTACCAGTAAAAAGAACCACTTTCTTTCCAATGAGATTATATTTCTTATCGATTTTTGCCAAAACTTCATCATTTGCATTACTAAAGTCTAAAAGATTGACACCCCCTGGGATTGTCCGTGTCTTATACGAAAACTGCTTCCCAAACATTTTAAGAAACCACGTCCTCGTAAAATTACTATTTGCCGTGATAAATTGGGAAACTCGTACCGCATCGTATATAAGTCCATGTAACCGTCTATCTCTTTGAAGATAGTGAAGATCAGACCCATGAGTGGTAATAATAAATTTCAATCCATACAACACTTTGATAATCCGCGCCACAGGTGGCAGGAAAGCAGTATGAAAAGCATGTACTATTTCAGGTTGAAATTCTCGTACTGCGTGTACCGTCGTTTCCAAATAGGTCGTATATATTTCTACCAACTCTTTTCCATTCATCTCTTCGTATTTCTTGGCTCCCGGCAGTTCCGGATTTCCCACAAATACACCCATCTGGGCCGGAGTGACCGTATAAATTTTCGCTCCATTAAATTTCCTCTTTTCCGGCGCCACTATCCCCACCTCATGTCCATTCTTTACCAATTCCCTCGTCAAATCTCTCAACATCGCCCCACTCCCATTGCCCCACAGCGGAAACATATATAAAAAAAGTATTTTCATAGTTCTTACGCTCTCCCAATTTGTCCAATCAGACCAATTAGTCCAATCTCATTTCCTGGTTATTGTAATTTATAGGAGTAAAAAAAAGCAAGCAGCACATTAGGACGGGAAAAAACATTTAATTATGCTCTCCATGGGGAAGTGAAGCTGTATTCCCTTTGATATATGCAAGAAACAATACTATAATACGACCTAAATATGCCACCCAAAAAGGAAAATCCATTTCTTCACGCACTTGGGACAGAAAAAATGGTACACTTTCACACCTCGGAGGTGTACTGGCTAGACACCTCGGTTCCTGTATAAATCTTTATGCGTCCCGAGTACAACAAAGTAAGCAGTCAAACTCTTTCTGATTCTGACATTAACTTTCTTCAAAGTCTTCAAAAATAAAGGAGAATACCGGACTTTCATATCCCCTGCTTTTCAAGATAGGAAATTGCATCCTTTGCATTATCAAAAGCGGGAGAAGCTTTACCCTCTTTAAGATGTTTCTTAACTTCACGCATCAAACGCCTAAGATATGCATTCGGCACCTCGTCTTCCAAACTAAACGAAACTGCTTTTGTGCGAACAAAATGCTTTAAGAATGCCTTAATCACCACGCTCAAAGGCATCCCCAAATCGGCAGCAGTTTTCTGTGCCAGCCTTTTCGTTTGCAGATCTACTTTTGTCGTAATAATAGCATTATTCATGGTAATCCAAAGTATATACGACGGCATACCTACCTGTCAATCTTATTCCAACTAAAAAAAGCAAGCAGCACATTAGGACGGGAAAATTAGTGGATTTCAGAAATTATCTCTTTAAATTGAACCGGAGAAATAATTTTCGTCTTGCCGAATTTTTTTATCGGCAAAAGATGTTTACTATCACCAGTTACCAAATAGTCAGCATTTCCATCTTTTACACAGGCCAAATATCGATTGTCCTTTTTATCTTTGGAAATATCCACTTTTGATCTGATTGGGACTTTTATACTATTTTTTCGTAAATGCCTCTTAAATGCCGATGAAACCAAATGATCCACTACTCCTTTTACTTCTATCCGTTCTATCACCTCTTCTAGCTCCTTCCATATTTCTGTATTGATAAGCATCACAAAAACTTCTTTTTCCCATGCATAAAAAATAGAGGAGATTGTCTCTCCTCTTGTTAAAAGAAAACTTACTATCACATTGGCATCGATTACCACTCTCATCGATTCTTTTTCCTATTCATTGGTAATGAATCGCGGATTTCTTCAACCAGCCGGAATGCTTCTTCCTCACCCATATTAATTCTTTCTGCACTCCTTCTGATCAATGCAAAATCCGCTTGGCGTTCCTCCCTCTCTTGTAAGTAGGAGCGTATTGCTGCTCTCAAAAGCTCGCTTCTCTTCAAGGCGTCTTCATTTGCAGCTTTATCAAGCTTGGCTAAAAGTTTTTTAGGTAAAACAAACGTAATCATCTGTGTATCCATATAATCAAATTATATAAACTTTATATAAAACTGTCAATACGAATTATTTCCGAATATAAATTTTTAAATCGCCTCTAAAAAACATTTTTTAGCAACAATGAATATATTTTTCTCAACAAACTGTATAAAAAGATAAAGTAATATAACTTATATTTTCAATTTGTAACATTGTCCCTGCCTGCCGGCAGGCAGGCATTGCCTCATTGTTTCATTCGAAACACCCTCCAAAAAAATTCAGCTCCTCTTAGCATTCTAGGCAGCCTCCAAGGTTCTCGCACAAGCCTATAAAACCACTCAATACCCAAATTTCGCATAAATTCCGGCGCCCGCGGTATACGCCCCGAAATATAATCAAAACTCCCCCCCACCGCCATCAGAACCAAAGGTTTATTATATTTGATATTTCCTGCCTGCCGGCGAGGCAGGGATCTTTGATCTTTGATCTTTTGAATAATGTATTCCTGTTTCGGACATCCAAGCCCCACAAACACCACTTTTACATCATTTTTCTTTATTTCTGCAATGATTTTATCAATTTGCCCTATAGTATTATATTGCTCCCCTTCTTTATCTTTGATTTTTAATTTTTGATCTTTGATCTCGACAGTTATAGCCTCAACCACTGACCCCGAAACCTCACCATACTTCCGCCTCAAGCACTCAAGCGTTTCGACTGCTACACCAGAACTACCACCTATAAGTAGCACACTATAGCCATTTTTTGCAGCCAATTTTGCCACCTCCTCCATCATCTCTATCCCCGGTATTCTTTCTATGTGCCTATCGTAGAGAAATTTTGCCGCCCAAACGATTCCTGCTCCGTCAGCCAAATTTATATCTGCTTCCTGAAAAATCTTTTTGAGTGTTTTATCCCGTCTTGACTGCATAATTATCTCCGGATTCGGCGTGAGGATCACCATCGGTTTTTTCCTTTCTCTATTGCCTAATGCCCATTGCCTATTGCCTTTTTCCAAATACTTTTCCACTTCCTCTAGGTTTTCATCTTTACTGTCGGTAGTAATAGGAATATCTAAAATCTGTAGTGATTTTAAAGACATAAAATTATATTATAAGTCAATTTAATCCTTGCTTCAAAGGAAAAACGATGCCAAAATTGAACACATATCGTCTATTCATTGTTTAGCAGCTAAATAATTAAATAAAAATACAATACTTAAATTTAAAATTTAAAATTTAAAATTTAAAATTTAAAAAGTTATAGGGCATAAGCTAATTTTTGAGAGGAAAAACCAAAAATTGAGTATTTTTAAAAATATAAATAAATTATAGGTCTATTTTCCCTTCATCTGCGGGCAATTGACCTCTTGTAAAGCTCAATATTCTCAATTGCCACCCCCGTCCCCCGCACCACACACAACAATGGCTCCTCTGCTATATGACAAACTACCCCGGTTACCTGAGTTATCAGTTTATCCAGATTTCTCAGTTGCGAGGAGCCTCCTGACAAGACAATTCCCTTATCAATAATATCAGATGCCAGTTCCGGCGGGGTTTCCTCCAGAACCCCTTTTATCGATCCGATCATACTCATCAAAGTTGGAGTAATGGCAGTTGTTATCTCATTTCCGCCTATCTCAATCATTCTTGGCAATCCAGATACGCTATCTCTCCCGCGCACTTCCATTTTTGGCTCTTTAGATACTTCTATGGCAGATCCTATTTGTATTTTTACTTCCTCGGCCATCCGCTCACCAATATGGAGGTTGTACTTTTTCTTCAAGTAAGTCGTTATAGCCTCATCAATTTTATTTCCGGCTACCCTGACAGAATGATGCACCACCACTCCCCCGAGAGAAATGACCGCAGCCTCACTCGAACCTCCACCTATATCGACTATCATATTCCCAGATGGCAGAGCAATTGGTATTTTGGCCCCAATCGCCGCCGCCAGTGGCTCCTCAATCAAATATACATTTCGGGCTCCGGCAGACATCGTCGCATCCATCACTGCTCTCCTCTCCACCTGAGTACAACCTGCGGGAACACAGACCATCACTTCCGGCTTAAAAATTCTCCCTTTCCCACAAACCTGATCAATAAAATATCGTAACATTGCCTCAGTGACGACATAATCAGCTATCACTCCATCTTTTAAAGGTCTCGAGGCAATAATATTCCCCGGCGTCCTCCCGAGCATCTCTTTCGCCTCATTTCCTACAGCCACCACCCGATTATCATCAATCGATACAGCCACCACCGTCGGCTCATTTAATACAACCCCTTCTCCAGCCACATACACGAGGCTATTAGCAGTTCCAAGATCGATCCCAAGACGTTTGGAGAACATACGGCCTATTTTACCCTCATCATGATATAATTACAAACATGGCAAAAAAGCTTATCTATTCGGCAATTGTCATCTGCCTGATAGCCTCCGCATCTCTCATCGTCATCGCCTTTGCCCGCGGCTACCGCTTCGATTTTCAAAACAATAATCTGACCTCAACTGGCATTTTAGCTATTGCAAGTTCTCCAGACGGCGCCTCAGTCTATACCAATGGCAAACTAGTCACAGCCACAAATTCATCTATAAATCTAGAACCCGATTGGTATGACGTCAAAGTCGTCAAAGAAGGCTACATTCCCTGGCAAAAGAGGCTTCGCATCCAGGGCGAGATAGCGACCAAAATATCAGCCCTTCTTATTCCCATAAACCCTACCCTCAAACCACTCACTTCCCTCGGCGTCATAAACCCGGTCCTTTCTTCCTCCCAGACACAACTTGCCTATGTAGTCCCCTTTGATGCCTCCGCCTCGGCGGAACTGCAAAGAAAGGCAGGTATCTATATCTGGAATTTGAAAGAAGGCCCGGTTATCCCTATCGGTTCGGGCCCTCGTCACATCGCCTTCTCAAACGCCTTTCTCGATTTCACCAATGCAAAACTCCTCTGGTCTCCCGATGAAAGGGAGCTCCTTGCCTCGTTCTTTTCCGACGACACCCTTCTTTCTACCTATCTTTTGAATACCGAACTAATTGAGCAAACTCCGACAATCACCACAAACACTCTTCCCACCATCCTAAACAATTGGCAAACTCTGGTTGATGAAAAAAATACTACCCTCATGGCCGGCCTTCCCCGAAAAGTTAGACAAATGTTTGACAGTAAAGTCGCAAATCTTCGCTTTGCCGAGGATGAAACCAAATTCATGTACGATGCCACCTCATCAGCCACCCTTCCCCTCATAATAGACCCTCCCCTCATCGGTGCCAACTCTACCAAAGAAAATAGGATCATCACTCCCGGCAACTCATATATTTATGATCTTAAAGAAGACAAAAATTTTCTTATAAAAGAAGGCACACCCACGCCCACTCCGACTCCCTCGCCACCAGAACTCCTTCTCCCCGCTACTCCCTTACTCACCGAATGGATGGATAGGGGTGACAGAAATCTATTCTGGTACCCTGATTCAAAACATATCGTAGTAATAGAAAAGGATACTATATATATCGCAGAATACGACGGTCAAAACAAAACCACGGTCTATGCCGGACCGTTTGAAAACTCATTTGTCTTCCCCTGGCCCAGTGGTGGCCGGATCCTCATTCTCACCAACTTAAACCGCGCCGCATCCCTTTCCCCCAACCTCTACGCCGTTGACATAAGGTAAACTAAATAACGCGCTCTATTTCTCTCGAAAGTGCCTGTTTAAAATTCTTAATGACAGGCCAATGACTTTTGGGTAAAAACTGCTTTAGTTCCTTCTCAAAGTTCAAATCAGCCCTTTTTAATATTTCCAAAACCCGGGACAGAACAGCTTTTTCTTTCGGAGGTAAAAGGTTGGCTCTCAAAATAAAATACAAATCATAGAAATCTCGCGCCTTTCTGCGTGAAAGGAGTGCTCTGATTTTCTCTCCCACCAATTGGTCTCTGTCCAATGCCATAACTGTATAAGCTGGCATAAAATCACTCACAATAGTCACCACCTCTCCTTTTACCCTCCTCATCCGGATTGATATATTTAAAAGCACATCAATCGAATCCTTCGAATCCTTATAGAACTTAAATGATATCCGAGAAAGATAACCACCACTCGTAGTTTTTGCCTCCTTCAAATCTAAATTAATACCCTCTTTCTCAATATCCTCCAGAGTCTCAAGTATGGCGGCCTCCATAAATTTTATTTCTTTTTGTGTCGAGCTAAAATCCAAATCTTCAGAAAATCTCGGACTCCCATAAATAATTTTAAGAGCCGTCCCCCCTTTAAAAAATACATTATCGGTAGTAGATTTCAGATAAAAATAGCGAAGGAAAAGTTGCTGTAAATATTCTCTGCGGATATTCAGTTCCGTTGTTTGATATTTTTGTGCTAATTTTTTTTGTAAATCTTCTGCAATCATAGTTTCTGTTTAATCAGTTTAATTAAACTCTCCCTCTGATAAAGCCTGGCATAAGAAAAAACCTTCGCTTTAGATAAATCCTCTATATAAAAACGGTCGTTATAGATCCTTTTTCCAAGAGTAACATAATATAGATAGTCGACATAAGTCTTTTCGGGATCGGCTATCAAAAAACGGCGATTATTCTTTTCCACCAGTAAATACCCTGTATAGGCCTCCTTTTTTATAGTGTAATACGCATACGATCGAGACGAGGTAGCAAAAGACCTCGTAGGTTTAGTGGTCGCCGAAGTTATATACTGTGGCATTTCAGGTAGTCGATTGTAGTAGGCCAAAGCATATTCAAATGATATATAAGATGGGAAATAGAGCTTATTGGCGATTTCTTCTTCTCTTGGCATGTCAGTTGCCAAAATATAAAGTCCATTTTTCAATCGGAGAAAGAGCCCATCGTAAACCTGTTTTTCCAAAAAATACTTCGTCGCGTAAGGATTCGTATGAAATATGCGCCTAAACTCCAGAGGCGTAAATATACACACTCCTCGCCTCAACAGTTCCTCCCTCACCAGTAATGGTTTCAATTTAGAGTACATTTTTGCCCTTTTCTGAAACCATTATAAACTAAAACCACAATTTGTCAACCCCCACCTCCCTCGCCCCCAACCTCTATGCCGTTGACATAAGGTAAAAAGATTATCCATATAATTGAATTTCTATCCATACCCTTTGATAGCACTCAAATCTACCTCCTCACCCAAATGATGGTGTGTAAAATGTCTTTGACCAAAGTATGTTAACGGATCTCTCAATCCAGCCCAAATAATTGTATAGGTTATTGATCCCCTTATATAACCTTTTTCTGTCGCCTTTGTAAAAGACATATCATTTTGCCTATCGGCAGGAAAAATCCAATTAACTGTAAATAAGTCTTCGCACCTCTCACAATAAAAGGTATAACTATTTTTATCCGGTTGATCCTCTGGAGAATCATTGGCTTCAACTTTCATGATAATTTTAAAGAACCACATTATATCATAATCAATCACTCCCCCAACCTCTACGCCGTTGACATAAGATAAATTTTGCTCCTCTATCTCGTTAGAGATACATCACTCTCCGGCCTCGCTATCACCAAAAGTCTATCGAGTGTCGTTCCCGGCGGCCAGCAGGTCTGAAGAATTAGCTCCTCAATTGGCTTTCTATCGGTCAAATAACTCACCTCAGACGGCGACACAATCTTTTTTTCCATAACTCTATATTTATACCTCACTCTACCATAAAACATATCTACTTCATCACCTGGTTCGAGTTCCTTTAATAGATAAAATACGGCATTATAACGGCCCACATTCCAAAAACTGTCAGTCGAGTGGGCAAAAAGATATATCTTTGTCCCCCCTCCCGGAAACCCCGTTCCGTCAGCATGGGCTACACCCTGCTGTAAAGCCTGAATATAGCTGTCATAATTTCCCGCGTCTACATTTGCTATCACCCGTGAATTTGCCCCTATCTTTGGTATTACCACAGAAAAATTCGGATCTGCCGGCCGTAGTACCTGCACTTTAGATCCAGGAATCTGCCCGAAAAATCCCTGCGCTACCGGCGTGGGAACAATTTCACCATTTGATACTTGCTCCCCCTCCGCCACCACGTATCTTACCCCCTGCCACTGTCCGTATCTATACTTTACTTCCTCATATAAAGCCGGCCCAAATGTCATCGCCATCCCAAAAATAGAAAAAAGGACGAGGAAATTTCCAATCGTCCTGAGAACAACAAACTTTATTTTTTCGCGAGTAGAAATCATAAAATTAAGCGCCCCTACCCCGAATCGAACGGGGATCAGCGCGTTAGGACTGCGCAGCTCTATCCTTTTAAGCTATAGGGGCAAATGTATTTATAATTGCGTTGTTTATCCCTACTATTTTTTTAAGTATATCTCCACCCTTTATAATTCTCACTCTACACATTCCATATTTCAATTTACCTTTTTTCTTACCGGCAATAATATTGACGTTTACAAATTGCTCTTTTGGAATACCAACTATGTCCGACCAGTAAGTTAAACATTCATTTTTATTTAAATCTTCATAAATACGAATACTCACTCTTAAACGATTATTATCTATCTCGAGTATTTCTCGTAAAATTGTTACAAAAACCTTTATAAGATGTGGGTCCGTATTAGATAACCCAAAGTCTTTTTTACTCCCCTCAGCCCAGTAAAGAGCGCTAAGAAAAAGAAGCTTTTCTCTCTTTGACAGTTTTTGTACAAATTTAATCCCCTCCGCGCGAGCAAGTTGCTCTTTTAATATCTTTCTCCTCAGACTACTGGCCTGTTTACTTTTTAACTCTTGGATAAATTCAGGCAAGACTTGTACATCTTTTATATATTTATATACAGTTGTTTTCGGAACTTTAGTCTTAACGCATATCTCTGTAATACTATTTCCATGCGTCCTTAGATCTCGTATTTTATTGATTATATCTTCAGAAAACTTATTCCCTCTCATCAAACAATCTTAATATCTTGAACAAGTATTGTCAATCTAGGACGTAATTAAAGTTCTTATCAATCTTTATTATCAAAGAGCTGTATATATTTTACCATCTAGATGGTAAAATATGAAAGCTTCGGGGTGTGGTGCACCGGTAGCACGCATCGTTCGGGACGATGAGGCATAGGGTTCAATTCCCTACACCCCGACACAACGAGAAAAATCGAAAGGTTGGGTGGAGGCGCTTGATGTAGATAAGAGATAATTTAATTTAAGAAAGATCAAAGTAAGTAGCTTTTTTTTCAAAAGTCAGTCGAAGAGATTCGAGACATTCCAGTCTACCCAGTAACGCAGGTAGATCGTTTCTCTCCAAAAACCCAACCGGAATTTGTTTTTCCCACTTGCCAATTTTGATTAGTAATTTTTTGTACTGGTAAACTGTTTCTGATCCTCCAATACCAAGAGTTGTTTCAACTATACAGTCTTCCTGTGTGTTAATACCTAAAATATCGGAGTAGTTCTTAGGCAGAATTGTATAATCCGCTCCTGAATCAATAACCATTTCCAAAGATTCCCAATCTTTAGTTAATAATGAAAATACCTCAATAATTGCGTACGGTCTATAAATTCTACCAACTTTTGTATTCCCAATAAAGGTGAAGGGGAATGCGGCTATTTTTTGCATGAAATAATATATATGTAATATCCTGCCTTGGTACAAAAGTGATAATTGGAGATCTACCATACCTTTTCTTGAGTTCTTTTATATCTTGGGCTGCCTCTTTACCTTCCTTCAGGGGAAAGATTTTATCATCAATAACCAAGACATGGTGGCCTGCATATTTTTTAGCCTTGGGATGTTTGCCGGAAAGAAGTAAGTTTAATATTTTTTCTTCAGTTAGCTTTTTCATAGCCTTATAAAGTATATCACCCACTAAAAGAAAACGCAAAAATTTTACCTATATACACTAAATGCCCCCGCTGGTGAGCTCAAATCCGTCAGGATTTGTCCAACGAGGGCATTAAAAAATCCAAACGTGTTTTGAGCTCAATTTTATACTAATCTTTATGGAGAAATTTTACAAGAGGATTTTTATTTTGAAGAAATGACAACCGAACCCACAAATTTGTCATGCCATGCCTGTCTTTTTTTGTCAAAAAATATCCAGATAAAACCTAATCCTAGCGGGATGATAGAAACAATTTTCCCAAGTTCTCGAATAATGGCCTCTCCTATAGTAAGATTTCTTCCACTTTCCTTTTGAACACGAAGTCCAAAAATTGCCTTTCCAGGAGAAAAACCCTTTGAACTTATTAAATAAGCGAAAAATAAAAGAGGGACTATGCCAATAATAAGCTGCACAATAAAATTTTGACCTGATGTTTGAACATTGGTTAATCTATCGGCCTGTGATAGGGGGTTAGAAATTTCTTGCTGTCCTGGAAAAAAGAAAGTTACAAACTTACTAAAGACTCCCGAGAGTAAGCCATCAACTAAAAACGCCAAAAATCTTTGTAAATATCCACCGTATTTTTGCATACTATAATTTATAGTAGACACTTCAAATAGGAAATGCAAGAGTTATTTTTGTGATATACTCAAAATGCTCGCTCGGCGAGCACAAATCGCGCGCGCACCTATGAAGAAGCCTGTCAAGTGCAAATTTAATACTTCTTTGATTTTACAGTCAGCCAGCCCCGATCTAATCGGGGAAGCATTCGCTTAGCCACCTATCCGTGCTTTAAGTTTAGCACCATCTCTGTTCATGCGGGTTGCGATAGCATACCGGGTATGATAATCTACTCCTACATATTCCATAAGAACCTCACCTCCTTTCTTGGTTGAGATACCGTAGTATCTCATGGGTGAGGCTTCTTCATGGTATCAAAAATAACCTGCCCGCCGATTTATCCCCGAAGCTTTAGCGCAGGTGGAAGCTGAAAGCGTAGGCGGGGCTAACCTTTGCGAAATTCGGTTCTAACTTTTTCGTAAATCTCGACTGAAGGTTTTAGAAAAGGATTTCCTGTTTGACTCCAATTCCTTGTAGCAAACTTCACAAAATCTTGACTGATAACCGGTAGAATGACCAATAGCCCAATAAACATCGACCCATTTGCCTTTTCGATGTCCTCGCCAAGAGCAAATTAGGTTTCGTTTAAGAAAATTAGTAAATTCATCCGTAAAAACTTGCATATTTATATTCTTACAGATATGTTAAAATTCTTCAATGCAATTAGTACTTGCCTCCAAATCACAAGGTAGAAGAAAGCTTTTACTGCTTTTCCATATTCCATTTAAAGTTATGGAATCAGAACTCGATGAGGACAAAATCCATGCCACAACTCCATTTAAAACCATCCGCCTCCGCGCCCGTCTCAAAGCCGAAGAAGTAGCTAAAAAAATTTTAACTAGACGCTATACCCTAGACGCTAGACGCTTTCTGATAATTTCCGCCGACTCCGATGCCGTACTCGATGGTCGCATTATTGGCAAAGCCGCGACCCCCTCCGAAGCCACCCACATCCTCCGTAATTTCTCCGGCCGCACTCACGACTTTTACACCTGCATCTTTTGTTTAAAACTTGAAAATGGAAAAATCACCAAAACATGGGAAACGTCAGATCACAGTCGAGTGACGATGAGAAAACTCACTAAAGAAGATATCGATCTACATCTTAAGTTATCAGACTATAAAAGGTACGCCGGCGCCTATGCCCTATTTGCAAGTCCGGTCGACCTTATTTCCAAAGTCGAAGGCTCTCTCACAAATGTCATCGGCCTCCCCCTCGACAAACTAATTCCAATTCTGAAAGAAAACCATCTTCTTTCTGTATAGGGTCGGACCCTAAAGAGGGTCCGACCCTTTTCAATTTGCCTTTTCCCCAAAATAGAGTAATAATAAATTAGAACTGAGAAAAATACACATTCATAAAAGTAAGTGAATAACAGTCTATAAATTTTTGCAAAGGGTTGGGTTGAAAGTGCCCCTTTGCAAATACAATAAAGGGAAAATCGTTGGGAAAAAACCGTTAGGTTTTGTCCCACTGGAGAGGGGGTGAGAATAAATGAAGACACTCGATCCAATACACGTAGGAATAATATTGGGTTTATTTTTCGGTTCACTTCATCTCATCTGGTCTGTCTTTGTAGCAATTGGACTAGCCGGTTGGTGGCTCGATTTTGTTACATCTGTCCACTTTCTAAGCAATCCATTTACATTACAGGTATTTGATCCAGTTAGAGCTCTTACACTAATAGTCGTCACCACAGTAGTTGGCTTTGTTTACGGCTATCTTTTTGCCTTTATCTGGAACAAAGTCCACAAGATGGTGAAATAAATTTACTACTTGTCTTTTAAGATTTGATTTGTTACAAGTAATACGCCTGCCTTTTTGAATGTCAAGACTAAAGAAACCAAAACTCAAAGGGCGGGGGTCAACCTCGTTTCCCAAACCCCAACTCACGCCAGTCAATATCATCCTTTCCATTCTTATCTTTACCGCAATTGGCGCTGTTATAGGCAGTCTTACGACTTACGCACTACTCCAAAGTCAAAAACCCAAACCTATCCAAAAAACCCAAAATGACTTTATTAAAGAATTCTACCAAGTCGAAAATGCAGTCTATATAAGTCCGCACTCTCTGCGAAAATCAATGGATAAAGGATCTCTCGATGTCACCCTCGTCGATCTCCGCTCCCCCCAGGAATACGAAGCCTCACATATCATAGGCGCCATAAATATACCCGCCTATTCAGATCCCAATACGTCAGCTTACGGAGAAGAAGAGCGGATCGCCTCCCAATTTGCCCAATTAGTCAAATTAGACAAATCAAAAGACATCGTCGTCTATTGCTACTCCATGCCCTGCATGACAGGCAGAAAAATCGGCCTCATGCTGACAAAACACAATATATTTGTCAAACACCTCGGTATCGGCTGGAATGAATGGAGATATTTCTGGAACCTCTGGAATCACGATGCAGAAACCCCAACATATGTAGAAAATTATATTATAAGCGGCCAGAATGCAGGTACCCCCAGAAAAATCGAAACAGCCCCAGCCTCCCCCTTCACTCCCTGCA
>CAZJBV010000011.1:0-35683 GCA_964544585.1 uncultured Gammaproteobacteria bacterium | reverse complement strand
GCCTAAGAAATGATACAAATTGATACTTATTGAGATATTTTGTGGCAAATAAAATGGAGGCTTTGCCTTTAACTTTTTCAAGTAATGATTTTAGGTTTTCTTCATTCATAGGCAGATTATACCACTTGCGAAAATTGTATGGAAAGGATACAATAATTGTATGAGAAAGAAAAAATTTGAAAATATTACTATAAACATTTCAATACCTCGATACTTATATGAAGAAGCTTTAGCTTATATTGAGAAGAAAGGCTATTATAGTTCTTTTAGCGAGTTTGTGAGGGATATGCTTCGTCGGGAAATTTATTTTGAAGAATTTAATAGAGATATCAGTGCGAAAAGCAAACAGCCGGTAAAGGAAAAAAGTTGACTTTTGGTCGGTATATTTGTAATATAGGAAAAACTTATGAAGAATCTACTTCTTTCAAACGCCGCACTCCTTCTTGAGGATGTGTAGACGTGGTTTGAGAGAAGAGAGCGAAAAAAAATAAAATATAAAAAATAAAAAAGCAAAATCTCTCAGACCAAGAGAGATTTTTTTGTAATTATGGGACAAACCATTAGAGTAACCGGGGGGATTCTTTATAAAGGTCCTAAACCTGAACCATTAAATGGTTATTGGGCCTATTTCGATCAGAGGAGAAGAGATCGGGAGGGTTTGCAATTCAACCCTTTTGACTTCGATGGTATTGACCTCGAAGGAGAAAATATTGTGACCGCGCTGGATGGTAAAAGTTTTCGTGATGGTAAGACTTCTGCTTCAGATCAACTAGCAACCGCATTGCACCCACTCAAATTGGGAGGTGAAGTCGACAATCGATTTAGAGGGGGAAAACATTTTGATCCCAACAGCAGAATTTTTTTTCAGGATAATGCTATTCTCAATTCTGAAGGTCAGCCAGTTGGCGTTATTTCCCTTGCTACAACAGGTGAACGAGAGAGAAGATATTAAAATTTTATGATCGTGAATAGACAAAAAATATATATTTTTGACACCACACTTCGGGATGGGGAGCAGAGTCCGGGGGCGAAGCTGAATACTGTCCAGAAAGTCGAGCTGGCCAGGCAGTTGGAGCGTTTGGGAGTGGATGTGATTGAGGCGGGATTTCCTATTTCGAGTCCGGGTGACTTTAAATCGGTAGAAGAAATATCTAAAAATATAAAAAAGTGTATCGTATGTGGTCTTACACGAGCTAATAAAAAAGATATTGATGTGGCAGCTGCCGCGCTAAAAAAGGCAAATCACCCACGAATTCATACGGGGATAGGATCATCTGATATCCATATCAAATATAAATTTAAGTCAACTCGAGAGGAGGTGTTGGCGAGAGGCGTGGAGGCTGTGAAGTATGCCAAAAAGTTTATTTCGGATGTTGAGTTTTATGCTGAGGATGCGGGAAGGGCTGAAAATGCTTTTTTGGCGAGGATGATTGAAGCGGTGATAAAGGCTGGGGCGACTGTGGTTAATATACCTGATACGACCGGATACTGTTTTCCGGAAGAGTATGGGGCAAAAATTAAATATCTTTTTGACCATGTTTCAAATATAGATCGAGCTATAATTTCTGTTCATACTCACAATGATATTGGATTGGCTGTGGCTAATGCTTTGTCTGGTGTAGCCAATGGAGCAAGGCAGGTCGAGGGGACGATAAATGGAATAGGAGAAAGAGCGGGAAATACCTCATTGGAGGAGGTTGTGATGGCTTTATATACACGACGTGACCATCTTTCATATTACACGAATATAAACACAAAGCTTCTGATTGAAACATCGAGAATGGTTTCGTCAATTATGGGTATTCCTGTTCAACCAAACAAGGCAATAGTTGGAGCAAATGCATTTGCACACTCGTCGGGGATACATCAGGATGGGGTTTTAAAAAGAAGGGAAAACTATGAAATTATTGATCCTAAAACTGTCGGTGCTGAAAGTTCGCAGATTATACTGACTGCACGATCGGGGAGGGCGGCGTTGAGGCACAAGATAGAAGATATGGGATATAAGATAAAAGATATAAAAGAACTTAATAAAATTTATGAGGAGTTTTTGAGACTAGCTGATATTAAAAAGGATATCTATGATGAGGATTTGAGGTATCTGATGGGAGAGGGAAAGAAAACAAATCATAAAAAAGTAAAATTGATTTTATTCCAGGCCATTTCTGGCAATCGGAATATACCGACTGCTACTGTAAAAATTTCTTTTGACGGCAGCATGAAAGAAGCAACGGGAATAGGGGATGGTCCAATCGATGCTGGATTTAAGGCGATTGATGGGGCTTTAGGTCGTCATTTTCGGCTCACTCAATTTCTGATTCAAGCTGCGACTATGGGCTCTTCCGCATTGGCACGGGTGCATGTGGGGGTGACACACAAAAATAAAGAATATTATGGCATTGGGACGAATACGGATACAATCGTTGCTGCAGCTGAAGCTTATATTGATGCGATAAATAAGTTTTTATGAGAGAAAAAATCGCTTACCCGAAATTTTTTACGTCCTCGACTGCCCCTACGTGCGGGGCCCGCCGCTGCGGGCGTAAAAATTTGGGTTCGCGCTTTTTATCTATTTTGTAATTCTTTATATGAAAAAAACTCTTTTTCAAAAACTTTGGGAGAGTCATGTAGTGGTGCAAGATCCGCCAGTCGGCGGAGGTGCGCCGGCGGTTTTGTATATTGATGCGCATTTTATACATGAGGTGACTAGTCCCCAGGCCTTTGCAGGACTTCGGAAAAAAGGATTGAAGGTCAGAAGACCAGATCGTACATATGCCACAGCAGATCATAATGTATCAACGACAGATCAAAAAACTATAAGAGATACTCTGTCAAAGATGCAGGTTGAGACTTTGGTCAGAAACTGCAGGGAGTTTGGGATAGAACTGTATGGTCTGGATAGTCCAAATCAGGGAATAGTCCATGTGATAGGACCGGAACTAGGTATAACCAAGCCGGGGATGACGATAGTTTGTGGGGATAGTCACACTTCTACTCATGGAGCATTTGGAGCATTGGCTTTTGGAATAGGGACGACGGAGGTGGAGCACGTTTTGGCGACGCAATGTTTACTTCAAAGACCGATGAAGACTATGGAGGTAAGAATAGATGGAAGATTGGGAAAAGGAGTGATGGCAAAAGATGTCATTTTGTTGATACTTTCCAAGATCGGCACAAAAGGTGGAGTAGGATATTGCATTGAATATACCGGTTCGACAATCCGAAATATGGATATGGAAGGACGGATGACGATATGTAATATGAGCATAGAGGGAGGAGCAAGGGCTGGAATGGTAGCTCCGGATGAGAAGACTTTTTCATATTTAAAAGGAAAACAATTTGTGCCAAAAGGAAAAAAGTGGGATGAGGCCGTGAGGGAGTGGCAAAGTTTGCAGAGTGACAGAGAGGCAAAGTTTGACAAGACTGTTAGGATTGATGCAAATAAAGTTGAGCCATTGGTGACGTGGGGGACGGATCCATCAACGGGGGTAAGCACCAATTTTCAAATTCCAAGTTCCAAACAAGCAAAGACAGAGGATGAAAGGAGAACGATGGAAAGAGCCTTGGCATATATGGGATTAAAACCGGGGATGAAGTTGGAGGGATTTCCGATTGATTATGTTTTTATTGGAAGCTGTACAAATGCCAGGATATCTGACTTGAGAGAGGCGGCAAAGATAGTGAGAGGCAGGAAAGTAAAAAACAGTGTGGTTGGATTGGTGGTGCCCGGATCACGGCATGTCAAAAGACAAGCAGAGGAGGAGGGGTTGGATAGGATTTTTACTGATGCAGGGTTTGAATGGCGATGGTCTGGGTGCAGTGCGTGTATTGCCATGAATGACGATAAAATTCCCCCTGGAAAATACTGCGTCTCGACTTCTAATCGCAATTATGAAGGAAGACAAGGGCCAGGGGCGAGGACATTTTTAGCAAGTCCGATTATGGCCGCAGCAGCTGCAATTGAAGGAAAAATTACTGATGTGAGGAAGTATCTTTAAAAATTTTAAATTTTTAATTTTCAATTTTAAATCAAACCTGCCTGCCGGCAGGCCCGCCTGCCGGACGGGCAGGCAGGTCTCAAATTTTAAATTTTAAATATTTAAACATTCATTTAAAATTTAGAATTTGGAATTTAAAATTAGAGAGCAAGTTTATGAACAAATTTACTACATTCAGCTCGAATTGCCTACCAATTAGGGATGAGAACATAGATACTGACCAGATTGTGCCGGCGAGGTTTTTGAAGATAATCAGCCGAGAGGGGTGGGGGAAATATCTTTTTTATGATAGAAGAGATCTCTTAAAAAAGACAAAGGCAAAGATATTGGTGGCTGGTAACAATTTTGGCTGCGGGTCAAGTCGCGAGCATGCGGCCTGGGCTATAGGCGATTATGGATTTCGGGTTGTCATTTC
This sequence comes from uncultured Gammaproteobacteria bacterium, assembly GCA_964544585.1. Classification (GTDB taxonomy): domain Bacteria; phylum Patescibacteriota; class Microgenomatia; order 2-02-FULL-39-11; family 2-02-FULL-39-11; genus CAZJBV01. The sequence continues at coordinate 31,270 of CAZJBV010000011.1, read as the reverse complement.
AAGCTCCTTTGGTGATATTTTTTATAACAATTCTTTAAAAAATGGATTGCTGTGTGTTGTTGTAAAGCCAAAAGAGCTGGAAGAGCTAATCGAGCGCATAGAAAAAAATCCAAAGACCGAGCTTACTGTAGATCTGGAAAAGCAAGAAGTGAGAGGAAAAGATTTTTTATATCAATTTGAAATAGATAGTTTTAGAAAGAGATGTTTATTAAAAGGGGTCGATGAGATGGGTTATATTTTGTCCTACAGTGAAATGATAAACAGATTTGAAATGAAACAAAAATGATTGGCTAAGAAAATGAAAATAGGACCAGTTTTGCAATATGCATTGATATTCCAAGAGATAATGGAGATGTTTATCAGACTGCTAGAATTGGAACAGAGTTAAAATTTCCTGGATGGGAACATACGGGTGAAACTTTGCCGATCGGGCTTTCTAGAAGGCAAAAAAGGAAACTTGTTATTTATTCGAAAGATTATTTGAGTCAATTTGGAGTAAAGCCTTCAGAAATAGAGCTAGATTCATTAAACCCTTATTCTATTAACTTATCCGCAAGAGCCAGTCAAAGAGAATTAAACTTAATTTATCAAGCTCATGCAGATAATTTGGTTCAAGTAAATCTTGATATGAAAATTTAGAAAAATACTATGAAAAAACTCATAGCAATTTTGCCTGGTGATAGGAAAATAGTTAAAAGTTTAAAGTGAGAAGTGAAAAGTTATGAAGAAAAGAATAGCTATATTAGCAGGGGATGGAGTTGGACCTGAAGTAGTAGACCAAGGAGTAAGAGTGTTGACGACTGTGGCAAAGAAATTTGGGCATGAATTTGAATTGAAAGAGGGATTGATTGGGGCGGTGGCGATAGAAAAGACAGGGAATCCTTTGCCGGAAGAAACTCTGGAACTTTGCAAAAGTTCCGATGCGATTTTGTTTGGAGCAATTGGGGATCCGAAATATGATAATGATCCTAATGCACCGGTGCGACCGGAGCAGGGACTTTTGAAATTGAGAAAAGAATTGGGTTTATTTGCCAATCTGCGACCGGTGCATGTGTATTCGGAATTGGCAGAAGTATCTCCTTTAAAAGTAGAGAGAGTAGAAAAAGTAGATCTGGTAGTAGTGAGAGAATTAATAGGAGGAATTTATTTTGGGGAGAAGAAGAGAATTGGCAATCGAGCCTCAGACTTATCAGAATATTCAAAAGCACAAATTGATAGAGTAGCAAGAGTTGCGTTTGACTTAGCGATGAAGCGGAAAAAGAAAGTGACTTCTGTAGATAAGGCCAACGTATTGGAAACATCGAGGCTGTGGCGGGAGACGGTTGGGGAAGTCGGCAAGAATTATCCAAAAGTCGAGCTGTCACATATGTTTGTTGATAATGCGGCGATGCAGATTATTAAGAGGCCTTCTGAGTTTGATGTCATACTTACGGAAAATATGTTTGGAGATATTCTGACTGATGAGGCAAGCGTGCTGGCAGGATCGATTGGGTTGCTTCCCTCGGCGTCATTCGGAGAGAGTGTGGGGTTGTATGAGCCAATACATGGGGCATTTAATAAGGCTGCTGGGAAGAATATTGCAAACCCTGTCGGAACTATACTTTCTGTGGCTATGATGTTGAGAATATCTTTTGGATTGGAAAAGGAGGCGATAACAGTCGAACAAGCAGTGGAAAAAATGATAAAGCAAGGGTGGAGGACGAGGGATATTGCGACAAAAGAGATAGATGATAAAAAAATAATTGGAACTAAAGAAATTGGAGAGAAAATATGCGCAGAACTAAAATAATTTGTACTATTGGGCCTAAAACTTCCTCTTATGAGACTATTGAAAAAATGGCTGAGATGGGTATGGATATTGCCAGGCTAAATTTTTCCCATGGAACAAGAGAGAGTCATGCGAAAGTGATAAAGGCGATTAAAACTATTAATTCCAAAGGGGTATATTCGATCGCCATAATGCTTGATACAAAGGGGCCTGAAGTGCGCACAGGAGATTTGGCAACTGATATTTCTATCAGAGTGGGAGATGAATTTACTTTCTTGGTAGGACGTGAACCAAGTTTAGGAAAAAATGAAACAGTTATATCTGATGACGGATTTATAAAGGAAATTGAAAAGGATGATGTAATTTTAATTGATGCAGGAATATTGGCCTTTAAAGTAAAGAGAAAAACTAAAACAGATATTTTGACGGAATGTATTGACGGTGGAAAATTGAGGTCTAGACGTCATGTCAATATAAGAGGAAAGACTAGTAAACTGCCGTCGATTACGAAGGAGGATTGGAAAGATATAGATTTTGGAATTTCGGAGGGAGTAGATTTTATAGCTTTATCATTTGTTAAAAATGCAGAGGCTGTGATGAAACTGCGGAGTTATTTAGATAAAAAGAAGGCACCCATAGATATAATTGCCAAAATTGAGAGTGCGCAGGCGGTAGATCATATTGAGGAGATAATAAAAGTTTCTGATGGAGTGATGGTGGCGCGGGGCGATCTAGGGGCGGAAATGCCTCTTGAAGAAGTGCCGATACTTCAGGAGGAGATGGTGGAAAGGGCAAGAGCTTTGGGAAAACCTGTAATTGTAGCCACGCATCTTTTGGAATCGATGATTGAAAATCCCACCCCGACGAGAGCTGAGGTTGCTGATATTGCCTCAATTGTGGAGCAGGGAGTAGATTGCGTGATGCTTTCTGGAGAAACGGCAACTGGCAATTTTCCCTTGAAGGCAATTTCGGTTCTCGATCGCGTGGCAAGAAGAATAGAAAAAAAGCAACTTGAAAATAAACAGATTTCTTTGCTAGAGTCAAACGATCATCGAATCGAGCTTGTCAGAAGTGCATGTATTATGGCAAATAATCTTGATGTTAATGCAATTTTGGTATTCACAAGGCGGGGAACGATGGCGACATTTGTGTCGAGATGTAGACCTCATAGTCCTATATTTGCTTTTACCAATATGACAAGTGTAAGGAGGAGGCTAAATTTATACTGGGGAGTGACGACTTATAGAATAGAATTTTCGGAAAATCCTGAGAAGACGATCCAGAGAGCGATGGATGTACTCAAAAGAAGGAAGCTAATAAAGAAAAATGATAGGGTAATAGTAGTCTCTGATATACTTGCAGGGAAAGAGCATGTGGAGACGGTGCAGATACGAAAGATTGGGTGAGGTAATAGATAGTTTATACTTTTCGATACCGTGTTGTTCTGCCGAGGCCTATTCTTTCGACCTTTTTAAGCTCCAATAGTTTATTTAATGCCTGACTAACGGTGGGTCTTGCTACTTTAGACTTTTTAGAAATTTCACCTGGTGTAACTTCGTCCTCATTCCGTAAGTATTCCCAGACTTTAAGCTGGTTGGGCGAAAGAATTTTTTCGATTGATTCTTCTCGTAAAAGTTTGACCGCCATTTGTGATTGGGTAAGAAGTATTTTAAAGAAAAATTCAAGCCATGGATTAACGTTTTCGCTTTTGGTGTTGAAAGCCTTTTGGCTTTTTCGTAGGGTCAGATAGTATTCAGGCTTGTTGTCTTCAATTAGTTTTTCATGGGAGATGTAGGGCATAAAAAGATAATCTGATTTAAGAAGAAGTAAGTTGGTCAAGATTCTTGATAGGCGGCCGTTCCCGTCGGTAAAGGGATGAATATTAAGAAATTCGACAATAAAATTTCCTATTAAAAGTAGTGGGTGATATTTTTTTTCTTGAAGGGCTTGTTTTGTCCATTCTACCAGTTCCTGCATCTGTTTAGGCGTAAGATAGGGAGGTGTGGTTTCAAAAAGAACTCCAATAGATTCTCCTTTTTCGTTGATCATCTCGACTTTATTTTCCGTACGTTTGTATTGGCCTCGATGGTGTTCGTCTTTTATGACATATTTAAGTAGTTCCTTGTGGAAATGCTTAATGGTGCTTTCTGAAAATGACAAGCTTTGCCAATTGTCGAAAACGTTTTGCAAAAGTTCATAATATCCCTGGACTTCCTGTTTATCCCTGTCGTTAAAGGATTGAATTGAGATGCCGCGAAGCATTTTTGTGATATCTTCGTCTGTCATTTTTGCCCCTTCAATACGGGTAGAAGCGCCAGTTGAAGTCACAAGGACTGATCTTTTGAGGCGATTTAGGACATGAGGATTAAGTTTTGATCCTCCAAGCCAACGGCCCTTTAATTCATCAATTTGGGTAATAAGAAACCAGATGGTGTGGGGAAGGCTATCCAAACGATTGGAAAATCTTCTTATCATGGTATATGAGATTATATTAGATTATATGAGATAAGTCAATGTGGAGACTATCCAGATACGGAAGATTGGGTGAGATATTATCGTTTCATCCAAACGTCATACCTTCCATCACGATCTCCAAGGGCGGTCCGTCTTCTTTTGGAGTTCCGTCATCGTTGAAAAAAGCTTGAGTATATCTTGTGGTAGGGTCTGCGGACTCATGCAGAGTGCGCGGTTTTCCTTTCGCCTTAATGACTCCAGAATCGGGAGGTTTAACTAAGGGTTCTCTTTTTTGAGGTGGTGCAGGATTGAGAGTTTCCATTTTATTTGTTTTTCTTCCAATTTTCTGGACGCAGTTGTCTTATTTTAGCACCTGTCTGCCACATTTCGGAGGAGCCCATGCGGGAGAGCTCTTTTTCCAGCTTTTGCCGATATTTGGGATCGGAGTTTTTGACTATGACGCGTCGAGCTTCTGTGCCGTCTTTGACTTTGATATAGAGTTCTGTAAAGACGGGTGTAACTGCTTTTTTGAACTTGTCTTTCCAGTCGAGAGCCCCTCTTTGGGCTGTTGTCGAAATGTTGGCATACATCCAGTCCATTCCTTTTTCGGCAACTAATTTAATGAGACTTTGTGTTAGTTCTTCTACTGTCTCGTTGAATGCTTCTGATGGGGAGTGACCCTTTTTACGAAGAATTTCATATTGAGCTTCGAGGAGGCCGGTGAGGGCGCCGACCAAAGCACCTCTTTCGCCGACGAGGTCACTAAAGACTTCTTTTTCAAAAGTGGTGGGGAAGAGGAAACCGGAGCCGACGGCTATACCTAGGGCTATGGCTTTTTCTTTGGCCCGACCGGTGGCATCTTGGTAGACTGCGTAAGAACTATTTATGCCGGAGCCGTCGAGGAAATTCCTGCGGACTGAAAGGCCAGAGCCTTTGGGTGCAATCATGACGACGTCAATATCTTTGGGGGGGATAACTCCTGTTTGCTTTTTATATGTAACTGCAAAGCCGTGGGAGAAACAGAGAGTTTTTCCAGGAGTCAAATATTTTTTAAGTTTAGGCCAAAATGCTTTTTGGCCCGCGTCGGAAAGGAGGTAACAAATAATTGTGCCTTTTTTGGCCGCTTCTTCGAGATCAAAAAGAGTTTTGCCAGGAACCCATCCGTCGGCAAGTGCTTTTTTCCATGAATTTGAACCCTTCCGCTGGCCGACGATGACTTTTATGCCATTGTCACGAAGATTGAGCCCTTGGCCGGGTCCCTGGACGCCGTAACCCAGTACAGCGACTGTCTCCTTGGCCAACACCTTCCACGCTTTTGAAAGAGGAAATTCCTCTCTTGTAATTATGTTTTCTTTGACTTTACCGAAGGTGATTTTCATACTTATATCCTAGGTGGCCTAGCTAATCCACCTCCCAGGTGGATATATTGGTGGATATCTTGCGAAAACATGTATACTGAAAACTAGGTTTTAGGAATAAGGAAAAATAGAATATAGCCAGTTATTACTATCAGTAAAATAACAATTGCTAATAAAATAGTCGAAATATCCATCCTATTTCCTTTTTTTGTTTTTTTTGTTTAAATAAACCAATATTGCACCAGATAATACGATTAGACCACCTACAATGAGGAATAAATAAGCGGAAATAACTATATTTTGTTCTGTGATATTCATGATTTTTTTTCAAGAAGTGCTAAAGCGGTTTTTACAGACCAGAATGCTAATATAAAACTGCTTATACTGACTATTATTTTTTGTTCAAAGGGTGCTACGGTGGCAAATCCAATTCCTCCCAAAACCAATCCTTTGGCGATATCAAAGAAGAAATTGGCGAGTCCTTTGGATTGTTCTAAATTTAGAGGTATATTCATTATAACCGGACTATATCACTCTTAAATAATTTATGTCAAAATATTTTAAACTGGTTTTTAAAAAGTTTTAGCTCGGAAAAGCAAAAGTTTCTTTGACTTTGCCAAATGAAATTTGGGTCATATTATCAATTACTTAAACCTGTAAGTCTTCTAATAGTACTACCTACCGATTCTACAAAATAAGAATTTGGGTCCACCCTACCTGCTCTAGGACCAGGTGGAAGCACTACAAAACTTTCACCTGTCTTTGGAAAAACAAAGCGTCTAGCTCCAGGCGGTAGTCCAGTTTGATCAGATGCCAAGATTGGTTTAATTTTTTTTCTTTCTTGTTTTGGACGTCGTCTTCCACCAGTTCTTTCCATATTTTAAATCAGTATTATATTTATTTTAGCCTGATTTGGCAAGATTTTGTTGATTTATGGTACAGAAATGTTACTGTGAAAGCATCATACCAAATTTCAATAAAGAACAGATCAAACTCGTTTCATCTTTTTTCTCTAATCTTTCGATAGTTTGGTTTGCTGCTGCTTTGATAAATCCTGCTAATATTGATACTTCCATAAAATTTGCAATAGATGCTATAATTTCATTAAGTCTTGCAGTTTATTTATTGAAAGGTATTGAATCATGAACTGGGATCAAATTGCCAATCTATCTTCGATATATTTTTTCTTGCTGATAATTGTTATTCTTCTTTTTCTCCTTCTTGTAAAAAAAGATTCGTCCAAAGGCCGAAAAAAATAGATTTTTTATATTTTTGTCAGCCAATGTTTGTATTTTTTTTCTTTTCCGCGGACGATATTGAAGAAAAGTTGCTGGATTTTTTGGGAGATGGGGCCGATTTTACCCGTACCTACTTTCCGGCCGTCTACCTCTGAGATCCATGCTACCTGTGCACCTGTGCCTGACAGGAATGCTTCGTCGGCTATATAGACTTCAGTCTTGTCTATGGGGCGCTCTTCGAATTTTATTCCTAAATCTTTGGCCAGTTCTAAAATGGTTCTTCTGGTCATGCCTTCGAGTACATCTGAATATCGCGGAGGAGTGATGAGGAAATTGTCACGGACTAAAAAGAAGTTGGCCGCTGATCCTTCTGCAACGTGTCCATCTTGCGTCAGCATGAGTGCATCATCAAATCCTAAGCGAACTGCATCGGCTTTGGCGAGGGATGAGTTTGCGTATCCGCCTGTAATCTTTGCTCTTGAGGGGATGACATTGTCAGATATTCGCGTCCAGCTTGAAACTTGTAGTTTTAAGCCTTTATGGATGGGTAAATATTCATTGAGAGGAATCATGTATAGGGCAAAATCAAATTTTGATTGGGATAGATCTGGGGAAAGCTCGTAGTCTGCCGCATAGGCGATTGGTCTTATATAGGCGTCCGTTTTTGGATTATTTTTACGGGCAAGATCAAGGGTGATTTTGACAAGATCGGAATCGGAATATTTGATTGTTTGATTTAGTATATTGAGTGATTTTAGAAGTCTTTGATAGTGATTGTTCAGTCGAAAAATACTTGCCGTTTTTTTGTCTTCTGATATGTAAGCCCTTATTCCACCAAATACTGCTGTCCCATATTGGAGGGCATTGGTCATGATGTTGACTCGGGCATCTTCTGTTTTGACTATTTTTCCTTCAAAAAAAGCAAATGGGAAATATTGCATAGGGTATAGTTTGTTAGCGTTTAGCGTCTAGTTGAAAATTTAAATAATATTGCATTAAGCATGCGTAGAACTTCGTCCAGTAATTTATCAACCTTTACGAAATATTCTGCTGATGCAAATTTGAGAAATAATCCCATAAACTTCTTCTTTAGGAAATTTTCCTGTCAATAAATATATTTCTTTGACTAATTCCATAGATTTTTGCCAGACAATTAACTCTTTATATGACTTTAAGTATGTCATAACTAAACGCTATACCCTAAAAAACTAGACGCTCATTCTAACATTCTCCGCAATTTCCACCGCAGTCGCAGTCGTGATTGTCGTGGGATTTTAATCCTGCCAAAACTTCGATCTCAATAAGTGCGTCTTTGGGGAGGCGGGCTACCTGGACAGTTGCCCGAGCAGGGAATGGTTCGTTGAAATGTTTGGCGTAAATTTCGTTCATTTTGACAAAGTCGTCCATGTTTTGGAGGTAGACATTGGCTTTGAGGACGTCGTCGAAGGTGAGGTTTTCTTCTTTTAAGATCGCCTCAATATTTTTAAAGGTCAAATTTGTCTGTTTTTCCAAAGTAGGAGCAAGTGCACCGGTTTTAGCATCGATGCCTATTTGGCCTGAGATAAAAAGAAGATTGCCGAATTTAATAGCCGGGGAGTACGGGCCGACTACTTTTGCGCCTTTTTTAGAAAAGACTGCTTTTTTCATTTCAATCCTTTCTGAAATGCTAATTCATTGTAACCTGCGACGTAAGCGTTCATCGATGCCACGATTATATCAGGTGAGGTGGTTTTTTCAACAACTTGATTGCCTTTTTTGTCTTTTAAGACCATAGTAACCTCGACTGTGGCATCTGCACCTGTTGTGGGAATTTCGACATTGAAGTCGTCGATGTTGAAATCGATGCCATTTTGTTTGGTGAGAATTTTTCTGATGGCAGAAATACCGGCGTCGACTGGGCCAACCCCCTCACTGTTTTCCTGATATTTTTTGCCTTTGAGTTTGACTTCGACTTTTGCATGGGGGCGGCGCTTTTGGGATGTAGTGATTTCAAAATCTACAAGTTCCAATATTTTGGGATGCTTTTCCTGAATGGCGTCTTCGAGGATCGATTGAAGGTCTGCTTTGGCGATGTGTTTGCCTTTGGTTTCGATAAAGTATTTAACCTCTTCGTAAACCTCGCGGAGGTCGTGAGCAGTGAGATCGAGAGAAAATTCTTTTTTGACGAGATTTTTGAGGGCATTTTTGGAAGGTGTTTTTATAAAGAGGACTTTTTCCCTTTCTTTCACTCCGCCGGCTCTGATGGCAAAGAGTTGGCCTTTGATGACTCTTTCTATTTCTTTCAAATCTGCTTCGATGGTGGGCGGCTCGGCTAAAACTTTGAGAGTTGTAGCTGGGTCTTTGAGACCTGCACCGGTTGCGACACAGACAACTGTATCGGTGTCTTTTATCTTACCTCTTTTAAGAAGATGTTCGAGGGCGACGACCGTCGTGGCTGCAGAAGGCTCGACGTAGAGAGCTTCGTTTCTTGTCAGAAGCTGCTGGGCGCGAAGGGTTTCGTCATCTCCTGCGGCTTCAATTGCTCCATTTGTTTTGGTGAGGGCATTTATGACCTTGGGTGCGTCGAGGGGATCGCCGACTGCTATAGCTGAGGCTATGGTATTAGGTTTGGCGACTGGTTTGACGTAGAATTTTTCCTGCTTTTTCCACCTCGCGGGAGTCATGGCTTCACTTCGTTCAGCCTGCCACCCCCGAGGTGTATTATGTTTTCGGTTGTCGGTTTTGAAGATTGAATGCGCCCCTTCTGCCTGGACGCCGACCATGCGAGGGAGGCAATCGATGAGGCCGAGTTGGTAATATTCCCAGAGTCCTTTGAAGATAGCGGAAAGATTTGTGCCCATACCGATTGGAACTATGACCCAGTCTATATTTTCTCGCCACATTTGTTCAGCCAACTCAAAACCTGCGGATTTTTGACCTTCGAGCCGAAATACATAGTCTCCCGCAAGGTAGTAACGATATTTTTCTGAGGCTTTGACGGCGAGGTTGGCGGCGTCATTATAAGTGCCTCGTATTTGTATCACTTTGGCACCATATGATAGAGATTGAGCGAGTTTACCCCTGGGTGTATTTTCGGGGACGAAGACGTAACACTCAAGGCCAGCCTGGGCAGAGTAGGCTGCAACTGAGGCTGCCATGTTGCCTGTGGAGGCCACGACTACAGATTTGAACCCAAGTTCTTTGGCTTTGTTTATTTCCACAAAACTGCCTCTGTCTTTAAATGCACCGGTTGGATTTAAGCCTTCGTTTTTGACAAAAAGTTTTTTGACACCGAGTTTTTTGGCCAGGTTTTTGGCACGAAGAAGGCTTGTTCCGCCTTCGTCGAGAGAGACGAGCTCGCGGTCGCGGGAGAGGGGATAGAAGTCGAGGTATTTGGCCGTTTTGGGAGGAGCGTTTCGTAAGAGATATTCATTGAGGCTATTTTTTAGCTTTTTGTAATCATAAATAACATCCAGCGGGCCGCCGCATTTTAGGCAGGTGGAAACCGTCTCCTTTTCAGAGGTCTTTTTGTGGCAAACTACGCATTGGAGGTAGTAGTTTTGTTTTATTCTGTTCATATTTTTTTATTCGAACCGAACGAAAGCTAAATTGCAGAATGAAAGCCCAGCTGAACGAGCTTTATCAATATTCAAAAGTATGCCTAACTCTTCTATTTCTTTCATATTTTTAATCTGTACAGGATATCCTATAAATGGTCCACCAGTTTGTTCGACAAAATCTCCCTCCCATTTCCCTCTAAATTCATCTCTCTGAGCGATATCCTTGAGTATTAGACCTGCTGAAATTAAATTTCCACTATTCATCCAATCAGAGTATAATTCATGCATTACCAACATCTCTTGGCTTGAATCTATAATCTTTGTTAATTGCTCCATTCGAGTCACTTGACCCCACTTTTCTTTCTGGATTCGTTTTCTTCTCAACTTTGTTGCTAAATCTAGAGTAGTTCCGCCTAAATCAGTAGCAACGTGAAGTAGGGCAGGCAAGCTAGCGGCGATCACATTGGTTGTTTCAGTTATATATGTCTTTCCCCTGGCTTCAAACTCATATCCCTGGGGAAAACCTCCTCTTTGATCGGGATTTCTAGTCATATTTTGATTTCATTTAAATAATGCTGTCCGGCCAGTGCGGACGAATTCGAGAATTTTAAAGCGTTTCATGTTTTCATAGAAAGAGTCTATTTTGGCTTCTTCTCCAGTGAGTTTTAAAATCATTTTTTCGGGAACATAACTAATTACTTTTGATCTGAAGTGTTTGGCTATCTCAAGAATCTCGAGGCGGTCGTCTTTTTTGGTAGCATCGACTTTGATCATGGCAAGCTCCCGAGTTATCAGTTTTTCTTCTTCTACGTCTTCGACACGAATGACATCAACTAACTTCTGGATTTGTTTGCATAAATTGGATACAGCCTGTTTGTCGCCGGATACGGTAATTGTAAAGCGGGTGATGCCGGGTTTTTCGGTGTGGCCTACGGTTGCGGTCTCAATATTGAATTGTTTTCTGCGAAATAGCCAGAGGATTCTATAGAATACACCTGGTCTATTATGCGACCAGATTATTATTGTTGAGGTGTCTTTGTTAGTCATCGAATTAATTTTCAATTTTAAATTTTCAATTTTAAATCAAATATAAATTTTTAAATTTTAAATATTTAAACATTCATTTAAAATTTAGAATTTGGAATTTAAAATTATTTCATATTTTCTTTACTAACGACCATTTCGTCGATGCCGGCGCCGGCCGGGACCATGGGAAAGACGTTTTCTTCTGCTTCGACGACGAATTCGACTAAAAAGGGACCTTTTGTAGCACGAGCTTTTTTAATTGCTTCTCTTGTTTCAACTTTGTTTGTTGCTTTGAGTGAGGCGATGCCGAAGCCTTCGGAAAGCTTTTGGAAATTGGGATTTTTGAGGCTTACTTCGGAATAATTGCCTTTATAAAATAGCTCTTGCCACTGGCGAACCATACCGAGATAATTGTTATTCAAAAGGGCGATTTTAACTTCAAGATTTTCTTGTCTGATGGTAGCCATTTCTTGAAGAGTCATTTGAATGCCACCATCGCCGATAACTATCCAGACTTCACGATCGGGGGCGGCGAATTTGGCGCCAATTCCTGCCGGTAGAGCAAATCCCATGGTACCGGCTCCACCTGAGTTGTACCAGGAGTTATATCTTTCAAATTGATAGTATCTGGCGGCATACATCTGGTTTTGGCCCACATCGCCGACGACTATGGCAAGGCCTGCGGTTTGATCTGATAATTCTTTGATGACCTGGGCGGATTTTAGATGCGGTGCATGAAGTTCTCTTTTATAAACTTTGACGTTTTCTTCTTCTTTCCATTTGGCAAACATTTGTAGCCACTCGGGATTTTTTTTCAGTTTTAAATAAGGATAAAGCTGGTTGAACACATGTTTGGCGTCGCCGGCAACACCTAAGTAGGGCGTGACGAGTTTTCCTATTTCAGATGGGTCAATATCGACATGGATAATTTTAGCTTGTTGGGCATAGGTGGAAACTTTTCCGGTGACGCGATCATGGAAGCGCATACCCACAGCCAAGATTACGTCGGCTTGATTTGGGGCCCGGTTGGCTGGGACATTTCCGTGCATACCGGGAAAGCCCATAAATAGTGGATGAGAACTAGGTATGGTTGAAAGAGCCTGTTGGGTGAGGGTGACTGGAATATTTTGCTTTTCGGCTATTTTTTGTAAAGTCTTGCCGTCTCCTGACAGAAGCATGCCGTGGCCGGCAATGATAAGAGGACGTTCCGCTTGGTTTAAGAGTTCAGCCATTTGTTTTATTTCATTTTCTGTTGCCCTTGTTTTTACTTTGTAGTCCTGATGATTTGCAGGTTTTGGTATTCTAAATTCGGCGTAGGCTGCCTGAGCGTCTTTGGCGATGTCTACAAGAACTGGACCGGGGCGGCCATGGCAAGCAAGATAAAAAGCATCGTAGAGAGCAGGTGCAATATCTTCTGCTTTTGTAACTAAAAAATTGTGTTTGGTAATTGCTGTTGTGACGCCTATAACGTCTGTTTCCTGAAATGCATCGGTGCCAATAAGAGGAGACGGGACCTGACCGGTTATGCAAACCATGGGGACTGAATCCATCATGGCATCCGCCAAACCTGTGACCAGATTGGTGGCGCCGGGGCCGGAGGTAGCAAAACAGACAGCAGGACGATTAGTAGCCCAGGCGTAGCCTTCGGCTGCGTGGGCTGCGCCTTGTTCGTGGCGGACTAAAACGTGATGGACCTCGGGAAATTTATAGAGAGCGTCGTAAATAGGGATATTGGCTCCGCCGGGATAGCCAAATATATACTTGACTCCATGGCGGAGGATACATTCGCAGACTATTTCTGCTCCCTGAACTTTTTGACCTGGTTTTAAATGAGATTTCATAGTAATTTTGATGATAGAATCTAGAAACTAGAAGCTAGAATTTGATGTTAGATGATAGAAAATTGACTTTCTAAATACTAACTTCAAAACTCAAGATCTAGCTTCAAGCATCAAATTTCCAGCATCAAAAATTATTTTTTTAACTCGTAACTGCTCCCTTTGATGCAGAAGTTACCAGTTTAGCATATTTTGCTAGTGTTCCGCGGGTATATCTGGGATCAGGTTTTGTCCATTTTGATTTTCTCTTTTGGAGTTCTTTGGGTGATACTTTGAGATTGATTTGTCTTTTTTTGAGATCTATTTCTATTTGATCACCATCATGGACGAGCGCTAGGAGTCCGCCTTCGTAAGCTTCCGGACTGATGTGACCGACCATGATGCCGTGGGTGCCGCCGGAGAAGCGGCCGTCGGTGAGAAGGGCAACGTCGCGGCCTAGGCCTATACCCATTAAGGCTGATGATGGGGACAACATCTCTCTCATTCCTGGACCGCCTTTGGGACCTTCGTAGCGAATGACCATGACGTCGCCTTTTTTGATCTGCCCTTTCAAAATGGCAATGAGGGCATCTTCTTCGCGATCGTAAACACGGGCGGAGCCGGAGTGGAAATGTATTTTTTTACCAGATAGCTTCATAACGGAACCTTCTGGAGCCAGGTTACCGCGCATGATAACGATGTGATGGTCTGGAGGAGCGAGAGGTTTATCAAGACTGGCTATCACGTCCTGATTTTTTGGTCGGGGAGGAACATTTTTGAGATTTGCTTTGACTGATTTCCCGCTGACTGTCAGGCAGTCTCCATGAATGAGACCGGCATCAAGGAGCATTTTTAAAACCATGGGAACACCGCCTACTTCGTGAAGATCTGCCATGACATAATTCCCAAATGGCTTGAAGTCGCCAAGAAGGGGGACTTTGCGACTGATTCTTTCAAAGTCTTGGAGACTGAGCTGTACTTCTGCCTCGTGGGCAAGGGCGAGGAGATGAAGATAGGCGTTGGTTGAGCCACCAAGAGCAAGTACCAGAGTTATTGCATTTTCAAATGATTTTTTGGTCAGGATGTCGCGGGTTCTGATTTTATTTTTGAGAAGATTAAAAAGCGCCTTGACTGTATCAGAACAATCTCTTTGTTTATCTTTTGATATATTTCCACGGTCGTCAACGGCGAGGTTTGAGGATGTGTACGGGAGGGACATACCGAGTGCCTCGATAGCCGCCGCCATGGTGTTGGCAGTATACATTCCGCCGCAGGCGCCTGGACCCGGACAGGAGTGACATTCTATTTCATGAAATGTTTTTTCATCCATTTTGCCAGCAGCTTTGGCGCCGATGGCTTCAAATGTACTGACAATAGTCAGGTCGCGGCCTTTGTAGTGGCCAGGACGAATACTGCCGCCGTATAGAGTGATGCCGATTGAATTGTTTCTGGCAAGGGGCATGAGGGAGGCGGGGATGGTTTTGTCGCAGCCGGAAAGGGCTATAGTTGCGTCAGAGGCATATGCTTCTTGCATTGTTTCGATGCAGTCGGCGATGAGTTCGCGGGAGACGAGGGAGTATTTCATGCCTTCCATGCCCATGGATTCGCCATCAGTGACGACTGGAGTTCCAAAGACAAAGGGTTTGCCGCCAGCTTTTTCGACCTCTTTTTTAATTATTTTTCCTAATTCTTCAATATGGGCGTTGCAGGGGGTGGCGTTGGTAGCAGGACAAGCAACCGTAACAATCGGTTTTTTGAAGTCTGCGTCTTTGAAGTTGACGGCCCGAAGCATGGCCCGGGCGGCGGCTCGTTTGTCCCAATCTTTACCCCCAGGGGTCCCGGTCAATGCCTGGCTTCGCCATTTAAGTTGTGATTTCATTTTTTTTCAAAATCGCTCACCCGAAATTTTTTACGTCCTCGACTGGGCCTACGTGCGGCCCCCGCCGCTGCGGGCGTAAAAATTTGGGTTCGCGCTTTTGCAATTGCCTAAAACAAAAAATCCCTCCTTTTAGGAGGGCTTGGTTTGTGCGTTTTTCTATTTTTAGCTTTTACTCCTCCCAAGTAAAGCCTCGTCCTTTGACGAGGACAATAATTGAGAGGACTATGAGATTGCGATTTGTCATGGTTTAAAACTGTTTATATCAAAATTGCTTGGTGGAGTCAATATTTCAAAACAATGATATTTACCTTCTACCACGTTGAGTAGTACTCGCAGGTGGATTTCCTTCTATATTGGGAGGTCTTTTGTCAAGAAATTCTTTGGTAGCATTACGAACTTGTTGAGCTGTACCTGGGTCAAGTGTTTCAGCCATATTATGCATTTCTGAGACAACTGCTCGGATTTTGGGGTCTATGGGACTTCCATCTTGAAGTACCCAATCTAAATCTAATCCAGCTATTTCTTGATCTAATGGGCTGGAGGGAAGCTGTTTTCTACGACGAAGTTGATTTTTAAATTTTCTGCCTTTTCTCATAAAATATAATTATAACCTATAATTAATATATTGTCAAACTCATGCTTATATTTGATTTTTTGTTTGTTACGTGATGTAATACTATTATGAAGCGCTATTTTGGTCTTCTTTTTCTCCTTTTATTGTTTATTTTTCTTCCTAAAAATTATGTTTTTGGTCAAGACAGCAGATCTGGGGTAGCCGAACCTAGGATTGCGCCTCCAATAAGGATCCAGCCAAATGTCAATATATTTGGTCAGGAACATAGTTATACAGTGACTTTTCGGGGAAATGGGGAGGCGATTGTTTTTCTGAAAGCAATTTTAGCAAATACATCAGATGAACCTCTTACGGACATTTCTCTGCGCATTCCGCGGGTCAAGCCAGAAGATATTGGAGTTTATCAAGTTTTAAGAGAGCGTGATTGTGTGAGCTATGGATCGCCTGAACCGATACCTCTTCGGGGAGCTCAAATTAATCCGGTCGAAACTCAAAGCTGTACCCAATATAGAGAACCGGATTTTTTCCAGGGTTGGGGAGTGCAGACTTATCAAAAAGCAGACTTTGAATTTAGCGGGGATACGATAAAAATTACTTTACCACAGCCGATTGGAGCAAACCTCTCTGGTAGCTATATACTTATGTATTCGGCTTTTGGATATGCCAAGAAAAATGTATTTGGGGCATACGACTTTAATTTCCAGACTGCTCAAATAGAAGATAAAATTTACAATTTGCAGGTAGGGATAAATACAGATAGTGATCTTTTATTACGAGGTGGACAAGCTTACGTAGACTATCGTTTTGATACTTCCACTATTGCTAATTTAAAGAGTGTGGAGGGTAGTCAAGCAGTCTCTAGTCCTGCCTTTGATAATTATTATCAGCAGATAGGATATGGACAAATCAATAAAAGTGCTTCCAATTTGAAACCTCTGGAATCCTACGAAGTCAATGGAAGTTTTGGGGATTCATGGATACGAGTCTTTGCCTATGATATAGTGATGGTTTTAGTTATATTAGTATTTATTTTGATAGTATTAGTAGTGATAGGTAGATACCTCTACAGACGATTTAGTCGACCTGCCGAGAAAACAACAGAAGAACATAAGCTTCCCATGATTTTGGAGGTTTTGGGGATAGGCTTTATCTCATCTTTAATCATTGTTGTTTATTCCGTTGTGGTCTATTTTGCCAATATTTTACTGATGGATTCCTCACTATATTTCGGAGGTTATTTCGAGCCTCTGTTTATGCTACTTTCTCTGGTGGTATCTGTGGGAGTATATGCCGCTTTGTTTTTAGGACCGAGTATTTATATTTATACTAAGAAAGGATTGGGGTGGGCACAGGTGCAGTTTGTGGTGATTGTTTTGTTCGTAATGATGTACCTCTTAATATTTGCGATATTTTCATTGATATACAGAAATCCAGAAATGTATAAAATACGGCCCCTTCCTGAACCGGCACAGCTGGAAATTCAACCGGATGAAGGAAATAGTTCTGATTCTGTCTCTCCGTAACTTATGAATATTCTCCAGATTCTTCTTGCTGTGGGGGGTTTGTCACTGTTTGAGATAGTCAGCTCGGTTGATAATGCCATCATCAATGCCGAGGTTTTGCAGACGATGAAGCCAAAATATAGACGGTGGTTTCTGGTATGGGGAATGGTTTTTGCTGTATTTATAATGCGGGGACTTCTGCCACTTTTGATTGTCTGGGCTGTACTGCCGAATTTGGGACTGATTGGTGCTTTTACGGCTACTTTTTCCAATGATCCTCATATTGCTGAAGCTATAGAAAAGTCCTCTCCGATACTTCTTATTGGAGGTGGTACATTTCTTCTTTTTCTTTTTTTCCACTGGTTATTTCTGGAGGATAAACATTTTGGACTTCCGGGTGAACGATTTATTTTTACCAATGGGATATGGTTTTATGCAGTTGTATCGATTTTATTATCGTTGATCATTTGGTTTTCGATACAAATTGAGCCTATCCTTGCCTTTGGGACGGCTGTGGGATCGGCAGCATTTTTTATAACCCATGGATTTAAGCAACAGGCCGAAATGGCAGAAAAAAGTCTTTTAAAGCAGGGCATGTCTGACATAAGCAAAATACTATATCTTGAGGTAATAGACGCAACTTTTTCGATAGATGGAGTATTGGGAGCGTTTGCATTTACATTTTCTGTACCTCTAATTCTTTTAGGAAATGGAATAGGTGCAATTGTCTTACGGCAACTGACAATCTCTAATATAGAACGGGTGCGAAAGTATGTTTTTCTCAAAAATGGAGCGATGTATTCAATTCTTTTTTTAGGGGCAATTATGGTTTTGGATAGTCTGGGAGCTCATATTCCCCATTGGTTTTCGCCAATTATTACATTTGTAGTGATAGGATATTTTTTCTTGAAATCAAGAAAAGCGCTATGGAAGAAAAATTAGGGGAAATTGGAAAGCAGTTTAAGATCCCAATCATACTTGGGCTCGTCGGAGCAATCTTTCTTATAACTTCGGTTTTACTTTTGTCAAAGAGAGAAAAGGCTTCTTCGGTGACTTTTTTGGAAAAATCTGCAACTACTTCGTCAGGCTTGGTGGTTGTTGATATTGCCGGCTCGGTGGAGAATCCTGGAGTCTACCAGATGGAGGTAGGTTCGAGAATAGGGGATTTGATTATTGCAGCTGGTGGTTTATCATCTAGCGCTCATCGCGAATGGATTGCTAAAAATGTCAATCAGGCCGCACGATTAATTGATGGGACAAAGGTATATATACCCTCAGTTGATGAACCTATAGAAGAATTGGTACAGGGTCAAAATGATGTACTTGGCGTATCTTATGATACTGTCATAAATATCAATTTAGCTTCAGAGTCAGAATTGGATACACTACCGGGAGTAGGACCTGTAACTGCGAATAAAATAATTGCTAACAGGCCTTATCAAAGAATAGAAGAGCTGAAAGACAGAAAAGTAGTGGGTCAGGCGACCTTTGAGAAAATAAAGGATTTGATTGTGGTGTACTGACCTGATATATTCTTTGTAATGACTGCTTGGATACTTTTTCTTGCCATACTTGCTTTATTGGCTGTTTTATCTCATAGAAGACCCCGGCTGGAACAGAGGGTTTTAAGGCATGTACCCCTTATTGACTGGCTGTCGGTTTTGATCTTTCCATTTCTGATGTTTGTCGGATGGGTCGGAATAGTAAGAAATATTACCGGTAGACCGGTGCAATCTATTTTGCCTTTCGATGATTTTGATCTAATCATAGTCATGACTCTTTTCTTGTCCTACTCATTTGTCGGAAACGGGATGCATTTTACGGCAAAAGTCATCTGGCGTTATCTTTCTAAAAATGATCATACAAGGATGGTCTGGAGGGTAAATGAAATGTTTCATAATAAAATAGGGCACTATATTGTCTATATTACGCTTATAGCAGTATTTTTCCTGACAGCTGTTTTTGAGATCAATCATCCGCTTGTTGTTCCTTTAGAACAGATTAGTTTCTGGTTTACGATAATTTCTGGAATAGTATTTGGGTTTTCCGGTGCGAAAGCAATATATTACACAAGTTCGTGGTTTGGGGCGTATAATAGACCTATATTTGTCCTTGTGGTTGCGATTGCTTTATGTCTTTATATTCTTATTAAAGCCTACAATCTCAATTTATTAAACTATCCTGTATTTGTCTTTATGTATTCGGTTGCATGGTCTTTTGTTGGGAGTTTTTTGATACGACAGTTTATATTATATTCCCGACTGTCCCATCGAAATAGACTGAGATTTCTTCACAAAATCTTCAGTGCCTAATCCTTTTATTGGGATCATCAATCAGCTTCTTCCTGAGCCGCAGGCTTCACTTTTGATAGGAATGCTATTTGGAATAAGGGCAAATATGTCTTCAGCTTTCTATGAGGCACTGCGAAATACGGGTGTATTACATGTAATTGCCCTGTCTGGCATGAACATTTCGATACTTATTGATATAGTTGCCAAGGCTACGGGGTTTTTGGGAAAGAGAATTTCTGGGATGGCGGCAATAGTTTTTATTTTTGTATTTGTAATTTTTGTCGGACCGAATCCGACGATAGTCAGGGCGGCGATTATGGGGAGTATGAGCCTTCTGGCAATCCTTTTTGGGAGGAGATATTGGAGCATGTTGGCTCTTTTTCTTACATCAGGATTGATGCTTTTGGTCCGTCCGGAGTGGCTAAATGAGATTTCTTTTCAGCTTTCTTTTCTGGCGACTTTAGGAATCATTTTAGCAAACAAAGTAGTCGAGCGCGAGAATAGTCCCAGACTGTCAAAACAACTCATTTTTATCTTTAAAGAAAATCTTGTCGTGACGGCCTCGGCACAACTATTTACTTTTCCTGTCATAGCGTACCATTTTGAAAGAATCAGCCTGGTATCACCAATTGCTAACTTATTTATAGCCTGGTCTATACAGCCAATTATGATTTTTGGGATGATCACTGCTTTTTTAGGCTGGATCTGGCTTCCGCTTGGATATATTCCTGCCTGGATAACCTGGGTTTTCCTGACTTATTTTGTGGGTGTGGTGGAAGTGATGGCAGAACTGCCTTTTGCTTCTATCTCTCTTTGACAAAATCGTATCATTATGATACGATTTTGGTATATGGATGATACGATTTTGAATTGGCGACAAAAGCAGATTCTGTCCCTCATTGAGAACTCAAGCGGTCTTTTCCGACGGGATGTAAGACAGCGGCTGCCGGATAAGAGTAGGGCTTCGATTCCGACTATTGCAAGAGATTTAAATTTCCTACTTTCGCGGAAATTTGTGAGAAGCGAGGGAAGGGGACCGGCGACCAAATATTTTTCCCGAGAAAGCAATCCTTTATTGAGATTTATTGACATAGATTCCTATTTTGAAATAGAACCCGATAGAAGAGTGGGGGCCAAAAAAGCATTTAATTTAGATATTTTTGATAATCTATTGAGTCTTTATGCAAAGGAAGAAATAAAAGAGATTGATAAAATTTCTGAAAGCTTTTCCCAAAAAGCAAAAATTCTCGGTCGTGATATTTTTTTAAGAGAGCTGGAGAGATTTACTATTGAGCTTTCCTGGAAGTCGTCTAGGATCGAGGGAAATACATATTCTCTTTTGGATACGGAAGCGCTAATAAAACAGAAAATTGAAGCTGCCGGACACACAAGGGAGGAGGCGATTATGATTTTAAATCATAAAAATGCATTTAGCGGAATTATGAATCATCCAAAAGTTTATAAAAAAATTTCTTTTTCCGCTATTCTTCAGCTTCACAATATTATCGTTAAAGATTTGAATGTCGATACGGGACTGCGGAAAAGGGCCGTAGGGATAACCGGTACTTTATATAAACCTTTGGATAATGAATGGCAGATAAGAGAGGCGATGGAAAAATTAATTTCTATAGTCAATAAAATAAAATATCCATTGGGAAAAGCTCTAGTTATCCTGTCGATGATTTCCTATATTCAGCCCTTTAGCGATGGGAATAAAAGAACTGCCAGGATTCTTGCTAATGCATCACTTATTGCTAATGATTTTTACCCTTTGTCTTTTAGGAGTGTTGATGAGTCTTTTTATAAGAAAGCCCTGATTGTCTTTTATGAGCAAAATAGCCTTTTTTATTTAAAAAGAATGATTACTGATCAGTATCGTTTTGCCATCTCTACTTATTTTAGGTAAGGTGTGACTATAAATCTAGTATTTCAACTGCTTCATTCGGGGTGAGGATTTTTATACCAGTTAGCTTTTCCAGCTTTTCCTTGTGGAAGTGTTTGATATTGCCGGTGACAAAATAGTTTACTTTTGCAAGTACTGCTGAAACAAAAATAGGTAAGTCTCCAATAGAAACAAGATTTATTAATGGGTCAGGGATCTTTTTCGGATTGGTTACAATTTCAGGTGGAGAAGCTAATAAGAATTTTTGGAGTTTGGCAAAATGATCAGGTAATTTTTTCCTGACATTTTTTACTATTTCATCAACTACCAGAGTTGAAACCACAGCAATGATTTTTCCTTTTTGATGGGACTGAGTTAGCTTTTGACAATTAGCCGATCCGTAAAAGGCGGAAAACCAAACATTACTATCTATAAACACTCGGGTAATTCTTCCGGGCATATTTTTCTCTATCCCTCTTTATACTCTCCTGAAATTCTTTTTCCGGAATGCCACTTTCTTGGAATGCTTTTTGCAGTTCTTTAAACGCATCAAGAGCTATTTGCTTTTTGGCCTTCAGGATAATCTCTTTTCCTTTTACTTTGGCATCAAATTTGTCGCCTACTTTTACACCAACTTCTTCGAGGAGTTTGCGGGGGAATGTAGTTTGGCGACGAGGTCTAATGTTTAGCGAATATGTCTGCATAATTTTTCCTTCTGATGTATGATATCAGACGTCTGATGAATAGTCAATCATTAATTGATTTATTTTGTGGGGGTGGTGGAAGATTTTGTCCTTTGAGTGGGAGTTCCTGACCGTTTGTGAGTATTAAAACATTTTCTCTCTGGAAAATGATTCCTCCTACAGCCTTTGGTAAATAACCACCTCTTTCGACACGAAGATATCTTTGAATTTCATTGGCAGCAGACGCACCGCGAATAAAATAAACTACTATATCTCTTTCGCTCTGTCCTGGGGGAACTTTTAAGGCAACTTCCTCAGCCTGAATTAAATTTTCTCCTTGTTGAGCGTCTGTTAAGCTTGGATAAATGACTATTGGATATAGGCGAAAAATATTATTGCGATTCTTATTGTGTCCTTGTTTTATACGAATTGCCTCATGTCTTGCATTTAGATAACTTATTTCTGACATAGATTATTAAGATTTATTTCGATATATTATAATAGGATTAAAAATAAATGCAATTTTAAGTAGACTTCTAAAGCAGTTTTTCAGCCTGTATCAATTTTTAAAACTTAGGGTTTTTTGAGTAATAATTTATATGGGAGAGCGATTAGATAAAGAAGTGAAAAGCAATGAACGATTGAGTATTATGCTCAAAGGCTATGGCTTTGATATTCCATTAAGGAGAATCGAAAGCGATGCGTGGGAGACTGTACTTTATAGTTACAAACTTCCGATGAAAAAGGTTAAGGCAAGAGAAGTGTTAGTTGGACATTTTGGTACCGACCAGCTGTTTAGAAGAGCAAGTAGTAATATTAAACTGACAATTCAGCAAAGGGAATGGAAGTGGAGGGCTAAGTAAGAGTTTATAGCTCACAGGAGGTTTCTGTTTCGGCGTCGCAGGTGTCGAGGCCTCCGGGATTTGGTTTATTTCAGAACGTAATAACTATTTTTGGTGGTGCCTTTTTTCTCGAGATAGCCCTTTTTAGTGAGTGATTTGAGGAGGTTGAAGGCCTGCTGTCTTGAGATATGCAGTTCTTTGGTGAGATCGGATGAGTTGATCTGTCGATATTTCTGGATGATTTTTAATACCTGATTCTCTTTTGGCGTCGGACGAATATCGAAAGTAAGTTGTGTTAGGCCTGATGCTATTTTTCCTAAAGCTCCTTTTAAAGAGTACTTGACTCCATCGGTGAAGTATTTGAGCCACCTGGTTTTATTCCCGGTGTCTGCCGAATGAAGGCTATCAGAATACAATGGGCGATCAATATCATAGTAATCGTCAAGAACAAAGTATTTATTGATAGAATAGTTGTGTTTGAGAAAAAGAAGAGTCGTCAGCAATCGACAGACTCTGCCATTGCCGTCTTCAAAGGGATGAATATAGACAAATTGATGGTGAAAAATTCCTATTTTTAAAACAGGCAGTTCTTTACTGGTTTTAGTCCAGTGGAGAAGTTCTTCTATTGCTTTTTTGATCTCTATCTTTGTATGAAAAGGCGGATTATGTTTTACAATAAGTCTATTATTTGCATCGTAACCTCCTACTATAACCGGTCTATTTCTAAATTTTCCTTTGATACTGTCATTGACACCAGTCATTAACAGTTTGTGAATATCAAGGACTTGAGATATTTTGAGTTCAGTGTCTATTTTTCCAGGTAAAGTTTTTAATATGTGAAAGTAATTTACCACTTCCTTTTCGTCACGATTTACGGGGATTCGGTCATCGAGGAGTAAATTGGTCACTTCGGCTTTGGATAAGGGATTTCCTTCAATGCTATTAGAAGCATAAGAGGAGGCAATAAGATTTTCCCTTTCGAGGTTTAAGAGGAGCTGCTGGGGGATAGTTATTCCTTCAAGGCGGCCATAGAGGCGTTCGATTTGATTGATATTGATGAGTAAATCGGGGGTTATTGAATATACTGGTTTGAACATGTCATTATTGTAAACTGGAGACTGATAATTGTCAAGTTAATTGTCAATATATTTGACAATATTGAGGCTATAGTTCGCAGGAGGTTTCTGTTTCGGCGTCGCAGGTATCGAGACCCAGGCCGCCGTCTCAATGTTTTATTTTGCGGTGGTCGTCAATATATACAAGGGTTCCGACGAGAACCATAAATATAATCAGGAATAAATAAATAAATTCGAGTTGATTCATGATTCTTTTACTCCTTTAAGAAATCTATAACTTATTATACACCCAGTGACAAATAAAATCAGCCCTAAGATAGTTAGTTCCGGAGATACTTTGTTGGAGAAAACTTGGGCAAAGACGAGTCCACCTAAGGCTAGAAGTGAAAAGTCTATTGATTTTTCTCCGTAGATTCTTCTTTGGGATTCGTGAATAGTTTTCTTGTCATTTTTATAATTCACACGCTGTTTCAATTTCCCCGTCGCAGGCGTCGAGGCCGAGGCCGCCGTCGGTTGTATCTGTATCTGGCCCGCCGATGAGGGTATCTTTGCCATTTCTACCTCTTAGATTGTCATTTCCTTCTTCTCCATTGACTTGATCGTCACCATTTCCGGCATCGACAAAATCATTTCCGGGACCTCCCATGACGATGTCGTTGTCATTACTTGCCTCGATATTATCATCGCCTTCGTCGCCAAAGATGGTGTCATTTCCATTGGAAGCTTTGATCTTATCATTGTCTGGACCGCCGGAAATAAAATCATTGCCGTTTGAGCCATTTAACTCATCATCTCCTTCATTGCCAAAGATGAAATCATGGCCATTTGAGTTGTTTATTTTGTCATTGCCGGGGCCTCCTATGACGCAGTCGTTGCCATTTGATGATTTGACTATATCGTTGCCTTCAAAGGCGATGATGAGATCATTTTTATTGGTGCCTTTGATATTGTCGTCGCCATCTGTGCCAAATATTGGGTCACCAGAGAAGGGGAGACCTTCGCATTGGTCTGGGATGTCGATGGCTATGCCGATTTTGAGATCAAAGATGACTTCCCTATCCTGGAATTCGTTACCGGCATTGGGATCGAAAGTGACTATAAAATCGATTGAAGTAGAAGTAGAGGGAGCAAGATCAAAAAGAGGAATGCCATCGATGCCGGCACTTTCGGTAAAAAATTGGGCCAGGGTTTTGGGGCCTGTCGGGCTGCCGGTGCCATAAAGAGGTGTGCCACTTTGGGATATGACGATGTCCATGACAGTAGATAGATTGCCCGATTCTGTGGCTATGAGGCCCCTGACGCCGATGGGACGAATGGATGAAGCATTATTGGTGATGTCTACAGTACGAGTTTCGCTATCACCGGGAGCCATGTTGTTTATGATAAAAATTGGATCACCTTCTGGTACCCCCCAGTTAACTGTGAGATCTCCAACAGCCTGGGCAGTGTTTGAGAAAAAGCGGAAAGGATGGTTGAATCCGTTGTTGAGGTAAATAATTCCGGCAATTGCCGAAATTAAAAGTCCTATTTTTAGTAAGCGTTTTTTCATAAGTTAACAGCTTCCATTATTACTTGTACCTTTGGATGGAATAGTGCATGTTTTCCAGGTACTGCCACCATCTGTTTCTCTTCCGATTGATTCGTCATCCGTGTCTGTGTCAGTGTAATCATGAGAATCGATTACATTTCCAAGATTATCTTTCAAGAGAACTGTTTCTGATGAAGAGTTATTGAGAAATTCGGGGCCGGGTAAGTCAAAAGATTTGATTTCTATGCTGTTTATTGTGCCTAATGATGAAATATCTCTATCATTTCCTACCAAGTCTTCTATTTCCCATCCGGTTAAGTCGACACTACTTGGGCCAGCATTATAAAGCTCGATCCATTCAGAATTAAATAACTCTCCTGGATTGTAAACAAATTCATTTAGCATGACTGTTAAAGTGGGAGTAGGTGTAGTAGTGGGGAAAACGGCTGCGGAGGTGAAGGTGTTAGATGATGATACAGCCTGATCGGAAAAGAAGCTGTGTGATATGGTAAATGATATTAGGGCGAGGCTGCCGAGGAAGGCACCGAAAAGGAAGCGTTTGTATAACATATATTTATAATTAGGCACTAGGCAATAGGCACTAGGCAATAGTTGATTGTGATAATTTTTCCATAATTCTTTTTTCGGTTTGGGCGACGATTTCTTTTTTGATATTCCACAATTCAAGTCCAATATAAACAAGAGTAGGGAGGAGGATGAAGAGTGCAAAACCCTGGATGGTGCGGAGGTAACTTATGAAGTAACCAATATAGGGAATCATCAATAATTGTTTGCCCAGGACTTGACCTTCGGAGATGAGTTCTGAATCAGGATTTTGATTTGCGTCACCCCTCATTAGAAAAATGCTACTGCCGGAATCAATCGTTTTGGCCGCGATTCGGTGTGTGACTGTTTGACTTTCTGTGTTTTCAAAGGCGACTATATCTCCCTTTTGATAAGGCCAGGAAGGAGATACGAATATCATGCTTCCGACTGGTAAGGCGGATTCCATGCTGCCCGAGAGGACTACAAATGAGCGGATGCCGGCGAGAATACTACTTCGAGAGGTAATCATTGTAAAAATAGAAAGCAAAAGAATTATAAAAAGTAAAATTTTTAAACTAAGTTTTGCGATTTGCATATCTTTGTTGCTGGTGGCGGGAGAACCGGGGCACTCCGCATGAAGCTTCGAGCCCCAAGGGCAGATTTATCCCCGCCACCAGCAAAGAATTAAATCAAATTATTAAAGTTATTCACTGGCGTGAGTTTGTTGTCTTAATGTTGCTGTAAATGTGGCCGTATTCGAACTTCCTTGTAAGTCATCCCCGGCAGATTCATCTAAGCAAACAACTAAATCAAGATTATGATCAGTATCTAGGTCTGTTAATGATAAATCTGTGACTCCGTTCGCGTCTGCTGCCCAATCTGCAAGATCTTTAAAACTGTTATTACCGCTTTCGGCGATTTCACCTAGTACACTAGACGTGTCATAGTCTAAAGTATCTATTCTTAAGAAATCGGCCATGAGGGTATTTGTATTGGTTTCCGTAATATCAACGTGATTGCCGGTAACTGTACCTGAGTTTCTAAGCCTTAGTTGTTGTGAGGCAGTACAATCGCCTGGGGCCATATCTGTACCACCGAAGCTGGCTGTGACATCATCAGCCGGGCCTTCGGCGGTATCATCTGATAGATCGAGATCAAGTGTTCCTGATGCAAAGATATTATCAGAGCTGGTGCCTACGTCGCTAAAGAAGGCGAAGGTGGCGCCGGCGACGAGGCCAAGTGAGGCCAGGATGGAAATACTGCTGGTGAGAATTTTTCTGTTTCCGCCAAAGGCGGATTTCACTTTGTTCAACATTTATTTTTCACCTCCTGTGCCATCAAAAATCCACCTCGAAAGGTGGATATATTGCGTATCAATTTGATACGCATCTATTGTAATTTTCCAGCAATTATAAGCACGGAATGGACAGTCTATCATGGGCAGAATGTTTTGGCTTCCGTGCGCGGTCAGCCAACTTTCGAGTCCTACTGGTCTTACTTCTCGCCTTTCCTGCCTGCCGGTAGGCAGGTCAATTCTATTCGAATACGGCTCGAAGAGCGACCTTAGCAGGACTCAAGAAAGGCTAAATTCGTTTCTCATTAAGCCTTTCTAGAGCATTACTAACCTATATTATTCCCGCAAGGGTTATTATCTAATCGTATCCCTATCCAACCTATAGCATACAACAGATATGGGGGAGGCTGTCAAGAGGGACGAAATGCATCCTTTTACTATCCATCTAGGTCAACCGTGAAAAAATTTCTAATTGACTTAATTGATCTAATTTCTAATAAAGATTCAGTAAACTTGCAGAAAGGTTTCAGATTGAAGCTTTTTAGTGAATACGAAGAGTGAAGGGGAGTATTGACAATGAGGATATTATAGAATATACTTCTTATTAAGTTATCAAAATAGTTAACTATTTTAGAACAAATATGGATGTGAAATTAGCCGCAGAGAAGGCACGACAATTGAAAATATCAATGCTCCAAATTGTAAGAGAGGAATATGAAATGATTTTATTGTCGCGGATTTTTGAGAGCAAATTTGGAAAAAATCTCGTTTTTCGCGGAGGTACGGGCCTTCGCCTGGGGTATAACTCACCGCGATTTTCAGACGATCTAGATTTTTCTGAAATCCAGCCTATCAAGATGGGAGAGTTTGACGCATGGTGTCGGGAGGTCGCCAAAGACAATGAATATTTGGACCTAGTTGAGGCAATAAAAAAATACTTCACTCTCTTTGCACTCTTTAGAATTAAAGATCCGGTGCTTCCGGCGAGTATAAGCATCAAAATAGAAATATCAGCAAGACGGGAGGAATGGAAGAGGAATAAAGACTATAAACTGATGAGACTTTATAGCGAAGTTACACCTGTAACGGTAATTGCACAGGTAGCAACACTTGCCAGAATCGAAAAAGAGAAATTAAGCATAAAAAAGAAAAGAGTCAGAGATATTTTTGATTTATGGTTTATCGGTCAGCAAATTAAAAAGGCCTACAAAATGGATTTTAGCAAATTTGACAGTAAAGAAGTTAAAAGAGAGTTAAACAGATTACTTCCGAGAGGAGAAAGGGAATTGATTGAACTGTGGCTGTCAAAAAGTTGAACATGATGGAGTTTATAAAAAAGTTGCAAGCCCTGGATAGAGGGTTTTTTACTACTGCAGATTTAGAAAAAATTACAGGGCTTGGGAGAGATAGCCTCAAGGTGAGTTTGAACAGGATGGTTAAAAAAGAAGTTTTGACTAGACTGAAAAGGGGGGTATACCAGCTTAGTCTCAATGAGGTCGATGTAAAGAGGGTAGGCAATCAATTGTATTATCCTTCATACCTTTCTTTTGAAAGCGTACTTTCTTATGAAGGAATATTAAGTCAAATGCCTTTTACATTAACATTTGCCACCCGAAAAAAATCAAAAAAAATGACTATTTGGAATACGGAAGTAGAATTTACCCAGCTTAAGAAAGATTTATATTTTGGCTACAAACTTGAGAATGGTATTTATATTGCTGAAGCCGAAAAAGCTTTACTAGACGAACTTTATCTCGTAGGGAGAGGAAAGAGAACAATAAATATCGGAGAATTGGATTTAAGAAATATAGATAAAAAGGTATTTCTGGAATACGCTAAAAGATACCCTTCTTATATTAGTAGTTTATTAGAGAAGGTGAAGGGGAGTTTAATTATCTTGCAGTAAACTCGACAGCGTTGGAAATGCTTTTGTTACCAGCAAGATCAGACGCTACTGCCTGAACTAGATATGTAGTATTACGGCCACTTGGCACGGTCCAAGTACAACTATATGGATCAGTTTCATCTATACATTGATGAATTCGATTTATGGTAAATTTGTTACCACCTACCCGCGTTAGAACAGAAACATTAATTTCCACCTGTTTTACTCCGACATTATCGGAAGCGGAAGCTAGGATGTTTATGGTGGTGTTTGGACTGATTTTTGTTTTACTGGTAGGATAGGTGATGGAAACTGTGGGGGTTGTAGTATCGGGAATGGGAGTAATGGTAGGCTGTAGGGATGGTGTGGGCGTCAAAGTTAGTGTCGGTGTGGGGGAAATGACGCCAATTAATTTTTCCACTGCTTTTTTGGCATTAACTCTACCTTGGCCATAGATATTGTCGTCTCCCGGGTCGCCCAAATCATCTGCGGTAGTGTAAAGGACATTTTTTACTTCAGATGGTGAAATATCAGGCTTGGCACCGGATAAAAGTGCAATTGTTCCGACAACCAGCGGAGCTGCTAAAGAAGTGCCTGAGGCATAGGCGTACTGATTGCCTGTATAAGTTGTAAGGATGGAAACGCCGGGTGCAACAATATCGATATAGTTGCCATAATTGGACCAGCTGGCACGGTTATCATTTTGGTCTGTGGCACCAACGGCAAGAAAAGTGGAAAAGTCAGGCCAGCCCGGATCAACACCATCATTAGCTGCAGCAACAACGGTCGTGGCACCTTTCCCCTCAGCATAAGAAGCGGCTGAATCAATAGTTGCATATCCGGCCATGCGGTAGGAAAGGTTTATGGCTTTGGCACCATTGTCGGCTGAGTAACTTATACATTCGGCGGCGTCGCTAAGATATGCTCCTCCATCAGACAAATTAGAAATCCGAACCGGAATTATTTTTGCGTCATGGCCAACTCCAGCTACACCGAGAGAATTATTGATGACGGCCGCAGCCGCCCCTGCGACTAGTGTTCCGTGATAATGAACCGGAGTCCAATTGGTGGAGTTGTCTACGGTATTATAGCCCAAGTCAGCCCGTAAAACCGGGGCCAAATCTTCATGGTTTGCCTCTATACCGGTATCGCAGATTCCTAGGAGTGTATTTGGGGCGGTTACATTATCCCAGGCGCTGGGTGCTTCTATTTTTGGTAGATGCCATTGGGAGCTAAATTTGGGATCATTGGGAATGAATTCAGGGCTAACTAGATCATCTGTTTCGATAAAATCAAAAGAAGCGGCCTCATCTTTTTTCAGATTTTCGACTACTACGACTGGATCTTTGCCGGCCGGAATATTTATGATTTTTACTTTGGTACCTCTTATGGTTTCTTTTTCGTTTAGATTTTGGCGACCCAAGACTTCCTTTTGTTTATTGTCAGGAACATTGCTTTTAAACTGAACCAGAATTCGATCTGACGCCCGGCTGATTACTTTTCCTTGCATGGGTCCGTGCGACTCAATTGGCTGCTCGGCACTGGCTGTTGATAAAACTTCAAGTACCTGGTCAGAATTTGAAGCCAGGGAAGTAATAAATAAAACGGCCAGGAAGGAGATAATTAGAAGAAGTAGCCAGTGAAAGGAGTCGTGTAGAGGATGACCATGCCAGTTTTTATACCATTGGTATTTAGTTTCGAGCTTACTGTGTAACTGATGCATAAGAAACGTATCTTAAGATTAACGTAGCAAGTATTGGAAGTCCTGTCAACTTGATAGTTTCAGGAAAATTTCAGATACTGGAAGGATGTTTAGAACTCATATCAAAACCTCCATTTCTACTGTAAACCTCCAGGATTCGGCTGCAACTGGTTCGAAGCTCCTAGAAGTATATTTACCATATACTCCGTCGTCGCTTCTTGCCAGTTTCGCTCGAACCTGGAGTTTTTCGTTACGAAAGTTGGTTATGATATGAGTTCTAGGCGATCACTTTTTGTGCTCGGAGGAATAGGAGTCATCATTGCTTTGTTTTTGGCATATGTCAGTTCTGCCTCGTCAGAGAATGATGGCAAACTAAGGATATACTT
>CAZJBV010000010.1:0-35913 GCA_964544585.1 uncultured Gammaproteobacteria bacterium | reverse complement strand
AAACGAGAATTGAGTATGAAATAGCTCGGGCTATAATATTGGCAAGATTGAAACATAAAATGACGCAGAAAGAATTGGCGCGACGACTCAAAACGAAGCAATCGGTTATATCTCGTGTGGAAAACGCACAGACAACCCCTACTCTTTCATTTCTAAAGCGCTTCGCTTCTACTTTTGGTGGCACTCTTCAAGTCCGATTTGAGGGGATGTAATCAGGTGCAAAGCTATTTCACCCTCCAGGTGTAAAGCTAAGGTGTAAAGCTAACTTTTATTTATTATTTTTTCCTGGATGTTTTTGGGGACTTCTTCGTAGTGGGAGGGCTCCATGTAGTACGAAGCTCGACCTTGGGAGAGGGAACGAAGAATGGTAGCGTAGCCTGAGAGTTCGGCTAGAGGGACCAAAGCAAGAATGAGTGTGACTGCGCCCCTTTTCTCTGTGCCTAAAATCTGGGCTCTTTTGGCTGAAAGATCACCTATTAGCGTACCCATAAATTCATCGGGAGTGGTGACCTCGACCTTCATGATGGGTTCAAGAAGGGTAAGGCCGGCATTTTTTACGGCGGCTTGAAGAGCCATAGAGCCTGCAATTTTAAAGGCAATGTCTGAGGAATCAACATCGTGATAGGTACCGTCGTAGAGTGTGACGGTCATATCGACCAAAGGATATCCTGCTAGGACTCCCTTTTCCATCGCTTCTTTAACACCTTTTCCAACAGAAGGTATAAATTCATTGGGGATGGCGCCACCTTTGATGGCATCGATATATTCATAACCTTCTCCCCTATTTTTGGGCTCGACGCGAAGGAAACAGTGACCATATTGACCGCGACCGCCGGTTTGACGAATATATTTTCCTTCACCTTCGGCTTTGCCTTTGATTGTTTCTTTGTAGGCAACTTGGGGAGCGCCGACATTGGCTTCAACTTTGAACTCTCTTTTCATTCTGTCGACTAAAACATCAAGATGAAGCTCGCCCATACCCCAGATGATGGTTTGGCCTGTTTCGTGATTTACTTTTATTTTGAAAGTCGGATCCTCTTCTGCAAGACGCTGGAGTGCAAGACCCATTTTTTCCTGATCGGCTTTGGTTTTGGGCTCAATAGCTAAAGAAATAACCGGTTCGGGGAAAGAAATCTGTTCTAAAATAATCGGATTATTCTGGTCACAGATGGTATCTCCTGTGCCCGTATCTTTGAAGCCGACGACGGCGACTATTTCTCCTGCTACGGCTTCGTCGACTTCCTCACGATTGTTGGCGTGCATCAAAAGAAGACGGCCGATACGTTCATGGACGCCTTTGGTGGCGTTATATGTATATGAACCCGATTTGATTGTCCCCGAATAGATGCGGACGAAGGTAAGCTTGCCGACGTGGGGATCGAGCTGGATTTTAAATGCTAGGCCTGAAAATGGCTCTTTGTTGTCACTTTTTCTAGTCTCTTCCTTATTGGTTTTAGGATTAATTCCTGCGACTTCCGGAACGTCTAGGGGTGATGGGAGATAATCGACTATTGCATCAAGGAGCGGCTGGACGCCTTTATTGCGAAGAGAGGAGCCACAATAAATAGGAACTAATTTATAGGCGATGGTAGCCCTACGTAGGACTTTCTTGAGTTCTTCTGAGGATGGTTCTTTACCATTGAGATATTTTTCTAAAAGGGCATCGTCCTGCTCGCTAATTTGCTCAACGAGTTTTTTTCTATACTCTTCAACTAATGTTTTCATGTCATCGGGAATTGGAACTTCTTCGAATTTTGCTCCAGTCTCGTCTCCTTGCCAGATAAGAGCTTTTTTTTCAAGAAGGAGAACAACACCTTTAAATGAGTGTTCTTTACCAATAGGAAGGGCCAAGACTGTCGGATTGGCACCGAGTCTATCTCGGATCATTGCGACGGTGCGCTCGAAGTTGGCACCAAGTTTATCCATTTTATTGATAAAACAGACGCGGGGGACGTGGTATTTATCGGCCTGGTGCCAAACTGTTTCGGATTGGGACTGGACTCCCTCTTCGGCATCAAGTACCGTCACGCCACCATCGAGAACGCGAAGAGAGCGTTCAACCTCTGCAGTAAAGTCGACGTGGCCGGGAGTATCGATAATATTTATGCGGATTCCATTCCAGAATGTGGTTGTGGCCGCAGCGGTAATTGTAATCCCACGCTCTCTTTCTTGAGGCATCCAATCCATTTGAGTGGTACCGGCATCGATATCACCTATTTTATAGGTACGACCGGTATAAAAAAGAATTCTTTCAGTGGTAGTAGTTTTTCCGGCATCGATATGGGCGATAATGCCGATGTTTCTGATTTGATCGAGGGGAACAATTCTATTTTTAGTGACAGTCGTGTTTTGGGCCATAGGGGATTACCAGCGGAAGTGGGCAAAAGCTTTGTTGGCCTCGGCCATTTTGTAGATGACATCGCGTTTTCTGATAGCCTCTCCGACATTGTTGTAGGCATCAAGAAGCTCGGCAGTAAGTTTGTCGGCAAATGTTTTATAAACTTTGCTCGATCTTTTATTGGCTGATTCGATAATCCATCGGGTGGCAAGCGAAACCCTTCTTTCGCCGCGGACTTCCATCGGGACTTGGTAAGATGCGCCTCCGACCCGACGAGGGTGGACTTCCATTTTTGGACCGACATTGGAAATAGCTTTTTCGAAAACTTCAATTGGATTTTGACCGCTTTGTTTTTTGATGTTTTCGAGGGCTTGGTAAACTTCTCTCTGGGCAGTGTGTTTTTTGCCACTTTTCATGACGTTATTTATAAACTTTTGCAGAAGTTTATTTTGATATATAACGTCAGGTTGAATATCTCTTTTTTTAATTTTTTTGACGCGTGACATAGTATTTTTATGCTGGAGCTGCGGCTGGGGGAGGAGCTGTCGTGGCAACACGTGCGGTTGCCGGCGTCCCTCCTTTTTTAGTGCCATATCTTGAGCGCGAAGTTTTTCTACCTACGACTCCCGATGTATCGAGTTTGCCTCGGATGATATGATATTTGACGCCAGGTAAATCTTTGACTCTACCACCGCGAACTAAGACGATTGCATGTTCTGTAAGTTCATGGCCAATTCCTTGAATATAGGCTGTCACTTCTTGACGATTTGAAAGTCTGACACGGGCTACTTTTCTGAGAGCCGAATTTGGTTTTTTTGGTGTCATGGTTTTGACCACGGTGACTACGCCGCGTTTGAATGGAGAGTAAAGCTCCTTTGTCAGGCGGTCTTTGGCGTTGAAGTATCGACGAAGGGCAGTCGCCTTAATTTTCTTTTGCGATTTTTTTCGGCCTTTTTTAACTAACTGATTAATTGTTGGCATAGTAACATTTCGGACGGGGAAACCCGAGAAACTTTTGGAAGGGTTTCCCCTTCCGACGATTGCTTCGCTCTCTGCCTTCCCCTTCCAATGTATCCTCGGGTTGGAAATAAATTCCAACGCCTCGGAAATTTATAAGTTTTGGTATTTTAGCAGAGTGCATTACTCAAGTAAACTGGCACGATCTTCGGAAGTTGGTATGAGCCTGCCGATGATGACATTTTCTTTGAGGCCAATCAAATTGTCTTCTTTTCCTTGGAGTGCGGCGTCGGTCAAAACGGTCGTTGTTTCCTGGAAGGAGGCTGCAGAAAGCCAAGATTCGGTAAAGAGCGCGGCTCTTGTAATTCCAAGAATAATGACTTGAGCAGTTGAGGGTTCTCCCCCTTCTGCCAAAATTTTGGCATTTTCATCTTCAAATTTTCTTCTATCGATTAATTCTCCGGGGAGGAGTTTTGTGTCTCCCGAAGATTCGATTCTGACTTTGTCGCTCATTTTTCGGACTATAGTTTCAAAGTGCTTGTCGTGAATAGGTATTCCTTGAGATTCATAAACCTTTT
This sequence comes from uncultured Gammaproteobacteria bacterium, assembly GCA_964544585.1. Lineage (GTDB taxonomy): Bacteria > Patescibacteriota > Microgenomatia > 2-02-FULL-39-11 > 2-02-FULL-39-11 > CAZJBV01. Next base: position 32,040 of record CAZJBV010000010.1, on the reverse strand, counting down.
GGATTTCGTCGATGAGATATTTTTGGGCGCCAAGAAGACCTCTTATCTGCAAGACTTCTTTTATATCTAAAAGCCCTTCTGTAAGTTGATCTCCGCTGGCGACAAGATCACCGTCTTTAACTCGAAGTGTCGAAGTAAGAGGAACAATATACTCTCTTTCTTCTACTGGTTTTATGCCGATACTTTTTATTTTGATGATATATCCATCTTTTGTTTCTGTAATAGATACTTTACCAGCAATTTCGGCAAGAGGTGATAAAACTTTAGGAGTTCTAGCTTCAAATAATTCTTCGACGCGGGGTAATCCTTGGGTGACGTCAAGGCCCACAATACCTCCCGCATGACGCACGCGCATCGTTAGCTGGGTTCCGGGTTCTCCTATTGATTGGGCGGCAATGATGCCTACAGGAGTGCCACCGTCGACCATCTTTTTGGTACCCATATCGATGCCGTAACAGGCACTACAAAGACCGTATTTGAGCTGACATGTCAATGGGGAGCGAACTGTGACTTCGGAAATATCTGCAAATGAGGGAAGCTTTTCTTCGGTTATAAGTTCGCCTTCTTGGACGATTACTTTTTTACCCTTGGGAGAGATTACCTTGGCAGCAGCAATTCTACCTATTATACGCGCTTCAATACCTACTTGACGCGCATCTTCTCTTTTGATGGTAATTCCTTCTCTGGTGAGACAGTCGGCAGAGCGAATAATAGCATCATGGGCAACGTCTATAAGTCTTCTAGTTAGATATCCAGCGTCAGCCGTTTTTAAAGCAGAATCAGTAAGACCCTTTCTTGAGCCTCGAGTGGAAGTAACGTACTCAAAAATGGATAAACCTTCGCGATAGTTGGATTTTGTCGGCAGTTCGACAATTTTTCCTAAAGGATCGACGACTAAACCTTTGATGGCAGAAAGCTGTTTTAGCTGGTCTTTGGAAGCTCGGGCTCCACCTGAATTGATGATCATTTTAACTGGATTGTTGTCTTGCATCTGACTCCAGGTTTTGTTGGCCATGCGTTCAGTAACTTCGATCCAAACTTCGTTTGACAGTCTTTTTCTTTCTTCGTTTGTAATTAGACCCTGGCGGAAATTATTCTCTATTTCGGCAATTTTTTTCTCGGCTTCTTCGACCATTTGTTTTTTGTCTGAAACAATGAGATTATCAAAGACCGAAACAGATAGGCCACCGGCGATGGTGGCGCCGAAAAAGCCTAAGTTTTTGAAGGCATCGATGAGTTTAGCCACTTCTTCTTCAGGATATTTATCGTAGGCTTTGGTAATAATATTTTTGATTGTTGTGGCGCGAATGGCATCATTTATAAAACGTAAGCCTTCTGGTAAAACGCTATTAAATAAGATTCTACCTACGGTCGTTATAATAATTTTTCCTCCGATTCTGACGCGAATTGGGTGACGAAGATCAATTTTATTTGATTGAAAGGCGATGATTGCCTCGTCTTCATCCGAAAATAGGCGAAGTTCTTCATCTTTTAGATTAATGCTTTCTGTTTTAAAGCTGGTGATATAGAAACATCCGAGAGCCATTTCCTTGTTGGGAATAGTAATTGGAGAACCATCTGCTGGCTTTAAAAGATTATGCACTGGTAACATAAGTTTTAATGCTTCTTCTTGTGATGCTTTTGATAATGGTACGTGGACGGCCATTTGATCGCCGTCAAAGTCTGCATTGTAACCTGCACAGACACAGGGGTGAATACGAATAGCCGATCCTTCGATAAGAATGGGGTAAAAAGCCTGAATGCCCAATTTATGAAGTGTTGGGGCGCGATTTAATAAGACCGGATGATTTTTGGTAATTTCTTCAAGGATATCGAAAATCTCGGCTTGGCGTTTCTCAAGTATGTTTTTAGCATTTTTGACATTTGGAGCTATACCTCGGACAATAAGCTCTCTTAAAACAAATGGTTTGAATAACTCCAGAGCCATCTCTTTAGGAAGACCGCACTGTGTAAGAGATAGCTCGGGCCCAACGACGATGACCGATCTACCGGAATAATCGACTCTTTTCCCCAAAAGATTTTGCCTGAAGCGACCTTGTTTGCCGCGGAGCATGTCTGATAGGGAGCGAAGTTGTTGCTGGCTGGTGATTCTTCCTGATGGACGCTGGGTGGCGTCGATTAAGGAATCGACTGCCTCTTGAAGCATCCTTTTTTCATTGCGAAGGATTATTTCTGGGGCGCCGAGTTCTATAAGATGGCGAAGCCTATTATTTCTATTGATGACTCTTCTATATAAATCATTTAAATCGGAAGTAGCAAATTTGCCGCCTGTCAGTTGTACCATGGGTCGAAGATCAGGAGGAATGACTGGAAGATTTGTCAAAACCATCCAAGAGGGATCGATATTTGTTTTGCGGAGTCCTTCGACGATGCGGAGCCTTTTGGTGGCTTTGATTCGTTTTTGACCCGTTGAGTTTAGGACTTCTTCTTGCAGTGAGACGGCAAGTTTATTTAGATCTAGTTTTTTGACTACCTCGAGAATACTTTCAGCGCCCATGCCAACTTTTAAAAATGAAGCGGCGTCATATTCTCGGAGCTTGAGGTATTCGTCTTCTGTAATGAGGGAAAATGATTTGAGGCGTCTTATTAAATCGGCAATTGCCTTGTAAATTTCGTCAGCTGTATGTTCTTCACTCTCTCTCTCTTCGCTTACAGAAGTTAATTGCTGTTTTTTCTTGATTTCGATTTCGTCGATAGCCAGATCTCTAGCTTCTTTATTTTTTACTGTTTTGTCGAGTTCTTGGATCTGTTTTTTGAAATCTTTCTCTATTTCTGCGACTTTGGTATCGTATTGCCTCTTTCTCTCCTCTTTTCTTTTGGCAAATGTTTCTTCGAGCTTTTTTACTACCTCTTTTTGCTTTTCGCGGTCGGTCTCGATGACGAAATATGAAGCAAAATAAATGACATTTTCCAAAGCCTTGGGAGTGACGTCAAGAAGTAAAGATAATTTTGATGGTGCGCCTTTGAAAAACCAAACGTGGGCTACGGGGGCAGCAAGTTTTATATGACCCATCCTTTCACGACGGACTTTACTTTGGGTAACTTCTACTCCGCATTTGTCGCAGATAATGCCTCTATAGCGAATTCTTTTGTATTTGCCACAGTAACATTCCCAATCTTTGGTCGGGCCAAAAATTCTTTCATCGAAGAGGCCATCTTTTTCGGGTTTGAGGGTCCTATAATTTATTGTTTCGGGCTTCGTGACTTCGCCGTATGACCATTCGAGAATTCTTTGCGGTGAGGATAGGGTGATTTTGAGTCCAGAAAAATCAATGATATTTGAAAAATTACCTTTTTTATCCATATTTATTATCCTTCGTTTTCTCGATCAGGAACTACCGTGGCTCCAGAGGCCACGGCAAGTTCTGACGCCTCTTTCTCAGCTTGCTCTTCCTTTTCATCTTCATCTTTTGTAGCAATATGTTTTGGAGCTTGAATTACTCCAATTGGGGCTACTTCGAGGCTCAATGCCTGGAGTTCTTTGACTAAGACTTTAAATGACTCGGGAATGTTTGAAGCTGGAATATCATTACCTTTGACTATTGCTTCAAAGGCGCGGGCGCGACCAACCACATCGTCTGATTTTATGGTTAGCATTTCCTGTAGAGTTCGCGCGGCACGATGTGCTTCGAGCGCCCAGACTTCCATTTCTCCCAAGCGCTGTCCTCCCATTTGAGCTTTTCCACCAAGGGGCTGTTGGGTGACTAGTGAATATGGTCCGGTGGAACGTGCATGTGTTTTATCTTCCACCATGTGGATAAGTTTCATGATATAGCCTATTCCGACGACTACTTTTTCTTTGTATGCTTCTCCTGTTCTACCATCATAAATGACAGTTTTTCCATCGACTGGAAGATCATATTTTTTTAGATTTTCGATAATTTTATCTTCAGCAAGAGGCTCGAATACTGGAACACCGACTTTAAAACCTCCGCGAGTTGCAGCCCAGCCAAGATGTGCTTCGAGAAGTTGTCCTAAGTTCATTCTGGAGAGAACAGAAAGTGGGGAGATAATGACGTCAACAGGAGTACCATCTGCTAAATGAGGCATATCTTGAATGGGAACAATTTTACTGATAACGCCTTTATTTCCATGACGACCGGCGAGTTTATCACCAACGACAACTTTTCTTATTTGGGCGACTTTGACGATAATTTTTCTGATAGTGCCGGGATCTAATTCGTCGCCTTTTTCGCGATCGAGAATACGGACATCAATAACTATGCCTTTTTCACCGTGAGGCATTCTTAACGATGTGTCACGTACTTCTCGAGCTTTTTCACCGAAAATGGCTCTAAGAAGTCTTTCTTCTGCTGTTAGTTCTGTTTCTCCTTTGGGAGCAATCTTTCCGACCAATATATCGTTGGGACCTACTTCCGCGCCGACAATAACTATTCCTTTTTCGTCTAAATTGGCCAGTGCCTCATCGCCGACATTGGGGATATCGCGGGTTGTTTCTTCCGGACCAAGTTTGGTATCGACAACTTCTGTTTCGTATTCTTCGATATTTATTGATGTCAATAGATCTTCTTTGACGAGTCTATCCGAGATGACGATGGCATCTTCATAACCAAGGCCATCATATGAAGCGTAGGCAATGACTAAATTTTGTCCCAGGGCTAACTCGCCTTTTTCTGTGGCGGGTCCATCAATGATAATGTATCCTTTTTTGACTTTATCTCCTAAAGAGACTAGTGGCTTTTGGGAAAAACAAGTATTTTGAGCCGTGCGCTTAAACTTATCTATTGGATGGGTGTATATTTTACCTCCTTTTACCTTTATCTCAAGCTTTTCTGCATCAACAAATGTTACTACTCCATCTTCTGGGGCAAGAATCGATCTTGAAAGCGCTTGAGGTACAATGGCTTCTATACCGGTACCTACGACAGGAGAATCTGGTTTTAACAAGGGAAGCGCCTGACACTGCATGTGTGTGCCCATCAAGGCACGATTGGCTTCATCGTGGGCTAGAAACGGAATGAGTGAAGCGGCCAGACCGACTACCTGTCTGGGAACGACGTCTATATATTCTACATTAGTAACACTCGTCTCAAAAAACTCACCTTTGAAGCGTACTGGAACGCGTTTGTCTATGATATAACCATACTTATCAACGGTGACTAGAGAATGTGTGACATAATGATTTATTTCATCATCTGCGGTTAGATATACAATCGTATCGGTAATCTTTACCTTGTGGTTTTTTTCCTTTACTACTTTTTTATATGGAGCTTCTAAAAACCCAAATTCGTTTACTCTGGCATATAGTGCCATATAGGTAACGAGTCCAATATTTGGACCTTCTGGGCTTCTGACGGGGCATACCCGGCTATATTGAGATGAATTGATATCGCGAATGGAAAATGATGCCCTTTCTCTGGATATGCCACCTATGCCCATGACCGTGAGTCTTCTGAGATTGTCTACCTCTGAGAGGGGATTTGTCTGATCAAGAATAGTGGACAGTTGGTTGGTGCGAAAAAAGTCGTTGATGGAGGCGATAACCGGTCGGGCGTTGACTATTTGGGATGGTGTCAAATCAATTTGAGTAGCAGCAAGGCTCATCCGTTCTCTTATAGCCCTTTCTAGTCTTAATAGGCCAACCCTAAATGCGTTGGTGGAAACTAGTTCTCCTACTCTTCTTATTCTTCTGTTGCCCAGATGATCTATGTCATCAGGATCCCCCTTGCCAAAAGGGAGGCGAACAAGATATTTGATGAGACTAACAATGTCTTCTTTTTTAAGAATCCAATTTTCCTTTTCATTAGCAAGGTTTAAACCGAGTTTTTTATTTATTTTGTACCTTCCTACTGAGCCGAGGGAATATCTTCGGGGAGAAAAGAAGAGATTATTTAATAAATCTTCGGCATTATCTAAAACTGCCGGTTCTCCCGGACGCATTTTGCGGTAAATTTCAATGACTGCCTCTTCCCTAGTTTTGGTCGGATCCTTGGCGATTGTTTGGATAATGTATTGCTTTTCTTCGGCAGTTAGATCGGCAAAAACTTCTAATATGTGACTCTCTTCTGAAATTCCAATGGCTCTAAGAAAAGTTGTGACGGCAAATTTCCTTCTTCTATCAATCCTTACCGTGATGACATCATTTCGAGAGATAGTAAAATCAAGCCAGGAACCAAAAAGGGGTCTTACTTCTCCTGTGTAGAGTATCTTTCCTGTAGCCGGATCTACGTCTCCAGTAAAATAAATGCCCGGCGACCTGACTATTTGATTTACTATACAACGCTCTACGCCATTTATGATAAATGTCCCGTTTTCTGTCATAAAGGGAATGTCTCCGAGGAAAACTTCCTGGGTCAGGCTTTTGCCCGTTTGCTTATTGGTCAAAGTTCCTTCTACTTTAAGAGGAGCGTCATAAGTTAGACCCTTTTCAAGGCATTCTAGTGGTGTATATCGAGGGTTACCAAAATAATGTTTATTGAAAGTAAGGATCCAGTTTTTGCCAGTAAAATCTTCGATGGGAGATATTTCGTTGAGAAGTTCTTTTATACCAACTTTAAGTAACCACTGGAATGATTCTTTTTGGACGGCAGTGAGATCTAACTCAGGAAGGATAGTTTCTTTTTTTCCCCAGAATACTCTTTTTGAGAAGGAATCGGAGTAGGTTTGGATAGGTGTTTTATCTTTAATCATTCCTATTGTTAAGGCAGAAAGTGTCACGCAAAACAAAAGAAGCGTACCAACCATCTGTACGCCTTTTAAAAATTGGTATCTATTATTATATGCAAGTTATATTATTTGTCAAGTCTTGACTTTTGTGTTAGAATTGAAGTCGTAATCAATAGAGATTGGCAGAGTTTGGTGGGAAATTCCCACCAATTTTTGTAATTTGGCTAAATTAGGGAGTCCAAAAATATGCCGGCAACAATAAAATCAGAATTTTCACTTGCTTTAAATCAGGTAGCCACAGAACGTGGTATCGATCCAAACGTGGTTTTGGAGACTATTCAGGCTGCAATCTTGGCTGCATATAGAAAGGATTATGGCAGCGAAGATATTGATGCTTTGTCTATCAAAATTAATCCGGCAACTGGAGAGGCGCACATTATTAAGGAGGGGAAGGATATTACGCCGGCGGGATTTGGTCGAATTGCGGCGCAAACTGCCAAACAAGTCATACTCCAGAGGATAAGAGAGGCAGAAAAAAAAGCTCTAATTGATGATTATTCCACCAAAGTAGGAAGTATTGTCAATGGGATGGTTTTGCGGTTTGACGGACCGAATGTCATCGTAGATATAGGCAGAGCCGAGGGAGTTATGCCCGCCTCTGAGCAGATACCGGGTGAACATTATAGATTGAATCAAAGACTTTCTTTTTATATCGAGGGAATAAAGGAAACTAGCCATGGTAGCGATATTATTGTTTCGCGTTCAAATAAAGGACTTGTAGAAGGGTTGTTTCGGAGGGAGGTACCGGAAGTTGCCAGCAATGCTGTTACCATAAAAGGAATAGCCAGGGAGGCAGGAAAAAGGACAAAGATTGCTGTTTATTCTGATCAATCGGGTGTAGATCCGGTGGGAAGTTGTGTAGGGCAAAAAGGTGTAAGAGTGCAAGCGGTAATAAACGAATTGGGTGGGTTTGAAAAAATAGACATTATTCAATGGAGTAATGATATTAAGCAGTTTATTATAGCTAGTCTCGCGCCTGCAAAAGATATAGAGCTTGAAATTTCCGAAAAGAAAAAAACTGCTGTTGCACGTGTACCTGATGATCAACTTTCTCTGGCGATTGGAAAGGAAGGTCAAAATGTGAGGCTGGCGGCTAAACTAACCGGATTTAAGATTGATATTAAAGGAAAAACTGGCGCAGATCAAACTAGTGGTACAGCAAATAAGGTTGTCAAAACAAAAAAAACTAAAAAAAAGAAAGAGTAATTAGTTTTACATGATAACTTTTTATGACAAAGAAGACGGTTCACAAGAACGATTCATTACCTTATTTTTGCCCAGTTGTTTCGGTATTGGGTCATGTGGATCATGGCAAGACCTCACTTTTAGATAAAATAAGACGAACGAATGTTGTCTCTAAGGAATTTGGAGGAATTACCCAACACATCGGCGCATATCAAATAACTACCCCTAACAATAAAAAAATTACATTTATAGATACACCCGGCCATGAAGCGTTTAATAAAATGAGATCGCGAGGCGCCTCTGTTTCTGATTTAGCCATACTAGTAGTATCAGCTTCGGATGGAGTGATGCCACAGACTATCGAATCTATAAAACATATCAAAGGCGCAAAAATACCTTATATAGTTGCGGCGACAAAAATTGATTTAACCGAAGCACAAATTGATAAAGTAAAAAAACAACTTTCCAAAAATGGAGTGGAAATAGATGAATATGGTGGAAATGTTCCGGTTGTCCCGGTCTCTTCCAAAACAGGACAAGGAATCGATAAACTTTTAGAAATGATTCATCTAATTTCTGATCTCCATGAGATAAAAACTGATCATTCTATCCCCTTTACCGGAGTAGTGATTGAAGCAAAGATTGATAAAGGAAAGGGACCGACGGCAACGATTATTGTAAGAAATGGAACGATAAAACAAGGGGATGAGATCGTGACAAAAGATGGTGTAGAAGGAAAGGTCCGAGCAATGTTTGATGAGAGTGGGCAAATTGTAAATCTGGCTTTTGCCGGGAAACCGGTAGAAATTATTGGTTTATCTAAACTGGTTGCGGTTGGATCAACAATATATAAAAAGGGTGAGACGACAATTACAGGTTTGCAATCCTCCACCGTCCGAGGAGTGCATTCGCACACCTCGGAGGTGTCTTTGCCGCTTACTTCGACTCCTGCCTCTTTGGAGATTCCGAAAGCCACGGATATTACACCTCAAAAGTTAAAGATAATTTTGAAAGCTGATACGGCTGGTTCGCTTGAAGCTATATTGGGGAGCATCAAAGATAATGTAGAAATAGTTTCTTCTGGTACTGGCACTTTGAATGAATCTGATGTCATTTTGGCCAAATCATCAGGAGCAATGATTATTGGTTTTAATGTCAAACCGTCTTCTTCGGTAACTAAGCTAGCCACATCGGAAAAGGTAATGATCAAGACGTATCATATAATATATGAGATGCTGAAAGAGATAGATGAGGTCGTTGAGGCTTTGGCAAAAGGAGGATTGGAAGAAGTATTAGGTGAATCCAAAATTATAGCCCAATTTGAAATCAAGGGAGAAAAGGTCGCCGGAGTGAGGGTTGTTTCGGGAAGAGTGGCTTTAGGCGATAAAGTAAAAATTATGAGGGGATTGAAGGAGATTGGAAGGGCGAGGATTAAGTCTCTTAGGCATCAAAAAGAAGAAATCACCAAGGCCGAAATGGGCAGCGAGGCTGGTTTGGTATTAAGCCCTAAACTTGACTTTTTGCCTAATGATGCTATAATATCTATAGGCTAATTTTTAATCCCGATTATTTCGGGATTTTTTCAAAGTAGTCAGCGTTTTTTTTGTTTTAATATTTTAGAACGTACAAAGTAAAAATGTATTAAAAAACGATAAAAATATTGGTTTCTTTACGTTCTTTATATAGGATATGCAAAATTACTCTCAAACATTTTCCCAAGATATTAGGCCAATTCTTGATGGAAGTCAGGAAATTTTGGTCCTTTTTGGTAAAAACACCACATTCGACTCTGTGGCGGCAGCTTTATCATTGTATCTTTCATTGTCCGGAACTGGCAAACGTGTATCTGTAGCTAGTCCAAATCCGATGACGGTAGAATTCAATCGCTTGGTAGGAGTAGATAAAGTGAGTCAGAATATATCAAGTGGAGGGAGAAACCTGATTGTTTCTTTTCCTTATGTAGAAGGGTCTATTGAAAAAGTAAGCTATAACATTGAAAATGATACATTTAATCTGGTGATAGAACCTCGGGAAGGCTACCCCACTATTACTCAAGATAAACTCTTGTACTCTTTTGGCGGAGGTACATTTGATGTTATTTTTACGGTTGGTGTTGCCGATCTTGCTGATTTAGACTCACTTTATTTTCAAAATCAAAATCTTTTTTCGCAAAAGCCTATCATTAATATCGATATTAATGGACAAAATACCAGATATGGTAAAGTAAATACTATTTTGGAGAATTATTCTTCGGTTTCAGAATTGATGGTAAACATTTTAAATTCGCTCAATTTGCGAATCGATGGTGATATTGCTACCAATCTCTTGGCAGGTATCAGCTTTGCTACTAACAATTTTATGTCGCCGACGAGCGGGGTTTCGGCATTTGAAACGGCGGCAATCCTGATGCGCAATGGTGCTAGAAGAATGGATATGGGGCAACCTTATCAATTTCCTACACAGGCTCCTTATCAGCCACAACCCATGAGTGTGCAACCGCAATACCAACAGCAACAATACACACCACCTTTAAGACAGCCTATGCAGCCAGCTCCTGCCATGAGGCCACAACCTCAGATGCAACCACCACCCCAAAAACTGCCTCTGCGTCCAACTCCCCAACCGCAACCGGCGCCAAATAAACAGCAAAAGAAACAAGAAGCTCCCCCAGATTGGCTCAAGCCAAAAATATATAAGGGTTCAACGCTTCTTTAAGAATTTTTTTGGAGCTTTTGGGTGACGAGGGAGGCGATTTTCCCTCCATCTACTTTTCCTTTAAGTTTGGACATAATTTGACCTATGATGGGACCGGGATTGGTAGCTGTTGGGTTTTGGCTTAACATTTCATCTACAACTTTTTCTAATTCTTGATCGGATATCATTTCTGGTAAATAGGATTTTATTATTTCTATTTGCTTTTCTTCTTTGGAGATGATGTCTTGGCGATTGCTCTTTTTTATTAAATCTAATGCCTCTTGACGCTTTTTTACTTCCTTTTGTAATAATTTGATGACTTCTTCATCGGTGAGGTCGGCTTTTTTCTCTATTTCGGCATATTTAATTTCGGAGAGAAGAAAACGCAGGACTTCCAGCTTTGTCTGGTCTTTTTCTTTAAGTGCCTGCACCATGTCTTTCTGCAGTTTGTTTTTCAACATGATGTTTATTATACATAAAACTTTCACCTCCGAGGAGTCCCTGCCTGCCGGCAGGCAGGATGGCTTGCGCTTCCGCTTCAGCCTGCCACCTCGGAGGTGCTTATTGCGGCACTTGACAGACACACTACTTTTTTTCTACTTTAGAAGAGAGGAGGAAATTTTATGGATGAACATTCGGTAAAAAAATATCTTATCTTGTGGGTGGCCAATAGTTTAGTTGTGTACCTAGCCCCATTTATTGCTCCGGGATATGTAGTATTGGGCAATGATAAAGTAGGTCCCTTGGTGGCGGCCTCACTTGCTGGTATTTTGATTGTTGCTTTGATGACTTTGGGGATGAAATTAGCTTCTTTAGTGACTACCATGCGAAAAGGGTCTGAAGCTTTGATGGGTGGAATACTTTTGGTGGTAAATGTACTGTCGGTATGGATTACGGCTAGAATGGCTGAATATACTGGATTTGGTATAGCTTCCTTTTGGGTGGCAATTGCCTTGGCTGTTGTCGTTTCAGCATTAGAACTTTGGATATGGCAAATGATGGGTACATCGAGACGTGAAGCTTTTCCGGTTGAACCTGTTAGCTCTTCTTCTAGATCAACTCGAAGAAAGAAGTCGAAAAGACGAAGAAGGTCTTGAGTTTATACTGATAAAATTGCCACTGACAAATTTCTTTCTCTTGGTCCATCCAATTCGACAAGCATTACACTTTGCCACGAGCCTCGCATAATTTCTCCATTTTTTATAATAAGAGTGAGAGATGTTCCGATCAAAGATGTGGCCATATGAGACCAGGCGTGAGATGGATCATGGCCGTGACGAAAGGAAATTTTGGGGATAATTTTTTGGGCTACCTCAAGAAAATCGTCATCTGTCCCATCTCCGATTTCACCGGTTGTTAGACAGCAGGTGGTATGGTGGACAGCAACTGTGATAATCCCTTCTGATATTTTTTCCGTGTGGATAAAATCGTTGAGATGAGGAGTAAGATCAACGATCTCTTTTTTCCTTTTTGTTGAAATCGATATCGATCCTACCATTTATAGCTATGGTAGATAAATTGTGCTTTCACAGTTTGCGGTTTGACCTGCATTATCTGTGACTTGGACGGAAAACTTTGTCGAACCTTTAGGAAAAACTTGTGCTTGTTCGTCGCATCTGAAAGATTTTCCTCCCGGTGTATCTGATAAATTGCCATTGACTGTCGATTGTGAGGTGACACCTTCTGGATCGGTATATTTAAAGGCGCAAGATACGCTGGTAGTTTCAGCTTTATCTTCGCCATTTGCCGAAACAATGACCTCTGGCTTTCCGACGACATAATTAAAAAAGGCGCTATTACATTTTAGAGCAGTAATGGGGGCAGCCGGAACGGGGGGAGTTTGTTGGGATTGGAAAAGATAAACACCCCCTAGAATGACAATAGCAATTATTCCTACGGCAAGGTAAATAATATAATCTTTTTTCATAATATTATAAAGATATACTCTTGTTATTCTTATGTCAATAGTCTATAATTAAACCTTAATTTATGGCTCTACCTTTAGATCAAAAGAAAAAAATAATTGATGATTTTGCTACGAAAAAAGGAGATACAGGTAGTCCTGAGGTGCAGGTTGCACTTTTGACTTTTAAGATTGGAAAATTGGTCGAGCATTTGAAAGGCAATCCCAAAGATGATCATTCAAGGCGTGGGCTTTTGGGGATGGTGTCAAAAAGGAGACGGCTTCTTAATTACCTGCAAAAAAAGGCGGTTGCCCGCTATAAAGAAGTGGTAAAGAAGCTCAAACTTGGTAAATGAAATTAGTTTCTAAATCACTTCAGATTGGCGGAAAAAAACTTACACTTGAAGTTGGTAAATTTGCAGAACAGGCAACGAGCGCGGTTTTAGCAAGACTTGGCGATACGATGGTTTTATCTACAGTTGTTTGTTCTACCCCAAATCCAAGTCTATCTTATTTTCCACTTTCGGTAGAATATATAGAAAGGCTTTATGCCGGAGGAAGAATAAAAGGAAGTCGTTGGGTGAAACGTGAGGGTAGGCCGTCTGACGATGCAGTTTTAAGGGGTAGATTGATAGATCGATCCATTCGTCCGCTTTTTCCTAAAGGTTTTAAAAACGAAACACAAGTTATCGTCACTGTTTTATCTGTCGATGGTGAAAATGAACCCGATATATTATCTGTGATTGCGACAGCAGCGGCTTTGGCTATCTCTTCGATTCCATGGAATGGACCTGTGGGATCGATCCGTGTCGGGTATGTTAAAGATAATGGTCAGTCCACATATATTACCAATCCTGCGGTTATAGAATCAGAATTTTCGGAGATGGATCTTATTGTCTCTGGGACAAAAGAAAAAGTAATGATGATTGAAGGAAGCCTTGGGGAACTATCTGAAGAAGTAGTGCTATCAGGAATTTCCTATGCCCAAGGGGAGAATAAAAAGATCATTGGCCTTATCGAGGACCTGGTTAAAGAGGTGGGAAAGAAAAAGATGGATTATGTCGATTTTTCTCCTCCTACCAAACTTTTAAAGCTAATAGAAAAAGAATATGCCAAAGAGATTGAAGAGGTCATTTTAAAACGAGTTGCTAAAGAACAAGAAGGAGAGGAGTTGGAGGTTTTATCAACAACTATCCTCTCGAAATATGGCGAAGAATATGAAAAAAAACATATTGATGATGCACTGGATGTCCTTTTTAAAGGTAGGATGAGGGAAAAAATTTTGACAAAAGGAGAAAGGCCAGATGGTCGAGATGCAAACACAGTTCGGCCAATATCAGCCGAAGTAGGCATACTTCCTCGGACGCATGGATCGGCCGAATTTAGGCGGGGACAAACGCAAGTATTGACTGTGGCAACTTTAGGTTCTCCATCTTTGGAACAGCTTATTGAAAGTCCGGAAGGAGAAAGCGCCAAAAGATATATGCATCATTATAGTATGCCTCCTTATTCTGTGGGAGAAACTGGAAGAGTAGGATTTCCTTCAAGGCGGGAAATTGGACATGGGGCTTTGGCTGAACGCGCTTTGATACCAGTTATTCCCCTGCCGGATCAATTTCCTTACACTATCAGGCTGGTTTCGGAAGTGATGTCATCTAATGGTTCGACGTCTATGGCTTCGGTATGCGGCTCGACTTTGGCCTTGATGGATGCTGGTGTGCCAATAGTTAGTCCTATTGCGGGAATAGCCATGGGGCTTGTGGCTGACGAAAAAAAATATGTAATTTTGACTGATATTATCGGACTTGAGGATTTTGGCGGGGATATGGATTTTAAGATTGCCGGATCGAAGTTGGGGATTACGGCAATACAATTGGATGTCAAAAATGATGGATTGACTGATGGAATTATCAAAGAGACGGTTGAGCGGGCTTCTGAAGCTAGAATGTTCATTCTTGAAAAAATGCTTTCTGTAATTTCCGAGTCACGGAAAAATATTTCCCAATATGCGCCAAAAATTGTGGTTTTGCAAGTACCTCAGGATAAAATCGGAGAAGTGATTGGGCCGGGAGGAAAAGTTATTCGGCAGATTATTGCTGATACTGGTTGCGAGGTCAATATTGATGATGATGGTCGTGTGACTATTGCCGGGACAGATCAGGTGGCGGTACAAAAAGCATATGATTGGGTTTCGAGTATTGTAAAAGTCGTCCAACCTGGTGAGGAGTATGAGGGAGTGGTAAAAAGAATTCTTTCATTTGGGGCTTTTGTGGAAATACTTCCTGGAAAAGAAGGAATGGTACATGTTTCACAGATGGCGCCTCGGTTTGTCAATGACCCATCGGAAGTTGTAAGTGTTGGGCAACAAGTTAAGGTTAGGGTTTTGGAGATAGACCAACAAGGACGTCTAAATCTGTCTATGCTTTTTGGGGAAGAGGCACTAAAGCACCCCTTGCTACGACGAGAAATGCGGTATGATCGTCCTCCTTTTCGCGATCGAAGAAAGAGGTTCTAGTACTTGCTATAATATTTTTAATGGATACTTCTGCCCGTTTAAACGATAGTTTACTCGAAATTAAAAAGCTCGAAGAAAAATTAGGTCGGGCTTTGCTTCCCCCCGATTTATTGACGAAAGCAAATGCGATGATAGCGCGGGCTAGTTTAGGCTTTTCCAAAGGCGGATTTTTTTCGGGATTTGATATGGTGGCAAATTATATTGACTGGATTTGTGCTCTTCCTTGGAATAAGAGAAGTAAAGATCGGCTTGACCTTAACCATGCTAAAGAAATTCTCGATAAAAATCATTATGGTTTACAAGAAATTAAAGACAGGATTTTGGAATATTTGTCTGTCATGAAACTTCGGCAATCTCAGGGAGAAGAAAAGGGAATTTTAAAGTTTATGCGGGCGCCTATTTTATGTTTTGTGGGATTGGTCGGTACCGGAAAAACGACTATCGCCTACTCTATTGCCGAGGCTATGGGAAGAGCGTTTATTCGTATTCCTTTTGGAGGAATGGGGTCGGCACTTGACCTGCGAGGACAATCTCGCGTCCATCCCGATGCGGAAGTAGGATTGGTGATGAAAGCTTTGAGGCGGGCACAATATAAAAATCCGGTTATTCTTCTTGATGAACTCGACCGTGTGGCGGAGCATGCAAGGGCTGATATTATGGGCGTTTTAATCGAGCTTCTAGATCCGGAGCAAAATATGGCTTTTGTCGACCATTATATTGATTATCCTTTTGATTTATCGGAGGTTTTATTTATTGCTACAGCCAATAATACTGGAAATATTTCAACGGCGGTTTTGGATCGTCTGGAACCTATACAAATGCCGTCATATACGGATGAACAAAAAGATATTATTGGGAAAAAGTATGTATTTCCCAAAATTCTTATGGAGGCGGGCTTGACCACGGAACAACTTCAGATTGATGATGACGTCTGGCCAAATATTGTCCGGCCATTAGGATTTGATTCTGGAATTAGAACTCTGGAAAGAACTATCAATGGGATATGTCGTAAAGTTGCGCGGATGATTGTGGAAGGCAAAGGAAATAGCTTTCATATTACCTCGCAAAATGTGAAGGAATTTCTGCCGACGTGGTAAGTTTTTCTTATTTTCTCTTTTTCCATTTATACCATAGCGTAGGACCGGTAATAATTAACAAACCGGCAAAGATGATACCAAAAAATAATAAAATTGCCTGAATTGCTGGATCCATTTTTTTCACCTCCTCAACCAAAGTGAAAATACTACTAGGATAAGATATATCAAACTGCCTATTACGATTCTTAAAAAATCTATTTCTTCGCTGAGTAATTGCGTAATAATAAATCCAACTGCAAAGTAGTTTGCCAAATCCAAAATCTTGTCTGCAAGTAAGGCCTTTTGCTTCTCATTTAAGCGGAAGCGCATAATTTAATTCTATGTCTTGTTTAATTATTATATCATGCAGTTCCAGCTGAATTTTATTAGCTTATGCTGGATGATATAATTCAACTGCATGAACGATAATGAATCGATAGAAAGGTTAAAGACTTCTAAAAAACCTGTCTCCTCTTCTCATATGAACCTACAAAAAGCGATAGAATTGGGTGAATATGATCCTAAATTTTTATCTGGTTTTGCCGAATGGCATACACTTTCGAGGCATGCACAATTTCAATATATCAGAGCGGCGCTTGACAATAGGCGTAAACACCTGATTGGTCAATGGGCGGAGATAAATAATGTTTTGGATTTTTCCAAGAAGCCATACTTGCAAGAAGCATTAAGAAATATAGAGGAACAGCTGAGAAAATTAAGGGAAGACAAAGAGAGACTTTATATAGAATATTCCAAAGTCTAAATCCTACTAAAATTACGCTGCAGTTGGTATTTAGTCAATAAGATGAGGAGTGGAAAATTATTAGTTGATTTAAATAAACAGATTGAGAAGTGTCGGCGGTGTCCGCTTTATAAGACGGCGACACATGCTGTACCGGGGGAGGGAGATCCAAATGCCAAAATTATGTTTGTAGGGGAGGCGCCAGGAAGGGTGGAAGATGAGACGGGGAGGCCATTTGTGGGAAGAGCAGGGAAACTTTTAGACCAACTCTTGGCGTCAATTGGTATCGAAAGAAAATCGGTTTTTATTACAAGTGTTGTAAAACATAGACCCCCGAAAAATAGACAGCCAAAACCTTCAGAAGTAAAAGCTTGTATTCATTGGTTAAATTTGCAATTGAATATTATAAACCCCAGACTGATTGTGACTTTGGGGAGATTTGGTTTGGAGTATTTTCTGCCTCACGAAAAGATTTCGTTGATTCATGGTACAATAAAGTCAACTATTATTTCAGGAAAATCTTTTATGATTTTTCCTGTATACCATCCTGCGGCGGCTTTAAGAAGCACCAGGAATAGGCAAACTTTAGAGAAAGATTTTAAAAAATTGAAAAGTATTTATGGCACTCTTTTCTAGACCACAGCCACAATCTGGCGGCATAGTTCGTATTATTGCTTTGGGTGGAGTCGGCAATGTGACAAAGAATATGTATGCATATGAGTATCGCCGGGATCCCCAGACTGTATCAGATATTATTATTGTTGACTGCGGTATTGGTTTTCCTGACGAAGATATGTATGGGATTGACCTTCTTATTCCTGACATATCATATCTTCGGGATAAAAGGGATAAAGTGCGAGCTTTAGTTTTGACGCATGGACATGATGATCATACTGGTGCGCTTCCATATATTTTGCCGGAACTGAGGGTACCTGTTTATGCTACACGTTTAACTGCCGCGCTTTCTGAGGTTAAACTTAAAGATTTTGGTCTCCATACTCATGTCAATACTGTAAAGGAAACAGATATTCTGCGGTTTGGGCCATTTTCCATCGAATTTGTCCATGTCACCCACTCTATTCCCGATGCGGCAAATCTAATTATTAGAACTCCAATTGGTATTTTTTACCATGGGAGCGATTTTAAATTTGACTGGACTCCCCTTGATTCCCGACAAACGGATGTGGCCAAAATTGCAAAGACTTCGGAAGAAGGTATTTTATGTCTTTTGTCGGATTGTGTCAGAGTTGAATCACCGGGTTATACCCTTTCGGAACAGGTGATTGAAGATACTTTGGAAAAAGCGTTGAAAGAATGTGAGGGTAAATTTATTTTTACGACACAATCGTCAAATATTTCCCGTATTCAACAGGCTATCAATGTATCGATACGAAATAATAGAAAGGTGGCTTTCTTGGGACGATCAATTATTGAAAATGTCGAGGTAAGTCGAAAGCTTAAATACTTGGATTTTCCTGATATTTATGTGGTCCGCGAGCAGGATATAAAAAGGTATAAACCACAGGAGCTTAGTCTTATAGTCACGGGGAGTCAGGCGCAGCCAAACTCGGCTCTAACCAGAATGGCTGAGGGTATGCATAAATTTGCTGATGTAAACTCCGGTGATGTGGTTGTTTTTTCGGCTGATCCTATTCCAGGATATGAAAATGCAGTACATAATCTGATTGATGTGTTGACAGCTGATGGAGCCAAAGTTTCTTATTCTGAGGTTATCGATGAACTCCATGTATCAGGGCATGGCGCGGCAAATGATCTTTCTTTGATGATTGGTTTGACGCGTCCAAAATATCTTTTTCCCATAGGCGGAACTTTTCGGCAAATGAAATATTATGCGGAGCTAGCTAAAAAAATGGGTTACAAAGAAGCCCAAGTACTTTTGCCTATGGATGGGAATGTATTGGAATTTGATTCAAGTAGCGTCAAATATAAGGAAAGATTGGACTTGAAAAATATTATGGTTGATGGACTGGGTGTTGGGGATGTGGGAAATGTGGTACTACGAGATCGTCAGACAATGGCCAATGAGGGAATTGTGGTTGTGGTCGTGCCTATTGAGCAGGAAACTGGTCATGTCACAGCCTCACCTGATATTATTTCCCGCGGATTTGTGTATATGAAGGAATCGGGAAGATTGATTGATCAGGCAAAACAGGTGGTTGTCAATTCTCTGAGAATTAAAAAGGGCCGGCTTGTCGACTGGCAGTTTGTGAGAAAGCAAATAGAGGGAAATTTAGAAGAATATCTTTACAAAGAAACCCATCGAAGACCTCTTATTTTGTCAGTGGTGATTAAGGTATAAGGTCGATAAATTTGTAGTTTAGGCTATCGGTAATTCCCTTTTTTTTAAACAGGACCTTTTTGAATCTTGAGTAGTTGGGGAAATAAGTGTCGGCGGCGAAGGTGCCATCAACTAAGGTCAGATAGAGTTTGTCGGCAAGATTTATTGCTTGATTGTAGATTTGTCCTCCGCCGATCACAAAGATTTCTTCTTTTTCTTTTTGCTTGGCGATTTCTAGGGCTTCGTCTAGAGAATGGGTGATGATTGATCCGGGCGCGGAAAAATTTATATCTCTCGTTATTATTATATTTGTCCGATTTGGCAGGGGGCGGCCTATCGATTGGTAGGTTTTTCTGCCCATGATAACAACATGGCCAGATGTAAGTTTTTTAAACCTTATTAGGTCTTCGGGGATGTGCCATAAAAGTTTATTGTCTTTACCTAGTTCTCTATTTTTTCCAATGGCGGCGATGATGGAGATAACTGGTTTATTCATTAAAAACCACCGACTACTGTAATTTCGCCTTTGATAGGAGGATGAGGATCGTACTCTACTACCTCGAAGTCTTCAAATTTAAAGTCATCTATTTTTTTAACATTAGGATTTATTTTCATTGTCGGGAAAGGACGGGGTGTTCGTTTTAATTGTTCTTTTACTTGATCAAAATGATTTTCGTAGATATGCGCATCGCCAAAAGTATGGACAAAATCTCCAGGTTTATAGCCCGTTACTTGGGCAAGCATGAGGGTTAAAAGTGCATAACTGGCGATGTTGAATGGTACACCTAGAAACATATCTGCGCTTCTTTGGTAAAGAAGGAGTGAGAGCTTATCGCCTGTTATATTGATATGAAACATGGTATGGCAGGGGGCTATGACCATGGACGCGACGTGAGATCCAGACATTTCGTAGATGCAACCGGCATTCCAGGCTGAGATGATGTAGTGTTTTTTCTGGGGATATTTTTTGATTTTTTCTATAGCCCAGCCTAACTGGTCGACAGTTTTTTTGCCGTTGGCGGGCCATTTTCTCCATTGGACGCCATAAACGGGGCCTAATTCTCCATATTTTTTTAGGAATTTTTTATCGGTTTGGATTTTTTGTAAAAAATCTTCATATGAAAGAGGCTTTTCTTTTCTTCCTTCTATCGCCCATTGATATTTTTTGTAGGCCCATTCGTCCCAAATATGAACATTATTTTCGACGAGATATTTGATATTGGATGAGCCTGATAAAAACCAGATGAGTTCATGAATAATACCTCTGACAAAAACTTTTTTAGTAGTTAAAAGTGGATAGCCTTTGGAGAGATCAAACCTGATTTGCCTACCAAAGACGCTTTTTAATTTTACTCCTGTGGAATGGCTTATTTTCCAGGCGCCGTTATCCATAATATCTTTTAATAAATTGAGATATTGGTATTCAGGATGATTTTTTTCTCTGTTGGCCATAAAATATTTTTTATTTATACATTTATCCTTCTAGTTTTGTCAATCTTCCTGTAATTCTGGCTTTTTCAAACATTGAATATAAAAAGAAAAGTGCAAGAAAAAGATATAAAATGTTTAGGGCAAAACTTAAAACCAGATTTTGCCATACAACTTGACCGTTAAAAAGATAATTTCTCATTTCTTCAAAAATATATGTTGGTGGGAATATTCTGCCAATATATTGTGCCCATGAAGGAAGAGAAGATAAGGGGTAAAATACACACATAAATGGTTGGACAAAATAAATCGCTGACCAGGCAAACTCTTCTATGGTTCTGCCGAAATGTATGATAAGCCCCATGACAAAAATGCCAAAGATCCAACCGAAAAACACCAAATTTAAGACAAATATCGGCAGTACCCATCCAAAATCAAATATATTGAGTTGATAGAATACCCAAGCAACGATAACGAGTAATCCTGCGGTAAAGAAAAATTTGATAATTCCCAGTATAAGGGCTGCTGATAGAAATTCTTTTATTGTCAGGGGAGTCGAAAAAATATTTATGACATTTTTTGTCCATATTTCTTCTAAGAAATTGATTGACATTTCAAGTTGTGCCCTGGTTGTGATACCCCAAAATATAATCGCTCCAAGGATAAATGTGGTAAAAGAAAACTTGAGCTCAAGATTTTTTTGCAGATATGAAGTAGTTAGTCCCCAGATAAGGAGTTCCACCAGCGGCCATCCGACGCTCCACATAAAACGTTCGATGCCGCGGGGCCAAACGTAGATGTGTCTTTGGACTATAGCTAATATTCTTTGTGTGTTCATGAGTCTTGCCTGGCTATTTTTACAAAAAAATCTTCTAGTGTGGGTTTGTCTATACTTATTTCATCGTATTCCACACCGATCTCGGATAATTTGGTTAAAAACGTCGATATCTCTTTTTCTTTTAATTCAACAAAGACATATCTTCTTTCTGCTTTCGCTTTTATATTTTGCTCTTTACAAAACATGAGAGTACGTTTCTGGCCATCGATAATCATGAGATTTATTTTACACATACCTATTTTTCTGGCCAGGTTTTCCGGTTTGTCTTCGGCAATTATTCTGCCATGATTTAAAAATATCACTCGATCGCACAGTTCTGTTACTTCGGCCATATTGTGAGAGGTAAAAATAACCGTGGTTTTTACTTCCTTAACTTTTCTTACAATGAGTTTACGCAGTTGATCTGCTATATCAGGATCCATAAAGGCTGTAGGTTCATCCAATAACAATAATTTCGGATCATTTATAAATGCCTTGGCAAGATAAACTCTTGCCTGCTGGCCTGATGATAGATCTTTCATAAATTTGTCTTTTATATTGGTTAGGTGAAACTCTTCTAAAAGATTTTCCGTTTTTTCCCGGTACTTTGGGACACAATAAAGCCTGCCAAATGTATACAGGTTTTCCCAGATTTTCATGCGATAAGGAAGATTTATATACGCTGCGGAAAAATTCATGTGTTGGAGTGTTGCTTGTCGGTTTTTTTCAAAATCTTTTCCAAAAATGGTAATTGTTCCAGATGTAGGTTTTAAAATACCCAAAAGCATATCAATCGTTGTCGTTTTTCCAGCGCCGTTGGGGCCTAAGAGGCCGACGATTTCACCTTCATTTATGTCAAAGGAAATATTATCAACTGCTGTAAATTCGCCAAATTTTTTGGTCAGATTTTTGACTTCGAGGACTTTATTTTGCATAGGCTCATTTTACTCTTTTTAGGAAACTTGACAAAGACACTTATATACTATAGGATATTAGGTACTTCCAAGTAGAGAAGGGGACTGTTATAATACACTCTACTGCCATGGCTAGAAGAAGACTGCCTTTCAAGCTAAAACTAAAAAAACATACTATATATACTATTTTTACCATCCTCGTTGTTGGTGGAGCTGGGGTGGTTGGTGCCTCTTACTTTGATAGACAGGGTGCGCTTTCTTTTGTCAACGAAAGAGTGAGAGAATATTTTGGCTGGGGTGGCTTTTTTCTTCCCATAGTCCTTGTTTGGATCTCTTTTCTTTTTCTCAAACTTAAACTGAAGCTTGCCAAACCTCATGTGACATTGGGCATGGCCCTTTCATACCTTTCACTTTTAGCGTTGACGCAGGGAGGTACCGTTGGAGAAAAAATTTGGATCAATTTTTCAGAAACTATTTCGGGATTGGGAGCCGCTGTTGTATTGATTGGAGCTCTGGCAATCGGGCTTATTATTATGTTTAATACTTCATTAGATCAAATTGTAAATTTTTTAGTAGAGGTATTTTTGGCGGTATTCAAATTAATTAAGGGTGGATTAGGAAGAAAAGGAAAACCTGTATTTTTACAGGAAAAGCTTCCTATACCTATAAAACCACCTCCAGTCCCGCCGCAAAAACAAAAATCATCAGATCTAACAGGACTTCCCTCAACTCTGATATCTTCAAAGGCAAATAAGCAAATAATTTGGGACTACCCTCCCCTGTCGCTTTTATCAGAAGGACCGGGACAGAAGGCTGATCGGGGAGATTTAAAGAAAAATGCAGACATTATTGAGAAGACATTGGAAAGCTTTGGGGTGACCGCTCGTGTGGTGGAAGTTAACTTGGGTCCTGCTGTGACACAGTATGCTTTGGAGATTGCATTAGGAACGAAACTATCTAAAATTACGGCTTTATCAAATGATTTGGCTTTGGCATTGGCGGCCCCCACTGGGCAGATCAGGATTGAGGCGCCTATTCCGGGTAGAAGTCTGGTGGGGATAGAAATACCTAATAGATCTTTGGAGTTTGTGACATTGAGACAAATGCTTTCATCAGATAATATGGCAAAGGATAAACATAAGCTAATAGTTGCTTTGGGACTAGATGTTTCAGGAGGGCCGGTGACAGCCAATATTGCCAAAATGCCGCATGTATTGATAGCTGGCACAACTGGTTCTGGAAAATCTGTACTTATCAATTCTTGGATTGCATCGATACTTTTTCGGGCTTCTCCTGATGAAGTTAGACTTATTCTGGTTGATCCTAAAAGAGTTGAGCTTATTGGCTACAATGGTATTCCCCATCTTTTGACTCCTGTCATCGTAGAACCGGATAAGATACTTTCGGCTCTTCGTTGGGCGATGGCAGAGATGGATAGGCGTTATAAGCAATTTTCCGAAGTGGGTGTAAGAAATATAGATGGATTTAATGAACTTTTAGGCATACAGACTCTACCTTATATAGTCATCTTTATCGATGAGCTGGCGGATTTAATGGCTTTTGCGCCTGTGGAAGTCGAAGAATCAATTTGCCGCTTAGCCCAAATGGCGCGAGCAACTGGTATTCATCTGGTGATTGCCACCCAGAGGCCATCTGTTGATGTTATCACAGGTCTTATCAAAGCAAATATTCCCTCTAGGATCGCATTTAATGTTTCTTCTATGATTGATTCGAGAGTCATTATAGATATGCCGGGAGCCGAAAAGCTGTTGGGTCGAGGAGATATGCTTTATATTCCTCCTGATCAGGCAAAGCCGACGCGAATACAGGGAACATTTGTTTCGGAGCCGGATGTGGTGAAATTGGTTGACTTTTTGAAAAAGAAAAATGTGCCGGTTGAATATACGGAAGAAGTGACATCTATGCCGGTTACGATCAAAAGGGGAGGGAGTGTGATTGGGACTACTGGTGATTCTGGTGATGGAAAGGATCCACTCTTTACTGAAGTTGTCCGTCTTATTTGCCAGCATGATAAAGCGTCAGCTTCGCTTTTACAAAGAAGATTTTCAATTGGGTATGCTAGGGCGGCAAGAATACTTGACCAACTTGAAGGAGAGGGAATAGTTAGTCCCGGAGAAGGATCAAAACCTAGAGATGTCATGGTCCAAAATGCCCAAAATTATCTTTCGAGTTTGGGGGGAGAAGGTGGGGAAACTTCTATCGAATCTTCAGCATCGATATCATAATTTTTGATATTCAAGTATTCTTCTGGCGTTTTTTACGTCCTGTCTCATTTGTTTTACTAGTTCTTCTTTTGTGGAAAACGATTTGACTTCTCTTAATTTTTTCTCGAAAATTATTTCCCCTAGTTCTGTTACTTTGGGGATACCAGATAAGATATAGGCTTCTAGCGTCACTTCCTCTTCCATAAATACTGGTCGTGGGCCGAAATGGATGGCGGCGGGATAAGTTATGCCGCTGAATTTTATGTATCCGGCATAGACGCCATGTTCGAGCGGAATACTTTCCTCTACAAAAAAATTAATTGTGGGAAAGCCGAGAGTTTTTCCTCTCCCCTTTCCTTTGACTACTTTGGTTATTATAGAGAATGGCAATTTATGCATGGATTAGGAAAGATATTGTTCGAGTTTATCTTCGGTTTTTGGCAGTTCCAATAAATGTCCGGCTTTGTGCTTTTTTGTTTCCAAATAAAAGCGGTTATATCGATTTGGGCGGATAATAAGAGGAATCCTGCCGTTTACGGTTATTCCATGTCTTTTGAGGTCCTCTATTTTATCAGGGTTATTCGTCATAAGTTTTATAGACGTAATATGAAGAGAAGAAAGCATATGGGCCGCAATATTATAGTCGCGTTCATCTGCCTTAAAACCAAGTATTTTATTTGCTTTGTAGGTATCGTATCCTTTCTCTTGCAGCTCATATGCTTTAATTTTATTGGCAAAGCCAATGCCTCTTCCTTCTTGGCGGAGATATAAGATTATTCCTTCCTTTTCCTTTTCAATTTTTTCTAAAGAGGCTGTTAATTGATCCCGACAATCACATCGCAGTGATCCAAAACCATCACCGGTTAAACATTCTGAATGAAGTCTGACGGTAACATTACTTTTACCTATGACATCACTTTTTACTAAAGCGGCGTGTTCCTTTTTATCTGTGTTATTTTGGAAAGCAACGATTTGAAAATAGCCAAATCTGGTCGGAAGACCGGCAATTGCGACAATTTTGACACAGACTCCACCAAATTTCTCACCGGTACAATCGTGGTGTTTGTTTTCTTTAAGTAACTGATTAATTGTTTGTGGAGGTATCATGACTTTTGGTTATGGCAGACTTGTATAGCCTGAAATTAAAAAATTATCATCAAATCTTTTTGTTTCAATATGTTCTAGACGAAAAGCTTGTTTGAGTGTTTCGGCCCCATCTCCAGCCACAGCGGGGATTGCTTTTTCTCCACCAATAATCAAAGGGCCATAAAAAGCATAGACTTTATCGACTAATCCTGAATCAAAAAAACTACCGTGAATGGCTCCTCCACCTTCAACTAAAATGCTTACTGTTTCTCGCTTATATAATTCCTCCAAAAGTTTCTTGATAGATACTTTGTTTTCATCACCTTCGATAACAAGTACCTTTATTCCTTTTCTGATGAGCTGCTTATATTTATCTTTATTTGCAAAATGGGTAGTAGCAATTATCACATTGTCGTCCCAAAGAAAATTGCTTCCTATCGGAATTCTTAGATGAGAATCAAGAACTATCCGCAACGGATTTTTATACAGATTATTAGTTATTTTCATCGGTTCATTGTCCTGAATAACAGTATTAATACCAACTAATACCGCTTGATAGGAAGGCCACAAATTATTCATGACAAATTGCCTGGCTTTCTTATGAGTAATCCATTTGGAGTCACTAGTCCGAGTGGCTATTTTTCCATCCAGACTAACAGAAAATGTTGCTGCTATAAATGGACGTCTTCTTTTCATAAAATGGTGGTAGGTTTCGTTAAGTTCATGTACTTGTCTACCGAGCACTCCTAGTGTTGTTCTAATATCCATTTTTTCCAATTCCTGCCTTCCACGTCCAGCCACTTCTGGGTTTGAATCAAGCATGGCAATATGAACAGTACGTATACCAGCTTGATGTATGATTTTTATACAAGGTATTCTTGGTCCATGAAGGTCATATGGTAAATGGCAAGGTTCAAGCGTGACATACATTGTTGCTCTTTTGATGTCAGCTTCAGCATTTTTGATTGCGTCCATTTCTGCATGATCTCCACCAAAACTGTGATGGTATCCTCTAGCAATAATTTTTCCGTTTTTGACAATTACTGCTCCGACCATTGGATGAGGATTTGTCCAACTCAAGCCTTTTTTTGCAAGGTGAAACGCTTGTTTCATGAATATCTGATCTAATGTATATCTCATATGTTCTTATTAGATCGTCGATAGGTAATCAGACGATCTATGGGTAAGATTTTGATCCTTAACTTTTGAGAAAGTGAGATCAGACCAGGCAGTTTTGCCATGTGACCATCATCTTTTATAATTTCGCAAATCACACCAGATGGGTTAAGATGAGCTAGCTTTGCCAGATCAACTGCTGCCTCTGTATGTCCTGGGCGTTCTAGTACTCCTGCCTCTTTGGCAACTAGACTAAAAACATGACCAGGTCTGACGAGATCAGTCGGTTTTGCATTTGGATTTCCTAAAACTTTAATAGTTTTATTTCGATCATAGGCTGAGACACCAGTTGTAACGCCCTCTTTAGCATTTACAGAAATAGTAAAACTGATGTGAGTTTTTTCATCATTTTCTAAAGGATCAACCATTAAGGGTAATGATAATCTTTCTCTCTGTGCATCGGTGATGGCGCAACAAATTAATCCCCCACCTAGTCTTATCATGGTCATAAGATGCGATGGATTAACAAAATCTGTAGGTATGTAAAAATCACCCTCATTTTCCCTTTTGGGATGATCCACCAAAATGAGCATTTTGCCTTTTTTAATATCACTGAGAGCCTCATCAACTGTGGCAAAGTTTGTCATATTTCTTTCATAATTTTAATCATTTCCAAAGCTGTTTGCGCCGCTTCAACACCTTTGTTTTCTTCTTTTCTTGTTGCTCTCTCGATTGCATCTTTTAGGTTATAAACTGCCAAAACTTCAAAAATTACTGGAATTTCGTACTCTAGAGAAATGTCCATTAAGCTTCTGGCTACTTCATTGGCAATCTGTTCAAAATGATAGGTTTTTCCCTTTACAACTCCCCCAAAGGTAATAATTGCATCAAAGCCACCCTTTTTAGCTAATTTTTTAACGATGAGTGGAATCTCCCAAGAGCCGGGAACTTGAAACACTTCAATTTGAGAATCTTTGAGCCCTTTTGCTTTTAGGGTTTTTAAACAGTTCTTTTCTAGGTTGGTGCTAACCTCTTTTCTAAATACACTACTTACTATGGCAATTTTTATATCTTTTAGTCTTTTCATCTTTTTAATAATTTATCCAAATATTTTGCTAGAACATCGACTTCAATATTGACAAAATTTCCTATCTTTATAGTATGGAGCATCGTTTGTTCCCAAGTATGAGGGATGATTCCAACAGTAAAATAATTTTTATTCTCTTTTATTACTGTCAGAGAAATGCCATTAACAGAAATTGAGCCCTTCTCAGCTATATATTTGGATAAAGAAGCAGGAACGGAGAATGTAAGAGTGTAGCTATTATTTATGTCTGTAATGTTTTTCAATTTTGCAACTCCATCGATATGTCCGTAAACAATATGACCTCCCAAAAAGGTCGTTGGTGTCGTTGGCAGTTCTAGATCAACTAAGGCACCGGTCTTTAAATACTTTATATTTGTTCTCTGTTTAGTTTCTGGCATTAAATCAATTTCAAATGAGTCTTTGTTCATTTTTACTACGGTTAAACAAATACCATCAATTGCGATACTTGCTCCTTCTGATAATTTACTGATTAAATTTTTTGAGCACTCAATATATAATTTATTCTGTGTTTTATTTTTAACTTTACCTAAATGGTTGATTATCCCTGTAAACATAGGTATGAAAAAACCCCTAGCCTTAGGGGTTAAAATAATATATAACAATCCTTCTTTCATCGCGTAAGAAATCTGTTGATTTCAACGCGATTAGGAACGTTGAACGTAAGATTTGCATCGCAAATCAACGTTCTTACGTTCCATCCCGACTGTACGGTCGATTCCGGTATTTCAACGGATCATGTCCCGGCGCTTTGGGCGGGACTCGTGGATTATCACCACCGATTCGGACTTGCACCATTACCCCGAAGGATGGGTTTATTATACCGCTACTGTTTGGAAAAAGTAAATAGTGAGGAGTTTTTACTGAAATATTCTTTTATATTTTCCTTTTAGATAAGTGAGTTTTGCTTTTGCTGTATCGTGTTCTATCCATTTTTGCTCTTCTTTTGTTGTGAATTCTTCTCTTTTTACATAACAATGTCCACGGATTTTGATTTTTCCGCGTATTTTATCGAAATAGATTTCGGCTAATCTACCGTTAACTAATGCAAAACTCCACATATTTTTATTTGTATAAATTGCTATGAGTGTCTATTATTTCAAAAATTATTACCTTTTTTCCAGTATCAGTTATATATTCTGAAAATATAGCTCTCCAATCTCCGGTTATATTGATACTTCTAAATCCTCTAAACTGACCAGTTAATTGGTGATTATTAAGAAGAGGATGAAAAGGATCTAGGCGAAATAGCTCTAGTCTTTCCTGAAATGCATTTTTTATCTTTTTAACGGCTTTTTCGTAGTGTTTAACGAACTTTCGGCTGAAGCTGATTTGCATATTTTCTCTTAGGATTATTCAACCATTCGATTGCATCTTTAGTATTTGTAAATGCTGGTGATACTCTTCCTGCTTTTATGTCATCCATCGATTCTTTAAGCGACTGAATGGCATAATCTGAAAGTTCTTCTCTCTTGCGGAAAGTGATCGTTTTTTCTTCGATGAACTCTCTTAATTTTGCATTTACTACATCAGAAAGGCTTACACCTATTTCGGAGGCTATTTTTTGGGCTTTCTTTTTAATCTGGGGATCTATTTTGGCATTTACGATTGCTGTGTTCATATATACAAAGTATATACTTTTTATATACTCTTGTCAAATATTTACTTTTGTGAAAATGTGTTGATCCAGGTGAGGTCGCGGGTTTCGTCTTTAGATTGATAGGATTCGAGTAGTTTGAACTCTGCTGACTGTAACATTTGTTTCAACTCATCTTCTGAAAGAAGTGTAAATTCTCTTTCTTCGCCGCCTGATAATTCATCAGCCGTCTTAATGTCTCCCGATCCCATTTTGGTACGAAGATAAAGTATACCATCTTTTTTTAAGACTCTTTTCCATTCGGAGAGAGCCTGTCCCATATCCTCTTTTTGTAGCTGATGGAATACTGCATTTGACCAGAGTCCCTCAAACGTTTGATCAGGAAATGGGAGCTGTCTGACATCGGCAAAGAAGAATTCTATGCCTGGGTTCTCTTTTCGAGCAATGGCAAGTAGGCCTTTGGAAAGATCTATGCCTATTGTGGTAAAACCATTGTCTTTGAGTATTCGGGTATCTCGTCCGGCAGCACAGCCAACGTCGAGTACTTTGGATCCGGGATTTAAATACTTCGTAAACTTTTCTAATTCCTGTTTTGGAGCTCGGGGAGCAACTTTTCGGGCATAGAGGCTGGCAATTTTGTCGTAAGTGACTATTGCTTTGGGGATTCGATCGAGCTGTGCATTCATATTAGTTTCTAGTTCTTCTATTTTACCAGAAGATTTGTTCCTATGATATACTCGTGCCATGAAAACGGTGGGTGAAATTCTGCGAAAAGCACGTCTTGAGAAGAATCTTGATTTTGAAACGATTGAAAAAAGAACAAAAATAAGAAAGAAATTTATGCTGGCGATGGAGGCAAATGACTGGGATAAATTACCATCAGAGACGTATATCAAAGGATTTTTACGAAATTACAGTAATTTTTTGGGTTTGAAGCCGGATGGAATTGTGGCCATTTTTAGAAGGCAGTATCCACAAGACATCAAAGCTAAAGTTCTGCCGGAAGGATTATCTGAACCATTAAATACTCCAATTTTAAAAATTACTCCTCAGCGATTTACTATTGTTATTACAGGATTTTTAGTGATTCTATTCTCTCTCTATCTGGTGCTTCAATATATCTCATTTACCAGTCCGCCTCCTCTGGACGTTATTAGTCCAAAAGAGGGGGAAATTTTTTCTACATCAGAAATAAGAGTTGCGGGAAAAACCAATTCTGATGCAAGTGTTTTTATAAATAATCAAAAGGTGGGGATCAATAGAAAAGGTGAATTTGAGCAAGTTCTTTCATTTGATCCCGGAGTAAATACCATTATCATTGAATCTGAAAATAGAATTGGTAAAAGGAGCCGTGTAAATCGGACCATTCAAATCGAAACTCTACCCCAGAACCAGTCCCGCTAAGCGTGACGGTTCGGGGCAGGCAAAATTCTAATTGACAAATAAGATCGTTCTCTTATAATAGTTGAACCTGCCTGTCGGCAGGCAGGTCTGCTATGATTGATCCTATACAAATACTGATCATTGTTGTCGTTTCCTCTCTTACAATTCTTTTGATTGTCATAGGGATTCAGATAGTATTTATTCTTCAGGAGATAAGAAAAAGTTTTCAAAAAATAAATAAAATGCTTGATGATATGACGACTGTCTCTTCTTCATTTAGTAAATCAGTGACAAATCTTTCTGGTTTCACATCGGGTTTGAGTGGATTCTTGCATTTTTTTAGGCTTTTAATTCATAAAAAGGAAGATCAAGATGCAAAACGAGAAGAATAATAACGGGAGTTTTTGGATGGGTTTTTTCGTGGGAGGAATATTGGGAGCCTTTATTATAATGCTTTTGGGAACAAAAGAGGGCAAAAAATTGGCAGAACAGTTGTTGGAAAAAGGAGAAGAATTGGAAGAGGATCTTGAACAAAAGATAAAAAAACTTCAAGCAAAAGGTGAGGAACTTCTAGACCAGGCAGAGGAAGTAAAAAAGGAGGCGATGGCGAAGGTGGATGAAAAAAAAGAGATTTTAACTGAAGCGATGATGGAAAAAATGGATCAGACTTTGACTAAAATTGAAGACGTACAGCAAAAGGGTGTATCGGTGACGCAAGATGTGCACCATAAATTTTTCAAAAAAGATGGCAAGAGTCTAGCCTCGTAAACAGTTAGAAATTTCCTGATATTATATTGATGAAATTTTCTGTGGAGAAGTTTTTTGAGCGTAGTAGATAATAATTGAGAGTTATATCTGCATACTTCTTGTAGGCGTCTTTTTTCTGGAGCAGTTTTGGGTAGGACATTCCTTTTTGAATAGATTCTGGAATATCAAGCAATATAATTTTCGTCAGTCTTTGCAATTGAGACAGTAATTCTGAATTGATATTTAAAAAATTTTCTGTGGTGTCAATTACGACTTTTTCGTATTCTGCCATCTTGTTTAATTCTTGGATTAAACTTCTTGATCCGTCTCCTTCTAAATCGAGGTGAAAATACTTATATCCTTTTCCCTCTAATTTTCGTGCCCAGTAGGATTTACCGGAATTGGATATTCCGATTAATGTAAATCGGTGAGGGAAATTTTCTAGTATGTTTTTATATGATTCCTGATAGAGATATGTGTTCATATATTTTAGTTTTATT
>CAZJBV010000009.1:26202-36359 GCA_964544585.1 uncultured Gammaproteobacteria bacterium | reverse complement strand
TTACCCTCCAAGGCGAGGCCTTGCGAAGCTAATCACGGCGCCACGGTCTGGAAAAAGTTCAAAATCGAGGCAATTGTATTTTTAACAAAATTTCCCGCATCTTCAAATAAAGTAAATCGAAACGGCTCTCCCCCCGATTCACTTTCAGTCGGCACAACTTCATCGACTATCACTTCATCATCTATATAGTCTTCTTCATCTTTAATGACCTCGGTTGGTTCAATTGGAATGGGACTCGGACTCCATCCGACTGGCGTCACCGAGGGAGTTACATTGGGAGGAAGTGTAGGTGTCGGTGGAATTGGTTTTCTTGTGGGCTTCCTTGTTGGCGGGACGACGCGACCAGGTATCGTCGGATTAGGATGGACCGCATAATTCTGCCACCAATCGAGTTTTGACCGCGGATCAAGATATGATCCTGAATCGCGGATGGCTACCTTCACCTCACTACTTTTTGCTACCCCTAGTCTCTGCCCCTTCTTTACCGCAGGTAAAAATCGTCGCCCTTCGTTATGAAGTTTAGTATACAGGGCTACCAAATTCGGATCCACACACATGTCGACAAAATGCATCGAATATCCCTCTATGGCATAGTCCGTACCCAAGACGTTCATCGTCAATTCATTTTGGGTTGCATAAATTACTTTATATTGATAGCCACCACCGATATCATATCCATTTTCTGGAGCAAGAACTATTTGACCTACGTCCGACGAAAGTCCAGCCAAATGAGGAGGATTATTATAGTTTGCAGGATCATAATTTCTAATTTGATACAAAGCCCTAAACTCTGGCCCGTTATTGAGTATGGTCCCTAGTTGCGGTGCTCTCGGATCAGGAGGTTCTCCCGCCGGATATCCATATGTCACCAGGCCTAAATCACCGGCAAACGGCTCCCAACCCTTTAAACTTAAAACGGTGTCGGGATTTGAATGGGCATTCGGATCTGGATTAGGAACACTTCCCACCCCATAACTCTCTGTTGAAGTCGATGGACAGGAAATACTCGCTCCTCTGGCAATAAAATCCAAAATGTCTTGTGTTTTCAATACTCCCACCGCCACAAGTATACCAATCAATATAATAGCCAAAAATAAAATTGATTTGATCGAAACTGACGGTATTTTTTTATGTTTTTTCAAATAATGACCCCCAAAAATACACTTTTATATATTTGAGTAGTATTGACAGAAAAAACCAGGCATACTTATATTATATAAGATTTTATGAAAGCAAGAGCTATTATTATTCTTGCCCTTGCTGCCATCATCGGATTTTGGTTTTACAAAAATCCTCCCGATATTCTCTCTACCTCAAATATCTCTGGCACCATCGACCTCAATGGCCCTGTCCCACAAGGCGCCACTATAGCAATTGCCACCAGGGAAGTAGGTGGATCGCAATTTGACGTAGTTGTCACTGACATTGTTCCTCAAAACGGATCCCAATGGGTCTGGCGCGGAGCAAAAAAAGGCGAATCATATCAGATCGAAGCCCATCTAGAAAAAGATGGCGTCAACATCACTTCTTCTGAGCCCATCACTGTTGCCGCGCCCGCTACGGAAGAAGTCTTGGTATTAAACGTCCATAATCCATCCGATAAAACTGCCGAAATCTCTGGCTATATTGACGTCAACGGCCCTCCCCCAAAAGGTACATCAGTCTCTATAGTCCAAAGGACCTCCTCCGCCGAGGCATTCACCGAGATCATTTCAGGTATTCCGGCAGAGGATAAAAGATCATGGGTATTTTCAAATGCAAAGGAAGGTCAGACTTATGAAATAAAGGCTCTGGTAGAATTAAATGACACAGATTATGGAGAATCTCAAAATGTCCTCAAAGTTTCTGCTCCGGCCACAGATGAAGTCTTAAAAATTCACTTCGTTACTCCCACCCAAGCTCCCCAACCAGGTAGCCCAACACCAAAACCAACCGGAATATCAGGAAACATAAATCTCAATGGTTCCATCCCCTCCAATACTTCTATCTCACTTGGTCAAAGAATCACCGGCCAGAATACATTTAATATAGTCCAGTCAAATATTCAAAGCCAAAATGGCGTCTCCTGGAGCTGGAACGGGGCAACCCCTGGCACAAGCTACGATATTCAGGCATATCTTATTCAAAGCGGCCAAAACATTGCCTCTTCCAATATTTTTACCGCGCCGGCACCAGCCGCAAATGAAGTCTTGACCATAAATTATGGTTCGGCTAATCTCCCGGTACCCCCCAATAGCCCTGGCGTAAATTGCCTTTCCCAGGGAGGATCAAATAACTATTGGAATAGCAATATAAGCTATCATAGCGTCAATGGAGCCCAAAACTACTGGATAATAATTACTGACTCAAATAACAATCAGCTCTACAATCAGCAAATACCTCCAAATAACCAGCAATTGCCCACCACTTATAATTTCAATACCCAAAACCTCTTTCAGACAGGACTAAGTTACTTCGTCAAATATGCTTATTCTACTTGCGGCAACTGCAACAACTCCTGGGACTATTCTCCTTTTACTCCTACCACCCAATTTAGCTGCAATACTCCTTCGGTAACACCCCAACCTACAAATACACCGCCACCCCAACCCACAAATACTCCCATTCCTCCCACCAGCCCTCCCAAACCAACCAATACTCCTACTCCCACTCTCCCCCCCAGAACCTCGGCCTGCAACCAAACCTGCGGCTCAAATGGATATACTTGTGTTGTTGGTCTCCAATGCGCTACGGGCTCTCTTCCCGGCTCCCAAGTCTGTAGAAATCCAAATTGTCCCGACAGACCAGACTGCGAGTGTAATTAATTTGATAATAGAAGTTAGAATCTCGAAGTTAGATCAAGAAGTTAAAAAATAGAAAGTAGAAAATGTTTTTTTCTAACATCTATCATCAAATAGTTAAAAGCTTTTCCAATTTCTCTGCAAATTCGTAAGCTTGCCGCCGAGGTAACTATACCTTTTAAGTAGTGACTGACATTCTTCTCCGTTCCAATATTGCAAATCTTTGGCAGTCTCAATATGCACTTCCATTTCATTTGCGGAACCAATAGCAGAATCCAAATGACGCTTGAATTCTTTTTCAAATCTTCTTTTAGCCCATCCTTCTGCAATGTTGGCACTACATGATTTTGATGCCCTTCGCATCTGTGACGCAAGATCGTTACGTTCAAATATAGGTAACTTTTTTATCGCTTTGTGAATTTCTATCATCAAAGCATATGCTTCTTTGTAAACTTCAAGGTCTCTAAAAGTCCTGATCATATATTTATTCTAACATCTACTTGCTAACTTCAAAATCAAACTTCTAGCTTCTAGTTTCTACCATCAAACTCTAACATCTAGCTTCTAGCCTCTACCATCAATTATCTATATAATTAAGTATGCTCTTTTCCCAAAAATCGCCCTTATTTGTCCTTCGTCATAGAAACTTCAGACTTCTTTGGATTGGTCTTTTAATTTCGCGGGTTGGTTCAGAAATGCAAGTCGTCGGTATGAACTACCACGTCTATATCCTGACAGGCTCTGCTTTTTCACTAGGACTCATAGGCCTTTCGCGCTTTCTTCCCATACTTCTGTTTTCCCTACTAGGTGGAATCACGGCAGACATCGTCAGCCGACGAAAAATTATATTTTTCGCCCAAGTTGTCATGACTTTCGGAGCTCTTTTTTTGACTTTCGCTACATTCTCGGGCTTTGTCTCTCCACTACTAATTTACCTCACCATCGGACTGACCTCTTTGGCCGCTGCCTTCGACACACCGGCAAGACAGGCAATCATTCCACATCTAGTACCAGGGACTGAATTTGCCAAAGCCGTCAGCCTCAATACCACCATGTGGCATACCGCCATAGTCCTAGGTCCATCTCTGGCAGGATTTACCATAGCAATCTTTGGAGTTGGTGTAGTCTATCTTATAAATGCCATTTCTTTTCTTGGCGTCATCGTTGCCCTCCTTCTTATGACTCCTGTCGCCCAAATTATCTCACAAAAGGTAGAATTCAACTTAACATCCATCAAAATTGGATTACATTTTGTGTTCAAAACACCATTAATAGTCTCTTCCATGCTTCTAGATTTCTTTGCCATGTTTTTCTCTTCGGCCACCGTCCTCATGCCAATTTTTGCCCTCGACATTCTCAAAGTCGGACCAGAAGGCTTGGGCTTTCTCTACGCCGCTCCAGCCCTCGGCGCTGTGATAGCGGGATTATTCTTATCTGCCAAAGACAAAATCGGAAATCAGGGAAAAATTCTCCTTGTATCCGTGGCAATTTTTGCCTTGGCGACCATACTATTTGGCCTTTCTCGAAATATTTATCTTTCCTTAATCTTTATTTTCATCACCGGCGCGGCAGACGCCGCCAGTTCCGTCATCAGGAACACTATCAGAATGCTCAAAACCCCCGACCATCTCCGCGGTCGCATGGTCTCAATAAATCAAATATTTTTCTACGGTGGTCCCCAACTTGGCGAAGTCGAAGCTGGTATAGTCGCCGGACTTTTTAGTGCTCCCTTCGCCGTAGTCACTGGCGGAATTGCTACCATGATCACAATTGCCATAATCGCCTATCTCGTCCCCCAACTCCGCCGCTACCACCGCCACGAGCACGTTGATGTTATATAAATGTACTTGAAATTGTAACGATAATATTATATATTATAAGTACTATGGATATCTTAAATATCACCAAAGCTGATCAGTTTGTACCTATCTCCAAGGCTCGCGCAATACTTTCCACCCTCATAAATGATGTTGAGGAAAAGAATTTTTTGGTTCTGGTCAAAAAATATAAGCCGCAGGCCGCCCTCGTTGATCTTTCCTTCTTTAATAAATTACTTAATATCTATGAAAGATGGATGCGCGAACAAGATTTTGCCACCATTGAGAAAATAAAAAAAAGTCTTCCCCGCTATCCTCAGGATGAAGTCGAAAAGGATATTTCCTATGCCATCAAAAAAATCAGAATAACTCCAAACCAAACTATATCATCTCCGGAGACAAACACCTCCTCAAATTAAAAAAGTACAAAGGCATCCCCATCCTCCCAGTCAAGAAATTTTTGATTTTTGCCTTTTGACTTTTGACTTTTTTATCTTACACTGGATCTATGGAGAGACTTAAACCCAAAATTCTCGGCATCTTCCTTTTTGTCATCAGTCTATTCGTCGTCGGATTGGCCCAGGTTTTATTCAAGCCCCCCGAAATCGTCCGTTCAGTCCCGGAAAATGTTACCGTCAAAACGCTTCTCCCTAATCGTTTTGGGCAGTTCAGTGACATATTAAAAAGAGAAGAAAACCTGCCTGCCGGCAGGCAGGAAAAAACGGAGGTTTTAGGCCTAGCTTCGACCATTACTCCCACGGTAAGCGTTGACAAACTTGATAAGTTCGATCTCTCCTCAACGGCAAGCGGCAAACTCACCATTTCCCTTCTTGGCGATTCAATGATTGATACACTGGGAAGAGATTTACCTCAGCTAAAAATACTTTTGGCTCAAGCCTACCCAAATTATGAATTTAAACTTATAAATCATGGCGTCGGCGCCACCAATATAGAATATGGCCTCGAAAGACTGACCAACGGCTACACCTATCTTGAAAAATCATATCCTTCCGTTATCTCCGAAAATCCAGATATAGTCGTCGTCGAATCATTTGCCTACAACCCTTGGAGTAATTCCCAAGGTGATCTAGATAGACAATGGTTAACCATAAGCAAAATCATAGAAACTTTACGTTCACACCTTCCAGGTGTAAAGGTAATTCTCGCCTCCACCATCGGCCCCAATTCAAAATATTTTGGCGACGGAAGTGTAAACCTTACTCCCGAAGAAAAACAGGCCAAAGCCGCAACAATCCGTTCCTACCTCCAAAATATGGTCAACTTTGCCCTCTCCCAAAAATATCCTCTGGCTGACGCTTATCACACCTCTCTCAACGATCAAGGCGATGGCGATAGGAAGTTTATAGATGCTGTGGACAATATTCACCCCTCCGGCCCTGGCGGCTACCTCTTCTCCCAAAAAATAGTCGAGGCAATTGTTAAAAATAAACTTATTCAGTAAGGTAGTTCATAGTACGTAGTGAGTAGAAATTATCACAACATATCCACAACTACCAACTACAAACTACAAACTAATATGTTAGAGTGTCCAAATTGCGGTGAATTCTTAACTCCTATATCTATCAACACCACCGGAGGCAGCCTAGACCTCGACCACTGCCTAAATTGCGGCGGCACCTGGTTTGACCCTTACGAAATAAATAGGATTACCACCAGTGACGTCCTCAAACTTGGCCAAATCCTCTCCATTAAAAAAAAAGACGTTCCCTGGGGCAAAATGGAGCGCCTCTGTCCCCGCGATTTCAACGAATTACATAGAGAAAAGCCGGAAATATCAATGGAAAATATCGTCATGGAGCGTTGTTCCCACTGTCGTGGAATATTCATCATGCAAAAAGATCTTGCCAAACTAAAAGGAACCCAAGAATCCAAAATTAATACTTTCAAAAAACAAAATCTTCCCTTTTCTTTGGCCGCGGTATTTATCCCTTTTGTCGCGGTCTCCCTTCTTATGTTTTCTACTTTTATGACTATTACCAATCTTTCGGATGCCCAAAATTCCCAAATTAAGGCAACCGGGCAACTCCAGGCATTAGAAACCATTCCTGTTACGGATTCGACCGTCTCGATTCTTTTTCTTACCAAGTCAGAAACAAAAACATCTATTACCTACGGTACAAACTTCATCGACCAAAAAACACAAGTCGTTTCAATAGTTCCGACAAAAACACACCAAACCACCCTCAAAAATCTCAAGCCTGGAACTTTATATAGCTATCGTATTATTATAGAGTTACCAAGCGGTGAAAAAGTCCAATCAAAAGTGTATACTTTTGAAACTAAATAAAAATGGAAAATCAACCCGCCCAAAATGTTTTAAAAATTACAGGAGTATTGCTTCTTTTTCTTATCGCGGTCAATCTTCTTATTCTGGACATTAAAGTATTTTCCACTCCCACATACACAGCAACTATCTCAACCAATAAACCATCTCCACCAAACACACCCTTCCCCACCCCATCTTTCTCCCCAACCGCCACATCTACTCCCTCATCCTCCAAAACCACAACTACCTATACTTCTTCTCCCAAAGAATACTTCATTCCCATAGGCGGCGGTTCATCTCAAATCAATGTCTATACCGACCTCAAAACTACAGACACCATGATAGATACGACAACTTATGGAAATATTAAAGAGGCCTACTTCACCGCCGGCCTTTCAAACCCCACCCAAAACGGCTTCGTCTCGGCTCAACTTTACAATGTCACCGATGGCTACCCCATCTATGGCTCCCAATTAACCTCAAATGGCCCAGCCAAAGAAACAGTTACATCCGGCAGTTTTGCTCTACCAGTAGGTCCAAAACTCTATAGAATCCAACTCCTCTCCTCCCTCCAAGCCCCCGCCTCCATCGAAAACGCCAAAATCCGTATCCTCGCCCAATAAACATCAATCACACAGCAATTGAAGAAAATGCTCTAGAACTTTGATCTTCCTGAATCCTCTCTATCGTCAATCTTGCAGCCGCAAAATCCATATGAATCGAAGTAAAAGGATTAAAACTTACTGCTGATGCAGGATTACTTTTATTCGGATATCGAAAAAGTACATTTTCAGACAAATTGATTGTCTTACCCGGTCCGATACCTACAAGTAACACTCTGTCAGTTTGAGTCGGATGAACCAGTCTATACGGACCCTGAGTCATAGCGCGTTCAGGAAAATTATCTATTTTTCCACCTCCATTGACATATCTTGTAGTCCTGTCTGGATATGCAAC
The DNA here is from genome assembly GCA_964544585.1 of uncultured Gammaproteobacteria bacterium. Taxonomy (GTDB): domain Bacteria; phylum Patescibacteriota; class Microgenomatia; order 2-02-FULL-39-11; family 2-02-FULL-39-11; genus CAZJBV01. The sequence goes on along the minus strand of CAZJBV010000009.1, from coordinate 28,518 downwards.
ATGTGATCGTAAGTGAAAAGGTATACCTTTCATTACAAACGCAATATGATCAGACTCTGGTAACTCCTCACCGGTTTCAGGAATTATTCTTTTATCTGGTCCGATTCCCGCCAGTACAAATCCTCTCTTGTTTGCTTCCAAAATCCCATCCACTCTCTGAGCTTCTTCATATGGATCAGGAGCAAAAGCCTGAAAGATTACTATTTGGTTTCCATCAAGTCCAAGAGGATTTATAAATTCACGCTTATAATAATCTGCATAAGTTTCACCTTGATGAGATTCTGGACGCACTACCTCATCCATAGGTGTATAGTTTGCTCTAAAAACTATATTTTGGGCATTCGGATCAGCATTAACTTGATTTGCAAACTCCCCGTATACTCCTATTTGTGTATTACCCGAAGCAATAGTTCCCCGTGGATAATCATAGTCTTTATGCGCAACCAACAAATCAGCCGCAACTCCTCTATATAAATCGCTTGTATCTGGATAAAAATAAACAGTTGGATGATAAATTGTAAATTCAACTCCCCCGGAAAATATTAGCTCACCCTCTACTATTCCCTCCGCCTCTCTTACTGCTCGTACTTCATCACTAATATCAAAAGCACGTCTGGTCTCATCCCACCGGCCTATTTCATAATTTTGCATGGCCAGATTATACCCCAAATTTGCAAATTTCATCAAAAAAGAGTAAGAAAAGAGTAAGAGAAAATATATGCCGGGAGAAAAATTGCTTACAATAGAAGAGTTCTTGGCGATCGCTCAAGAATCAAAATTACCTACTGCAGGAGTCGTAGGCGACTCAGCTGGAAAACCAACAAGAATCATATTCAATCCGCCTGATCAGATCATCTTTCTTGATGGTAAGCCTCCCGGCAGTTCAGATAATATATTGGCTACAGCCGCTCCAGGCAAAACAAGAATAAACCTCGCCCCCCGTAAACACGATTAATCCTATGCTCACTCCTCTCATAGAAGCAAGATCTCATCAACCATATGATATAAAAATCCCCAACTATAAACCTCAAGTTAGTGAAATTCGCCTTCTTGCCGAAAAGACTGGTTTGACCCAAAACGAACTGGGAACGGCGTGCCTCACCTATGCTCTTTCAACTGCAATAATCTTGCGGCCAACAATTGAGCAAATACACACAGGATTTAGCGATTATTTACTTGAAGAAATCGGAGGCGATCAGGAATACAACCGCCACAGACTTATTGATCTCCATGCCAAAGAAGTTGCAGAAGATGCTATTGAATCAATAGACCGTCCTGTCAAGGCTTTTATCGAAGAAAATCACGACTGGAGAAATTATAATCAGAATAAATCAGGACAAGAGATAGTTATGATTATAGATCCATTGGACGGCTCAACACCTCTTGCAAATAAACTCCGCCAGCAGTCAGCAGGAGCTATAGCCTATGATATTAATACACGTGATTTTGCCGTATCAGTCCCAAGTTTAGTCGATAAACGTATTCTGGTTGTCGAAGGAAATTTTGAAACTGGTGATAGAAATATTTCTTTCTTTGAATTTGACGAGGAAACAAAAAGCATAACTCCACTTAGTATCGACTTATCTAGTAAAAAAGATAGAGAATTACGAGTAACTGCTCTAAAAAGGCGCTACGAACCCCAAGTAGGCAAAAAAACTCTCAGCGACACAGTCCTCGCACCCTATTTATACAGTTTCGGAGGATATGTTTTGCTGGAAATACTAAGCGGAAATATAGATGCGATGATAGATCCATTTAGCGGACAAATTTATGAGGAGGCAATCCCTTGGGGAATGGCATCCCAAGTAGCCGGTTTATGGACTACTCTTCCGGCCGGAACCTTAATTAATTGGGAGGCAGAAATTTTTAATGCTCTTGATAATGATAATGATTTTATGAAAACAACACGCCTTCCTCTACTAATTGCCAACAACCGACAAACACTTAATGAAATTCAGGCTAAACTTATTCCGCCTCCTAAATCAGCGCCTCCCTTTGCAATATAATCTTATCCACAAAATCTCTCCGGTGAAATTCACACAACCCATTCTTCCTTATTCCTTCTTGATGAAATTTCGTCCCATATCCTTTATTTCTTCCCCATCCATACTGGACAAAACCCCTCCCCAATGTCGCCATCAATTTGTCTCTATATACTTTGGCAACAATCGATGCTGCAGCAATTGAAATAGACTTTCCATCTCCACCAATAATTGCCTTTTGATTCGCAAGCCCAACTCCAGAAATATATTTGACATGAAACGCATCCACCAGTAAGAATGACTTACCATTCATTGTAACATTGGAAAATTGTTT
>CAZJBV010000009.1:0-26102 GCA_964544585.1 uncultured Gammaproteobacteria bacterium | reverse complement strand
ACGCATCCACCAGTAAGAATGACTTACCATTCATTGTAACATTGGAAAATTGTTTTATTGTAGCATTCGCAGCACGCCTCATGGCCCGCTCCGTTGCCTTTACTATTCCATATTTATTAATTTCTACCACACTTGCCGCTCCAATTCCAACTTGAAAAAATTTCCTTATCTCGCAATCCAGTCTCACCCTTTCTTTTGGCAACAACTTCTTCGAATCATTTATTCCCAGCTTTAAAATTGCTTCTAATAATTTTGCTTCTTTAATTTGATATTTGATATTTGATATTTGATATTTCATCGCAGCACTTGCTGCGATGACCGGCCCCGCAAACGCCCCCCTCCCCACCTCATCTACTCCAATCACATGAGAATACCCCCTCTCCCACAAGGGAATTTCAAACGAAAAATCAGGAAACTTCATAGGAAAATCTATTATATCGCAGATACAGCAGAGTCTAAAACTTTCGTAAAAATATTTGCCGCAATACTTACATCCCAGTTTGCTTGTGCAACTGCAAAGTTCCTTTTCGCCCTCTCTGCATATTCATCTGGTCGTAACAACCAGTCTATTGCTTTTTTCGCCGCTTCCCAAACCTTTTCATATCTTACTAAAGACATTTTTTTAGACCCAGCAACATATGGCTCTACCAAATCATTGTCATCACCCAAAGATATCGTATCCAAACTAAACCCTCCATCTATTGCCGGCTTTATATCTCTTTGAAACACATCGTATTCATAGACAATAGAAAGCACTTTTGCCCACAAAGATTCTAAAAACTGATTGCCAAATCCCTCCCGTTGCGAAGGAAAAGCATTTAAATTCAAAATAGAATATGTATCATAAAATGAATATTTTCCATCGTGTCCGTTTGAATGATACTTTACCCTCCCGCGACCCCAGACAATTTTCACTCCAGACGCATTTGCAAGTCCATTTATAGCCTCTACATATTCTTTGTAATCCTTCAAGTCTTCATCTTGTGGTATAAATATTTTTACTTCAGAAACCGTAGTCAAATTACCAATATTCATTGGCAATGATCCACCATACATCTTTATCGCTTCCCTAAATTGAGGTGTCTTTATATATTTGTTCATTGCCGCTGCTACTTGAATTGTCCTCTCTACAGCCTTCCTGTTTATTATCCTCGTCATCTGACCCAAAACAATATCAGTATCAGAAAATCCAAATGCTTTTCTCATTTCTCTCACATACTCTGGTCCTTTTTTAGGATCATCCTCTGGTCTCAATTTTTTAAAGTCAAAAGAATCCGTAATAAGATGCGCCTCTATTCCACGTTTTTTTAGTTCCTCACGCGCTCCAGAATTTATAACTACATACTGAACGTTTTTACCCTCCATCTTTGGCGGAAAAAGATCGTCAATTATCTTTTGTATCCTCGTGTAAGGAGTCTTGTATTGTGATTCTCTTCCTTCCCAAATATGATCAGCATTATGGATAATAAAAGCCACATCCTGTTTTTCTCCCATCAATCTATTTAGAGCAACCGCTGCGGGTATATTTAAAGGTAATCCAAAAATATTTCTTATGTGGACGACACCCAATCCCTTTGTATCTATATATTCTTTCAGTTGGTCATATATAATATTTGCTTTGGAGTCTATCTCCAAAAGAAGTCTTTCTTCTTCTCCCTCTCTTACCTCAAAATCTCCAAATATTCTTTTTTTCAATTTTGCCGGCCAGCCTCGCTGATAAGAAAGATCAGGAATTTTTTTCCCCAGTCCTTTTCGTTCTCTGGATCTTGGAACGTCTGCACTTAAAAAATGTATTTCCTTATCCAAACCTGGTTTTGAGAGTTCAAAAGCCAACTGTTGGGACTCCAATGAAATCCCGTCAGTTCTAAAAAGTTTAAAATGGACAACACCGATCTTATTATAATCACGAGGAATTTTTTCAATCTCAACCCTAGGCCTTATATCAGCTGCTTGCACCACACTTCTATCTTATCAAAACTTCCCAAAAATAAAATTAAAAGCCAGTGTAAGCTGAGCTTATTGAAATCAAATCAAGCCTGTTACACATAGATGACCCCCTTGAATTTTATATATACAAAATGTAATGTATTGTAATCATATGTCAGAAGCCGAGTTTCAAGGACTATCACAAGAAGAAATCGAAAAAATCAAATTCGATCCTGATCGAGCCATTTATTTAGGCAAAATATTATATGACCCCGAAAGTCGAATTTGCTTAGTAAATAATCAACAAATTCGCTTAACTCAAAGCGAAGCTGCAATGCTTCAGGCTGTTGGCATACATGCTGGTAAATTTGCAAGACAAGATTCTATACTTCGAGCATATCAGGATCTTTTAGGAGACCAGACTGAACAAGTTGCTTATGATTCAGGAACAGTAGGTACTACAATTCATCGAATAAGTAAGAAATTAAAGGTCGTTGATCCAAAAGGAAAATACTTCGAATCAAGTTGGGGAAGAGGATGGAGACTATTAAATATGGATGACTCACCTCGCCCTATACCTCGTCCACCAAAGCCTGCTGGAAAATAAGAAAGTTCTGGTATTAATTAAATATTTACAACTTCAGGCTCTTGAGATATCTTTTTAGGTCGCCGTTGATATCCGGATGACGAAGACCAAATTCTATAACAGTCCGTAGATATTCAAACTTATTACCAGTGTCGTAATACAAGGCATTTTGTATTTCACATGCAAGCACTCTTTCAATCTTTATAAGTTGATCGATAGCCTCAGGAAGCCAAAGCTCTCCTCCACGCCCTGGAGTCAAATTCTCAATTATAGGAAATATTTCCGGAGGCAAAATATACGCTCCGTGGGCTGCCAAATTTGATGGCGCGCGATCAGGATCGGGTTTTTCTACTATGTCTTCTATTTGATAGACATTATCTCGGATATGCTTTACCTTGGCCATTCCATAACGCGACAGGTCAGCTTTTTCTTTTATTCTTACCGCCGAAATCACCGGCTTGCCATATTCCTCGTAGACATCTATCATTTGCCTTAAACGTGGAGGTTTGGCATAAATAAATTCATCCCCCCAGAGTACGGCAAAAGGTTCATTTCCGATCACATTTTTTGCGCATAAAACAGGAGTAGCATTGCCATACGGACCTTTTTGTCTTACATAAATAAAATTTGCCATATTGGCAATTCTTCTCACTTCTGCCAACTCCCTTTCTTTTCCCGCCTCTTCGAGCCTTTTTTCCAGTTCAAATGGATAGTCAAAATGATCCTCAATCGACCTTTTGTGCCAACCCGTAATCATCACTATATCGGTAATCCCAGATGCAACTATCTCTTCCACCACATATTGAATCACAGGCTTGTCGACAATCGGCAACATCTCTTTAGGCATCGCCTTGGTCTGGGGAAGAAATCGGGTACCAAACCCAGCAGCTGGAATCACTGCTTTTGTGATCTTAGGGAAAGAATTTTTAAGCATATCAAATTGAAATCATAGCATATTTCTGCTAAACTACAAAAGAACTCATCGAAAGGAGTTTTCAATATGGCGACTACTAATCCGGTCGTTTTTTTAAAGGAAGTAAGATCGGAACTTTCAAAGGTCATTTGGCCGACTAGACAAGAAACGATCAAACTGACAGTAATTGTCATCGCCATCTCTGTGGCTATCGGCCTTTACATAGGTGGAATCGATTTTGTCTTGACAAAACTAACTGATATTTTGTTAAAAAGATAAAAAAATAAATTTTAAAATTTAAATATTAAAACATTCATTTAAAATTTATAATTTGAAATTTAAAATTTAATCATGATAGATCAATCCCTACCATCAGCAACACCATCTGAACCTGTAATCGTAACACCTCCCGCAACCGAACAAAAAGGTCGATGGTTTGTAGTCCACACCTACTCCGGCCACGAAAATAAAGCCTCCGCCGCCCTAAATCAACGTATCGACGCTATGCATCTCGAGAAAAAAATATTCGAGGTCGTCGTCCCTACCAGAAATATTGTCACCGTCAAACATGGAAAAAAGGAAGAAGCCAAAGAAAAAATATTCCCTGGTTATATCCTCGTCAGGATGGATCTCGATGATGAATCTTGGCTTGCCGTCCGCACCACTCCCGGAGTCACCGCCTTTGTCGGCACAGGCAACAAACCCACCCCTATATCAGATAAAGAAGTCCAGGCAATCATGGCTTTTATGGCTGTCAAGGCCCCTACATTTAAAGCAAAATTCACCGTCGGCGAGGCCGTCAAAATAGTCGACGGCCCATTTGCCGATTTTCTAGGTACAGTCGAGTCAATCGACGAAGCCCACGGCAAAGTCAAAGTCCTTGTCTCCATCTTTGGCCGCGAAACCCCAGTTGAGTTGGATTTCTTGCAAGTGAGCAAGCTCTAAAATTAATGACTTCTAAGGACATTTATTCCTCTATTGGAGTCGTTTTTAATACAAGAGATTTTTCCAATGCAGTTGTTACTAAAGATGCTCGAGTTTTCACTTCTCGCCATACATTGGAGGATGATCCGAAAAAAATTTCTAAAAGGAAAAAGTTTCCAGCCACCATTTCCCTTGAATCAGGTGCCATAGATGTAGTTTTCAAACCGGTGGATAACAAGCGAGATATTTTAGTTGCTGAATTATCCGAACTTCCAGACGGTATTCCTGGCGTAAGTCTAGCCTCTGGACTAGCAAATCTCAATATGGTAAATGTCTATGGATTTATAGCAGATACTAGCGGAGGAAATCTATCCTTCAAACCGATCAATATAAGAGATGGGGAAATTACAAATGAATATAATAGATTATTCATCGCCAAATTCCCTCCAGATGAAGCTAAAAAATCACAAAAAGGATTATCAGGCGCTCCTGTTATTCAGCGCCAACCTCTCAGCGATAAACCTCTCTTGCGGGTTATTTTTCAAGAAAATAGACTCATAGGAATACATAGTGGTAGTATTCCAGCAAGAAACTCTCTTGTTGCGGCAGTTGTTTATAAACGATAATATAATTCAATATGTACTTCATTCTCCTTGTTCTTATTCCCCTTGCCATAGTAGTTTATATGTTTATCAAAAACCCCCAGCGAGCCCTCCAAATAGCTGCCCTTGCTTTCCTTGCCATCGTAACCCTATTTATCCTCTCCCATTTTCTCTAAGAAAACCCCAACACCACTATCCCCAAAAGTGCCACCACGTTATTGTTTCCTAAGAATCGCCAAAGAAGCCTTAACTGAAGCATTGCCGGTATTGAAGAGTTTTACTCTTTCGCCAAACTTATTTCTTAGCGGTGTTAAAAACTCATCTGCCCAAGAAGGCGTCAATACAATTACATCAGAAAAATCCACAATTATTTCTTCATCATCTGATAATTCGTTTAAGACCGGCTGGAATGCCAACCATGCTTCTTTTCCTGCCGGACGTGAAACTAACATAGTCCCAAACTTTTTCAATGCAATCGTCATATAACACCCTCAAATCCTATTGTAGCAAAACAGCCTCGTATAGTCTTATCCGCTTTTTGTACGACAACATTTTTATCCCTCTGTGATAGTTGCAAAAAAGCATCTCCAGTTTGGAAATAAAGTTTAAATGGATTATTTACAATAATCGATCGCACAAATTTTAGCCCATTTCCTCGCGCCTCTGGAAGTCTACCCGAAATTGTCTCGGTAAAGGCTACTTTCAATGCGGCCCCTGCATTCGTTAATTCTGGTTTTACCCGTTTTAAAGTCGTCAATATTCCTTGCCCGCGGTCTGCCAAGACAATATTTCTTTCCCTCATATCATACCAAAAAAATACACCTGGAATATCAGGCCAGCTACCTAAGTTGTGATCAAACGAATTATTACCAATCTCTCCGGCAACAGCACTCAATAGCGAAGCCATGTCATTTGATGTTATTTTCCCAAGGTCCGCTTGAAGTTTTTCCAGTCGGGCGGCAAACACATCCCGTGTCTGACAATAAACTTCAGGCAGAGGTGCTTCACCTCTCTGGCTTGTTACCCATTCAAGAGCTTGCATTCGCCCAGGCATTAAAAAAGAGTCTATGTCTGATTGACGATAATACCTGTGACCTTTCGGCCCGCTTCGAATCGCATGTAAACGATGGGCCCTATCCCAACGTCTCAGACTATCTATCGAAACACCAAGTTTTTTTGCAGCCTCTCCTATAGATACAAGTTTTGTTGTCATGTGACCTCATCAATCTCTGCATATTTTATCATATCTATGCAAACCTATGCAAGTCACGAAAACCCCAATACCACAATCCCCACCAAAGTCGCAACTATTCCCACCCATTGTTGCTTTGAAAGTCTATCTTTAAAAACAAATCTCGACAAAACCACAAATAGTACCGGTGACGCACCGGCAATTGGCCCAATTACTGATAAATTACCACGACCAATCCCCAAGTTATAGGCAATATAACCTCCGAAAACAAGTACTGCATGTAAAATCCCTGGTTTAATGCTAACTTTATTTTGTAATACATTTAATAATCCTGTTCTAATCTTTCCAAAAACCAATAAAACTGGAAGTATAATAGATACAGGCACCATTGACCAATACCATCCTATTTTCTCGACTGGAATTTTTAAAAACGCGAGGTAAATCCCCCAGCAGATCATACAAAGGATCGCAAATAGGATTCCCCTATCAGTAAAAACTCCTCTCAGATTTCTTTTAATAAGCTCATCAAGTTTAATTAATGAAAGTATAATTCCGATACTTATAAAAATTATTCCCAAAAGCGACAAAGTTTTAACTGCTTCTCCAAAAAAAATAAATCCTATTGCCGCGATCACCAAACCATAAGATACAGCAATTGTCCCATTGAGAGAAACATTACCTGTTTGAAATGCTTTATAGAAAAATAGAAAACCCAGATTATCAATAATTGCTAGAATAAATGCAATTAAAAAATAATAAGGTTCAAAACTTTTGCCAAAAAATGGAAAAAGAATTATCGAAAATAAAATTCCCACTAGTTGGAGAATAATATATGTATGCAAGTTACCAATTTTTCGAGCTGAAATCGCAGCATATACATCAGTTACTCCCCAAGCAAAAAACGCAATCAAAGCAAAAACAATGGCCATGACCTAAATTGTAACAGAAAAAGATCGAATAAACAGTATATTGACAGCTTCTCCGTGTGTCCCATATAATGCTCCAAACTGTTTTTGTTATCTACTATATATGTATACTGCAGAAAAACGTCGCGCTATCCCCATAAGCCAAGTATTAGAACCCTTCCGTAATGAACCAAAACCAGATCTACTAGATAAATTAAATCCCTTACTTGATGCGGCAAACACAGTATACAAAGGCGTAATCGGTATATTAGACCAAAAAGGTTTAAATGAAACAAGAGTTCTCGGATATCTGAATGGAGGAATCATACTCTCCCCTGCCGAAAAGGCTCAACCTGCCGGACGCGATTTAGATAGACTTGCTCATCAATACGATCATGTAAGAAAAGTAGTAGGTGCTACATTAGAATTGAAGAGACAATTCATAGAGGATGAACTGCCCGACAGAATTGTTGCCTACCAAACTGGTACAGGATGGCCCCTGCCAGAAGAAAATGAAAACTTGAAAAAAGTAGGATTCATCCACTATGGTACAGGTGCACTTTCCGAGTTTTCCCCTCCAGGTTCTGAGGCAGATGAAGAAGCCGGTATGCATATCTACAGACTAAAAGTAAAAGACGACGAAAATTTTACACTTTTAGCATTAAAGGGAAGAATGCATGGATATACTGAAACCGAAAATGATTACGCCGCTCATGATTTGGCTTTCATGCCTCGCGTTCTAAAAGGTATTGGTACCGAATTTATCCTTTCAACATTTGCCTCTGGGATAGATCCATATATAATACAGGAAGGACAAGTCGACAAACATGATTTGGCAATATTATACGGCGCTTCAGATTCTAGTGGACTATCCGCACATATGGGCCCCGGTACAGGCGATCAAAGAATCCTTATGCCGGTCTTCGGTGGCCCATTTCAGGGTATTGCGGCCATGAATCCTGATATGGATGACGCTGCATTATTCAAAGAAGTAGTTGATGACCTAAGAAATAATGAATTAAAAGATTCCACCATAAAACCACGAGTTCATCCTGCTATCGAAACTGACACCAACAGAACACCAAATTTCCAAGATTTGATGACGCATGCTATGCCTCAAGTAGATTATGAGCAAATTCTAAGAAATGGTACTCTCCCGGGAGAAGTAATAGATCTCTTTGAAAACAGCCCCCTCGCACTCGTCCATGGCATGGTCCAAATAATAGAAAGAGACGCATATTTCCAATCATTGGAACGTGGTATACCATCTCCGTGGAACAGGAGACTTCGCGAGTTGCCCATCGTAACATTTACCGATTACGTCGATCCTGGTGGTCAAAGCAAAGAAATATCAGATGAAGAAGTCCGCCGTTCGGCAGATGAAGCAAAATCAATCATGACAAAAGTAGTCACCAATTTCTTCAAAAGATATGCAAATCCACCTCTCTATAATTTCTAACTACCTCTCCCACTCCTGTATCTCATGAGCCAAATTCATGAGGTCCATTTACAAAAGCGAATGCACTCTCAACTCTCTTATCCTCTGAAAATGCTTGGGGTTGTAAGTCACAAGCGTTGCATTATTGACAATAGCAGCCGCAGCTATAAGTATATCCAAATCTCCTATTAATGTACCCTTATTTGCCAAGTCCGCCCGTATTTTCCCGGCAATTTCTGCCTGTTCAGTATTAAAATATACAATCTCAAATGCCCTTAATAAATCCTGGAAAAATTCTTTTTTTATAGAAATAGTTTCTCTTTTCTCCCGGTAAATTCCCTCGTATATTTCAGCTATACAAATAGTACTGACGTACATGGCTTCATCCTTATGTGCTTCCAGGAAGGACCAGGATCTTTCCTTTTGACGTACGAGTTCTACAAGAAAAGAAGTATCAAGAAGATACATATATTGTCTTTATAGTTTAATGGGATACTTTCGATTTTTACGCTTTAAAACTTTTTTCCAAAATTTGTCATCTCCAAAAAGTTTCCCGTCCCATTTACCCCGCAGTGCCAAAAGTCTTTCATTTCTCTCTTCAGGAGTCAATTTGAATTCTGCATACGGCCGACCTTCCCTTGTCAATATCAGCTTATCAACGTTAGGAAGCATATCGGCATATTTGCCGAAGTTTCTTAGAAAATCAGTCACAGACACAATTTTAGTATCCATATAGAAAAAGTTTATCACTCAATACACATCCTGTCAAGTATTAGAATATGTATTCTAATATGTATTACCTCTTCCATTCCTGAATTTCATGGGGCAAGAACATGAGGTCCATTTTTTGACTAAGCGGCGTCTGTAAACATCTTTTGCAGTACAAAAAGAATACTACGCCTTTTCCGTTTGGTAAGTTTTCCGGCAACTTTTTTAATAATCGAAGTATCAGCGGTAAATAATTTGTCTGGACGAATATAACTTGCGATAGGAAGACCTCCTGTTACGAATTCAGATAAAGTGAGTTTTATTGCTGTTTTAGATGAGTAAGGTCTTGACGTAATTTGACAAAGGATTAAATTACCGAACTCGGCTTTCGCTAAAACAAGCGCCGGACGGATTTTCTGCCCTTTCAAATTCGAAAAGGGGAAAAGAACCAGTACAACATCTCCTACTTCAAATTTTTCCATGCCTCATCCTCCTCAACCCTGTTCCAATCACGAGCTAGAACCTTTTCTGAAAGGGATAGACCCAAAGTCTCTCGTGTTTTATGCCTGACAGCAGGAACTATTCTTATCTCGCCTTTTTTTACTTTAAGTTCAACATCATTCTCTAACCCACTCTCTTCAAGAAGTACTTTTGGGATACGAATACCTTTTGAGTTACCCACTGTAATAATACTTGTCATCATAGTAATTACATTGTATATACATAAGATCTCTTTGTCAATAATTACCTCTTCCACTCCAGTATTTCATGGGGCAAAAACATGAGGTCCATTTCCCGATTGGCTGATTCTATGTTTTCTGAGGCATGTATAGCATTTTCCTGAATATCCCGCCCAAAATCACCTCTTATTGTCCCTTTTTCCGCCTTCTTACTATCAGTCGGCCCGCAAAGCTCGCGGACTTTTACTACCACCTCCTCACCCTCCCACAACATCGCCATAACAGGTGTCGACGTCATAAATGACTTTAACTCCGGATAAAAGGCTTTATCCTTGTGATGCGCATACCACTCATCTAAAAGATCTTCCGGAAGGCGTAAAAACTTGGCCGCCACAAGAGTAAAACCCTCTTCTTCAAATCGGGTCATAATTTTCCCAATCACACCCTTTTTGACTGCATCCGGTTTAATCAAAACAACTGTTCTCTCCATAAATTAGTAGGTAGTTGTTAGTGCGTAGTGTGTAGTCAAAAAAATTTTATCTACTTACTACAAACTACTCACTACAAACTCATAAAGCAAGTAGTTTCTCAAACCTTGCTTTGTCTTCAAACGGTCCTATTATAGCAAGATTTAGTCTTTCGGTTTTAAACAAATCCGCAGCCACCCTTTCTATATCTTCTGCTTTTACCTTATCTATCTCCTTTATTGTTTCTTCCGGCGTCCTTATTTTTCCTTCAATAAGTGTATCCGTCCCATAATGTCCGGCCACATTTTTGCTATCCTCCAATGATAAAATCAGATGACCCTTCAAAAGCTCCTTTGCCCGAGAAAGCTCCTTTTTCCCTACCCGCCTTTTTCCATTTGCCAAAAGATGAAATTGTTCCAGTATCACTTTGATAGCATCATCAATTTTAGTTAGGACCAATCCCGATTGAGACACAAAATGTCCTACATCAATATATTGATCATTTGCCGCCCGACAATAATAAGCATAACCCCTTTTTTCTCTGATTTCCTCAAAAAGCCTACTCGAGGCGCCTCCCCCCAGGACTGCAGCCATTAATGCCAGATTATATCGGTCAGGATGGGAAAGTTTATATGCCGGCACTCCCAAACACATATGCGCCTGCTCAGTCTTTTTTCTTATTATAAGGACGCGTGGACCATTCTGAACAATTTTTGCCCCCAATGCTTTACTCGCTGGTCTATCCATAAGTCCTCCAAAATATTTCTCCGCCAATTGTAAAATTGTTACATTGTGCATTGTTGCATTTTCAATTCCTCCAGCAACCACCACCACCATATTTGAAGGAACATACTGTCTACTCCAATAACCTACAAAAGTATCCCGATTAAAACTTTTTACAATTTCAGGCGTCCCGGCAATATCCCATCCCAAAGGCGTATCACCATACATCAAATCATCATAAACTTCGGACACTTTCTGTATTGGCATATCCTCATACATGTGTATTTCTTCAATAATGACGCCTTTTTCCTTCTCTATTTCTTCTTCCTTCAATAATGAGTTTTGTAAAACATCTGACAGAATATCAAACATCTGTTCCAAATGAGTATTTGCCGCTTTAATATAAAATCCGGTATGATCTTTGGCCGTAAACGCGTTCCAGCTTCCCCCAATTCCTTCTATTTCCGAGGGTATATCAATCGGTCCCGGCCGCCTCTTTGTCCCTTTGTAAACCATATGCTCCAAAAAATGGGAAATGCCATTTATTTTTTTGCTCTCATATCGACTACCAGTTCCCACCAGAATAAGAACGGTCGCGGAAGCAAATGAAGGCATGGGAATTGTGATCATCTGAAGTTTATTCTGGAGCGTCTCAAGGGTGTATTTCATAAGACCTCTATAATACTAAAACTGGACGGCACAAACAAGAACATGATATACTATAGGCTTAATATTTTCTCTTATGCGCGAAAGATTATCATATCGACCACTTCCAATTCCCGAGCGAAAAAGTTTCTTCGCTTCCCCCACTCGTCCTTTACCAAAAAACGGCACCATTTACGAAGAAAAAATACCTCCCATTACCCTCGACCGCATCCAAAGATTTAGTATCGGCAATCCCAATTACAGGCAGGATCAACGTCTGGTACTCGATCAATTACACGTTGAAGAGGCAGAAACCGCGCTCCCCGCGCCTCTCAGGATAATTTTTGACAGATTGAAAGGTAAACTCGGCCATACAGTCGTAAAACTCAAAGACAGAAGAGAAGTCAAAATAGACAACGCCGAAAATGGCATCACCACAATAAGACAGATGAAAAGGCTCACTCCCTGGTGGCTTCCTCTTCCTATATATAAAGTCGAAGATTTCTATCATATAGACCAGCTGACGGGAAAAGCTTGGGATGTCTCTCAGCTTTGGAGTCCACTTCTACCTGAATACAGAAAAACAAAACGAGTGGAAGTTCTCACTATCCCACCGATCTTAAATGCTTTCTATGCTCCGCTTGAAAGTATCAATTTATTCATGTTAAACAGACTCTCTACAGATAGTATAAGAGGCAGGGGGTTGACCGAAAATCCCAAATTTAAAAGACATCTGGAAATAGTAGACCATCTTATCCCTGGCCATGAAGCCGGACACAGATGGCAATTCAGGGAATTTTTCCCTCTGGAAGATATTCCCCAAAGACCCAAATGGATAAATTTAAAGCTATTCTTTCTTCCGCTTATTGAGAAAATTTTTCCCAATTGGGCCAAGGAAATAAAAGACGAACTCACCACATTCAAAGAAACACATGTTCAGATGGAAAGAAATGCCCATGCCTTTGCTCTTGCCGCAGCCAGAAAATTGAAAGAACAGGGAGTAGATCTTCTGCGTGGTTTCAACGTTAAAGAGATTGAAAGTGGTGTAGATCTTGCCCTTGGTTCATACGACAGAGGCAAAATAGGCCGCCTCCCCGGCATCCCCTTCTCCCAAAAATACAGAAAACAATTTCGCCAACACGGCACCCTTCCCTCCTGACTATAAAATACCATATAATAAAGTTGCTGATAAAATGTCAACAGAATATCAGGAACTTCCCCAAGCCCAAACGGAAAATATTTTGACCCTTTCCCAAAAGTTCGGTGTCCAAGCGGGAAGATTCATCACTCAAGCAGTTGGACGGGATGACCTTCGGCCAATATTTTTTCGCAAAAACGGGACACCTAAGGAATATCTAGAGCTCGTAGATCAGTATTCCCCTTACAGGCAACGCAAAAGAGATATCCAAAAAGATACAGAAAGATTTATAAATGCTATTGCCGGAAAATATGATTGTGTAGAAGGAATAAAAGACAGGATTGAAAAATATTCACAATTCCACCTTTTTCTCCCCCAAGAAAATGCCCAAGCTATAAGAACAAACGCCATCTCTTGGATAGATGCCTTAAGAAGAGAAATCACGGATCACTCTGCAACCATATCCAAAAATTTGGCTCTTAGCAGTAAAAATCCAATCGATGGACTTCCGCTAGTACCCAGAGAAAAAAAAGCAGAGATAGAGGCAATGCATTTTGCCACCCGTTTTATTCCCGGAAAAAGAGGGGACTACGGAATTACCATTCTTATCCCAGAAAAAAATAGTGTACTTCTCATTGATGATAGGGAAGTACAAAAAATACAGTCATCTCTGGAATTAGTAGAGAAAACATTAGGTATTATACGAAGTGCGCCTATAAAATACACCATCTTCCCTAGAGATTTTATTCGAGCACATCAGGCCTTTGCTAATCGCCAGGTATTTTTAGCCGCCGATCCGGACATCTCAAATATCTATGGCAAGTATCGCATCCCCAAAGCCATTGCCTACCACGAAAACGTACATATCTTACTCGCCACTCTTTTAGGAGGAAAACATCCCCCAAATACGGATTTGATCGAAGGATTTGCCAGAGGAGTAGAAACAATTCTCACTAATCCTAAAAAATATGCTGATCCATGGGACAAAGTAGCAGCTGATGCTTTTCAATTATTGCGTCAGGGATTGAATCCCATAGTCTCTAATACTTATCTTTTAGAAGAAAGGGGGCAAGGAAATCTCTATAATTTAAGCTATGAAATGGATGCCCTCGTCGGCGTCCTTTCCCAGCTTTTTCCCGTATCTTGGCCGGAAATCATGAAAAAAATGTATCTTAAAGCCACAGAAAAACTTCATAATGAACAAGGAATTACTATCCAAAGGACTCATGGAGTAAAACCATCATACATTCCTCAAAGGGTGGTAAATCACGCAGTCTTAAAAGAAGCTTTGGTCAATGTCGATCCAAACGAAAATCCCAGCATTCCCTTAGTCCCGCTAATGCAGTTGACCCCCTATTCAAACTGGAAAGAAGCACTCCCCCATTTTATCCAGGCAGCAACTCTCGCCATGATGAAGACAAACAAACCTTGACTCCTTCACCACAATAATTCAGACTATAAATATCTCATGAAAAAAGGCGACATTTCCATCCTGGCTCTACTTTCAATGGGTATCATTGTCCTGGGGACTGTTGCTCTAAATATTTTTAACCCGAAATCCCAAGATATTAGATCTAGCGCCGAAGCACAGCCAACTCTCACGCCTATTCCAACAACAGCCTTTTCTACCCACTGCGGCGATACCTCCTGGTCCTGCACCGTCAACGGAGTTTTTAACTGTGCCAATAAAGATACTCGCGATATATTTGATAGCGTCTATTGTTGTGGACGAGATCGCTGGCTCTATGAAAATGCCAATAATTATGGCAATCCCGGTTCCTGCGGCGGTGGCCCTTCAAAAACCAAATCCGCAGGTTGCCAACCAAGCGACTACTGTCAAGATGCTCAAACCACTCCCACTACTGCCCAACCGACAACCGGACTCACACCCTCCGCCACACCCGCCCCTCCTACATCTACACTTGCTCCCACTCAAACTGGTTGTACTACCCCACATGATTGGTCAAGATGTACTACTATTGGTGGAGAGTATTGTAAAAACTGGGGCAATCCCTCCTCATGCGGCTGGAACGGGGGCCTCGCCTGGATAGATTGTCAAAAAAAATGTAAGGAAAAACCCAAACCTACACTTGATCCCGTCGCCTGTATCGGCGGAGGAGAACCATGCAAAGACTCATTAAATGCAATCATAAATTGCCAAGATGAAGACCTAATAAAAAAATATGAAGACACCTGTGGCAAAGGTTATTCATGCGTTGGACCACCAGGATTGCAAAAATGTACTTTCTACCCAAACACAGAATTTTCTAATCAATCCTGTAAAGGAGTACCTAAAGTCTCGCTTGATTGTGCAAATGCTAAAACGCCCACCACTTCCCAAGAACCAGAAGATGAAATCACCCCCACTACAAAAGCCCAAAATACTCAAGTTCCAGATAATGGTGGAACATGCACTTCTCTATACCAACCACAACCACAACATTTATACAACCAAATGTGCTCATCAGGAAGACTGGCAAAATCTTATTCATCTGATTTCATTCCACCGGATTTAGCCAACGTCAGAGAAGTCTTGGAAAATAGTCATCTACTTGCCGAAAATTTAAATGGGGGTACGATACACATGTATAGAAGTGGACTCCCTAGTTTAAAAACAATAATGGACAGTCTTTTAAATCAGTACAAAGACAATCCAAACGCCTGCTTGCCAATACTTGCTTACGCTTACAGAAGTTATGAACTGCAAAAGTCACTTTTTGACGGAAAATGCATCTGGGATCCGGAAACACAACAAGGCGTATTTCCCGATAAAAATGGAAATATCCCAGAAGATATAAACCAACGACGCTGGTGTGGAGTGGCCTACCCTGGTTGGAGCCCCCATCAAAGCGGTTCAGCTATAGATCTTTTTTGTATGAAAGAAACTTGTTCAGAGCAAAATGGCAAAACAAAATGTAAATTGGAATACGACTGGAATAAATATGCCATCGATTATATAGGTCAATCAAATATTCAAGGGTTTGATTTTATCCATCCCTTTCCGGCAAATGACCCACCGCATTATAATTATCTAAAATGAATTTACTTACAAATAAAAAAATATTATTTTTAATAATAGTAATTATTTTTATCTCAGCCGCTCTAATTGTCTTTCTTAGGAAACAGTCAAAAAGAATAATAACTTCTCCCTCTTTAAAACAATCCGAGGAGAGAGCAGAATCATATAAAAATGAATTCGATACAGGCAAAACACAAACCCAGGAATATAAAACCAAAGAAGGAAAAGAAATTATTCTAGAATATCCAGAAAGTATGAGTTCCCCCTCTTCCGAATTTGTCGAAAAATATATAGGAGACTAATAGATGATATAATATTTCTATGAAATCCCAAAAAATCCCCGCCCGCCTCCAGCCGATCCTTTGGTCAGTAGATGTAAACCATCTAGATATAGAAAAAGATAAAAATTACATTATCCATCAGATTTTACGATTCGGCAGCCTCGATGATATTCTCTGGCTCTTTACTACTTATTCTAAAGAAAGGATACGTCAAATATTCATATCTCAACCAAGAAAAGCTTACTCGAGAAAAAATTTGTATTTTATCAAAAATTACATTCTCGGGTTATCCAAAATTAAAGTAGATGAAAATGAATATATCACCTCCATACACGGAAAAATTAGACAAAGAGCGGCAGGAAGTCTTTAAAAATCTGAAAAAATTCTCTTCCGATTTTGTCCTGGCAGGCGGAACCGCTATCATGCTTCAAATAGGACATAGGCTTTCCTATGACTTCGACTGTTTTTCCATGAATTTGTTGCCGGATAGCCTTCTTCGCAAAGCTAAAAATATTTTTGGCAAAACCATTTTGCCGGAATTAGATACCAGAGAACAATTGACTTTTAAAACACCAAAGAGTGTATCCGTCACATTCGTTTACCATCCCTATCACCCAGTAAAACCGGTCATCAAGACTCCCTTTATCTCACTCTTTGATCTGGATGATCTGGCAGCCAACAAAGCATACACTATCGGTAGGCGTCCTGCCTGGCGCGATTACGTAGACCTATTTTTCTTTTTGAAATGGAATCTCTATGATATAAATAAAATCATCAAACTTACAAACGAAAAATTTCAGGGTGAATTCAATGAAAAACTCTTTTTAGAACAGCTAGTTTATTACGATGACATAGATATATTCCAAACAGATTTTGTCAAAGAATCATACACACATACCTTCATCCAATCCTTCCTCGGCCAAAAGGTAGAAGAATATCTAAAAAAAGTCTTATAAACCCTAAGCCAGTAGCCCCTCCTACCCTTTGAGTTTTTGTGGAGCTCAATAATCTTGAGTTTCCTTCACCTCTTCCCACAATTTTAAAACTTTCAATTTTTTAGCCCAATTTAAAAGATACCGATTATCAAGTTTTCCCTTCTGCACTTTCAATATTCCCACACAATCACGCATATGGCGATCGCTTTTTACATCTCTACACCATAAAAGCTTAATTAAGATGAGATCCTCGGGACTGATCATCCAAATTTTTTGCCGATCAAAAATTTCCTCTCTTTTTCTCTTGAATCTACTAATATTAAATTCATTTTTGATTATAGGCCAGAAATCTACTTTTAAAAGACTATCGCGATCTATGATATTAAAATGTGTATGTTTTTCAATAGCCTTCTTTGCCTGATCCCAATCAATTAAAAAAAACTCATTCAGTTTTTCTAATACCTTCTTAAGCTTCGAAAACTCTTCCATATCAATCTCCAGAATAAAATCAACGTCATGAGTCGAGCGGGGAAATCCATAAAAAGCTGAAGCAAATCCACCGGATAGAAAATATGAAATTTTGTTTTCTTTTAAAAGTTTAGATACCGTGAGGAGTATTTCTCTCTGTCCCATAATCAATTCTTTCTCTTAGTTTCTTAATTATTTCTCTTTTCGATGCTTTCCGACCTAATTGTTGTTTTATATTAGAAATGGCTAAATCCCTTGTTAATTCAGACAATTCCAACGCCTGCTTCAGACGCTGTTCTCCCGTCATCTTTCGCAATAACTTTGCCTGATCCATAAAGCCCTACCATTATATATCAAAACTCGCCTACGGCAAATAATGACACAAACAGATCCATCTCCCCGCTTTATGAGAAATAATCAGGCCATTTTGTTATAATAGTGAGTATGAAATCCCAAAAAATCCCCACCCGCCTCCAACCCATTCTCTGGTCAGTAGACGTGAATCGTCTGGATAGAGAGAGACATAAGAAATATATTATTCCCCAAATACTCAATTATGGACTTGACGAAGATCTAAAATGGCTTTTCAATAATTATGGCGAAGATGAGATCAGAAGCATACTCAAACATCCAACTCGCGGGATATGGATTCGTGACAAACTCAGAAGGTGGCTTCAATACTTCAATTTTATGATTGACCCTCTCGAATTTGAAGCTGCGGTAAAGGATTTAGGCCCCCGAAGAATTCTTATAGAAGAAGTTTAGGTTTTCTAAACTCTTACTCTTGATCTAGTCGATTTTTCACCCATCAAACTTGCTTCTCTCGAAGATATTGCCGCAATGAAAATAGCTGCCATAGTCCAAAGAGCCAAACAACGAGACTTTTTGGATATATATTACTTATTAAAAAAAATTAGCTTCGGAAAAATTATTGAAGCTACATACGCAAAATATCCATGGTACGAAGAAAATAGTAAAATCATATTCAAATCTCTGACTTATTTTGACGATGCTAATCAGGATAACGAAGTCTCTGCCGTAAAAATATTTGACAAAAGCGTCACCTGGCCACGGGTAAAAAAAGAAATATCAAAAAAAGTCGCAGAATATCTCAAAAAAGTTTTATAAAATTATTTCCCCTTCAGAAAAATTCCAACTATTTTCCGGGGTATAAATAGGACTATATCAGCCAATTTTGTCGCAATTCTTTTAAATATCGATGGTTTAGTTTGTGGTTTCGCAGCAATCTCTACCTCTGCCCGCTCATAGAGATCCGGGACCTTTTGTCCGTTTGGTGAAACAGCCTTATTCGGAGGTGTGATATATAAATTATTGGTCTCAGGATTTCCTGCAGCATGTAGCCTATAGTCTTTTTTCCCCTGTTCTACTTGCGCTGATATACCCTGATTTAGCCTTGCCAGTTCACTTTCCAAATCTGGTCCAGCAGAAGTCGGCACCATCTCCTGGGGCATCTCACCAGCATCTTGCTCCTTTGGCCTCGGCCTGACCTTATCCAGCGCTGCCCCTCTTGCATATAGATTCTGCGGCCCTTCCTTCAACCTCGCCAGCGCCTCCAAATCATCAAAATACTTTTTCGGCGGACTATCAGTCGACTCATCTTTCGGAACCATAAATCTATTATATATCTTCCCCCTCTAAAAATCCCCGCGGAAATCTAGTATCTAAAAATTTGACATGTGGTGAAAGTTGCTGCGATAATACAGGCATGGACATTGGAGAAAGGCTGCGACGAGCCGCAAATCAAGCAGGACTGTTGGCACAACGAGCAGGCAGGCCGCCCGACCGGCAGCAGAAGTTGGTGCAAGAGCTGCCCAACGGGCAGCAAGAGCGGGAGCACAGGCAGCACGCCAAGGTGCACAAAGAGCTGGACCAGCTTTAAATGATGCACTAAATACAGCCGCCGGAAAATCAGATATGGCTGCATTAACTTCTTTAATCAAAGAACAAAGATATACAAATCCAGCAAATCTCATCGCTCAAGCGTCCCGATTGTTTGAAAGTACACCAGAAGCAGAAAGAGCAAAGCTGTCGGAAGAGACTCTCGTCTATGCCTTAGGAAATCGTGATACGCATAACAGAGTAATTATTATTTTAAGAGGACGTCTCAATGATAACCGAATAAATGCAAATGCAATAAGAAATCTAGGGGAAGCAATAAGTTTCACTCCGATGACAGAACCACACTTAGGAATTTGGAAAGGATTAAATACTACTGCTAGGCTCTCGGCTGCCGGTCACGCAAATCTTCCCCTTTTGTATTCAGATACACTAACCCAGGAAATAATGGTAAAAATAGGAACAGACCAACCCGCATCAAACCTCACTGCAGCTCTTGCTCCTGCAATTGCAGACTATCTTGAAAGGGAAATGAATGGACAAAATATACCACGACCAATGAATAATCCCTCTGCACCAGCTTTTACTATTCCCCGAATGGTCGAATTTGCTCTTTTACAAGCAGCACAACTTAATGTTGGAGGAGCAGCTGAATATGATAGACTCCGAGAGAGAATAGGCCAGGCAATTGCCAGATTGCCAATATAATAGATATCAATAAAGAGTAGCTTCTCCTTTCAATACTATAGAGTATGAACAGAATATAGTTCTTTATGTGTTCCAAAGGTGACAAAATATGCAAATGTTCGATCCGGTTCTTTCACTTCTTCAAAAATTGCCCGATAATCTCCAGTAATATCAATACTTCGTAAACCTTCGTACTCTTTTTTAAGCGCATGATTATTTAGTGAGGATTCTGTTGGATCCTTTCGAAAGAGGCGTATTTGTTTATCAATACTGTGTCTTATACGAACATCTGCTTTTTTATACCTTTTAAGAAATAGTTTGCTAAATTGTACTTTCATCAAGAATGTTCATGAAGCCATTTTATGGCATCGGAAGCCTTATCAAATACCGGAGATGCTTTTCCTTCTTTACGTTCTTTTTGTGCTTGCTTGATTGCTTGTTTTAAATACTCACTCGGTGTCTCATCGAGGCTAAATTCGACTCGTTTAGTTTTTATAAGCTGGCGAAGATAGCCGTTTATAAGTGCAGACAGATTCAAACCCAAATCTTTGGCCAATTTCTGGGCTTTTTGTTTTACTTCCGGTTCGGTTTTGATATTGATCACTGCTGAATTCATAAACTATCTTAGTATATACAATGTGTATACGCATGTCAAGACAACTTAATATATTTCATAGTATTTGCTTTTTGGCTGCTTTTTTAGTATCATTCGGAGCCATGTTGCAACCCGAAATACTAAAAGCCGCTGAGGGAGTCGGCAATCCCGAAGCCACCAAAACTCCTATCAAAACTCCCTGACACCCAAAAATCTATCTTTTGTCGAATTCATCGACTCCGTCTACCCCACCCTCTACCAAAATCAAAAGAAAAAATTGGATGATTATCTGAAAAGAATCAGCTCTACGGAAGAGTTCTCGTCCAAATATTAAATACTTTTCTCAATTTTGGTTGATGAGTTTTTAAGAATTCTTTTGCTCGAGGAGAAAGTCTACTATCAATTTCTGCTAATACCTTATTGTATTGAGGTGTTCCTCTAACAAATTCTACGGCTTCATTTATAGTTTCTTTTGCAACTGTCTTTGCGGTATGTCTCATGGCTCTTCTGACTCTTAGGGCATCAGCTGTCCCCTGCCAAGCAGTTTCAGCTAGAGCTGTTGGAACTGAAACCTGTGAAATAATGTCTACAACTTCTGCAATTTCGGGCCCAAATGTAACTATCGCCCCCAGGCATCCTTCTACATCAGGAAAAGGATCGAGAAAACCACGAAAAGGTTGGCGCATGGTTCTCAACCAAGGTGTACGTCGCATCATCTTCATACCTTTAACTACATCCGGCGCAAATGCCGCAATGTCAGTCAAAGTAAAAAAATCTAGTGCTACCCATGTCGGCATTGCTACCGCTCTTACAGCTATATCACCAAGTTGCTGAACATCAGGATCAGCTTTAACTTCATCAATTATTCTCCGAAGAAATCCTATTCGCTGTTTCAGTTCATCCGGTACTGCTTTCGACTCAGGTAGTATAAAAGGTGTAGGGATAGACGCTTCCCCAAAAGGATGAAATTGCTTGCCTAATAATTCAGGTCCCTGAGAACCTTTCGGTTCGATCATAGTTTATTATTGCTTCTTCCAAATCCAAAATTCTTTTGGGACAAATGTTTCGAGAAATTTCTGCATTTCTCCACTCATCCGATCCCAAAAGGGGATGAGTTCTTTTTGTTTCCATTCTTCAGGATCTGTCACTAATCTATTGAATGAATCGGTAGCGTCTTTTACAGGTGGAGATTTCTGTAAATCATTTAAATCTACTCCTTTCTGTATAGCCTCCGAAGGATCAGTCTGGAAATTTTTCACGTCCGGATTGGAAAGAATATGGGTATTAAACATATCTCCAACCCATTGCCCCGCTTTCTGTGCTTCTGTCCAAAATCCATTTGCCAGTCCCGTTATCCCATTCCACACGGCTCCTCCCGCACCCTGCAAAATAGAAGACAACCCAAATGCTATACCTCCAGCTGGTATCGCGCTACCTAATGCCAGTCCCAATACACCCTGATAGTACCACCACCTATCTCTATTGCTTATAAGTGTCGGTAATCTCTCTTCAAATTTGGCTAGCTTTTCCGCGAGTCTTCTATCAGTCTTGGCTTTTTCTTTGAGCTGTCCATATATCTTCTCACCCGCTTTCCCCGCCTGGGCAAACTTTTCTATCTTGTCAGACAGTCTGCCCCAGTTGATTTGCCCCTCTGTAGTAATAATATCTATCGAATCACGAAAGGCTTGAGCCGCTGCCCCGGAAGCCACCAATGACATCTTCTTTGCATCTGACATCCTAGAAAGAGCAGCTGCCTGTTCGTCAGTTGCGTACTTTGCTACTTCTCTTACACTCCTATCATGAAATACTCTATTAGCCAAAAACCTCGACGGAGCCATTAAAAATCCATGCAAAGCACCAAGAAAACCTTTGTTTAAATTATTAATTGATACCAGAAGTCTGGCCGCATTCCCAAACCTCTCGCCTATCGTCAGCCTCGCACCTATTCTTCCACCAATTATACCAATCGTCGATAAAGCCGATGCAAAACCTGTTGGAATAAGTATATTGGCGGTTTTATTTACGGCATGAAGTACGGCTTGCTGAATACCGGCTGCACTAAATGCAAACGGAGTCGTCAGGTCACGACCCAATACAGGCCCAAGTTCTGTATAAGTTTGTACCTTTTCACTTATTGCCTTCTGATAGGCAGTTTCCCCTCCCGCCTCAACACTCACGGCAGCCTCTGGTGGAGTAGTTACTCTTACCTCTACTTGAGCCGGGGCAGGCGCTGCCGCTTCTTCTCTCAACTCCCGCTCCTGTCTTTGCTCCCTGGTCTCCGACTCACGCCTTTCCCTATCTCTCTGCTGTTGCAACTCCCTCACCTGTCTTGCTTGTTCCTCCTCCCCTTCTCGTCTTTCTTCACGAAAAGAATCTCTCTTTCTTACATCTCTTTCATCCCTAGATTCCCTCCTCGTATCTCTTTCCTCCCGTGTTTCGTCTCTTCGCCTATAAGTTCTGTCATCACGATTCTCTCTCTCACCTCTCTCCGTCCTTCTCTCACGCGGCTCCTCTTCTCTACCAGCTCGTGGTGCCTCGGGCGCTCCCTCGCCATTCCTCGCCTCTCTTCCTGGCTGAGCGCCTTCCACTCTACCGGGAGCCGCAGAAACTAGCGGCGGCTGCACATCGACATTGACCGTATCTTGTTCTCCAGCCACCTCCACCGGTCGCCCCGAGGGTATCGGCCTTACCGGAGTTCCCACAGCTCCCTCACGGGGAGATGGCTGCTGACCTGGGACCGCAGGCACAGGGGAAACACCGGGACCACTTGATTCCATAATTCCACAATAACAGTTTTATAGTCATATTGACAATATCAGTTGAGAATCCGTATGCTTTATATATGAATCAAACACCTCAAACAGATGTCCCCTCACTCACAAATCCTATCCCAAATGCCTCCATACCCCCCAATCCCCAAACACCCATCACTCCTCTCCCATCTTCTACCCCACCACATAATGAAACCAAGCCCGATGAAGACATAATTTCCCTTCATCCCGACCCTCTTCCACAAGACATAATATCTTTAAAAAACTTGGGACTAAATAAAATTACAGCCGAATTAAAAAAAAGAGCCACTTTTATTTTAGGAGGCTCTCTCGCACTTTTCGACAACACCACTTGTGATGTAGACGGCGTCATCCCTGTATCCCTAAATGAAATAAAAATGAAGCTTGATGACGTCAAATGGGCCAATCAGATCGTCTTTACTATCCAAGAGTATCCCCGAGCTTTTACAAAAGAGGAAAAAGAACACAAAGAAAATATAGAGAGAGCGGCTCAAACGCTAAATATTTCGGATAACCTTCAACCTACATATGATTCCGCCGTCAGACTCTATTTCCTCCTCAATATGTCAGCAGAAAATCCAGATCTTACCTCCTCCCAAGCTGACATAGTCAATATATTTAAATATTTAAATATTCCCCCTCCCCAAACCCAATCCGAAACTATTTCTACCATCAAAGCATTTTTTGCCGGATTGGAATTTGGCAATATTTCCTCATCCACATTTGAACAATATTACTGGGCTACCATCGCCCACCAACAGGCTTTAAATGATTTACCCAAAAGAAAAGAACAAGGCAAAATTCAATATGACGAAGCCCTCAAATATCAAAAAGAAGCAATTGAAGTACTCGCCAAAAATAAAGAAACTGCCCTCAATGAAAAATATACCACTTTAAAAGAAGTAGAAGATTTTATCAGTAATTATATAAAACCGGACCCCGTCAAAATAGGCCATCTGTTGGAGCAGGGAGACGAAGAAGGACTAAAAAAGATCCTCTCACCCCTCTCCCGTCTTCCGGAAAATTTCTCCGAAAACTTCCCTTTATTTGCCACCGCCATCCAGTGGAATTTTCTAAATAGTAATGTCCCCGAGGGCGAAACCCCTCCCTCCCTCCGTGTCTACATCAAAATCGCCCGGACTCTCTCAGGAGATCCTGCAATAAAAGTCGACGGTTACAGGGAAGTAACTGAACAAAGCTAAATCCTGTTGAAAATAAAGTGCACGTCATGCTAAAACTAAATCTATATGCCTGAACAAACACGCGACTATATCGATACTATTTTTCCGACCCTCAAACCATCCCAGCAATCCACCCTCACAACCTATCTTACCGAGATTGCTTCATAACCTATAATTGTTCTTTATTAAATTACTATAGGCAACATTGTGGATAACTTCTCCACAGCCTATAATTTTTTAGCTTTAGATAATCTCCTGTGGTATAATTTGAATATGGTAAAAGGCATTCCTGTAAACCCAAATCTCACCTGGGACTATATGATAACCGAACGCGCTCTCAATGATGAAAAAATCCTCACCTGGTATTTATCCAGAGTTCTTTCCCATGGAACCTCTAAGGATGTAAAAACTCTTCCGTTAACACTTATCAAGAAATACCTTCCAAAACTGACGCTTTCAAAACCTGTATTTAATTTCTGGAAGTGGTATCTCTCCTATGTCCATCCTCACTAAATTCCAAGTCGATATTATAAAAAAGTTATCTGAAATTACCCATTTCAAGGATTTTTTCTTAGCCGGTGGTACTGCCCTCTCAGAATTTTACCTGAGTCATAGATACTCTGATGACCTGGCTTTTTTTACCGAGGTCGAAAATCGCATCCCGCAAATTATGTCAAAGCTTCCAAACATAACCAAAGAATTTAATGCAGAACTGGAATTCGGAAGAAGATTTGAGACGTTTACAGAATGTTTTTTCATACGGGGGAAAGAGAGAGTCAGAATCGATTTTGCCAAAGATATCCCGTTTCGTCTGAAACCAAAAATATTCCAAAAACATCTAGGCATATACATAGACAACGTATTGGATATATCCTGCAATAAATTCTCTGCCCTTTTTGATCGGCATGACGCAAAGGATTTCGTAGATATCTACTTTATCGATAAAGAAATTATGCCTTTTGAAAAAGTATACGAAAATGCCAAAAAGAAACACATAGGCCTAGATGATTACTGGCTTGCTGTCTCATTACATTTTGTCGAAAAAATTCAGCTACTTCCCAAAATGATTAAAAAATTAAATCTCCAAGACCTCAAACTATTTTATAGGTCTAAAATAAAAAATCTCGATTTGCAAAAATAAGAATTTCTGCTATACTTTGCAAACCTCGATTTAATCGCGAGGAAGGCCCAAAAAGCCGCAATATATGCCAGCAAAAAAGGTAAAAACTATTTTAAAACTCAATCTCCCCGCCGGTGAGGCTACCCCCGCCCCTCCAGTCGGTCCAGCCCTCGGTCAACATGGCCTCCCCATCATGGACTTTGTCCGCGCCTACAATGAAAAAACTCAAAAACAAAAGGGTCAGATTATCCCCGCAGTCATCACGGTCTATACCGACCGCACATTCTCATTTATCACCAAGCTTCCCCCAGTCGCCGCTC
>CAZJBV010000008.1:19615-42788 GCA_964544585.1 uncultured Gammaproteobacteria bacterium | reverse complement strand
GAGATTTTAACGGCAACCATTCAAGCAATTAATACAGAAAAAGCTACAAATACTGCAACTTCAACAGCACCAAATACTCCAACCAGAGTACCGGCAACGAATACGCCAAAACCGACGGCGACGGAGACAAAGCCTGCAACAATGGCGGAGAGGGTTGTTGCTTGGTCACCCATACTTGATCAAGGAATGAAAAATATAAATTTATTGGGTCGAACCAAGCCGTATTTATCTCTGTTTGCTGAAGCAGGGAATTATCCAATGGATCCAGCAATAACACAGGTTGTAAACGAGATTATTGCAGAGCGAGGAAATCCAGCATGGGCGACTGATTGGCAAACACAGGATTATGAAAGAGGATTTTTAACGGTCAGCCAAATAATAACAGGTGACGGTCCAATTGCTTCTATGAATAATTTAGGGAGAATTATATTGACTACAGAACCTGTATTTTATGCTTATGATATAAACAATAGATCACCTGAAGCAAGGCAGCTCATTGCAGATTTAGAATATACTGGGCAGATTGTAAAAGAAGGAGGAGTTTATCAACTATATAGACATGTTGCTAAAGTTCAAAGAATAAACGATTTATATGAATATTTCACAACTACAAGAGGCTCTGCGGGAATTGGTGAGGCTATAACCCAGCCATTATTTATAAAATACTGGAACTGGGTAAAAAATAATGTAAGAGCAATCACGCCAAATGAATCCTTGCAGGTGGAAATAATGCGATATGCCGACGCTGTTATAGCATTTAAATTTCAACAACTTAGAGATAAGAATATTGATTTTAATCCGGGTTTTCCCTAATACTATATTGTTTTTGATAATCATTCTAAGATGAAGAAATAAAAAGTCAGGGTAATATTCTTTTATTGACTTCTTTTTTTCCTCTTGTTACAGTATCTATTTTGTCTTGAGACAGGAGTATTTTAGGAATACAATATTTGTTATTATTCTGAAGGCAAATTATTAAAAATATTAAGCGTTTTTTTTTAACTCTCTATGTCCGTAGCTATCGCAGAACTAAGAAGATCTTATGTTAGAGAGGATTTTACTTTTTGCAGGAAATTTTCAACAAAGGGGATAAATTCTTTGGCAGCTTGATATACTTTTTTAGCAATTTCTTCTTTATAGGTATGAACTGTGAGATTGCGATTTCCTAAAAACTCGAACCATTTTTCCGGGTTGTCAATAATGCCTATATCTGCAGCTTTCCGTATAGCTTGTTTCGGGCTGGCAGCTTCCAATCCTTCGGATTCAACTAAAGCTTTCATAAGTTTCCAGGTCATTTCAAATGTAAATTCAAAACGTTTTATCGTCGAATCTTGATTAAAGACTGTTGAAGGCTGTCTGGCTGCTTCTTTTAAGCGGAGGCATGCTTTTTCCAGATTTTTAAAGAGTAAAGTTATTTTTTCTTTCTTGAGTTTTTTATTTAATAAGTTCATTGTTTTTGGTTAAGCTTTTTTATTTTTTGCAATGCTAGTTTTTTGAAGTCATCAGAGACGGTAGAAAAATCTACGACCTCTACAGTATAAGGGATATTTGATTCTTCAAATGCCTCTTCTATATTCATAAGCATATGGGATGGCATGGGTTGGTCACCTTCTATGCCGATATCGATATCGCTAAATTTTCTACCACTTCCCAGAGCTCTGGATCCAAATATAAATACTTTATATTCTCGAGGGTTGAGAAAACGAAAGATAATATGGCGTATTTCCTGCAGTATTTTCTGGTTAAGCATGTATGTGTATATTATATCACGTTAGAAGTCCGGCTATTTATTTTCAGTTGACACCCTTTTTTCCTCTTGTTACACTAATATTTAATGCTGCCACGAAGTTTTTCAAAAGGCTGGGTAATTGTACTTATTGTTTTGATTCTTGTTATTATCGGTTCTTCTTTTATCCTTTCCCGACAAATGTCTTTGACGTCTCCTATTTCACCTAGTTCTCCAAATCGAGTTTTTCCTACAGAAATCGGTTCTCAATTGAATTCTGATTTAAAAATCCTCTACCAGGACCCCAATGACAAAGAAGGAAGAACAATCATATATACAACCTCCAGTAAATATGCCTATAATAATTCTGGAGAAATAAGCTTTCCGGGATTACGAACTTACTATATAGGTTTATTTGACGGCTGGAAGAAGATTGCCGGATCCAGTGACAGGGAACTGGTACTTTTTGATCCCATAAATAAAGCAGAAATAGGACAATTCAGAGTAGTTTTTCAAAACAATCCGGTATTTAGCAGTGCATCTAAAACAACGAGACTTTCGGTCGAAAACATGGTAAAGGCCCGAAGAGTAGTAGATGATGAGGGGTCTGAAGACTATGAAAGGTTTCTTGAGAGTGTTTCTGCCATAAATGATGCTCGATTGGATAAGCTTATACAAAAAGGAGATGCTATGATAGTTTATCCATGGCAAAATCCGGAAGGATCCAGTTTTACGACAATAAAAGATAATGACGGCAGACCGTATGCTTATATAATTCTTTTGCGGCGAACTAATGGAGCTGTGGATATAAAGGGAAAAATATGATTAGTTAATATTAAGACAAATAATATGTCAAAGAAGATTAGCCTTTTAACCTCATTTATATTTCTGATATTTCTTTTTTTATTCCTGCCAAATGTTTTAAGAAATTCTTCAGTTGTCTTGGCGCAATGTTGTGGTTGCAGAGTTAAGACTGATCCCCAATCCGGGGAATGTGAAATACCAAGTGGATTTGGGTGTACCAGCTGTCAATGGTGTGCGCCTGGTGAAGGCAGCTGTCCTGCACCAACTAATCGTCCTCCACCGCCACAACCGACAGATCCCCCAGATCCTGGTTTGACTTCTAACCCATTGCCTACATCTGGTGGTGGTGGGCCGTCTCCGACTGGAATAATATACGGAGGGCCGGGAGAGAATAATTGTCCTGACTTTTATACAAAATCGCGCTGTCCTGCTGCCTTTTACCCAAATATCGGCGGGAATGTAAGGTATTGTGAATGGCAGTATGTAAATACCAACTGTATTGCTGATTTAGGATGTAGTGGAAATAGTTATACTGCCGGTGACTGCTGGGGATTTTGTCCGGGAGAGTCTACAGAAGGTAAATGCAATAATAGAAATGAATGTATCTGGTCTGATCCCCAATCACATCCGCAGGGGCAGTGTGAGGATATTGGAGGTGGAGGCGATATTACCCCAACTAACGCGCCAGCCACAGGAACAGTAACTAACGCGCCAGCCAGAGGGACAGTACAAGGAAATGTTTTTTATGATCTTAATACAGACGCTAAAAGACAGGGAGGATCGGGAGAAGTCCTACTAAGTGGTATAAGGGTAAGATTGAGAATCCCCGGAACTTCGGGATCTGCATATAATACTATTACCGATGATAGCGCTCCTAATTATAGTTTTAGTAATATTAATACCGGGGCGTATGAATTTATGGAACTGAAAAATTCTGGAATTTATGACCTTGTTAAGCCCTGTTCCAGTATTACTCCTCCTGCAAATATTCCCAATGGCAGGTATTACGTGTGTCGAAAAGGAAATAATGTTCCCCAACTTAAATTATGGACGGTAAATGGAGCGGTGGATGTACCGGGCGATAAAATTTCACTAGGGTCAAACCAGACATACAGTGTGGATTTTCCATTGACCACGTCTGTAACTCTTACACCTTCGTCTAATACATGGATGCAGGTGGTGGGAGGAGATGTGTATAGACCAACAATAAATGAAAGTGTTCCTTCCGGAAGTAGTGCGCACTATTTCACGAGTAGTACAAATGTGGCTATGGGAGTGCTGTATTCAACCAGTGACCCAACCATCACCAATGATACAAATGACGGTTCGTATAAAAAGGCAATCGTAAGTGGCTATTCTAATGCTTATGACTTTGGATATTTTTCTAAAAAACTCAGCAGTAAAGTCAGTCCCGGAGGAAATATTGAAAATACAAATCCATCCGAAACAGTATATGCTTTTGATACTTCTCAAACGATCGGTGCAAATATAACTATCAATCCTGCAAAGAATGCAGTGATTTATATTATAAATGGGAGCCTTTCTATAAATAGTAATTTTTCGGTTCAAAGCGGTAAAGCGGTTGCATTTATTGTCAGTGGAGATGTTTCTGTCAATCCTGCGGTTACCAATATCGGCGGGTTGTTTATAAGTAACTCATTTAATACCGGTACTCATGATACAAACAGATTACTTATCGACGGAATGGTTTATACCAAGACATTGGTCAACGGCAGAACATTTGAAAGTGATACCAACCCGGCATTCCAGATTACATATCAACCGGCCTTTATACTGCCCCTTGTTTCTTATCTTGGTAAAACACAGGTGACGTGGGAGGAAGTGGCGCCGTGAGCCGCAATGTTTCTTGACTCCATTTTAAATAGCTAGTATTCTGTTTATATGGCTGCCCAATCTGTTTTAGGCATAGACCTTGGGTCAAATGCGATAAAGATCGTAGAGCTCGTAAAAAAAGGAAATAATATAGCCCTTTCTTCATTAGGATCAATTCCTACTCCCCCACGAGGACTAATATCCGATGTACCCCTTGATGAACAGGCGGTGATTGACGTTTTGGTAAAACTTTTAAAGGAAATGAAAGTAGTGAGTAAAGGAGTGCACGCATCACTTCCCGAATCTAATGTATTTACGCGGGTGATTGATCTGCCAAATCTGACTGAAAAGGAACTATCCTCCAGCATTAAGTGGGAGGCAGAACAATATATTCCTCTGCCTATAGATAAGGTAAATATTGATTATGCAATAATATCTCGGAATAATGAAGCCAATTCAATGAAGGTACTCCTTATTGCCGCGCCTTTGACGCTTATTGAAAAGTACACTAGAATATTTGAGTCAGCTAACCTGGAAATATTATCTTTAGAAACAGATGCGATAGCCAGTAGTCGGATTACCCCCAAAAGCCTGCCCGAGAAAAGCAATGAAATGATTTTAAATATAGGAGCTACAACTTCGATTATAGGCATTGTCAAAGACAAGTCTCTTATTTTTGTTAGAACCATGTCTATGGCTGGAAATAATTTGACCAGAACGATTGCAGATGAATTGGGATTTTCTCCCTCTCAGGCGGAAGAATATAAGCGTACCTATGGCCTTGATCGAAATCAGCTGGAGGGAAAAATTTTTACTACCCTGTCTCCGGTTTTTCAACAACTGATGGAAGAGGTAAAAAAAGTGATTGCCTATTTTAATGGCCAATATCCTCAGGAAAAATTGACGACTATTCTTCTCTCGGGTGGATCGGTGAGGATGCCAGGATTGGTATCATATATTGCAAGTGAAACGAGTCTTGATACTCAGGTAGTTAATCCGTTTGAGGACATTTCATTTAATCCTACCCAGAAAGCAATGATTGAGGCGAATGCTCCCTATTTTACTGTGGCAGTGGGATTGGGAATCAAGGAGTGGCTGTGAAGACGATACAGACAATCAATCTAGCCCAGACGAGAAAGACAAGACCTCAAGGTATTTTTAACAACCTATCCCGTCCGATTCTTTATATTTCAGTGGTTATCCTTTTAGTTTTTGTTATTTCTTATGTTGTTTCTTTTGCCGTTCTTAGTTACTATACAATAAAGCTTTCTGAATTTACTCGGCAGTCCAATACGCTATCGGAAAGAATTGAGGCTAAAAGGGATTTGGAAGCAATACTTCTGACTGAAAAAGATAAACTTTCCTTGATTGAAAAGATCATTTCCTCAAAATTGGCTCACTCTAAGATGCTTAAAGATGTAGATACGATGCTAACACCTGGGATGAGTTTATCTAACCTTGATATATTGACCGATGGGACACTGACTGCCGAACTTCTGGCCTCGTCGAGCGCGGACTTATTTACCTTTGTCGATAATTTGGAAAACAGAGATGTTGAAAAAGCTGCATATGTGGCATTTACTACCTCTTTACTGAAACGAACTGAGGGGGGAGGATACTCTTTCTCACTCCAGTTTCGGGTAAAAAATAAACAGAATGGAAAAATTGAGTAATACGTCAGATCTTTTACCTTTTATAAAAAAGAATCAAAGCCTGATTATTTCGGGGACAATAATTGTAGTTGTTTTCATTTTAACGGTTGTGTTCTTGATTCCTAATATACAAAAAATTCAGGAGGTGACTATCTCTTCGGAGACTAAAGAGCAGACCCTTAACAATTTGCGGGCCAAAGTAACAATACTTGACAGTATCCAAAAAGAGGAGGAGCTCTTTACGTTGAAAAAAATAATTGCTATTTTGCCGGAAGAAAAAGACGTCTTTACAATTTTTACCGGAATAGACACGTTGGAAAGGGAATCTGGGGTGGTAATTACCAAGTCAGATCTGAAAGTAGGAGTGATTTCGACGGAATCAGCTTTAACCCGATCTACCAAAGAAGATAATTTATCAGTCGAGATAAATTTTGAGGCTCTCGGTAGTAAGGAATCGATCCTTAGGCTTTTTGATGTTTTACAGTCGATGAAAACGAGATTATTTACGGCAAGAAGGGTAAAGATAGAATATCTTAGCCCAGATTCTCTGTCTGTCTCCTTTACGATTTTAGCTTATTATTCTCCCTTTCCGGCAAAATTGGGAAGTGTGGATAGTCAAATTGTCCCCCTATCAGAGAAGATGGTGAGTTTGAAAGATGCAATAATGCGAGAGGCTATGCCAGTGTCGGAAGAAGTACCAGATGTGCCGAAGGGAAAGACGGACCTATTTAGTTTGTAGTTGTTAGTTGTTAGTTGTTAGTTTAAGGAGATCGGGGCGGAGTTTCTTTGTTAGTACTAGGCTTTGGGATTTCCTCCATTTATTTATTTTTTGGTGATTTCCGGAAAGAAGAATTGCGGGCACTTTTTTTCCTTTGTAGACTTGGGGACGAGTATATTGGGGATAGCTTAATA
Organism: uncultured Gammaproteobacteria bacterium; assembly: GCA_964544585.1. GTDB lineage: Bacteria > Patescibacteriota > Microgenomatia > 2-02-FULL-39-11 > 2-02-FULL-39-11 > CAZJBV01. The sequence continues at coordinate 35,861 of CAZJBV010000008.1, read as the reverse complement.
ATCTTTTGCCATCACTTTTTAGGCCAAATGACTCTTCGGTGGTAGCATTTGGGTTCTTGAGGACGCCGGGAATGAGTCGGGTAACTGAATCGGCAAGAACAAGACATGGGATTTCACCTCCCGTCAAAACATAATCTCCAATTGAGATAGATTCGTCGATAAAGTTTAAAATGCGCTCGTCGATACTCTCGTAGTGTCCGGAGACGAGGATAAGATGATCGTAAGTAATAAGTCCATGAGTGATATCCTGTGTATAAGTTTTGCCTCGTGGATCGAGGAGAATAGTTCTTTTTTTAGGGTGTGAAGGGAATTTATCTTTTTGTCTTAAAATAGCTTCTGCGACGACGTCAACTCTTAATATCATGCCTACTCCACCGCCGTATGGAGTATCGTCGACTTGTTTATAAGCGCCAAGGGAAAAATCACGCAGATTTATGAGATTAAATTGGACAAGATTTTTTTCTTTGGCCCTTTTAAGGATGGAAGTATTTAAAAAAGGAGTGAATAGTTTCGGGAAAAGAGTCAGGATGGAAATGATCACGCTTGTTCTTTAAGTTCTATGCGAATGCGAGCATTTTGTTTAATTGCCGGGACTTTCATCACCTGCCTTATGGCGTGAATAATTTTACCATTTTTGCCTATAACCTTTCCCATATCATCTTTATGAGTTGAGATGGAAAGGATAAGGCTGCCATTCTCATCTTTTTTGTCTATAGAGACGTCATCTGGGTGGTTGACGATAGCTTTGATTAAATATTCAAGAATATCTTTCATTTCCTTTTTCCAAAATTTAGGATTCTGTTGAGAGACTCTGAAACTCGAGCGCCATTTTTGAGCCATTTATCAAGTTTTTGGTTGTCGATTACTACATGGGGAGGATCTTTCATAGGATCATAAAGACCCAGCTCGTCTATGGGTCTACCATCGCGTCTTGATCTTTTTTCCTGGACGACGATCCTATAAATCGGACTGCCGGTTTTTCCTATTCTTTTAAGTCTTATAGCTACTGACATATTTAGCGAATAGCTTGTTAGCGTTTAGGGTATAGTTAAATAACTAGACGCTATACCCTTAAAAACTAAACGCTTAATTGTATCATCACTTTAGCCAAGCCGCAAGCGCATGGCTCGCTGCATTTTGCTCGCCTTCCTGCTTATTCTTTCCTTGCCCGGTGCCATAAAGAGTATCTGCAACAAAAACGCCGACGGTAAAAATTTTGGAATGGTCTGGGCCGACTTCTTTGATGACTTTATATGTGGGGGAAATGCGTAGCTTTTCCTGTACTACTTCTTGGAAAGTACTTTTTGGGTCTTTATACGTTTTATTTTCTATTACTTCCTTGAGGCGTGGAGTTAGATGGGTTAAGGTTATTCTTTTAACCGTTTTTAAATCGGTATCGAGGAAAACAGCACCTATTAAGGCCTCAAATGTATCAGCTAAAATGGATATATTTTCGCGACCTCCGCCTTCGTCTTCGCCACGAGAAAGCTTGAGGAGTTTACCTAAAAATAATGTTTTCGCGCAATCGGCGAGAGATTTGGTATTGACAACAGCAGAGCGAAGACTTGTGAGGCTACCCTCGGGTAATTGAGGAAAAGTTTTGTATAAGTAATCGGAGATAAGAAAAGATAAAATGCTATCCCCCAGAAATTCTAACCTTTCATTTGATTCGAGAGTCAGTTTTGTCTCGTTTAGATAGGAACGGTGAATGAACGCCTGCTTTAAAAGGGAGTCATTTTTAAAAGAAATTTTTAGCGATTTTTGCAGGTCTTCAAAACTCATTGGAGTTTTCCTCAACGATACGGACGAGGTCGTCAAAAGTCTTTATTTCAGGAAGTAATTTATCTCCGTCAAAATCAATTTGCCACTCTTTTTCGATGATTGAGATAAGATCGGCGATTTCGACATTATCAAGGCCCAAATCCTTTCCCAGTTCTGATTCTGGGGTGATATCAACTTTGCTTGCACCAAAGCGCTCAACAAGTAGAGTTGTCAATTTTTCGGTAAGTGTGGGTTCCGTCATATTTTGAAGAATTGAGCCAAGGACGCCATTTACGAATGGCGGGCTCCCCTCTCCACCATAGATTTTGGCTAGTTCTACTGCCTCATCGATGATTACTTTCTCGGGTTCTTTTTTTTCGACATTAAGTTCGAAAACTGCGAGCCTAAGTATAGCTAAATCTACTTTGCCGATTTTGTCAAGCGGGAATTCTGGAGCCGCGAGACTTATGAGTGGATCGATTGATGAAAGTTGTGACAAAATTTTTTTGGTTTTTTGGTCTTTTAGCCTTTGGGGAAGGAAACTTTCGGCAAAAAGTTCGGTAACAATACGCATGCGTCTTTGGTGTCGAGGATCTTTGGCTGTTTTCATTTAAGCTTTTTTAGGGGGACTTTTAGTTTTTTTGGGAGAAATAACTTCTCTTTTATTATAGAAGCCGCATGAGGGACAAATGCGGTGAGATCTTTTGAGAGAGCCACAATTTGGGCATTTTTCAAAAAGAGATAAGCGCTTATTAAGATGTGCCTCGCGTTTACCTGATCTTCTGGTGGAAAATTTGCGTTTAGGTAATGGGGTCATAAATTAGTTGGTAGTTTGTAGTTGCTAGTTAATCTGATGAGACATTTGCTATTGTATATTTTTTCAGAGCCCGAAGCAAGGGAGAACTATATTGAGAAAAATCTTTTCCAGCAAAATGTTGGGCTTCGATTTTTGTCGTCTTTAAAAGATCGGAGTCGGAGAGGTTGGCTACTTTGAGGCGAGAATCGGTAAATCCATGTTGTTTTAGACCATAAATATCTCCGGGACCTCTTTTTTCCAGGTCCTTTTCGGCGACAACCGAGCCGATAAAAGTGGTTTCGAGGACTTTGAGGCGGCTTACTGTTGATTCACTTTCAGCTTCTGTAAATAGGAGGCAATATCCTTGTTTTTTACCTCGACCGACTCTACCTCTTAACTGATGAAGTTGGGTCAGGCCAAAGCGATCGGCGGCCTCAATTAGTATGATAGTCGCATTTGTAATATCGATGCCCACTTCGACGATCGGGGTAGCCACAAGTATATCGGTTTTTCCTTCCTTGAATCGGGCCAGAACATTTTCTCGATCTTTCGATTTTAGCTTGCCGTGGAGAAGGTCGACAGAAAAGTCAGGGAAAATATCTCTTTTTAGCCTTTCGAATTCTGTTTTGGCTGCTTTGACGGTTTTAATACTTTCAGATTCGTCAATAAACGGACAGATAATAAATGCCTGAGCTTTGTCTTTTGATAGATTTTTTTTGATCCAGTCATAAGCATTTGGCCTTTTTTCCGGCGGGACAACCCAAGTTTTGACGCGTTTTCTTTCTTTAGGAAGCTCTTTGATAAAAGAAACATCTAGTTCACCATAGAGAGTAAGGGCCATGGTTCTGGGGATGGGGGTTGCCGTCATTGTCAAAAGATGAGGGGGGTTTTGGCTTTTCTGTCTCAAGAGCGCTCGTTGGGCTACGCCAAAGCGCTGTTGTTCGTCGATAACAACGAGACCTAAATTTTTCATTGAAAGAGAATCTCTCAATACGGCGTGGGTGCCGACAATAATGTCAGCCTCGTACTCCTTTTGCCTTTGGGTAAACAGGCCGACTTTTATGCCAATTGGAGCAAGGAGAAATGACAATGTTTGGTAATGCTGGTTTACTAGGATTTCGGTGGGAGCCATGAATACTACTTGGAAACCATTGAGATGGGCTAAATATATTGCTATGGCAGAAACAACTGTTTTTCCGGAGCCAACTTCACCCTGGAGGAGTCTATTCATGGGAGTGTCTTTTTTGAGGTCGGCAATAATTTCTTGATATGCCTTTTTTTGATCGGAAGTCAGTCTAAAGGGTAGGCCCAGAATAAATTGGTCGATTTTTTTTAAAAATTTATCTATTTCAAATTTGGAAGCGACTTTTTCTTTTTTCCAATCCTTTTTTCTTATAAAAGAAGAAAGTTGAATAAGGAAAAGTTCGTCAAAAGCCAGTCTTTTTCTTGCATGTTCGGCATGCTCCGGTGAATGAGGAAAGTGGATTTGCCAGAGGGCGTCTTTTTCCTTAAATAAAGAGTATTTTTTGATTATTTCCTCTGGTAAAAAGTCAACAATGTTGTTGCTTAGTTCTGACAAGGCGGCATAAATGCGAGAACGGAGCCATTTGGAAGAAATCCCCTCGGTTTCGGGGTAGATGGGGACGAGACGAGCGGTATGAATAGTTGGTAGTTGGTAGTTGGTAGCTTGTAGTTTAATGAGTTCGTAGGATGGTGAGTCCATGACAATTTTATTGCCAAAGCGTTTGGTTTTGCCGGAAAGGGAAATTGTGACTCCAATTTTGATTGTATTTATTAAAAAGGGCTGATTGTACCAGGTGACTTTAAGTTCTCCAGTATAGTCAGATATAGTGGCTTCCTGGATCTTTTTACCAGTTTTAGTGTAAATATTTTTTATTTCATCTACTTTTCCCTGAACAGTAACGGTTTCCCCTTCTTGAAGATTTCCTATTTTAGAAACAATGCGGTAGTCTTCATAGCGAAATGGAATATGGTGAAGAAGATCATCGATATTTTCGATTCCGAGTTTTGTAAGTCTCCCGGCCATGAGAGGGCCGACTAATTTGAGGTATTGGACCGGTGTATCAAGTCGGATGCTGTTCATAAGCGTATAGTTTGTAAGGGTATAGCGTCTAGTTAAATTATACAAGGAAAAGGGGTAAGAGTGATGAAATGATTAACGCAAGGGAGGCGATTATGACGATAATGGTCCAGATGATTTTGTATTTTCTGAATAAATTCATATATTAGTTTTTAGTTATTAGTTGATAGTTATTAGTTTAAGAAAACGGCGTTTGCCGATTTTGAGAATGCCGGGTTTTACTTCTGTTTTTATATCCGTGATTGGTTTTCCTTCGAGTTCGATGGCTTTTCCTTCGACGAGTCTCTTAGCTTCGCTGCGACTGTTTACTGATTTACTGTCTACAAGTATAGAAATTATGTCAGTTGTCTTACACGATAGAGAATATCTTGGCAAAAAATCTGGCACTTCGTGTTTTTGAACTGTTTGTTCGAAATATTTTTGTGCCGCAATCGCGTCTTTTTCGGAATTGAGCATTTTGGTGAGGGTAAAAGCAAGAAGTTTTTTGAATTTCATTGGATTTGCGCCTTTAATTAGATTTATTTCCATTTCTTTTACCTCTGTCATTGGGATTTCGGTGAGATATTCCAACGCTTTTACTATGACATCGTCTGAAAGGTTCATGATTTTGCCATAGAAATCTTTTGGCTCATCTGTAAGGCCAATTACATTTCCCTCGGTTTTGCCTATTTTTCTGCCAATTGAGTCAGTAAGAAGAGGTGTGGTGAGAACATATTTCTCCCTTTTAAGATATGCTTTTACAAGGGTTCTTCCACATAGCATGTTGAATGTCTGGTCTGTACCACCGATTTCGAGGTCTACTTTCATAGCAACGGAATCGTAGCCTTGTAAAAGGGGGTATAAAAATTCACGAAGATTGACCGCTTCTCCCCTCTTTTTTCTTTCGACGAATATATCGCGTTCTTCTAGCTGTTGGAGGGAGAAATGGCCGGCTATATCGAGGATTTCAACTAAACCAAGTTTGTTGAGCCAGTCGCCGTTGTAGAGAATCTCAACAGGATTTTCGCCATCAAAACGAACAATTTTTTTGGCCTGCATGACATAGTCTTTGGCATTTGACCGCAGTTCATCCCTCGTCATGAATTTATCACGGGCTTTTGATTTGCCTGATGGATCTCCTGCCTGGCCTGTACCGTCGCCAATCAGGAATATGACATGGTGACCCAGGTCTTGGAATTGGCGAAGCTTGCGAAAACCTGTCATGTGGCCAATATGAAGGCGGGTTCCTGTCGGATCAAAACCTTGATAAAGTCTCAATTTTTTGCCGGAGCGAAGAACTTTTTCCAAAGCCTCGCGGGAAGGATAAATTTTGTCGACACCGCGCGTCAATAACTCCGAAATCTTATCCATATACGCACAACTATAGCAGAAGTGAGGGGAATTGGAAATGGGTTCGACTATTTTATATATTGGTAAATGCCGTATGTAAGAATACCTTTAGTGTGTGGGACATTTACGATGAAGGAAAGTTCAAAGATTCTTTGGATGAAATCTGTGGTATCGCGAGTCAATAAAAATATGTTTTTCTTGTATTGCATAAGGCATGCACCTAAAAAAAGATCAGTAATTTTCACAGCTGACCCTTCTACTTTGTACAATTTAATCAGGTTGTACGCGAGCTCATATGTTTCTTTTGTAATTGGTAAAATTGTGTTGTTTGTAATGTCCGTAATAAATATTTCTCTTTCATTATATTTTTCTTCAGTCGGTGATCCTTTAAGAAACTCACACTTTACCAGATCGATAGTTGTCAATGTAATGTCGGCTTTTTTCAGATCATTAAAAAAGCTTGTAAATAAATGCGGCTTAATATATGAATCTATGAATATATTGGTATCCAATAAGAGATACTTACCCTCAAGAGTGGGAATGAGTGTGGGAGAATATAGAATATTCATCTTGTGCTCGCTTTTCACGTAAGTATTTTTCTTGTTCTTCAAAGCCTTTTCTTACTTTTTTAGCAAGTTCAATAAACTTTTTTCCAAGCAGTTTTTTTGTTTTAGGCTTGGGTAATGACATAGATTTTTTCATTGTTATATATACTATACAACATTTGTCAACTAGTCGTTTACTTCCACAAGGAGAATTTTTTGGTGAGGGGACGGAGGGTGACTTAATTGCCTTCGATATTGACCGTGAAAGAGATGGTTCGAGTGGCTTCTGTGTTTCCGGCTTGGTCTTTGGAATAGAATGAGAGAGTGTGTGGGCCGTTTGGGAGAGAGTCCGCGCATAGATACCCTACTCCTTTTTGAAAACTTCCGCCATCAAAAGCATAAAATGTTTCTACTCCAGCAAAGCCAGAATCATCTGTCGGAGCTGACATAATGGCGCAGATTTTGCCGTCAGTTTTAAAAGTAATAAATCCGCCAGCTTGTGGATAGAAGACATTGGTGGTAGGTGGTGATGTATCAACAGGTGTTGGCGGTATTTCTGTAATTAATGGGCGAAGAATTGGAGTAACCGTCGGAGAAGGGGTGACTAAAATAGTTGGAGATGGAGAAGGGACCCAAGTGTGTGTGATTGTTGGAGAAAGTGTTGTAGATGGGGTAATTGAAGGAGTGGAATTTTTGCTAATTTTAGTTTGGAAGTTATGCACTAGAGCAGAGCCAAAGCCAGCGGCAATGGCGATTGCTATGGTGGCAAAAAATAGAGATGCAAATTGTGTCCGGAGCGACATGAGGCGTTATTATACCAGATAGGTTGCCTAGATGCACTTTTTTAGCTACACTAAGGCGTACTATGGCGAATATGATGTACACGCGCCGCCTTTTGAAAAGGTTTTTTGGTTTGTCGAGATATTTTGGAACTGGAGTAGGGAGTAAAATACTTTTTTTGGGAGTTGTGGGTTTGGTAGGAGCGTTTTTGGTTACACTTGTCCTATTTTTTATATATTCGCGTGATTTGCCAGAGCCGGATCAGGTAAGACGGGTAGATAATCTGTCGACAATAATATATGACCGTGATGGCAAAGTCCTCTATGATATATATGAAGATCAGAATAGAATCCCCGTTCCCCTTTCGGAAATGCCGGGCTATCTTAAGGAAGCTACAATTGCAATAGAAGACAAGGATTTTTATAAACATAGCGGGGTTGATATTCGCGGTATGTTGCGGGCTGTTTTTAATATTCTGACTTTTCAGGGACTTCAGGGAGGATCGACATTATCGCAGCAGTTGGTCAAAAATGTACTGTTGACGTCGGAAAGAAATATTCCTAGAAAAATTAAGGAATTTATTTTGACGGTCAATGTAGAAAGGCGATATTCAAAAGATGAGATATTGCAGATGTATCTAAATGAGGCGCCCTATGGAGGAACGTCGTGGGGGGTGGAATCTGCGGCACAAACTTATTTTGGCAAATCGGCCGCGGATTTGAATTTGGTGGAATCGGCAATTTTGGCTGGACTACCACAAAGGCCGTCAATTTATTCGCCTTTTGGGTCAGAGCCGACGGCTTATATAAAAAGGACAGAAGATGTATTAAGAAGAATGCGGGAGGATGGCTATATTACGAGGCAACAAGAAGAAGACGCAAAGAAAAAACTTCCTAATATCGAATTTTCTGATGATAGGGCCAGGTTTAAAGCTCCGCATTTTGTAACATATGTCAGGCAACAGCTGGTTTCGCAATTTAGTGAGGAGATGGTCGAAAATGGCGGTTTGAGAGTAACGACGACTATTGATGGGGAGCTGCAAGAACAGGTTGAAGAGATTGTTTCCGAAGAAATAGATAAGCTGAAAAATCTTGATGTTTCAAATGGGGCGGCTGTAGTTCTTGATCCTAAAACGGGTGAGATTTTGTCGATGGTGGGCAGCAAAGATTATTTTTCCGAAGATCCCAATTTTCAAGGAAAATTTAATGTGGCAGTGCAGGGATTGAGACAGCCGGGATCGGCTCTGAAGCCAATTACATATGCAACAGCCTTTTCAGAAGGATACACGCCATCAAGTGTGGTGATGGATGTAGAGACACATTTTCCTGGGGGAACGGCGGATCAGAAAGATTATGAGCCGAAAAATTATGATGGAAAGTTTCGCGGGCCAATCCAAATAAGGTATGCGTTAGGTAATTCGGTTAATATTCCAGCTGTAAAAACTACGGCTTGGGTAGGGGTCAAGGATATACTTCAGACTTCGTATAATTTAGGATTGTCCACTCTGGAACCGACGCAGGAAAATCTAAACAGAGTAGGATTGTCAATTACTCTAGGAGGAGGAGAAGTGAGTCTATTGGAACTGACGTCTGCTTACGGAGTGTTTGCCAATAAGGGAGTATATCAGCCAGTGGTGTCAATTTTAAAGGTGACTGATGCCAATAAACAGACTATATATGAATATAAGCCGTCCAAGGGAAGAAATGTACTTGACGAGGGAATTGCATTTTTAATATCACATATTTTGCAGGATAATGACTCAAGACGTGATGTCTTTGGACCAAATAGTTATTTGAAAATTGCGGGTAGGACTGTATCTGTCAAAACTGGAACGACCGATGAAAATAAAGATAACTGGGCGATAGGATACACGGGAGACGCTGTAGTCGGAGTGTGGGTAGGAAATAATGATAATAGCTCTATGAACTCACGACTCGTATCTGGGGTAACAGGGGCGGCTCCTATATGGAGAAGAGTCATGGGTGAGGCACTGAAAGATAAACCAAATTGGGAGCTTTCTGTCCCGGGTAATGTGACTCAAGTTGAAATAGATGCTTTTGCGGGAGGATTGCCCCGCGATGGGATGCCCAAAAGAATGGAATATTTTATCAAAGGAACAGAGCCAACTTCTGTCTCGCCTGTCTACAAAAAGCTAAAGTTGGCAAAGGGAGACAATAAAAAGCTGGCAAGTGTAGTTGATGTAGCCACGGGAAATTATGATGAAAAGGAGTTTTATGTCTTTGAGGAAAAAGATCCGGTGTCGACCGATGGAAAAAACAGATTTTGGGAGGGGATTATGGCTTGGGCCAATGGGCAATCTGACGAAAGATATAAAATACCGGGAGAGACGGTACAAGCTGATGAAAATACGGTGGTTATTAGTATTAAAAAACCTGGAAATGAAGAGAAATTAGACAATAATGATGTGGAAGTCCGGGCCGAGGCATCGGCCGTAAAACCCATCAAAAAAATGGAGATATTTATCGACGGGGCGTTGAAAAAATCACAGGAAAATACAAATAGTCTCAATGAGACATTTACTCTGGAAGTTGGGGTGCACACAATCAAAGTCCGGGCCGAAGCTGAAAATGGAAAATCGGGCGAATCGGAAATAAGAATCGGTGTCAAAACAGACCCGAAAAGTGTGACTCCAACCGTTTCTCCCTCCCCTACCCCGACACCGTGAATTTTATTTGGCTTATTAGAATGATATAATCTAATAATGAATTCCAATTTTCAAGATGATAAAATATTATATGAAATTATCGATGCTATTTCTTCTTTGGGAATAGAAGAGGTTTTAACAAAAGTCGACAATTTAATTTCTAAGATTACAAATGCCGATTCTACCGGTATTTATACTTTAGATGAAAGAACTGAGAGTGTAGTTTTACGCGCTTCTAAATTGCATTTTTCTATTGTGGGGAGACTAAAGATGAATTTAGGGGAAGGAATTACCGGGTGGGTGGCAAAATATGGAAAAACTGTTGTGATTGAGAAAGATGCCGAAAAGGATCCACGTTTTCATAGAGTAAGAGATCTTCCAGATGATTTATATTCTGCTTTTTTATCAGTTCCTATAAAAAGTGGTAATGTGATTGTCGGTGTAGTCAATGTAAAGCATAAAAATCCTCATGTTTATGGTAAGGAAACAGTAAAACTTTTAGAAACAATTGGGAAACTTATCGGACGAGCAATAGAACACGCAGAGCTTTTGGAAAAATCAAGATCTCTTGAGGAAGCTGTGGTAACTCAAAAAGCAGTAAATAGAGCAAAAGGAATCCTGATGAAAAAGATGGACATTTCCGAAAATGACGCGTATCACCTTATAAGAAGACAGGCAACGAAAGAAAGAAAAACTCTCAAAGAAATAGCGGAAGCTATCATTACAGCGTCGCAAATTGACTCTTAAGAGTTAATTTGATATTATTCTTTCCAACTTCGAAGAAATATGGATTTCTTCGGGACTATGCAGTCCAGGCAAATCGCCTGGATTTTTTTATGGTAAAAGGGTTTGAATCGATTAAAGAAAATAATTTTGGAATTGATAAAAATATAATACGTGTCATTCCTAACTGGCGTATTTTTTTTGATGAACATAGAGACATTTTATTTACACGATGCGGAATATACGCCCATGGAGGTACTATCGACTCATATCCGGATGTAAATGGAGAGCTTGAACCGCTATTTCATAGTGTAAGTATTGAGAGCACTGATGGACAGTCGGCTTCACAAATAGCACGTAGGTTTGGTGATGAACGAATTGTAGCTTCTACTTTAGGAGAGCAATACAAATGGAGCCACGATCAACAGGACATTGTTCCTTGGGTAAACATAGTTGTCAAAGAAGTTGCAAGATGCAGTGGTTTTGACTCAGGACAGGAAGAAGAGCCTCATTTTGCCGCTGGGACTAAATTTAACTATGAACTCTTGAGAATAATTGATTTACTTGGTAAATCAAAAGGAACAGATTCACAGATTGATCAGGGTAATCTGGATGCAATTGTACTTTTACAGTTTCTTCTAAAAAACAATAAACAGATTGCATATTTTGGTTCCCCGGAACCTGGTATCAAACCAAACTCTTTGGCCATACCAAATATAACGGGAGGTCTTTATGCTCTTTTGGAAAGCGAGCTCCCGCCTAATGTTTATATTATTACCTCAAAGCGATTAGAGGACAAGACAATAATTACGGAGATTCTTCCTGGATTGGGTTCAGTGAAATTACATTCGGATGGATTTTTTTATTCTCCAAATTCAGAACCCTTGTTGACGATAATAAATGGAGTCGTATACAAACATGAGCTATTAGATAAATTAAAGCAGAGAATTCAATACGCTCATCTTGTTCCAGATCTTTCAGAGATCTACTTACAAAACGATGAAAGCGTAGATCGCTTGCAGAAAGCTTTGGAACTGGTTAGCTTAGAAACTGTCAAAAATCCAGCGAGACAATTGGAAGAGCATTACAAAGATGGAATGAGAGCCTTTGTCATAAAAGCCAGAGGATCGGGAAACGGTCCACTTAAGTGGCGAAAGGCAATAGAAGATATTTTGGCTAAAGGTGATACGACAGTTATGATAATAACTCTGGCTGATAGTGGGGATGTGGATCTAAAGAAATATAAAGCTGGATTGTATGTAGAGGGAGTATTAAGCGGACGGACGCTAAGGGAAGATGCGGCATGTATACTGGCAGGTATAATTCATGATTTGAAAAAGCATAACCAATTAAACGTGGATCCACAAAAAATGATTGAATTATTTTGCTATCTTTCAGGGATGATTGATCTAAGCTCCCCTACCCCCACGCCGTAGATTTTGTTTATTACTTCGATATGTGTTACTATGCCCGCAATAAAAATCCTGCTTAAGGAGGTGAGACTTATAGAATGTTTAGAGATTTAGAAAGCAATTTAATACAAATGCATTATGGCGATGGTGATGCTCATTGGCATAAAAGCTTAACCGTAGGTGGTCAGACAAGAGACCCAAATGTCCACCCTGGAGATTCTGTTGTGGTTAAAAATCAAGCTGGAGGAGCGTCTTTTGTTGTAGCAGAAGTTACAGGAAATGGAACTTTGCTGACTAACACAAACATGGCAGTAAAGCCTTCAACTAGCGTAGATATATATTGCCCTGGACATTCAAAACCACAAGGAGTAAGTTTAGCGCAACGTGTAGCAAATTTTTTTAATGGGATGAGGAGTGGTCAGGGACAAGGTTAGCAAGAATATTTTGCCGGGCTTTGTGTACATCTTTTAAGGTGAGGTTTTTGGTTGGATCCTGGAAGGAGAGGCGGAGGGTGAGGATGTCAGCGCAGAATCTTGAAGCCCATTTGGGAGAAGTTTTGGTCATTTTTTCTTTTTCCCTATTTCGCGCAATTTTTCGTCAAGAAGCTCTCTTAATAAGGTTGAAAATGTTTTACCTTCGCTTTTGGCTAAGCGTTTCAGTTCTTCGTATTTACTTTTAGGTAAATCAAATTGAGTGCGTATTATATGAATTAAATTTACAGCGTGCTGTATATTGTGTCAACTGAAAAAGGCAATGCTTTCTTCTCTACTCTGACACTGTGATATTTGTGATTTTCTGGCGGATTTGAGAGATGTTCTCTGAAGTAAGATTTTTGGTCGGGTCTTGGAAGGTGAGGCGGAGGGTGGCGCGGTTTTTGTATATGCCGACTAATTCCACATTTTTCACTAAACTACTCGTTTTATAGATTTTATCAATTATTGGTCCAATTGGAGTCATTGGTCTAATTGGAAGAGTAATATCTTCTATTATTGGTGGATAAAATGGAATGGGGGTGAAGTGCTTGAGTGAAGAGAAGTTTTTGACGAGTAATTCGACGTTTAAATAGGCAATGTAGGTAGGGTTTTTGATGTTGAAGGATTGGGTAAGGAAGGGATAGAGGGTGCCGATGGTTGCGATTAATTTTTGGTCTTTAGATATTTGCAGCGTTTGAAGAGGATGGAAGAAGGTTGTGGGTTGTGGGTTGTGGGTTGTTAGTTCGGAATAATCTTTTATGCCGAGTTCGAAAAGAAGAGATTTTACTATTCCTTTTAGATGATAAAAGTCTTTTTGGGTAATTATACAAAGCATGGACAGTTCGAGCGGTAAATCTGATCCCTCCACCTCGGAGGAGTCCCTTCGGGCCACCATCCGAGGTGTCTTGATGGCCTTTTTGGGAATATAGACTTTGGATAGTTCGAATAATTGAAGATTATCCTTGTAGTGTTGATTTTTTTCGATTGTCTCAAGAAGGGAAGGAATGAGAGAAGTCCTCATATATTCCGAATCTTTGCTGAGAGGATTTGAGACTTTTAAATGCTCTTTTGGATTCAACTCTACTTTTTCCAACAGTTTTTCAGAAACGAATGAATAGTGGTATGTTTCGGTAAATCCCCAGTATTTGAGAATGGTTTTTATTTTTTCTTCAATCGGAAGAGGGTTTGCCATGATCCCTCCACCTCGGAGGAGTCCCTTCGGGCCACCATCCGAGGTGTCTTTAGGCAGTGGAATTTTACCCGACATAATTTCGGATGGAAGATTGTGGTAGCCATAGATTCTGGCTACCTCTTCGACAATGTCTTCCGGAATTTCGATGTCAAATTGTCTAAACGTAGGAGGAGTTATCTCAAGTTTGCCTGATCCCTCCACCTCGGAGGAGTCCCTTTGGTCCACCATCCGAGGTGTCTTTATCGCTACCTGAAAACCTAACGATTTAAGAATCTCGGTAATTTCTAATGGTTTTAATTTAATTCCGAGGCGATCGTTTATGAAATCGACTGAAACTGAGATTGCTTTTGGTTTTGATTTATTTGGATAGATATCTATAATTTCGCTTTTTATTTTTCCTCCGGCTAATTCTTTATAAAGTTCGATTCCGCGAAGTAGAGCAATTTTGGCAAGCTCCGGATCTGGGTATTTTTCATTTATGGTGGCGGCCATGGTCCTGATGCCATAGCGCATGGAGGTTTTTCTGATTACTTCTGGTTTATTGGATTCGATAAAGAAGATAATTCTTTTCGTATTTTCGTTGACGACGCTATTTTCTGTACCCATGATGCCGGGAAGATCGATTACACGGCCTTCGCCATCATCGATAATCACGTCCTCGTCAGAGAGAAAATATTTTTTGCTGTCTAAAGTAATTATGGGTTCACTTTTTTTGGCACGCCTTATAATAAATTTGTGGGTTTTGATGCGATCGTAGTCAAAGACATGGGAGGGGTGGCCGAGTTCCAGCATGACATAATTGGTAATATCGACAAGATTATTTAGCGCTCTGATACCTGATTTTTCTAATCTGTCCTTTACAAATTTTGGTGAAGGTTTTACAGAATCTATGTCCATAACAACGCCTAAAATCCGATTGCAGTTTTTTTCGGGATCTGAAATATCCATGGGGAAAGCAGGATAGTTTATAGTAGGTAGTTTGTAGTTAGTAGTTGATAGTAATTGAGCATTTATTCCAAAGCGGGGGAGGATGGCGGAGGCCTCGCGGGCGATGCCGTAAATTGAAGCCATATCTACTCTATTTGAGGTAATTTCGATATTGTAGACAATGTCGTTACCTATTTTTTGCAAACTTTCAACAGTCGGACCGCAAAGAGATAGACTCTCTTTTATTTGTTTTGATGTAGCGTCTGTTTTTAAATATTCTCGAAGCCAGGAATCGGGAATGAGGATGTTCATGAATTTTAAATTTTAAATTTTAAATTTTTAATCAATTTTTAATGATTTAATTTTCAAAGATTCAAAACTGCTCTAAGAAACGAATGTCGTTTGAATATAATAGTCGTATGTCGTCAAGTTTGGTATCGGAGCGCATCATATATGTCCTCTCTATCCCCCAGCCGATGGCAAAACCTGAATAAATTTTGGGATCTAGACGTCCAAATTTGAGAACATTGGGATGAATCAGGCCGCAACCTGCCAGCTCTAACCACCCATCCTTACAAAATCTGCAACCCGTGCCTTTACAGATATCACAAGAGATATCAACCTCAAAAGAGGGTTCAGTAAACTGAAAGTGAAACGGGCGTAAGCGAAATTTTCTTTCAGGACCGAAGAATTCTTTTATAAAATAGGCAATAAAACCTTTGAGATGCGGTATAGATACATTTTTATCAATATACATTCCCTCAAACTGATGAAACATGGGAATGTGAGAAACGTCTGACTGCCGGCGGTAGCATTTGGCGATATTGATCATGCGAATTGGAGGCCTGCCTAAAGTTTCCATTCCTCGAACCTGTCCATTTGAAGTATGTGGAGTAAGGACTAATCTGCCGAATTTTGGGGAGACGGGACCATCGATAAAGAAAGTTTCCCATTCATCACGAGCGGGATGATTTTTGGGCATGTTGAGAGATTCGAAGGCATAATAATCCCAGTCTATTTCGGGGTAACGGACTCTGGTAAATCCAATTCGTTCAAATATTCTGGTTATTTCTTCTATTGCCTGTGAAACGATATGAAGGTGTCCGTCTGGAGGTTTTATGCCTGGGGCTGTTGCGTCGAGCCATTCGGAGAGCTTTCCCTGTGCAATTCTTTTCTTTTGTGATTCAATTGTTTTTTCTAATTCCTGTTTGACTACATTTACTAATTGGCCTAATTTGGGACGATCTTTTCGGGGGACATCTTTTAATTTTTTGGCTAATTCTGTGAAGTAACCACTTTTGCCGAAGAGTTTGAGGAAAACGGCGTTCAGATCTCCAGAGGTTTTGGAAGCATTTATGTTCTTTAAAGCTTTTGATTTTAGTTTATTTATATCACTTTCCATGATTTATCCATCCCGTAAAAAATTTTTTTTAAAAATTTCACGTGATTAGGAACGTTAAAAGCTATGCTTTTTTACGTTCCACCATTTCTCTATTCTATCAAATGCTTTGCCTATTTCATCTTTTGGGGAGCCAAAAGAGA
>CAZJBV010000008.1:12947-19515 GCA_964544585.1 uncultured Gammaproteobacteria bacterium | reverse complement strand
TTCTCTATTCTATCAAATGCTTTGCCTATTTCATCTTTTGGGGAGCCAAAAGAGAGACGGAGGTGTTGTTCGCCTTCCGGTCCAAAACCAATGCCTGGAACCGTAACTACCCCTGCCTCAAAGAGCAATTGTTTGGCCATTTCGATGCTTTCAATATTTAGACTGTACTTGGGAAAGGCATAATAGGCGCCGCGGGGTTTTACATAAGAGAAAAGGTCAGGTAAAGAGTCCATTCTTTTACAAATGATGTCTCTATTTTCTTCAAGCCAGGCAACATGATGTTTGACTATATTTTGATCCATGGTAAGAGCTGCAATTGCGGCTTCTTGCGATATGTGTGGAGCACAGACGATCATGGAGTCGTGGACTTTTAAAATATTCATGAGTAAATCTTTGTTTGTGTGAAGAAAGCCGAGTCTCCATCCCATCATGCCATATTTTTTGGAGAGAGAACAGCATCTTATGACTTTTGGCCAGAGTTCTTTTACTTTGGCGATATTGAAATACTTTAAACCATCAAAGACTAAAAATTCATATACCTCGTCAGTAATGACATAGATGTCTTTTTCTTTTAAAATTTCTGCTAGTTCTAAAAGATTTTCCTTGGAAAAGACTGCTCCTGTAGGATTGTGAGGGGAATTGATAACTATTGCTTTGGTTTTCTTATTTATTGCTTTTCTAATCTTTTCTATGTCCAGCTTGTATCCAGTTTTTTTGTCTTCAATCATCGGAACTGTAACTACTATACCTTGCGCAATTGAGATTTGTTCTGCATGAGATGAGAAATAAGGGGATGGAAGGATAACTTCTTGTCCCGGATTGACTATAGAAAGGAATGAATATAAAAGTCCTGACATGCTTCCTGGTGTTACGAGAAGTTCATCGATTGACACCGGGAAGCCTAAGTCTTGGGAAGATATTTTGGCAAAAATCTCGCGAAGCTCTGGGAGTCCAATAAGAAGCGTATATTTATCGATGTCTTTTTTGGTTTCGAGCTTTTCGATGATATGGTCATGAATTTTTTTAGGTGCTGGATAAAATGGGAGGCCGACACCTAAAGACACTATATCTCTCCCTTTCTTTATCTCGAGAGAGCCCAGATATTGCATTTCTTTAATGACTGAGACGCTTGTATTACGAAGTCTTTCTGCAACTTCTGGCAATATTTTGGTGTCACCGGTTGAGGCGAGAACGGAGTGACTTGTCATTAATTTTAAATTTTAAATTTTAAATTCCTGCCTGCCGGCAGGCAGGTTTAATCAATTTTTTAATGAAATAATTTTCAATTTTCAAAGAGATTTAATATAAGAGTCATAATTTCTTTTTGTTTCATTTATATTATCTCCGCCGAATTTTTCGAGCATGGCTTGGGCAAGGACAAATGCGACCATACTTTCGGATATGACACCGGCTCGGGGGATGACGCAAACATCAGAACGCTCGACTAATGCTTTTGATGATTGCTTTGTCTGAATATCAACAGAATTTAGTGGTTGATTTAAAGTTGAAAGAGGTTTATGAAAAACTTTGGCAATTATATCCTCTCCATTTGAGATGCCTCCTTCTATGCCACCAGCTCTATTTGTTTTGCGAAAGTACCGATTTAGGGTCGGACCCTTAGGCTTATAATAAATTTCATCGTGTACTTCAGAGCCAAATCGGCTGGCATTTTCTATTCCTGTGCCAATTTCGACAGCTTTCACTGAAGGAATAGACATTAAGCTTTGGGCAAGTCTGCCATCAAGTTTTCGATCATAGTGGACATGACTTCCAAGGCCAACTGGAACATTGTGAGCTATTACCTCTACTACCCCACCTAAAGTGTCTTTTGATTTGGTAGCCTCTAAAATTGCTTGCTTCATTTTTTCAGATATATTTTTATCGATACAATGGATTTCCGGATCGGTATTGAACACATTTTTTATTTCTTCAAATTGAACACTATTTTTGTTCAATTTTATTTGTCCAATTTGGATGGTATGGCTTGCTATTTCAATATCAAATTCTGAAAGAAATTTTCTGCAAATAGCTCCCACTGCCACTCTCATGATTGTTTCGCGGGCTGAGGCTCTTTCCAAAACATTTCGGATGTCATCAAAGCCATATTTTTGAATTCCTGCCAGATCGGCGTGTCCGGGGCGAGGAGTTGTTTTTTTTATTTCATCTTTGTTAATTTTTGGATTATCTTCTATATCCATTTTGCCAAGCCAATTTAGAAAGTCCATATTATCTACCAAAAGTGCTATTGGACTACCGAGAGTTTTTCCGAACCTAATTCCAGAGAGAATCGACACTTGGTCAGTTTCTATTTTTCCACGTCCACCACGACCCGCGCCGCCGCGTCTTTTTTCCAGTTCTTTCCGGATGTCTTCCTTTGAGATCGTAAGATCGGCGACCATTCCCTCGAGGATGGCTATTTCGGCGGGACCGTGAGATTCACCTGCTGTTAGGAAACGTAACATAATTTTTAGTGTGTAGTGAGTAGTTAGTAGTTTGTAGCTACCCACTACTTACTACAATCTAACTACTTCTTCAATTGATTTTTCCATAACTTCTAGTGATGCATCTTGGCCAGTAAATAGTTTGAATTGTTCGGCAGCTTGATATAGTAACATTTTGTAGCCATAGACGATAGCTGCTCCTTTTTTTTGGGCATCTCTTAGTAATTTGGTTTGGTGGGGAGCAAAAATGATATCGAAGACTATGTGGTTATTCGTTATTCGTTTATTCGTAATTGGTGAATTTTGATCATCGGGAGACATACCGATTGGTGTGGCGTTTAAAATGATATCGAACTGTTGTGATTGGGTTAATTTGTCAAATTGGGACAATTTGAAGCGATCAAAAGCAAAAACGTAGGCATCTTTTTTCTTCAATCCATATGCGATGGCACGGGCGGCTCCGCCGGTTCCGAGAATTGCTATTCTTTTCCCTTTTAGATTGGTTTTTTCTTCGAGAGCTTTTACTGCACCAATCCAATCGGTATTGTAGCCGGTCAATTTGCCATCATCGTTGACTATGGTATTTACGGCGCCGATTTCTTTCGCGACAGCATCGATTTTATCAAGATATTTCATCACTTCTAGTTTATATGGAATAGTGACCGAAGTTCCTCTTATATTTAGAATACGCATCGCGTTAATAAATCCAAAAACATTGGTGATGTCAAAAGCCAAAAATGCGTAATTTAAGCCCAATTTTTCATAGGCGGCATTATGCATCGTGGGAGAAAGTGACTGGGTTACGGGATGGCCGATGACGCAGCATAATTTGGTGTGAGCATCGATCATAATTTAGTTTATAGTTGATAGTTTTTAGTTTTCAATTTAGAGATAATTTCTTCGGCGATTTGCTCTGGATTTTTATCATC
Organism: uncultured Gammaproteobacteria bacterium; assembly: GCA_964544585.1. Taxonomy (GTDB): domain Bacteria; phylum Patescibacteriota; class Microgenomatia; order 2-02-FULL-39-11; family 2-02-FULL-39-11; genus CAZJBV01. Next base: position 16,145 of record CAZJBV010000008.1, on the reverse strand, counting down.
CGTGTTTATGGTCAAATCGGCGAATTTTTCGTAGAGACCTTTTCTTTTTTCATAGACTATTTTTAGTTCTTCTACCCAAGTTGGGGCGGTAGTGAGCCGGGGGCGAGTATAGTTTGTTCCTATATGCGCGACGATTGTATCGATATTTGCTTTCAGCCAGATGATAATTCCGTCGTTATTTTTTTTGAGATTTTCCATATTTTCCCTATTCAACACTACTCCTCCACCTGCTGAGATGACTGCATTTTGTGATGATTTTGAAACTTCCTCGACAACTTTTTTCTCCATAGCACGAAATCCCTGCCACGTATTTTCTTCGACTATAACGGCAATGGATTTTCCTCCAGCACGCTCTTCAATTATCTGGTCTGTTTCGACGTAAGGGCGATTTAATTTGGTCGACAGCATTTTTGCTATCGTTGTCTTGCCTGTTCCTCGCATTCCAATAAGGACGATATTCATACTATTTTTAATTGTACTCCAATTTTTTTTAAATCTTTCCAAAAATTTTTATATGATTTTTCCACAACCTGGGCATCTTTTATAATAGTATCTCCTTTTGCGACAAGGGCTGCAATAGCCATACTCATGGCGATGCGGTGATCATTATGGGTATCTATTTCGGCCACATGCAATGGTCCGCCTCTTATAGTAAGTGAATCAGCAGTAGATTTAATTTCGGCACCCATTTTAGTTAGTTCTTTTTCCATACTATCTATTCTATCTGATTCTTTATGGCGGAGATGAGCGATATTTTTTATTGTCGTCTCTGCCGAAATTGTAGCAGCAATAGAAGCTACAGTCGGAACGATGTCTGGATAATCCGCCATATCAAGAGAAACCGGATTGACGGCTTTGCCGGAAATTTTTATTCCTGCGGATACTTTTTCGATTGTGCAGCCCATTTCTTCTAAAATTTCCAATAGAATTTTGTCTCCCTGTTTGGAATAGGGATTGAGGCCAAGAATTTCCAGTGAAGATCCGGTGATGGCGGCAGCAGCCAAAAAATATGAAGCAGAAGAGAAATCTCCTTCTACCTCGTAGTTTGCATATCTATATGCTCCTTTTGGAACTCTGTAAATCCCATTATTTTCTCCTACCTTCACGCCAAATGCTCTCATAAGATCAATTGTAATATCTACGTACGGTTTTGACTGAAGATTTGAAACGATAACTTCTGATTTGCTTTGGGCATAGGGTAAGGCTACAAGCAATGAACTTACGAACTGGGAGCTCTGTTTTCCTGAAATTTCAATCCGTCCTCCTTTTAATTTACCTCCTGTAACTATCATTGGAAGTGACCCTTTTGTATCTTTCACTTGAATTCCTTGCTTTCGTAAAGCTTCAACTAATTCTGACATGGGGCGTTTTCTCATCCTCTCATCCCCCTTAATTTCTGTATCTCCGTTTCGTAATGCTGCCAGGGATGTAACAAATCGAATTGATGTGCCTGAGTTGCCTCCAAAGAATTCTATAAATTTCCCTTTTTGATTATTCATCTGAAATCCATCCACCCCTTTTATTTTGAGGGTTGTGCCATTTTGTTTTATATCAGCTCCAACCTTTTTGCAGATACTAATGGTTCTCTTTGTATCAGAGGCAATTAAAATATTTCTTATAGTTGACTCGCCCTTTGCTAAGGACGCTAAAAGGACTGCCCTATGAGTATATGATTTAGAGGCAGGGGCTGTTATAGACCCTGTAACTTTTGATGGGGAAATCTTTATATTCATTTGTTTTGTAGATGCTCAAGTAATTTTTGCAGGCCAACGGTATAACTTTTCTCTTTGAGTCCGACAATTTTCTCCAAAACGATACCATCGAGAAGATCAATTTTTCTGAACTCTTCACGATTACTTATATCAGAAAGATGGACCTCGACAATAGGAAGTCGTGTATCCGAAAGAGCATCACGGAGTGAATAACCATAATGAGTCAGGGCGCCGGGATTTATCAGAATGCCGGAGGCATTGGAAGTATTTTTTTGAATAAAATCAATGAGGGCTCCTTCGTGATTACTCTGAAAGAAAATGCATTCTGCACCAAGGGATTTGGCTAATTGGTCTAATTGGGCATTAATTTGATCTAATGTAAGGCTGCCATAATGTCTGGGATCTCTTTTGCCGAGCAGATTGAGATTTGGGCCGTTGAGGACGAGTATTTTCATGTGATGATCTCCTTTAAGGCTTCAGTAATGATTGTCTCGGGTACTGGAACATTGGTAACTAGGTTTTTCCTGCCTTTCAGAAGCACAAACGTTCCCCCCTTTTTGTCTTGTGACATGAGCATTTTGACGTCATTTACTTTTATATTTTTGGCAATTGTTGGGAGAGTTAGGGATTTTAAAAATAATATATTTTCTCGACGCAGGCCTTCTGTGATAAATCCCATCTTCGTGCTAATAAATGAAGCTGCAACTAAGCCAATACTTACGGCTTCTCCATGGGATAATTTGCCGGAACTTGCGCCTTCGACTGCATGACCAATAGTATGGCCGAAATTGAGTGTTTCGCGAATATGGAGCTTGTCGTCGGGATCATTTTTAATAACGTCGAGCTTGAGTTTTTGGCAGATGGAAATAGTCTTTACCAGTTCCTCCACCTGGAAGGAGTCCAAAGGCCACCTTCCAGGTGTCTTTATGGCTTTCAGTTGATTTATAGTTGGAGTCCCCCAGCCTAGTGAATATTTGGCAATTTCTCCAAGACCACTTCTCCACTCTCTTTCAGGAAGAGTTTTTAAAAGATCGATATCGCTGAGCACGATTTTAGGTTGTGAGAAAGTTCCGACCATATTTTTGTATGTTTTGCCATCAATTTTCATATTCATACCATTTTTTCCGCCAATTGAAGCATCTGTCTGGGCCAAAAGTGTGGTGGGGATGGAGACTTGCGGAATGCCACGTAAAAGGATTGAGGCAATAAAACCGCCAATATCGGTGACGACCCCACCCCCAAAAGATAAAAGATGGGTATTTCTTTTAATGGTATTTTTGAAAAAGGGTTTGATGATTTTATCTAAATTGGCAAGATCTTTTGAACTTTCGCCCGGTTCTATCAGAGAAATTTCGACTCTCCTTTTATTTTTTTTGAGTAAAGACAGCAGTTTTTCTCCATGCAAAGAAAAGACAGACTTGTCCGATAAAAGAAGAAAATTTTCGCCAAGTGCGGGAATTATTTCCAGAAGGTCACTGCCGATAAT
>CAZJBV010000008.1:0-12847 GCA_964544585.1 uncultured Gammaproteobacteria bacterium | reverse complement strand
GAAGAAAATTTTCGCCAAGTGCGGGAATTATTTCCAGAAGGTCACTGCCGATAATGTAGTCGGTTTTTTGGGAATTTATATCAACTTTTGAAGTTATTTGTTTAAATATTTTCATATGCGTTTGATGAGTGAAATTTCCCTTTCCAATTCTTTTTTGAATGATAATAAGTGATTTAAGACATTTGTCCTGTTTGTTTTAATTATGTCATGTCTTAGGTTTGAGCTATGATTTGCCAGTCTAGTCATATCGCGAAAGCTGGTTCCGGCAACCAACTTGGCTTTGCGCCAATTTCTATTTTTTTGGGCCGACGCCAAAAAAGTTTGGGAAATCATAAGGGGTGTGTGGCTGACTAAACCAACGAGTTGATCGTGATCTTTGGCTGTCATGACAATTTTTTTGCCACCCAGAATGGTGATCAAATCATTAACAATTTGGACATCAGAGGATCGGGCGTTGTGACTTTCGCAGACGATCCAGGGTTTCCCAACAAAAAGATCTGGAGCGGCATGTTCAAAACCAGCTTTTTCTCCTCCCGCCATAGGGTGGGTGCCGATAAAGCGAATATGAGGAGGAAGTCTACGGTAAATCGCCTCTTTTGTACTTCCAACGTCAATAATGAGTGACTTTGGTAATTTCAGTGAATTCAGTAACCTAATATTAACAGAGATCGGAGCAGATAGGATAATAAGGCCGACGTTTTGTGGCATTTTTTGGGGGTCGGCAACGGCGATATCGATCGTGTCCTTATTAAGTGCCATTTTAGCCCTTTTAGGGGTACTACAGGCTCCTAAAATGGCTACTTTCGTGCCTAGCCTTTTCTTAAGCCCAAGGGCAATCGAACCTCCAATGAGGCCAACTCCTAAGATAGCGATTTTTGCTGGTAGTTTCATGATTGTATCCTTTTTGATTCTTTTAATATTGTGCCAAAGAGATGGGTAATAAATCGGGAGCGAAGTCCCATTTTTTTAGCCCTTTTTTTCAATTTATTTATAACTTCTTTTTCTCTGTCGATATTCTCAACAGGGAGATTTAATTTATTTTTAAGCATTCCTATTTCCATCGCTAAATCCATCCGATTTTTGAGGATGTGTAATATTTTTTGATCTTCCCTGTCTATCTTTTGCCGAAGTAAGTTAAGCCTCATAGACTGTCCCCTTTTGATAAACTCCTAAAATTTTTAAATATCGGGTTGTTTTTATCATTTCTTTGACTACTTTATTTAGGTCGTCGATGTTTTTGACTATAAAATCGACTATAAATATATACTCCCATGGTTTATGCAAAATTGGTCGCAACTCTATTTTGGTCAAATTTAGGCCATATTTGGCATATGGTGTCAGGGCTCGTAGCAGGCTACCTGGTTTATGAAGCACTGAAAATATCATGGTGACTTTGGTATTTTTCAGGTGTAAAGCTAACCCACCTGGAGGGTGTAAAGCTAAAGCTACGAAGCGAGTAAAGTTTTCCTTCTGTATCTGAATACTATCGGTTATTACTTTTAACTTATATTTTTGGGCAAGATATGTATTGCCGATGGCAGAAGTATCTAAGTTCTTATCCTTTGATACATTCTGGACTGCTAGAGCTGTGTCTTCGGCAAAAACCGGGGTTATTTTTCTTTTGAAAAGAGCTAGTTTGCATTGTTTCCATGCTTCTATCTGGCAGTAACATCTTTTAATAATTCTTTCTTCTGTCGTCTTTTTAGCCAAAAGTAGGTGATTTATTTTTAGTATTCCCTCGCCTACAATTTCAATGTCTTTATTTAATAAAAGATCGTAGACTTCGTATATACTTCCTGTGGTCGAGTTTTCAATAGGTAAAACTCCGACGTCGACTTTGTTTTTTTTAATGTCTGAGATAATGTCGGTAAAGGAATTTCTACCTAGGTACTTTTGGCCATTTATCATTTTTTTGGCGGCAATAAATGAATAAGATCCCTCGCGGCCGAGATATGCGACTATTTTTGTCATTTTCTTCCTACGGCAATAGCCACTTTTTTAACTTCTTTGATGAGTTTACCCAATTCTTCAACTGATATAGCCTGATCTGCGTCAGAGATTGATTTTCGAGGGTCATAATGAACTTCTATTAAAAGTCCGTCGGCTCCAGCTGCGATGGCCGCCCGGGCCATGGGTCTAACTAAATTACTCCTGCCCGTGCCGTGACTGGGGTCAACGACGACGGGAAGATGGGTCTCGTGTTTCAGGTAGGCTACGGCATTAAGATCAAGTGTAAAACGAGTCTCCTGAACGTGGGTGCGGATCCCGCGTTCGCAAAGGATGACTTTGTCATTTCCGCCAACTAAAATATATTCTGCGGCAAGAAGTAATTCCTTGTATGTAGCCCACATACCGCGTTTGAGGAGAACGGGTTTTTGCGCTTTGCCAAGTTCTTTTAGAAGTGGGTAATTTTGCATATTTCTGGTACCTACTTGAAATATGTCTGTATACCTTTCAATGAGCTCTATATTTCTGACATCCATGACTTCGGTAATGACCGGCAATTTAACTCGGTTTGCTGCCTGACGTAAAAAATGCAGACCGATCTTGCCTAATCCCTGAAAATCATAGGGCGCGGTTCTGGGTTTGAAGGCACCGCCGCGAAGAATATGAGCGCCTTTTTGGCTTACAAAATCGGCCATTTTATTTATCTGGTCTTTGGTTTCGACGGAACAGGGGCCGGCCATAATGACTATTTCCTGGTTGCCAATTGTTAGGCCATTTTTGCCAATATTTATAACAGAAGAGTCAGTTTTGAATGATTTACTGGAAAGCTTGTACGGGCGGTCTGTTTCTCTAATCTCGGCAACTGCGGGATGATTTGCTACGTCTCTTTTGGTCAGTTCTCCAAATTTGCCGGTGACGACAAATAATTGACGCTTGCCGCCGTTTACTTTAATGACTTCAACTTGTTTTTCGACCAGAAACTGACGAAATGATTTTTCGTCTTTTAGGCTAATATTTGATTTTAGAATTATGACCATACTATTTAATAAATTTTAAATTTGAAATTTTAAATTTTAAGTCAATTTTTAATTTTTAAATAAATAAATTCTGCCCTTAAAAACAAAAAGCCTCCTGTTTTCAGGAGGTTGGCTGCATTTAGTTTACTTCTACTGTCAGTCCAGCAAAGGAACCTCCTTTAAGGAGTTAAAGTAAAAATAAAACCAAGAGGCCATAAATATCATACTCAATGTCGATTTTATAATGCTTATTTGACTTTGTCAACTAATGACTTGAAAGTCTGAGGATCGTTGAGGACCAAATCGCTTAGAATTTTTCTGTCCAGATTTATATTTTTATCCTTTATTTTTTTCATAAATGTTGAATAATTCATGTCAAATCCTCGTACGGCTTGGGAAATACGTGTAATCCAGAGCCTGCGAAAATCTCTTTTTCTTTTTCGCCTGCCGGCGTAGGCGTATTGGCCAGCATGAAGAGCAGCTTCTTTGGCGGCTTTGACGAGCCGGTGTTTACTCATGCGGTAGCCGCTTGTTTGTCTAAGTAACTTGGTATGTTTTCTTCGGGAGATGACTCCTCGTTTTATTCTGGCCATATATTAGCGTCTAGTTTGTTAGCGTCTAGCGTCTAGTTAAATTTTATAGTTACTATCTTTTTAGCAATCTTTTGATATTCCTTTTGAATTCTTTGCCTATAAATGCTGGTTCGTGAAAACGGCGAATCCGACGCTTACTTTTTTTTAACCTTAGATGGCGAGAGCCCTGGTGGCGACGAATAAGTTTGCCACCTGCAGTGACTTTGATTCTCTTTGCTGCAACTTTATGTGTTTTTACCTTCATGTTAGTCTTTTTTTAATGGTACGAGCATTGATATCAAAAAGCGTCCTTCAAAGAAAGGAGGGCGAATAACTTTGGCGATATCTGCCGTACCCTCAATAAATCTAGTGATGACTTTTTGACCAAATTCCTTTCTGGTTATCTCCCGTCCACTAAATTTGACCACGACTTTGAGCTGATTTCCGCTTGAGATAAATTCTCTTGCCTTGGTTAGACGGGTGTCAAAATCATGCTGGCCAATAAAGGGTGTCAGCCTAACTTCTTTGACTTCCCCGGATTTTGACTTTTTATTTTGTTTTTCCTTTTTAGCCTCTAAATACTTGAACTTTTTAAAATCTATTAGTTTTACGACCGGTGGACTTGCTGATGCGGAAATCTCCACCAAATCTTTTTCCTCAAGTCTTGCTTTTTTGAGTGCTTCTTCTTTAGAGACTATACCAATCTGTTTACCACCATCATCTATGAGACGAAATGTAGGTGCCTGGATTTGGTAATTTAACCTATAAAACTTAAAATTTCTTTTCAATGTCTACTTTTAGTTTTTTTATGAAATCTGCTACTTTTAGTGTTCCGAGATCTTCTTCTCTTGCTCTTACGGCGAGAGAATGAGAAGATATTTCTCTGTCGCCAATTATACCCATGAAAGGTATCTTTTGTAAAGTCGCATCGCGGATTTTAGCCTGCATTTTTTCAGGTCTTCCATCGATTTCAACCCGAATATTTTCCTCTTTTAATAGTTTTGAGACTTTTTGAGTATAGTTTAAGTGTCTGTCTGCGATCGGAATAAGGACGATTTGGATGGGTGAAAGCCAGACGGGAAAGCGGCCGCCATAGTGCTCGATGAGAACGCCAAAAAATCTCTCCATAGATCCCAAGATAGTTCTATGGATCATGACTACTTGTTCTTCTTGGCCTTGTCTATTTATAAATTTTATGTCAAAACCGCGGCCGAGGCGTTTTAAATATTTGGCGGCATTTTCTCGGGTTTTGAATTTATCTTTGAAAGTCTTTAAATTCCAGAATTCATCGATTTCTTCTTCGGTGGTTTCTGCTCGAGCTGGTTGATTGAAATCAAATTGGATGGTGCCAAGTTGCCATTGCCGGCCTAGTGCGTCTTTTACTTTTGAATCAATCTTCGGGCCGTAGAATACTCCTTCTCCTTCATCAATTTTGTAATCTATACCTTCCTGTGATGCCGCCTTTTTGAGGGCATCTTCGGCAAAATCCCACATCTTTTTACTGCCAAGATATTTTTCTGGACGAGTGGCAATATATGCTTGGTAGTCTTTGAAGCCAAATACGTCATAGAAGTAGCGAGTAAGGCGTATGACACCTTTAATTTCATCGATGACTTGATCTGGCGTACAGAAAATATGCGTATCATCTTGGGTAAAGCCGCGGACGCGGGTCATGCCGTGAAGGACTCCAGCTCTTTCGTATCTATAAACAGTGCCAAGTTCACCCATCCTGATGGGAAGTTCTCTATAGGAACGCTGGCGGGCTTTGAAAATCTGGATATGATTTGGGCAATTCATGGGTTTTAAAACTTCGTCCTGTGAGTAATCGGGACGGCTTTCGCCCTCGATATATTCGTGGAGCATGACGGGAAACATGGAGTTTATATATTTGGATAAGTGTCTAGAGATAACAAACATATCCATACTAGCGATGTGTGGAGTATTGACCAATTGATAGCCGTGTTTATAATGTTCGTCTTTCCAGAATTGTTCGACTATGTTTCTGACTTGGGCAAGCTTTGGATGCCAAAGGATGAGGCCAGGACCCGTCAAATTGTTGGTGGAGAAAAGATCGAGCTCTTGGCCTAATTTGCGGTGGTCTCGAAGCTGTGATTGTCGAAGTTGCTCGATATAAATGTCCAGTTCTTCTTTTGTGGGAAAACAGGTGCCATATATCCTGGTGAGCATTTTATTTTTTTCCGAACCGCGCCAATAAGCACCGGCGATTTTGAGAAGTTCAAAATATTTTAACTGTTTATCTGGATGGTCGACGTGACCACCGCGGCAGAGGTCCCAGTAACTTCCAGATTTATAAAAACTCAATTTTTCTCCGTGAGGTGAGAACTCTTCGATGAGTTCGTGTTTGTAGGGGTTGTCTTGATATTCTTTTTTGGCGTCCTCTTTGGAAAGTTCGTGTCGATCAAATCCTTTCCATGAAAGAAGAAGTTCTTGCATTTTCTGTTCTATTTTGGGGAAATCGGCCTCTGAGACTTTGGTTTCTCCAAAATCGAAATCATAATAAAAGCCGTCTTCAATCGGAGGACCAATTGTCCTTTTGGCGTCTGGCCACAGTTCCATCACCGCGGCTGCAAGTAAATGGGCGCAGGAGTGGCGGAGACTGTCGAGATATGCTTTATTTTTCATAAAATAAAAGCCACCTAGTCTTTGGATCCCCCGCTTAGCGGGGAAGGTTCCATCCAAATTGGTGGTCTTGATTATCCTACTTCGCAAGGAAATCGCTCAACTTTAGAGTTGGTGAGTCTCTATAAAGCGTCGAGATTTATTATCCATATCTTACCATATATATCTTTATGCTCGCAATACCTTGTGATACAATAAGCTACTTTAGGACTCGTAGCTCAGTTGGCTAGAGCGTCACATTGACATTGTGAAGGCCGGGGGTTCGAGCCCCTCCGAGTCCACTTCGACTAGCTTACTGCAGGCACCTTCTTATTACTTTGGTTTTCCGAGCGTGAGGGGTTTTGAGATGTGTTGATATACAGGTTTTGGTTTTTTGAGGCCGTAACGGAGGAGGGCGGCATCGAGGATGGCGTTAACCATGCCTTCGTAAGAATATCCAGCTTTGCGAGCGGCGATTGGGAAATATGCCACCACATTGGGGTCAGGAATAAGTCCAGGAAGTGTATTTACCTCTAATATGCTTGGGTTTTCTAAATTATCGAATCTTAGGTCAATGCGACAAACATCTTTTAATTCCAATGCTTCCCAGGTTTTAAAACATATATCTTCAATTTTGTTTTGCAAGCTAGTATCAATATCCGGAGGACAAAAGTATGCTTCATGAGGATTTGGCAGGCTGTCTTCAAAGAGCCATTTGGCTTCGTAGGAGGCAAAGTGGGGCATGTTTTCGGGGAAGATGGCATAGTTTTGCTCGACAATTGGTAGTATTTTGGGAGGATTGCCGAGCATAGAGACGGTAAATTCTCTACCTCTTAAAAATTCTTCAACAAGTACATGCTCGCGGAATTTCGAGAGCAGCCAGCGGATGCGTTCGGCGAGTTTGACTTTGTCATAGGCTAAATTTTCGCTAAAGATGCCTTTACTGGAGCCCTCGGCATTTGGTTTGACGATGAGGGGAAAAGATAGATCAATAGAGTCGATTTCCCTCAGTTGATCGTTTCTTCTAACAAGAAAAAATTTGGGTGTTTTGATGCCATGGAAGGAAAGAACTTTTTTGGTAAGCGCTTTATCTAAAGTTATTGATTGCGCAAGGATTCCTGAATGAGTGTATGGAATATCGAGTATCTCCAGTATAGCTGGAATATGTGATTCTCTGGATTCGCCTCTTATTCCTTCGGCAATATTAAAAACAATCGTGATTTTGGCTTTTAAGGAAAGAAATTTGGAGTAAGCATTTTCGTCGGCTTCGATAGGAAAAACGGTATGACCAGCATTCTCGAGAGCCTTTTTAATTGCTTCTATGGTTTCCGGGGAATCAAATTCTGCCTCGCTTTGGGCAGATAAATTTTTGGATGGAGTGGTATGTTTGACGTTGTAAGTAAATGCTACGTTCACGGACAGTCTAGCGTCTAGAAATTAGCGTCTAGCGTCTAGTTTTGAAAAATAAATAATACTTTATAAAATTATGGAAAAATGTCAAGATGGAAATGAAACAATGATACAATGGAGAATGTTACAATGAGTTAGCCGGATTGGGTGGCAAGTGTTCTCTCGTGGGAAAGGCCAAATGTAGTGCCGTGTTTTTTGTACATTTTCCAGTAACCCATTTTTTTCTTTTTAGTCGACATTGCCTGAAGCCAAGTTCTCCCCTCTTCTACTTTGGCCCTTATTTGTCTTACCAAGCTTATCAACCATTCAAAAAAGCGAAGATAATATACGCCTGGTTTTTGGGGAAGCTGTTCGACCTGAATCTTGGTGACTTGGGAAACTAATGCTTTTTCAGATTTTTCCAGGAGCTTGACTTGTCTTTTTAATGTATCGAGAATGCTCTTTATTTCGTGCATTTCGTTATTGAGTTTGACTTCCTCCTTGCGATTGGTATACATGAAAACGACCATTTCTTGATATGTTCTGCGGCTTGGTTTTTCCTGTTTTGAGGGAGTGGAATAAGATTCTGGAGTTGAAACGGGTTTGCCAAAAAGTTGGTCGAGCATCCTAACCGGATTTAATATGCTCGCGGCACTATCCCTTAGTTTTTCTGGAGTTTCAAAGGGTGCAGGGTTTCTTTTTTGGTTTTTGGGGGATGAAGTCATGTTTATACCCCCTATATACTATATAAAGGAGGTAAAGTCAAATTTTGTAGGTCTAAAGAGAGGATAAATAGTCAATGGTCTTTTGCTGTCTAATAAGATGGGCAAGATAATAGCTTTGGGAGCGAAGTTTATCTTGCTCCTCTTTCTTTTCCACTTTGGTTATAAGGTTTTCTATATCTTGAGGTGTAACGGTGATATTTTCTTTATCGGCAATCTCGGCTAGAGCAAACTCTACGGTGAGGTTTTTGATAGCCTCTTTTCTATAATCGTCGCGAAGGCGCGCGGTAGTTGTGCCTTTGGCTTGGGTATATTGTTCGACTGTCATGCCAAGGCGGGCGGTTTGATCTATAAGGCTAGAAAGTAGCTTATTTATCTCTTCCGTGACGAGCAGGTCCGGAAGTTCTATTTCTACTTCTGACACGAGTATATCCATGATTTCTCCAATTGAGGCCTTGGTATCCTTTTTGTCCTGCCTGCCGGCAGGCAGGTCTTCTTGTTTATCTTTGCCGGGTATCCAAATATTAGCTTTTTTACTTTTATTCAATTGTCCCATCTTTGCTTTGTAGTTTTTGAGGTTGATTTTTGGTTTAAGAGCGATGGTGGCTTTTAATTTCCAGGGAATATTTTCCTTTGCCTCTAGAACTTCTACTTTTGGTGAGGAGATGGGTTCTAGATTATTTTGTTTAATCGCATCAGCATAGACCTTTGGAACGACTCTTTTTAACACTTCCTCGTAGACTTTGGAGCGGTTTATATTTTCTTCGACCAGTTTTTTGGGGGCTTTACCCTTTCTGAATCCAGGCAGTTCCATTTCCTTGGCAACTTCGTCAAAGACTTTTTGATACTCCCATTTTATCTCTTCCCAAGGAAGAACCATTTCTATCTCGACGGTTTGCTTGGGTAGTTGTTTAATGGTGGATGTTGCCATTTGAGTATTTTATCAAATTGCTCAAAAGTTTGCTTGTCAACCAGATTTTTATAGTCCTTTCATATTGACAAATTTTTCCACTTTCGGCGGAATTTCGAGCCGACTTTTTCGGAGGCGCGGCAAGACGTTTAAGACAACAGTATTCCGTGTTTGCGGATTTCAAAAGCTAGGGGATCATAAGGATCATTTAATCTTTCTTCGTTAAATGGAATTGCTTCTATACGAGAATCAACATTATCAGAAATTGTATTTAGTTTCACCATTTCTTCTGTAAAGTCACGTCCCAGATTGGGTGAGACAATACAAACGTCAATATCACTATAAGATTTAGCGCTCCCCTTTGCATAAGAGCCAAAAAGATAAGCATGATTTACCTTTATACCAGATTCTTTAACCTTCTGAACAAATAATTTAGTTTTTGAAATGACATCTTTCATATAAGTGATAAAAATTTTTGATATAGGCTTTTTCCTATAACTAACCATCTTGAGGCGTAATCACGGGTAGCCTTTTTATGAAAACTGAACTTATAATCGTCATATCGAGCGGAGACATTGAAGGAAGAAATCTCTCTTAATTGTTTTTCACTTTCTAAATCGAGATTAATGTTGCTTAGCTTTGCCAATCGGGAAAGATTATGGAGGGGTGGGGCTGGTTCATTTTTCTTTTTTTGATGCAGAGCTTTAAGCAACTTTTCGATTGCCAAATGCAGAAAAAAAAGAGAATGATGATATTTTTTATTGTCAAAAAGCTTCTCGGCCGTGTCTAAAGCGTCAGCCGCGCTTTCTTTCCAGGATTTAAAGGCATTTTTTTTTGTCATAAATTAATTATAAACTATAACACAATTCGAACGTATTTCTTTACCTACCCTTCCGATCTCCTTTTGTGTTCTACATATATCCAAATTCGAACGTATTTCAAGGAAGCGGCGGTTGCCGCCATCCAACCGCCGCACTATCTTTAAGCTCGGCCTTTGGCCTCGCTTATTTTTTCTGCGCGCGATTTATGCTTGCTAGGCAAGCAAATTATACAAAAATTTAGTACAATTTGATACATGGAAACCAAACTACATAGTAATACAACGCCTGATCATAGAGAAATTTCTCAAACAGAATTAATAATTCGTCCTCAGACACCTGATGAGGAATATGACAGAGTATCATTTTACCTACGCAAATTACCATGGTACACAGAGAACGGGTACAAGCTGGATTTACCATCTCATTCCGTATTCCAAGAACTGACACAAACAGGTGCGGATCTTGCTCAACTGGACTCACAAGAAACAAGAGAGATTTTTAAGAAGGAAGTTTATGATGAGGCAGCATACTCGGAAAGATTACGCGCCGTGGAGGCCGATCGACCAATTATTGAACAAGCCTTCCCCAAGTTTGAAAAGCTTCATACTTTATGGGGTTTTAAAATTTTTCCAAAGTATGAGATTGCACTTACAAGATTTGGAACACTTGGCAGTTATGATGAGGGGTCTGGAAAAATAATCGTATCAACAAATCAAAAATGGCAGCCAAAGAGAACAGCTATTCATGAGGGAGTCCATATTGGTATTGAAACCAATATTGTTCAGCAGTACAGATTATCGCATTGGGAAAAAGAGAGAGTTGTAGATTTAATATGTAAATCTCATTTTAAAGATTTGTTATCAGAATATACCTTACAAGCTAAAGGTGATGCGAGAATTGATCCATATATTACAGAATTATCACTAAGGAATTTGCCATCATCAATTTTGGAATATATTACTAAAATTCCGAGATAATAAGCTCTTTAATAATTTTTTGCATTTTTATTTTTCGCCTAACGGCGATATTCGAGCCGACTTTTTGCGAGGCCAAAGGCCGAGCTTAAAGATAGTGCGGCGGTTGGATGGCGGCAACCGCCGCTTCCTTGAAATACGTTCGAATTTGGATATATGTAGAGCACACAAGGAGATCAGATGGGTATGCGCGAGCCGCGAATGGCCGCGCGGCGAGCGCATCAAACGGTAAATTCGGGCAAAACTCAATTCGTTTATTTGAAGTAAGAAAAAAATAAAAATGCAAAAAATTATGAAATACATAGCCTACTGTAGAAAATCAACTGACGAGAAGGAAAAACAGATCCTTTCGATCGACCAACAGATTTACGAGCTAAAGCAGTTTGCGCAAAGAGAAAATCTTGAAATAGTTGAGTTTTTGACAGAAGCGCAAACTGCTAAGATCCCTGGTCGGAAAGTATTTGCAGATTTAATTAGAAAAATTGAGGGAGGCTTGGTTGACGGAATAGTTTCATGGAATCCAGATCGTTTAGCTCGTAATTCAATAGACGGCGGAAAGATTATCTACTTGATTGACGAGGGAAAGTTAAAGGATTTAAAGTTTCCTACTCACTGGTTTGACAATACTCCACAAGGCAAATTTATGCTCTCAATCGCATTTGGGCAGAGCAAGTATTATGTAGATAATCTTTCCCAGAATGTCAAAAGGGGGTTGCATTTTAAAGCCATGCAGGGTGAGTGGCCTGGGTTTGCTCCATTTGGCTATGTTAATGACCGAAATACTCGGTCTTTAAAAGTAGTGCCTGAACAAGCAAAACTTGTAAAAACTGTTTTTGAAAAATTTTCAAAAAGTGAGTTTGCTTCTATGAGAGAAGTTAGAAACTATTTGTTCAGGCACGAAGTAAAAAGAAAAAATGACAGGCCACTTCACTACAATCAAATTCGTGAGATGCTTACGAGAAATTTATACTACGGAGTTTTTACATATGCAGGTGAAACCTACGAAGGTAAACACGAACCCATTATCTCAAAGAGGTTATTTGACCAAGCTCAAGAAGTAATTGCCAAAAAGTACAATAGGAAGCCTCAAAAACACGAATTTGATTTTACTGGCTTTATAAAATGCAAAAATTGCGATTCTTTCATTACTGCTGAGAGCCACAAAAAGTTTTACAAAACGACTAATAGAGAAGCTACTTATATTTATTATCGTTGTGTTAAGAAAAAAGGAGTTTGCTCTCAGCCTTATGTCACAAAAGATGATGTTGAATCGCAATTAAGGGAAATTGTAGCAAGCGTCGCATTATCTGAGGTTTGGGTTAATAAAATGCTTGAACTTTTAAAGAAAGATGAAATCAAAGAAAAAGGCGAGGTTAAAATTGAGCTTGCCCGCTCAACAATTTCCCTTGAAGCAGTTGAAAAGAAATTGGACAAGTTACTCGAATCTTACTTGGAAGAAATAGTTGATACCGAAGGCTATCAGTCTAAAAAAGATCAACTGATTCAACAAAAAATAATTTTAAAAGAAAAAATTATCGAAATTAAGACAAAAGGAAGTAACTGGCTCGAACCTATGAGGAAATTTCTAAATGTGGCCGCAGATGCGGCCAAAATCGCGCGCAGAAAAAATAATTGCGATGAACTTTCAGTCATCGCAAAAAAAGTCGGCTCGAACTTCTTGCTGCAGAATAAACGAATTGAGTTTTGCCCGAATTTACCGTTTGATGCGCTCGCCGCGCGGCCATTCGCGGCTCGCGCATACCCATCTGATCTCCTTGTGTGTCGAGGAGAGGAGTTGAACCCCCACGAGCTTTTAAGGCTCACAGGGTCCTAAGCCCTGCGCGTCTGCCAATTCCGCCACCTCGACATTTCGATAG
>CAZJBV010000007.1:59315-60448 GCA_964544585.1 uncultured Gammaproteobacteria bacterium | reverse complement strand
TTATGCAATGCTTAATTTTATATGGCAGGCGCAACAGATGCAGCGGCGGAGGCAGGGGGACAAGGCCAGGCTGCTAATCAAAACCAACGAGAACAGAGGCGAGAGCAAAGAAGGCAAGACCAGGTAGCTGCACAGGTTGAGGCGGGACAACAAGGACAAGCTGAGGCAAAGCGTGGGGATGAAGAGAGGTTGAGAAAATTTTACTACCCGGAAGCGCCTTCTTTTCCGGCAACGACCGGGGATGCGGTTGATCGCAGTCTGAAGGCGATGAAAGATGTGTTATTAGGTAGTGGGATTGATACTGGGGAAGTTCGAAGAATGAGTGGGGTAAGAGCTGCGGCACTACCTTTGATGGTAGCAGCTGGTACTGCTGCAACAAGGCCAATGACTGAGATGTTGTCAGCTATTCCCGGAGCAGGTATTTTTGCCGCACTCCTTTCACCTGTTGTATCTGTGGCCAATAGAATCATGGGAGAGAATGCTTTTTCGCAGGCGGCGAAGTTTATGAATAGAAGCGAAGATAGGGGGCTTTTTTCGAGAATTCTTCATGGTGGGGAAAGTAGGCTTGTCAAGGGAGCTTTTTTTAAGGAGGATAGGAATACACAGCAACTGCTTAGACTATATGATCAAATGACGGGTGGATGGGACATCGATCAAAACACTGGTCAAAGAAGATATAGACGAGGTCAAGCAGAGCAAGATGCATGGGTTGATAATATGACGGTTGGGAGTCGTGATAGAATAGAGTGGTTGATTTCGAGGGGAGTATTTCAAGAGCTAAAGGCACAGATGATAGATGAACATAATATGCAGCTTTCTGACAAGGAACTGATGATGAAAGAGAGGATGCATGATGCTTATAGGATGGCAAAGAAGCTTTATGAACGAAAAATTCCAACTGAGGGGCAAAGGCAAATATTCCGGCAGACTAGTTTGCCGAGGATTTTGAATACGATGGAGTTTTCTTTGTGGTCGAGTCAGTCACTGAGGGTAGCTGGAGTAACTGGGCTTAAGGCGGCTGGAGCGGTGGCGTTAGGGATGGCAGGTATACCGCTTGCTGCCGAGGGGCTAAAAGCGGTTGGAGCCGGTGTAGCTGCGATTTCATCCAATATACCTGCCTGGTTAAATAGTCT
>CAZJBV010000007.1:0-59215 GCA_964544585.1 uncultured Gammaproteobacteria bacterium | reverse complement strand
TTGGAGCCGGTGTAGCTGCGATTTCATCCAATATACCTGCCTGGTTAAATAGTCTCAATTTAAGCGGAGTGGCTACTTGGTTAAAAGATACAATTGTGACTCCTGCGCAGGGTTTGTGGAATAGTATATTTGGTGGGGGTGGAGCGGTAGGTGCACTTCCTCCAAAGGGACCGGGTTTTACAACTATTCCAGGTCCAGGTGGCCCTATTTCATATCCTGTTGGGCCACAATTTAAATAAATAAATATTATGGCACTGATAGATTTATACAATTTAGATTTACTAGATGCCGTCCTGGCTCATCATTTTAATGATGAGTTTAAGGAAAAGATGCTGTCGACGTATATGCAGACTTATGCCCAGATTTTGGGAGAGGCATTGAGTACTGAACTTAAACCTGAAGATGATGAAGCGATGAAAAAATTATTAGCCTCACCGGATGTAACTCCTGAAAAAGTTGATCAATTTTATAAAGACCGTATCCCCCACTTTGAGGCAAAAGTCGTTCTTTTGGCTTTGGAATTTAAAAAGAGATTTCTTCTCTCTGTATATAAAAATAAACTTGAGGAGTATAAAAAATCAAAATCAAATGAGGGACTAGCTGCTTGGGAACAGATATACAAGGACGCAGAGGCTGATAACTGGAATGAAGTAGGAAGACTTCTGAAGATTGTTGACTCGATGCATTCATCTGCCAAAAAACAATCCTCGGTGCAGAAATAACCTTATAAAGAGCTTTTACCTAAACGTTTGGCTTCCTTTTTGAAAAACTCCTGAATTTTTTCAAAGGAGAAGGGTTTGAGCATTTTGGGATAAACCCTAGGAAAATCGATTATTTTAAAGAATTGGCTGGCAAGATAATATTGATCAACTTTGATATTGAATTTGTCTTCTGTCCTAGTAATCAGTTGTTCTAAAGAAAAATATTCTTCTCTCAACATAAAATAAAGATCGATAAAATCTCTGATTTGAAGTCTTCCAAGAATGGTATTGACTTTGTTGACTGCGATATCATAATAGCTGTCAATGTTGAGACCTCTCCACTTTAGGCCACGTTCAATCTGTTTGAATGGGTAATTGTTGAAGTCTATTTTAAGAATCGATCCGTCGGCAAAGATGAGTTGGTAGGTATAGAGGCCTGAAATTTTCCTTTTGGTAAACTTTTTTGCATTGAGGACTTCCAGTGCTTTTTTTATAATTTTATCCGTCTCGAGATCATTTACATCTGAGGTGGTGAATAGGTCAATATCATCGGATAGACGATGTTTTAAGAAAAATTCTGCCAAGGCTGTGCCGCCTGTGAGATAATACCAGCGTATTATTTCTTTTTCCTTGGCGGCCAGTTCCAGGAATTTAAATTGTCTGGAAGTGAGTATAGTTTTCCCCATAAGAGAAATTCAGTAAACCTGGCTATGTAGGGATCGATATTATGTTTTATTTTAGGCCAACTTTTTTTAAGTTCATTTATATCTATTTCGCCTTTTTCGAAGCCATAATTGAGAAGTTGTTCCAATCTCCATAGTTTGTATCCCTCGGGATCTTCTTTTTTTGTTCGCTTTTCATCGACATTCCAATTTAGCATGTACTTGATTTTACCATATTTGCTATAGTAGAGCTATGCAACTTTTAGTTTTTACTGATGGAGGGGCGAGGGGGAATCCGGGGCCGGGGGCAATTGGGGTGGTAGTGAAGGATGATAAAGGATACAAGATAAAAGAGATTGGGAAAAGAATTGGGGAGACGACTAATAATGTGGCCGAATATACGGCGGTGAGAGAAGCTTTAAAGTGGATAAAAAGCAATTTTCCAATTTTCCAATTTTCCAATGAGACAAAAAAGAATTTTTTTCTTGATTCAAATTTGGTAGTTAATCAATTGAATGGACTATTTAAAGTGAAGGAGGCAAAGCTGCGGGAACTATTGGTAAAGATAAGGGAGCTGGAACAGGAAGTAGGTGGAAATGTTTCTTATACTTTTATACCAAGAGAAAAAAATTGGGAAGCCGATCGGTTGGTCAATCGTGCTTTAGATAGCTGAAGCTATTGGTTAGATCATTTCTATTTTTGCTTTGAATTAGAAATTTCAAAATAAATTTTGAAGCTACTGTAGCCTATTTTATTTTGCTTTGTTTGTTCTACCATTATTTCCATGACGTGGGTTATGCCCGAAAAAATTTTCACACGCCGAATTTCACCCTAAATTTGATTCAAATTTGGTAATTCCCGCAGCGATTTTCTTTTAAATCTTGTAGAATAATTTATATATGATGAGAATTAAATCTTGGTGGAAAACTGAAGTTGTAGGACAAGCTGAAACTTGCGGAATAGTGGGAGAGGGAGAGTATGTAGAGAATCTTAAGAAGAAGTTGGAAAAGCAAGGTAGTGAAGTTTTTGTTTCCCCTAGCCTTTTATCTATTTCGCCAAAATTAACATATCTTTTTGTTTTTAGTGATTTTGAGAATGCGTCTTCACTTTTTACAAAGAAATCTTTCAAAGAGACAAAAGTTTTGATTGTGTTAGAAAGACATCCGAAAAAAATTTTGGATAGGTTGGAGAAGTTGGTAACAAAATCTGAAAATATAAAATTATTAAAAATTGGAGAGATGAGTTCGTGGAATGTAGACAGTCTTGCGGAGAGTTGTCTTTGGGCGATGTTTAATAGTGATTTGGGAAAGGTGGTTGATATTAGCAAAGAACCCATTATTCAACCGGCCGCGAAGAAGATAAAATATCCAATGCGACTGTCGCTTAACTTGGGAAGGCTTACAAAGATTGGATTGCTGTTTTTTATTTTTATTTCGCCTGTTTTGATCATTGTGGCATTATTTGTTTTGTCTATGATGCAAATGAGGGCTGCATTCTTTTTTCTATCGAGGGGAGATTTTGAGGGGTTGGAGAAAAATTTTTCTGCTTATGAAAATTTGGTTAAACTGGAGAAAAAAATGATGATTCCTATACCTTTGTATCAAGATTATGTAAATTTTTTTGAAGGAGGGAGGCTGGTGGTAAATGATGTGATGGGGGTGAGGAAAGATTTATTAATATGGCGAGATGTGCTTGAATCAGGAGATTTATTGGAAATAAAAAATAGATTTAAAAAGGTAAATGATGGTACTATTGTTTTAAAAAAGAATTTAAATAAATTTAGGAAGGAATTTGAGTCTATTCCTGTCCCCTTTTTAGATAAAAATGTATATGAGAAAAAAATTGACGATATTTTAGAAGCGGTTGACTTTGGCCAAAAAGCAATGCCTATGATTGAGAAAGCCCTTTTTGGTAAAGAAAAATTGACATATCTTGTACTTTTTCAAAATAATACGGAACTGCGGCCTACTGGAGGATTTATTGGATCATATGCATTGGTGAGGGGAAATCAGGGGAAGATTTTAAATTATACCTTTTACGATGTCTATGAAGCTGATGGACAGTTGAAGGCTCATGTCGATCCGCCAACTCCTATTCGAAATTATTTGCAACAACCAAACTGGTTTTTGAGGGATAGCAATTTTGATCCTGATTTTTCAATTTCAGCGCAACAGGCGATGTGGTTTTTGGAAAGAGAGACTGGGGAGAAAGTCGATGGAGTGGCAGCAATTAATCTTAATTTAGTGACGAGACTTTTGGATGATTTGGATGGAGTATATGTACCTGATTACCGTGAAGAAGTAAATGCCGACAATTTTTTACTAAAGGCGACGACATATGCTCAAGAAGGATTTTTTCCTGGATCGACGGCAAAGAGGGATTATTTAAGAAGTGTGGGAAATGCGATTGTCTATGAGGTTTTGGAGAGTAAACAAGTAGATTATATGTCCATAATTTTGAGTTTGAGGGAATCTTTAGAAAGAAAAGATATTTTGTTGAATTCTTCCGATAATAATTTACAGAAAATGATTGAAGGGGCGGGGTGGGGAGGAAGAGTGGTTGATGTTTCGTGCGTGAGGGATAATTGTTTTGCCGATTATTTTTTGGCTATCGATGCAAATTTGGGCGTCAATAAGGCAAATCTCTATGTGTCAAAGAGGACCACAATTGAGAAGTTATTTGATGAAAGCGGAAAGATGGTGACGAGGGTAAATTTGGCCTATGTCAATGAAAGTCCGGCAGATGTATTTCCGGCGGGGGCTTATAAAAACTATATCAGGATATTTATGCCGGCGATGGTGACGGTAACGGACGTAACTATCGATGGTCAATCAATTATTGGAGAAGTTTCTTTGGCGTCTTATGGTAGTGATAAAAGAGAATTAGGCTTTTTTGTGGAGGTACCATCTCAATCGTCACGAGAGATTGTGATCAATTATGAAAGTATTTATCCTAAGACTTTGTCAGCATATCAATTTTTTTTGGCAAAGCAGCCGGGGGAAAGAGAAGGGAGTGTGGATTTGACATTTAAATTTCCTGTGACGATTAATGTGAGTCCAAGCAATTTTAAACCTAATAATGATGGCGGAATTTATTCGCTTATTACTGATTCGGCGGTAGATAGGATATTTGTGTTTGATATTAAAAGTAGATAACTAATTGGCTCGACCCCGTTTTTTTCCGTGCCTGCCTGCCGGCAGGCAGGCTCGACTGCCCGGCACGGCCGGGCCCGCCGCTGTGCGCGCAAAAAAAGGGATCTCGCCAATTGACTTTTGCTATTCTTGTCGATAAAATGTGATGTTCTAAAGATATGGAAAAATATTCTTTAAAGGCAAAAAAGAGGACTGTGACGGGTAGAAAAGTCAAAAACCTGAGAAAACAGGGAATTTTACCTGCAAATATCTACGGAAAAAAAGTGAAATCTATAGCAATTGAAGTGGCGGCAGCTGATTTTTTGAATATATTTTCAAAGGCTGGGGAAACTGGGCTGGTAGAAGTGGGGGTGGATGGTGAAGTGCGGCCGGTTCTTATTCACAACATTGCCTATGATCCCGTTTACTCTAAACCAATTCATGTAGATTTTTTACAAGTTTCCTTGAAGGAAAAAGTGACGACTCATGTACCAATTGAGTTTGTGGGAGAGGCGCCCGCGGTGGTAAATAAAATTGGGGTATTGTTAAAGCAAATTTCGGAAGTAGAAGTGGAGGCATTGCCTGGAGATTTGCCTGAGAGGATAGATATTGATGTAAATAAACTAACAGAAATAGATCAATTGATAAAAGTAGCTGATATTAAAATAGCGGCGGCGGTAAAAATATTGACACCTGCCGAAACGACGATTGTTCAAGTTGCTCCTCTTGTATCCAAGGAAGCGGAGAGACAGGCTGCCGAGGAAGAAGCGGCAAAGGTTGAAGCAGCAGCTCTCGCGGCTACTGAAGCAGCTCCTGTGGAGGAGGGTAAAGTTAGCGAAGAAGCACCTATTGCACCTCATGTTGTCGAAACCCCGAAAGAAGAGAAGAAGGAAGCTAAGTAAGTTTTCTTAAGGCGTAGCCAATTCCAGCTCCGGAAGAAATAATTAGAAGAGCCAATTCACTTCCCCCTGTGGCAGGTGTTTGAGAGACAGGCTTTCCGCCTTTGGTTGTGGTTTGTGAATCACCCGATACTTGTCCAAAGCTTGATTTGGTAGGAGTGGGGGTGCGTGTGGGAGTAAGTAGGCCTGCGAGCTTAGTTGGGCTGGGAGTTGTGGTAGTAATTGGTCGGATGCCTGGGAAGAGGCCAGAAAAGCGACTTCTGAGGCCAGCAGTGAAACGTTGGCTGGTGAGAAGAAGAATGATGATAATAATAATTGCCAATAGGGCAACGATGACTCTGGTTGACATAGAAGATCCTATAATATCAAACTCTGGGATTTTTGTCAAGCTGGGAGAGCATAAAGACAACAAAACCTAGAATTACAAGGATTCCCCCAATTATAAATAATACTGCCTCCAGACGGATGTTTTGTTTTAAATTTTCAAGTAGGGAACTGGGGGTTGGTGAGGGAAATTGGGTTGGTGGAGGGTGTTTAACAAAAAAGTCTACTTTTTTGGTGATTTTGGGCTTATAAGAAGTGTTATCTTTTTTGACCACTTCAAGAAGGATGGTATGTTTTCCCTCTGGGAGAGAGGTGAGAGCAATATTAGATTGAGAGGTGAGTATTTCCCCGTTGGCGTTTTCTGGATTTGACTCATCTAACCAAAGGAGAACTCTGCCAGCATCAAATTTGAAATTTCCGACGACAAAGGAGAGGGTAGCCGAAGTACCGAAGATGATGGAGTCTTGTTTGGGAGAGGCAATAGAGAGAATGGGAAGGTTTTGAGGCGCTTGAGCCTTAATGGAGATAGGAAAGATCAATAAAAATAAAAAAAGAAAGATAATTTTTACCATTTAGTTTTAGAACTTATTTCAAAACCTTTCTTTCTACTGCAAGTCCATATATTCTGCTGCAACTGCCTGCCTGCCGGCCAGCCTGCCGGCAGGCAAGGCAGGCAGGGTTCGAATCTCCTAGAAGTATATTTACCATATACTCCCCTTAGCTCGCTTCTTACCAGTTTGCCGAATCTCTGGACTTTCGTTACGAAAGCAGATTATGAAACAAGTTCTATTGTATGGTAAAATTCATGTCTGCGAAACTATGAAAGGAAATGGACATTTTAATAGTGCTACATATGGGGTTTTGGATTTGGATGGGGTAAGAGCAAAAGTTTTATTGTTTTTGAAAAAAGAGCCAAATAGGCAGTACCGCTTAATTGTGGGAACTGATTCGGAGCCAAAAAATGGTCAGGGAACTGAGTTTATAAGCGCCATAGTTGTACATAGAGTGGGGAGTGGGGGTATTTATTTCTGGAGGAGAAATCATGATAAAAAAAAGTATGTTTTAAGGACCAGGATGTATCAGGAGGCAACGTTATCTTTGACTTTGGCTGATGAGCTATTGCATCTATTTAAAAATGATGGAATTGGGAGGTTTGATGTGGAGATCCACGTTGATATTGGCCACACCGGAGAGACGCGGACTTTGATTACAGAGATTGTAGGAATGATAAGGGGTTCTGGATTTCCGGTTAAGACTAAGCCTGATTCTTATGCGGCGTCGAAAGTGGCGGATAGGCACACGTGAGGAAAATGCAAAATTTAAAATGCCCGCCTGCCGGCAGGGCAGGCAAAATGCAAAATTGTTGAAAATTTTATGGAGTGGGGGAGAGTGTTGGGAGTGGGGCGCAGCCTCTTTTTGGTTCGGTACCTTTTACAAAATGTTCAATTTTTCCATAACAAGGGATTGAGACAATATTGTTTGGTTTGAGAAATGACTCATTGGGACGGTTTTTTAAAATAGTGAGCATCATTTCTCTCCAGATAGGGGCGGCGCCGGTTATGCCTGAAGTGAGTTGTGGATGCATGGGGGTGCCGTCGTTGTTGCCTACCCAAGTTACGACGACATAGGAGGGAGTAAAACCGATGGTCCAATTATCTTTTTTGTCATTGGTGGTGCCCGTTTTGACGGCGACTGCTTTGTCAGATATATTGAGGGCGGAGTTGGTGCCGAATGCTTGTGAGCGTGCATGATTGTCAGAGAGAATATCGGAAAGAATAAAGGCAACTTCTGGAGAGATAATTTGAGAAGATTGTCCACTGGCATTATTTTCGAGGACGGATCCTCGATAGTCTGTGACTTCGAGTATGGGATGGAGTTCTGTGGTGAGACCTTTATTGGCAAGTGTTCCGTAGACTTTGGCCATTTCGAGCATGGTGACCTCTCCGCCGCCTAATGTAAGGGAGAGGCCAAAGCGATTTTCTTGTCCTTCCCAAGATGTGATACCCATTGATTTACCTTTATCAATCATAGTGGTAACGCCAAGAGAGGCTAAAACTTTAACGGCGGGGACATTGTAAGAATTGGCTAGTGCAAGACGCAGGGGAATTCTGCCATGGAATCTGCCGTCATAATTGACGGGAGAATAGGGAGGTTGTCCGGGTAAGGCGTAGGAGACTGGAGAATCATCGAGGATGGAGGCGGCAGTATAGCCTCGTTCTAGGGCGGCGGCATAATTTACGACTTTAATGGCGGATCCTGGTTGACGAAGAGAGGTAGTGACGTTGACGTTGCCATCATGTTCAAGGTCAAAATAGTCTTTGCTGCCAACCATGGCGAGAATTTCACCCGTTTTGGGATTGGTGCCCAGGATGGCGCCGTTTCCGACTCTTAATCCTTGTAGTTGTACTATTTGCTTGTTAACTATTTCTTCTGCCTTTGTTTGCAGGGGAAGATCTAGGCTAGAGGTGACACGTAGTCCACCTTGTTCTACTAACCGGGTGCCATATTTTTTCTCAAGTAGCTCCTTGACATACATGACAAAATGAGGAGCTTTGATATTGGTGGTTTGAGGAGCGTATTGTAGTTCTTGTTTGAAAGCTTGATCTGCTTCCTTTTTTGAGATATAGCCATCTTCGACCATTCTAGTTAAGACTTCTTTTTGTCTTTGTTTAGCCAACTCTGGATGAGCACCAAAAGGTGAGTATAGAGTGGGGGCTGCGGGAAGACCGGCTAATAAACTTGCTTCAGCCAAACTTAAATCTTTGACGTTTTTAGCAAAGTAGGTTTCTGAGGCAGCTTCTATTCCCCAGGCTGTACCGCCATAGGGAACTTGATTTAGATACATTTCCAAAATTTCATCTTTGGTATATAACCTTTCTGCCCAGAAAGCTAAGATTATCTCTTTTATTTTTCTAACCACTGTCCTTTCTGGTGTTAAAAGGGCACTTTTAATTAACTGCTGGGTTATAGTTGAACCGCCTTGGAGTTTATCGCCTTGAAGATCGACAAGCAGGGCCCTGGTTATGGCTCTGGCGGAAAACCCATAATGGCGATAAAAATCTTGGTCTTCTATCGAAATAGTAGCCTTTTTGATGGTATCAGGAATTTGGCTAAGGGCGATGGGAGTCCTATTTTGGTCGGCGTAGATTTCATAAAGGAGGCTACCGTGGCGATCAAAGATTTTGGTGGTGACGGGAATATTTCTTATGGTCAATGTTTGCGGATTGGGAAGGGATGAAATGAGGATATAAAAATTGTAAGGAATGAATACAAAAATTATAGTAAAAAGAGCTCCGATGGCGAAGTATTTAATTTTAAGAGAGATGGGGGGAGTTTTTATCTCGGGGAGTGTGATACGAATGTGAGGGAGGCTAATTGATGGTAGAGAAATTTTGGGCAGAGTTAGAGGTTTTTTGGGGGCAAAGACAACCTTAGTGGGGGGAATTTTGGCTTTTTTGATGATATTTTGAAAGATGAGAATTACGCCGTCGCCGATTTTTTTTAATAAATACGGCGGAAGGATAAGGATAGTGAGGATGAGATCGACCATTGAGGTCGAACTATATCATATGTTATAGGCTCTTTCAAGCAGAAATTTAGAGGCGGACATTGGTAGGAGGAGGATTGCCTCCGGGACAGTCGAGGCAAAGGATGCCAAACATGTCTTTTATGACTTGGTGTTCTTGCATTTCGGTATTTTCGGTTTGACTAGGGGAGGCTGGTTGACCTGTTGCTTTGTCTATGAGTATGTGTTGGCGAAGTACTTCGGGGTTTTGGGGAACTGTGCCTTTGATGAAGTATTCAAAACGGGTTTGACAGCCTTGATCGGGAGCGTTGGGATCTCCGCCGGAAATGGGCGGATTGGGGGTAGATTGGCCTGTGAGTGAACAGACTTGGGCGCCGACGATGCCTGACGGTTGTTTAGGCCAGAGGTCGGGTTGGTTTTTAACGGTTTGACGCATGATTCCATTCCAGATGGGGGCAGCACCAGTTATACCGGAGGCAAGATAGGGATTCATGGGTGAATTGTCATTATTTCCCACCCAAACAACTGTTAAGAAATTAGGCGTAAAACCAATAGTCCAATTATCCCTTTTATCGTCTGTAGTGCCTGTTTTGACAGAGACGGCTTTATTTGGGATAACGAGTTGATTGGATGTACCAAAGGCAGAAGACCTGGCATTATTATCCAGAAGAATATGGGAAATGAGAAATGAGGTTTCGGGAGAGAGGACTCTGGGACCATTGATAAGGATAGAGGAAGGAGCGGAAAGAAGGGTAGTGATATCTTTGATAAAATTGGGATCCTGGAACTGGTCAAGGACTTTTTCATTTCTGTCTTCTACTTTGAGGATGGCAACTAGATCTTTTCTAATACCGGTATTGGCAAAGACGCCGAAGGCCGTGGCCATGTCGAGCATGGAAACTTCGCCGCCACCGAGAGTGAGAGAGAGGCCATAACGAGATGGATCTTTGAATGAGGTTATTCCCATGGCTGAGGATGAAGCAATGACGTCTTTGACGCCATTTATGGCCATGGTTTTGACGGCGGGGATATTGTATGAGTTGCCGAGGGCAAAGCGGGTCTGGACTGGACCGTGGAAATTGCCATCATAATTGACAGGACAATAGGGTTTTTGGCCGGCGACGAGAAAGCATGTAGGTGTATCAAGAAAAAGGGTGGCGGGGGTAATTTTTTTATTTTCTAATGCTATGGCATAATTTATCGGTTTGAAAGCGCTCCCAGGTTGGCGAAGGGAAGTAGTGACATTGAAATTGCCAGAATCGGAGGCAAAGTAGTCTTTGGAGCCAACCATAACAAGGATTTCACCGGTTGGGGGTCTGGTGACTAGAGCTGCGCCGTTACCCACGTCGTAGCG
The DNA here is from genome assembly GCA_964544585.1 of uncultured Gammaproteobacteria bacterium. Lineage (GTDB taxonomy): Bacteria > Patescibacteriota > Microgenomatia > 2-02-FULL-39-11 > 2-02-FULL-39-11 > CAZJBV01. Next base: position 48,618 of record CAZJBV010000007.1, on the reverse strand, counting down.
GGCGAGGTCTTCTATTTCGTCGCGGACGATTTTTTGAGCTTCTTCCTGAAAGGATAGATCGAGAGTAGTGGTGACTTTTAGGCCTCCTTGCTCCACAAGTTTATCGCCGTATTTGTCGACTAAAGCTTGCTTTACATACATGACAAAATGAGGAGCTTTGATATTGGTGGTTTGAGGAGCGTATTGTAGTTCTTGTTTGAAAGCTTGATCTGCTTCCTTTTTTGAGATATAGCCATCTTCGACCATTCTAGTTAAGACTTCTTTTTGTCTTTGTTTAGCCAACTCTGGATGAGCACCAAAAGGTGAGTATAGAGTGGGGGCTGCGGGAAGACCGGCTAATAAACTTGCTTCAGCCAAACTTAAATCTTTGACGTTTTTAGCAAAGTAGGTTTCTGAGGCAGCTTCTATTCCCCAGGCTGTACCGCCATAGGGAACTTGATTTAGATACATTTCCAAAATTTCATCTTTGGTATATAACCTTTCTGCCCAGAAAGCTAAGATTATCTCTTTTATTTTTCTAACCACTGTCCTTTCTGGTGTTAAAAGGGCACTTTTAATTAACTGCTGGGTTATAGTTGAACCGCCTTGGAGTTGACGCTTGAGGACGATTTGGGAGGTGGCCCTTAAAATTCCGCCGACTGGGTTTATGCCTTGATGACGATAGAAATCTTTGTCTTCTATGGCGATAGTAGTCTCTTGAACTGATTTTGGAATATTTTTGAGTTTGACGAGCTTTCTATTTTCACCGGTAAAAAGTTCATAGAGAAGTTTTCCATTTCGATCGAGAATGAGGGTGGTTTGGGGCACTTCGTAGCGGCCAAGTTTTTCGGGGGAGGGTAGGTCTTTGAGGATAAAAATATAGTAGAGTACCACCAGCAATAAAAAGAAGGTAAATATAATTAAGTATTTTTTTTTGAACCTAGTAAAGCGAAATTGCATAGACGTAATTGTAGCAGATTTGAGCAATATGATAGAAAGACCTATCCTATGCTAAAATATATAGATTCGGCTTATGATATTTCCATCACTTAAAGGTAATTGGATTGACCTTTTGATTCTTTTAGTATTCGGGTATTACTTTTATCAGGGACTTTCCCGGGGATTTTTGTTGGGGCTTTTGGATGTGGGAGGATTTCTTTTATCATTTCTTTCGGCCTTGAAACTTTATAAATGGGTGGGAACACTTTTGGTTGATAATTTTTCTTTACCACCGGGTATTGCCAATGCTTCCGGATTTTTACTGGTGGGATTTGTGGCGGAAGTTTTGTTTTCCAAGCTAATTTCTTTTTCTTATGAGCGTTGGTATCCAAAAATAGCGGAAAATATAGAAAAAAGAAAGTTGGGAAGGACGGTATCTGTTGCCAATAAAATTTTGAGCATTATTCCGGCGATGGGAGAGGCTGTGGTATTTACGGCTTTTATTCTGACTCTATTGGTAGCTCTTCCCATACAAGGAGGGATAAAAAAAGATATTGTTTCATCCAAACTGGGTGGACCGTTGGTAGCCAAGACGCAGGGGATTGAGAGGGAATTAAATAATATTTTTGGACAGGCCGTCAATGAATCCTTAACTTTTATTACTGTCAATCCTAATCCGGCGGTACAGGAAAAGGTTGATTTAAGATTTACACAGAAAGAAGTAAAGATTGATGAGAATGCGGAAGAAACGATGTTAAATTTGGTGAATGAGGAAAGGATAAAGCAAGGACTGTCACGGCTTTTACTGGATGCGGCATTGCGGACTTTGGCTCGTGATTATGCTCGCGATATGTTTGCCAGAGGATATTTTTCGCATTATAACCCAGAGGGAGAGTCACCTTTTGACAGGATGAAGAGATATAATATTTCTTTTATTGCAGCAGGGGAGAATCTGGCACTTGCTCCAAACGTTCAACTATCACATCAAGGTCTAATGAATTCCCCAGGACACAGGGCAAATATTTTGTCGCCAGAATTTGGGAAGGTAGGGATAGGGGTAATTGATGGGGGAATATATGGTGAGATGTTTGTGCAGGAGTTCACGAATTAAAACTCAAAACTCAAATGTCAAAGCTCAAATTCACATCTTAAAGCTAAAATCTTTTAGAAGATATTTATGAATTTTTCTATTAAAAAAAATGTCGATCTTTCTTCACTTAGTACATTTGGGATAGGGGGGAAGGCGGAGGAATTTGTGCAGGTTTCAACACCAGCGGAAATTATAGAGGTTTTGAAATGGGTAAAAGAAACAGGAAGGAAGTATCATCTTTTTGCCGGAGGGAGTAATGTGGTTTTTCCGGATGAGGGACTATCGGGAGTCGTCATTCAGATAAAGGGCGGGAATTATGCGGGGAAAGTGCGGGAATTGATAGTGGAAGCAGGAATGGGTCTTTCTGATGTGATAAACCTTAGTATAGTAAGGGGATTAGAAGGATTAGAAGCTCTTTCGGGAATTCCTGGGACTATAGGAGGAGCGGTGGTTGGGAATGCAGGAGCTTATGGACATTCGATTTCAGAAGTGGTGGAGGGAATAGAGATTTGGGATGGGAAAATAAAAAGGTGGTTAAATCGCAATGAATGTCAGTTTGAGTATCGCGAAAGTATATTTAAAAAAAAACCTTTTATTGTGCTGAGAGTATTTTTGAAGTTTGAGAGTGGGAATAAAGGAGAATTACAAAAAACTTCCAAAGAGATTATTATTAAAAGAGAAGCAAAATATCATCCGGGGATAAAATGTCCGGGGAGTTTTTTTAAAAATGTACTAGTTGCCGATATTTCAAAAAAATCATTGGAATTGATTGATCAGGATGTGGTGATTGAAGGAAAAATTCCGGCGGGATACCTTTTGGCTGAAGTAGGGGCGAAGGGGATGAGAGTGGGTGGGATTGAAATTGCTGCCTATCACGGCAATCTATTTATTAATAAAGGTAAGGGGACGGCAAAAGATGTAAAAGAGCTGGCTGCCATTTTGAAAAAGAAAGTAGATGACAGGTTTGGGATAATGCTGGAAGAGGAGATAAGGTATTTTTAATTTGGAGAATAGTATTATAATAAGAGCGAAGGAGGATAGTTATGTTTACATTACCTGAATTGCCTTATGCGTATAACGCTTTGGAGCCTTATATTGATGAGCAGACGATGAAAATTCATCATGACAAGCATCACGGGGCCTATGTGACAAACTTAAATGAGTTTTTGAAGGGGCAAGACAAATTTCTGAATATGTCACCGGAGGAATTGATGAAGAATTTGGATCAGGTGTCTGCCGAGGTGAGAACGAAAGTCAGAAATAATGGGGGAGGGCATATAAACCATAGCTTTTTTTGGCAGATAATGGGGCCGAAAAAAGGGGGAGAACCTAGCGGAAGGGTTGCAGAGGCGATAAAAAGTACGTTTGGAGATTTTGCCAAGTTTCAAGAGGCTTTTTCTAAAGCTGGTATTGGACGATTTGGAAGCGGATGGGCGTGGCTTATTTCAGATGTTGGGAAACTGTCGATTACTGACACACCTAATCAGGATAATCCTTGGATGGAAGCCGTGCCTGCCGGCAGGCAGGGTAAATCTCCGATTTTAGGTGTAGATGTTTGGGAACATGCGTATTATCTTAAATATCAAAACAGGAGGGCTGATTATATTAAGGCTTGGTGGAATGTAGTGAATTGGAGAGAGGTGGAGAGGAGGTTTACTCAGTTAAAATAAACGATATACCAAAGGTGTCTTATCTGAGACACCTCTAAGGTGTGTTTAAAGGTGTGCTTAGTGTTTTCATTTCTTAAGTGCCTTGTTTGTTTCTGTTACTTGCATTGTTGTAGCTAGAGAAGCATTGACTGGTCTTCCAGCAACAGTTTGAGGTTTTTGAGCTCTTCCCTGTGCAACATCAGAATGGCTTTCCCAAAATGATTTCATTTCTCCTGTCAACGATTCAGCAGTCAAATCACCACTGGAGCTATCTGGAGCAATAATTCGAGCAAGGTCTGCAGGTTTTTCAGGTGGCTGGTTAACAATAATCTCTGTGCTGTCTTTTGGTTCCTCTTCCATGTTCTTATTCTCTCTCTCTCTCTGCTTTGTTTGTCAAGTTGATGGATTGACAAAGATTATAATATATGGTAAGAATAGTTATAATAGGTTGTACCATTATTTACAAGTAAAACCATGCAAACTTATACATATATTGGCAGTGTCAGTCCAAAGGGTCAAATTACGATACCAAAGAGTTTGAGAAAACTACTTGGGGTCAAGCCGAGAGATAAAATAGCTTTTAAGGTAGAGCGGCGCTCGGTGAAAATTGTTCCAGCCGGCTCATTGGTGGATGCGACCTATCAGGTGGTGCCAGCTCTGCCAAAACCAGTCTCTTTTAGGGATATGTCTATGATTGCCGCTGAAGAACATAGCGAAGAAGTAGCCAAAGAAGGTTTATAAGGATATATGCTTGATTTTCTTGATACAAACCTCATTATACGTCATTTAACCAGAGATAATCCCGAGCAATCCGAAAGGAGTAGAAAGATTTTTAAAAGATTGGAGGAAGGATCTTATAAAGTAGTGACTTCGGAGGCAACAATAATTGAGGCGGTGCAGGTACTTTCCTCAAAAAAGCTTTATCATCTTTCAAGAGAGTCTATCAAAACATATTTAACGGCGATTATAGCCTTGCCAGGGTTAAAATTAACTCATAAAAAAGCATTTTTTCGAGCTTTAGAATTATTCTCTTTGCTTTCAGTTGATTTTGTTGATGCTTTGAATATAGCTCATATGGAGAGATTGAAGACAAGGACAATATTAAGTTTCGATAAAGATTTTGACCACATTAAGGGTATCCAGAGGAAAGAACCCTAAAGATCAGACCACAAGCTAATTTATCAAGGCTTGGTGGAATGCGGTGAATTGGGGAGAGGTAGAGAAGAGGTTTACGATCTGAGACACCTCTAAGGCGTACTTTTAGTAACATCATATCGAAAATATATTTCATAATTTATTGACATCTTAATCACCCCCCGAGTAATTCTCTTTCTGCTTTGTTTGTCAAGTATGGCTAAGCTAAGAGTGGTTTTGGAGGCGGAAATTATTTTTCGGTGACGAATGAGAGATAGTTTTCGGAAGTAATGATCTTTAGGATGGCGTTGGGGTAGACGGCTAAGAAAGTTTTCTGGTTTTTAGATTTTTTCTGGGGAGACCATTTAAATTCCCAGGCGAACAGTCCACCCTCTCTTTCCTCGACCCAGTCTATCTCTTTGCCTTCCCAGGTGCGCCAAAAATAATTTCCTGAGTAGATTGGAAGGTAAGCTTGGGTCTTTAAGCGTTCGCTGACGAGGAAATTTTCCCATAAGACGCCAATGTCGTTTCTTTGTACCAAGTCGTTGTATTGGCTGATTACGGCATTACGAATGCCGTTGTCGAGAAAGTAGTATTTGCTTTTTCGATTGAGTTCAGAGCGAAGGTTTCGAGAATATCCCCGCAAATTATAGAGGATGAAAGTTTTTTCGAACAAATCCAAATAGCGGGATACTGTTTTAAAGTCTAAACCGGCTTCGCGACTGAGTTCAGAGAGAGAAACTTCGTTGCCTATTTGAAACGCTATCAGGCGCAACAAATCAAGAAGAGCTTTGGCTCCCTTAACTCTTTCGAGCTCTAAAATGTCTTTGAGGAGGTAGGAATTGACAATTTCATTTAAAATTTCAATTTTTTCATCCCGGTAAGTGCTTTCTATGACTTGGGGGTAGCTTCCAAAGACGAGCCACTCTGGAAGTTTTTGCGTTAGATCAAAGGGGGATAGAGTCGGAGTAAGTTCCAGTTGGGAGATAGGGTAGAGAAAAAGGCTTATTTTTCGGCCTACGAGCGGCTCACCAATTTGCCCGGCGAGATCAAATGAAGAGGAGCCAGTGGCGACAACGTAGATACCGGGTATATTGTCAATAATGATTTTAAGGTTTAGGCCAATGTTGGGGATTTTTTGGGCTTCGTCTATAATCAACATTTCGTTGGGACCAATAAAGTTTTTGAGTTGGTAAAGATCTTGGGTAGACAGGGCTTGTTGTACAGTAATTTCATCGCCTAAAGCCAGCTTGTATTTAAGTTTGGTATTGGCAAGAAATTGGTTGAGGAGGGTAGTTTTTCCTGTACGTCTGGGCCCCAGGATAATTACGGCCTTATTGGGCTTAATTTTCTTGGCCAGATCATAGACCCTTTTGATCATTGATTAAGTATAGATGATTCCTATAAAATTGTCAAGTTTTATGGGATAAGTATCCTTCTAAATTTGTTTATTTCGTAGGATTATAGATTAAGAGGTTGATGGGAAGGGAAAAAAGAAAGCTAGTCTGGTGGAATGTGGTGAATTGGGAAGAGGTGGAAAAGAGATTTATTAGCACTCGTCAATAGGTTTGTGAGGATGGGTAGACCCGCGATCATCTCCGTTTCCATAAGATAATCTTGATCTAATCATTAAATTCGTATTTTGATCACTCCTTATAGGCTCAAAATGTTGGCCAAGGCGTCTCGCATGATATTGAAATAATACTTCTATTCTTGTTCCATCAGGCGCTAGTCCATCTACAGAAGCGGCTCCTTCTGGTATTCCCAATGGCAATATTCTTACATTAGTCTCTATATCCATGTTTTTATTCTCTCTCTCTACTTTATTTGTCAAGTTGGCAGTTGACAAATCTCACAAAAGTAGTAAAATCATACTAGTATGAATGTAGGAGATCTTGTCATACCCAATAATAAGGGGCAAGTGGTAATTCCAAGCAAAATTAGGAAACAGTTGGGAATTACTCCTGAGGTGCCGCTCAAATTCTCTGTTATAGGGGAAGGTATTTACGTGGTGCCAATGAAAGTGATACCGAAAACTATTGAACATGATGATAGTTTGTATTTGGAAGTTCTGAAAAAAACTCGGGGAGCGTGGGGTCCGGAGACTCCCGAGGAAAAAAAGTTGGAAAAAAAGAGAAGAAAATTGGAGCTTGCAGCTTCGAAGAGAAGGAAAAATGAATGGTAGTAGTGGATACCAATATTATTATTGATCATCTACGCCAAAAATCTCCGGATAATTCTCCTTTAAATACACTTATTAAAAAGTTGGGATCAGATAATGTAGCGATTTCAATTCTTAGTATTCAAGAATTATATGAAGGGAAAAGCATGATGGATACGGAGAAGGAACAAATAATGCTTTCTACAATTGAGAAAATTGCAATCTTTCCTTATTCCTTCGATGTAGCGAAAAAGGCAGGAGAGTTGGCAAGAGCTGTAAAAGCGATAGAATTTCCCGATGCGGCAATTGCGGCAACGGCGATGGTAAATGGTGCCGAATTGGCAACACTTAATAAAAAAGATTTTGAAGGTATTGCCGAATTAAAATTGTTTGATTAGATTGGATCTTATTATATAAAGGCATGGTGGAATGTGGTGAATTGGGGGAAGGTAGAGGAGAAGTTTAGTAAGACTAAATAAGAAGTTATGCTTATTTTTTATATCCTAATATAAGATATTGAGAGATTGTGGTTGGGCGATCGTAGTGAGAACCTTTGATATATTTTTTAAATTTTTCGCTGTATGGAGGATATTCTTCCAATATCTTTTTTAATCCATTCTTTTTTGCTAAAGCATCATATTCTCCTGCGTTTCTTATATAGACCGGTATTTTAATTCCGTCACTAAATGTTTTCCAACCATTTTTTGGATTTTCTATGGAATCAAAGTCAGTAAAGGCTACTTTCAATTTAAGACATGCTTTCACCCAATCTGGATTGAAAACCGCTGACAAGAATAGTCCACCTGGATTTAGCGCCTTGGAAATAAAAGCGAAAGTTTCTTCAATATTTTCAATAAAAGGTAGAGTCATGATTGAGGTTATGATATGAAATGTGCCTAGAGAAGGAATAATTTTCTGATCGCTAACAATATATTTGATAGATGGGGGAGAATGGTGTTTGGCCGTATTAATCATCTCGACTGAGGGGTCAATACCAGTTACAGCAAATCCCAAACTAGATAATTTAGTGCAAAATCCTCCGGTGCCACAGCCAAAATCTAATACTTTTATGCCTTGTGTTTCGGGAAATTCCTTTGAGATTACATTTAAGATTGCAGGCCAGGCGATGATTATGTTATCTGCGGCACGTGGATCAATTGAGGCTGTATCCCAATTTGTGTTAAAGGTTTTTTTGGCAAGAATGTCCCAAGGATTTTGAGGAAGGTTCATACAAGTGGATTATAACAATTTCTATTTGACAAAGACAGTTTGTAAGTTTAAAATGTAAGAAGTTAGAAAGTAAAACTAAGGAGATATATGCGGTCAGTACTAAATGATCAGGAAGAATGGTTAAAGGTACTTGGTAAGGGTATGGTGACACTGCCAAAAAGATGGAGAGATGAGATGGGTATAGATAGTGGCGATATTGTTAAAGCCAAGAAAGAGGGCAACAAAGTAGTGATTGAGGCACAAAAAATAAGTAGACCTGCTCCATATAGAGTGTATAGTGATCGTGAGATTGATGAATTCTTAAAAGAGGATAAGATACCTAAATCTTTGTTAAAAAAAGTAGAAGAGGATTTGTCTGAATCCACAAATTGATGAGAGTATTTTTTGACGCTTCGGTTATCATCGCTTCCATACTTTCTTCGACCGGCGGTTCAGCTTTATTAATTGAATATATAAAGAAAGGAAAAATAATTGGTATTTCGTCGCAGACTGCCATAGAGGAAGTTTTGGAGAAAGAAAAAAAGATAAAAAAGACGCGGAAAGAAACGGAAGATTTTATTTCTATGAGTGGATTGATGATACGAAAAAGCATTACAACAGAGGAAATTGAAGTTTATAAAGATTTAGTTGATATAGAGGATGCTCATCTTATTGCCGGAGCGATACTTACCAAATGTGATTATCTTGCAAGCCTTGATAAAAAGCATCTATTACGAGAGGAGATAGGCAAAAAATTTCTACCTTTAAAAATAGTTGCGCCTGGAACACTGTTGGAATGGATGGTTAAAAAAAAGAAGTAAAAATAAATATGTGTTCTCAATATTGGAATTTACATACTACTATCGTTTGTCCCAAATGTAATAAAAAGACTACTTGGGAATTACAAACTCATTTTATGGGTGATTTTGGTAGTTGTGTAAACCACTATAAATTGGGAGAAGAGGTAGAAGAATTGAAAGGAGTAGATGTTCTTCTTGATGGAAGAATAGATGATTTCATAGGCGATTGTCCAAAATGCGGTGAATTTTTTGATTTTGGGGCTAAAATTGTTCAAGGAAAAGTAGAAAGAGTTTTTGTTCTAAAGAACGATTTGCAAAGGCTAAATAACCGGCTTAGTTAGTGATTTTATTCTCCGCCATGGCATATACATAGTTTGCTATAGCCAATGAGGAAGTCAAAGCAGGCGATTCAATACCGAAGAGGTTTATAAGTCTAGGAATGTTGTGTACGTTTTTCCCTTGGATTACAAAATCTGGGAATAAAAATCCTCCAAAACTAATCTGTGGTCTAATTCCAGTATGATCTGGTTTTAATAAATCATACATTATAGAAGGGTAATATCTTTTGATTGCTTTTACGAATAACTCTTTTCGAGATTCGTCTTGATCATCTATAAATGCATAATCCACATTTTTAACCTGTTCGTTGTTCGGTCCAAACCGAGTATTATTTTCTATGTCTAGAGTTGCATGGATGCCTAGACCTCTTTGAACTGGGAGCGGATAGATGAGATGGTGAAATGGGGATTGCCCTTTTAGGCGGTAGTAATATCCTTTGGAATAATTATTTTCGGGAATATGTTTTTTATCTAACCCTTGGATATTTCTGGCTACTTCTATTGCATTTAATCCGGCGCTGTTTATTACTGTACTGAAGATAATTCTTTCTGGTTTTGTTCCCTCGATATCAAGAACTATCCCTTCATTTGTAACTTCTCCATAAGCAACTGGTGAGTTTTCCCTTAATACGCCTTCTTTATCCTCAAAATCCATTTTTAATCCATTCATTAACCCTAATGGATCGACGATACCGGTGGAGGGAGAATATAATCCTTTTATACATTTTACATGTGGTTCTTTTGTGCGTACTTGTTCTTCTGAGAGCTCTTCAAGATCGTTTACTCCATTGTTTATTCCATTTTTTCTTAATTTATCAATCTTTTCGGCTTCTTCGTTGTCAGTTGCTACAATAATTTTTCCAAGTTTTTTATGAAGTATTTTTTTGGCTTTAGCATATTCATAGAGGAGAGGGTTTCCTTGAACACAGAGACTCGCTTTTAGAGGCTGTGTTTTTTTGTCGTAATATATGCCGCTATGTATTACCCCTGATCCTCGTGAGGATGTTTCAGCCCCGTATGATGGATTTCTTTCAAAAACTATTACTTTTTTTCCATTGATAGCAAATTCTCTCGCGATAGCAAGCCCTACAACCCCAGCGCCTATAACTGCAACGTCAAACTTATCCATGGGTAGAATTATACATTGTTTTAATATATTGATTTAACATAAAATGTACTAGTGAGAATCTTACTTCAACGGGTGACTGCCGGAAAAGTTACCATCGATAATAAAGTTATCGGACAAATTAGGAATGGGTATGTGATTTTGTTGGGGGTGAAAGAGGGGGATACTGAAAAAGAAGCAGATTTACTTGCGGAAAAGATTGTGAATCTAAGAGTAATGAGTGATGAGAATAATAAGATGAATAAGTCGATTAAAGATTCCGAAGGAAGTGTTTTGGTCGTTTCTCAATTTACGCTTTATGCGGATTTAAGTGGAGGGAGAAGACCTTCATTTATACAAGCGGCAAAGCCTGAAGTTGCCAATAAGCTTTATCAATATTTTGTAAACAAACTTAAGACTTTAGGAGTGAAGAATGTTCAGACTGGGGAATTTGGGGCTTATATGAGTGTGGATATAGTAAATGACGGGCCGGTGACGATACTTTTGGATAGTAGTGAATTGATGTAATGCGGGTTATATTAATTTCTAAAAATAACTAATTGGTTTGGTATGGATGAGGCTGCTGGATTGATATATTCGGCTTCTAATGGATTCCAATAGCCATCACCTTGTTGGATCTCTTGAATGACTTGTGTATGAGGATAATAAATAACTTGTTTCCTACTTTTGGTTCTCATTCCAATTTCGGTCAATTCATTTCCTGTCGTTTTTACATTAAATTCTTGACCTTTTTCCCCAGACAGGAATGCTTGTAACTCAGCAAAAGATCTCCCAAGTAGCTGAGGTGTTTTACTTGCTAGGGCTTCTTCATATGTTTGGGTTCCCCAGTAATTTAGGAAATTATCATTTGTTCTTCCTACATTCCACACACCTTGCGCTCCATAACAGTGGGCAGCCGCTCCTGAAAGCATCGATGTCCAAAATCCAAATAGTTGATCTTCTGTCCAAAACTTATTTTTAATACCTTCATACCATGGTTCGAGATTTATATATGGAACTTTCGGATGAGCTTTTCTTAATTTTTTAGGAGTTTTCCATAAGCTATTTTTTGCAGACTCAAAATGTCCTGTGTAGGCAGTAACTGCTGAGAGTTGCTCCGGATTTGTAACTGAGTTGTGACTATTATATCCAGCTGCAGGGTGGAGAAGTAATGGTTTGTCTGTTTGTTGAGCTAGAAAGTCTAGGACTTCACTCCATTCTTCTATTCTTGCGTGTAGGGCATTTCTTCTTACGAGTTTGTCAAAGACCTGAGGTCTTATGTATCTAGATAAAAAGTATCTTATAGGATCAGGAATTTGTTTTCTTGCTGTTGTAGATGCGAAATTTCCCAGTGCCTTATCTGGGAAAAGCTTTCTTTCTGAACCAATAGATATATTGCTTTCTCCAGTAAGAGAGTACATGACTTCTAAATCATTTAATGTATCTGTAAGTTCTCCCCACCAACGTTTCATGTTTTCTGTCCCTGTCCATTCGATTTGATGTCCCCACGCTCCATAGACTATTACACCTAACCCTTGTTCATTGATCATTTTAATTTTTTCTCTCGCTAAATTTAAATACGCAGGATTTGTGTTAATTTCTATAACCTCTTTTCCTAAAGGTTTTTTTATTAACCAGGGGAAACCAACTTCACTTTGTGCGTTTGGATTTAATGGCCCGACTTCTGGAGGTATACATACTGCAAGCTGGATTGCATTGAAACCTTGTTTTTGTCTTAGGGATGCTAATTTAACAAGCTCTGTCTTACTTAAACGCTGTGTTAAACTGTACCAATGAGTATCTGCAAGAAATGGCTTGACTTGTTGTCTAGGATACATTTCTACTGGCATATTTTAGGAAGACTACTAAAAACTGGCAGGGGAGTTATTAAAATTGGTGAAAATCTCCAGAGCTGTTTTGGTTTCCTGAACCTTTCATTGTATCTAGGTCTCGTCCCATTCTCTGAAGTTGTTCTGGAGTTAATGGGGTTTGCGCCCCACCATCTCCCGCAATTCGATCGTCGATGAAAACTACTATATTATTTACTACTTTCTTTACCATTTCTGTGACACCATTTCTGTGACACCATGTTCTGGACTTTCTACTCTCATAGTGCATAGCATAACAAAGACCCGAATTGAATTCAAATATTTTTACTAGACGTTTACTAGCTCAACGCTGTATTATATACCTAATGCCTAAGGACAATTTTTCGCATATTCACGACAATAAAACTCCTCCTAATTATAAATATCTTTGTAATGGTAAATGGATGGAGCCGATTTCCGGCAAGTGGATAGATATTATTTCACCAATTGACGAAAAAGTGATGGGGAGAGTGCCGGCCGTGTCTTTTTCGGAAATTGATGATTGTATACGGGATGCTCATGTGGCCCAAAAAGAATGGCAGAAAGTACCAATGATTAAGAGGGTAAAAGTATTACATCTTGCTGCTGATTGGATAAGAGAGCACGAGCACTACTTGACGACACTTCTTATAAGAGAAATTGGTAAATCCCATGCTGAGGCCAAAGATGAGATATTGAGATCAGCTGATATGATAGACTATTTTGCCAATGAAGCATTGAATCTTAAAGGGGAGGAACTCTCGGGAGAAGCGTTTCCTGGATATGATCAAACAAAGATGGCGATTATAGAAAGGGTGCCTTTGGGAGTGATTGTGGCTATTGCGCCATTTAACTATCCTGTCAATTTGTCTGTGGCAAAGATTGCGCCGGCTTTAGCAACTGGGAATGCAGTACTTTTTAAGCCGCCTACATCGGGAGCGATTTCCTCTTTGCATCTTTCGTATATTTTTCAAAAAGCCGGGGTTCCGGCTGGGGTTTTGAATACTGTAACTGGAGAGGGAAGTACGATTGGAGACTATATTGTGACTCACAAGGGTGTAGATATGGTGACCTTTACGGGATCGTCGCAGATAGGCGAGAGGATATCGGAAAAAGTGGGGATGATTCCATTACTTTTTGAGTGCGGGGGAAATAATCCGGCGATTGTTCTTCCGGATTGCGATATGGAGGCGACTGCTACAGAGATTGTTAAAGGCGCGTTTTCATATTCGGGACAAAGATGTACGGCGATAAAGTATGTTTTAGGATTTCCTGATACGATTGGTAAACTTATTCCTATGGTAGTTAAAAAAACAAAAGAACATTTTAAGATGGGGGATCCGAGGATAGAGAAAAATAATTTGGGACCGGTAATTTCTGATTTGGCTGCTGAGGAAATAGAAAAAAGGATTATTATGGCGAAAGTAAATGGGGCAAAAGTAGTTTTGGGAGGTAAAAGAGTAGGGCTATATATTGAGCCGACAATATTGGATCAGGTTAAGCCGAGTATGGAGGTAGTGAGAGTGGAGACCTTTGGGCCGGTGGTGTCCTTTTTCCGATTTAAGTCAATGGAGGAGATTGTTTCGATTGTTAACCAATCGATGTATGGACTTCAGGCGTCGATATTTACCAATGATGAGGGAGCGGGTATAAAATTGGGACAAAAACTGGATGTGGGATCGGTACAAGTCAATAGCAAGCCTCAAAGAGGACCTGATCACTTTCCATTTTTAGGGATAAAAGGAAGCGGGGTGGGGGTACAAGGGATACGATACACTTTGGAGGCAATGACGAGGCCGAAACCGATAGTTCTCAATAAACCTCATTAATGATCTTCTAATAAGGTTGTAAAATGTCAAAATGTTCCAGTTGGGAGAAATGTCTCGTATTGTGTGTGGCTATTGCCTGTTTTTCTTCCTGGGCAGTTGCAGCAATGAAACTATCTGCTATGCCTAGTCCCGAACGGAAATATTGTTGAAATAACTCAAAGGCTTTATAAGAAATGGATGAGGAAATGTGAATAATTTCTATATCTAGCTCTTCGAGCAAGTGAAGGAAATCAAAAGTATCTTTTTTACTAGAAAAGCCAACAATTATTTCCATGACGACGACAACACTGGTTATAAGATGTTTATTCTGAAACAAGAATTCTTTAGCTTTATTATTTCCTCGAAGATAATCGATGAAGACTGTAGAATCAACTAGCATGATATTTCCACGCCTTCTCTCTAAGATTATTGGCAATCTCGATAGTGGATTCTCTTTTCTTTTTCCAGATACCAAATAATCTGGTTATTTCTTTTTTCTTGGAAGTTTTAGCTAATTTGTTATTCATGATTTTGTTGATTCCGACAATGGCTGCCATAGGAATACCCCTTCTTAGAAGAATGAACTGTTGATCTTCAAAATAAGCCTCTTCCATAATCTTGGGTAATTCAGTTCTAGCCTTGGAGACATCGATCTTTTGTACCATATTGTACTAAATAGTACAATACTTAGGAGTTTTTGTCAAGTAAGGAAAATGCTGGAAAGTTGTTTATATTGTATATTCGTAAGCATCTTCGTTTTCCCTCTCTCCTGACAGGCTGTCATAATAGCTAATATGATAGAGTTTCTTTATGGAAAGGTGATTTTTTTGGGCAAATTTAGTAAATAATCCTAGGCTTTTGTCGTTATCTACTTCAATTGTGAATTGAATTTTGTCGCATTTAAGCTCTTTTGCTCTTGCGAGAATCTTGGTAAGTAATCTATAAGCATGTCCTTGACCTCGATGCAATTGGAGAACTCCTATTTGCCAGATATGAAAGACACCTTTTTGAGAAGTACTCTTTAAACCGGATATAAATCCAACTATTTTTTTATCTTTTTCAAGAACAAAGCAGGAATCGTTGAAATATGTAAAAAGTACCCAATACGTACCTTTTCGATGAAGTCCTAATGGTTTGCAAATATTTACAAGTTGTCTGACCTGATCGATATCTGCTGGAGTACAGTTTCTAATAGTCATAGGCTACTCCCACTCCATGGTGGCGGGGGGTTTGGTGGTGACATCATAGACGACGCGGTTGACCTCGAAGACTTCGGTGACGATGCGGTGGGATATTTTGGCAAGAAGATCGTAAGGAAGCCTAACCCAGTCTGCCGACATGGTGTCTTTGGACTCAATTATTCTGAGGGCAATTGTTTCGCCATATTTTCTTTCGTCACCGGCAACACCTGTTGTTTTTATTCCGGCGAAAATGGCAAAACCCATCCAGATTTGGTCGTAGAGACCTGCCTTTTTGAGTTCATCTACAACAATGGCGTCTGCATGTCTAAGTATAAAAAGTTTCTCCTTTGTAACCTCTCCTATAATACGTACCGCAAGGCCGGGACCAGGGAAGACGTGCCGCCAGATGAGACTTTCTGGAAATCCTAGCTGTTTGGCAATTTCCCTAACCTCATCTTTGTAGAGATTTCTTAAAGGTTCGACAATTTTGAAGCCGTGCTTTTCTGGTAGACCGCCAACGTTGTGATGGGATTTGATGACTTGGGCATGTTGGGTGCCTTTGCTTTCGATAACGTCAGGATAAATAGTTCCCTGAATGAGATATTTGGCGCCAAGTTTTTTAGCTTCTTTTTCGAATATCTCTATAAAGACTCTACCTATGGTTTTTCTTTTATCCTCGGGGTCTATGATGCCTATTAGAGCTTTCAAAAATATGTCATCGGCGTAGATGACTTTGAGTTTTAACTCAAAGTGGGTTTCGAATGTATTGACTATTTGTTCTGTTTCTCCTTTACGCATCATGCCGGTGTCGACATACAAACAAGTAAGTTTGTCTCCGATTGCTTTGTGGGTGAGGACTGCGGCAACTGCCGAATCAATACCTCCGGAGAGAGCACAGACAGCTTTATTATCACCGATTTGAGATTTGACTCCCTTAACTAATTGGTCTAATTGGATTTTTTGGTCGGAGGCGATTTCGCCGCAGATGTTAAAGAGAAAATTCCCGAGAATTTTGTTGCCACTTTTTGTGTGGTGTGACTCGGGGTGAAACATGGTGCCATATAACCTTTTTTCTTCATCGGCAAAAGAGGCGACGGAAACGGAAGGAGTAGTGCCAGTGATTTGAGATCCTTGGGGTGGGGCTATGACTCGATCAAAATGGCTGTTCCAGACGAACTCTTTTTTGTTTAAGCCTTTGAAAAGAGAATTATCTTTGGTGACTGTCAGTTGCTCTGGTCCGTATTCTTTCCTTACACCGGGCTCGACTTTTCCGCCTAGAAGGTGCGCCATGACTTCGTGACCATAGCAAATTCCTAAAATCGGGAGGCCCAAGTCAAAGATTTTTTTGTCTACCAACAGTCCATCTTTTCCGTAGACTGATGATGGACCACCGGAGAGGATAACTCCTTTGGGGCTGTATTGTTTTATGGCGGAAAGCGCTTCACTGGGTAAGACGATTTGGGTTTTGACGCCTAAGTCTTTGACACGGCGACTAATAAGATGGGTTGTTTGAGAGCCAAAATCAACAATTAAGATCATATTATTTTTGCTGAATGATGATATCTTGGGGGTAGTTTTCGATTAAAGAGCTTTGGGTGATTTTTAGGAATTTGGTTTTGGTTTTGAGTTCTTCGATATTTTTTACTCCGGCGTAATACATACCGGTGCGAAGGCCGCCTGTTAGCTGGATGATGACGTCTTTGAGGCTGCCTTTGTAGGGAACGAGACCCTCGACGCCTTCTTCTATTAATGTTTTTTCTTTGCCTTTGACGTATTCTTGGCCGTAGCGGGCGGCGCCGCCTTCTTTCATGGCGGCAACCGAGCCCATGCCTCTATATCTTTTAAATTCTTTGCCTTTTATGCCCTGCCTGCCGGCAGGCCCGCCTGCCGGACGGGCAGGCAGGGTTACTTTTTCGCCGGGAGCTTCGTCGGCGCCGGCTAGAAGAGAGCCGAGCATGACCGTATCTGAACCAGCGGCTAATGCCTTGGTAATGTCCCCAGAACTTTTAATACCGCCGTCGGCGATAATGGGAATATCATGTTTTCTGGCCACAGCGTAGACTTCCATGATGGCGGTAATTTGGGGGACACCCATGCCGGAGATGACTCTGGTGGTACAGATTGATCCCGGGCCCATACCGACCCGGAGGGCTTTGGCGCCTGCCTCGATGAGTTTTTCGGCGGCTTCTTTTGTGGAGATATTTCCTCCGATAATTTCTATATTTGGATATTTTCCCGAAATGAATTCTATGGCTTCGATGACCCATTTAGAAAAGCCATGGGCGGAATCGACTAAAATTATGTCGACATCGACGGCAACTATTTTGGCGACGCGTTCTTCGAGGTCGCGGCCGACGCCGACTGCTGCGCCGACCATATGATTACCTGTTTTGACGACTTTTATTTCTTCTACTTGTTGGTCTATTGTTAGGTTTCGATGGATAAAGCCTATACCGCCAAGTTTGGCGAGACTTAATGCCATAGGTGCAGTTGTGACTGTATCCATGGGAGAGGAGAGGATAGGAATCTCGAGGGAAATTTTTGGGGTAAGGCGGGTTTTGAGAGAAATGTCCTGGCGTTTGGTATCTGTATAGTCCGGCAAAATAAGGACGTCGTCAAACGTCAAGCCTTCTGAAGTTACAATTTTAGAGCTATAAGTATTCATATTTGATAAAGCTTGCCTTTTTGGCTGTTTCTGTAGACTTTTTTAAATCAACTTTTCCGAGAATATTGTTGTTAAGTAGAAGATGATATTCTTTGATTAAATCTGTTTGCAGCATTTCTGGACCATCGGTGTTTATGGTAAAAGGAACATTGTGTTTTTTTAGTAAAGCGAAAATGTTTTTGAAGTCGGAGAGATTTTTGACAACTCCTGTGTGAATATTTGAAGAGGGGCAGACCTCTAAAACTATGCCTTTTTGAGAAAGAAGTGAAAGTACATTTTCGTCTTCTGTCGATCTCACGCCATGGCCAATGCGTTGGGGGGATAAAAGATCAACTACTTTTTTGACCTCGTCTGCACCGGTTGCCTCGCCTGTGTGGATGGTGATGCCGAGTCCAGCCTTTTTACTCTTGTCAATGACCTCGGCAATTTTGGAAAGATCAAATGAGTCGTTGATGTGTCCGGCGAGATCGAGGCCGATGACGCCTCTTTTATGATATTTGATGGCTTTTTGGGCAATAATTATATTTAATTCTGGACTAAAGGTGCGATCGAGGCAAAAGATAAGACCGACGCGAAGCGGGTAGGCGAGCATGGCTTTTTCCATGCCTCTAATGCTTGCCAAAATGATATGGTCGAGATCTCTTTCGCCGCCTCTATTTCTTTTCATGGGATTGAGGCGAATTTCGAGGGTGGTAATATTTGTTTTTCGGTAAGCTCCGGAGGCTATGGCATAAACACTTCTTTCGATTGCTTCTGGGGACGATTGAATGAGTTCGGTCCAGTGAAAGAGGCTTAAATATTTATCGTATGTGGTAACATCCTGGACGGTAATGAGGCGCTCAAATTCCCAGTAGTCTTTGGTAGGAAGTTTTATGCCCTGGTCATGGGCTATTTCCCACATGATGGGTGGGGAGACTGAAGAGCCTACATGTGCATGTAATTCTGTAAGTTCGCCAAATTTTAGGTTAGTCATAGCTTTATTTAATCGTATCTTTTTTGGTTAATAATGCAAGTAATTTTTGGGGTGAGACTACGCCGGTTATAAAATTGGTAACGGTGATGTCTTTGATGGGTGCTTTGGAGAAAATGGGAATTTTTAGGGCCAGGGAAAATCCTATTTCTACGGTGACTGCCGGGCCTAAGTAGGAACCTTTATTGAAAATGTAGACAAGATCTGCTTTTCGTATGTTTTCTAAGTGTTGGAACGCGCCTTCACCCTCCCAGCGGGTTAAAGTTTTTTTACTAAATTTGCCTATTTTGAGGCTTTGGGGAAGATGGGCGTGTCTGATGTGAGATGGTTGGGGGACGATGACGGTGAAGCCCTTTTCTCTAAGAGGATTGGCCGCCTTTTCCATATCTTTATAAAACTTGAATGAGCCGCAGAAGACGATGGTTTTTATATTTTTAGTATAAAAAAACTCGGCATTTTGCCGAGTTGGTCGTGAATTGTTTGTTTTAATATTTAGCTGGTTACTTTTGGCAACCATATTAAATGGTACCACAATTAGGCTCTTTTGTCAAAAACTATTGTGTTTTTAATGCTAATGAGTCATTATAATATTGTATGGAAATATTTAGCGGGTTTTTTATTTTTTTTATAATTTTTGCCATAATTTTGGCTCTTTCAGGGTTGAAGGTGATTAATCAGTACGAGAGGGGAATAGTTTTGACATTGGGATCTTATTCGTACACTTTGGAGCCGGGACTAAAGGTGATTGTGCCCATATTTCAAAGGCTTATTCGGGTGGATATAAGGATTACTACATCTGACATTCCGCAGCAAGAAGTGATTACAAAGGATAATGTGCCGGTAGGAATTAATGCGGTTGTTTATTTTCAAGTAACAAAACCTGAGGATGCGGTTTTGAAAATTCAAGATTATACATATGCGGTGACTCAGTATGCGCAAACTGCTTTGAGGGATGTAATTGGGGGAGTTGAGCTGGATAGTTTACTTATTGATAGGCAAAAGATTGCGGATGAGATAAAAAAACTGGTTGATCAGGAAACTACGGAATGGGGAGTAGATGTGACGGCAATTAAGATACAAGACATAGAACTGCCTGCCGATATGAAGAGGGCGATGGCAAAGCAGGCTGAGGCGGAGAGAGAAAGAAGGGCAACAATAATCCGTTCACAGGGAGAACTGTCTGCGTCTGAGAATCTCAAAAAAGCGATGGAACAGATGGCTGTATCTGGGGCAATATCTTTGCGGACTCTACAGACAATAGAAGCAACAACTGCCAATCCTGCTAATACAGTAGTTTTTGCGCTTCCGATTGAGGTGATTGAGGGATTGAGGGCTTTGACGGGAAAGAAATAGTGTATGCAAGTTTCAGCAAATCCCCCATTATCAGCGACGCCTCCACCTTCAATTCCTACACCACCTGTCCCAAAGACGCATACTAAGCTTTTTATCGGATTTTTTGGAGTAATAGGTTTTCTTATTCTGTCGAGTTTGGCTGTTTTGGGATATACTTTTTTCGCTACTAAGCCTGAAGATTTCCTTTCTGAGGCAGTTAAAAAATCTCTTGAAGCGAAATCGGTCGTATTGTCATTTTCTTCTAATGATAAGAGTTTTAGTGTGGATGGAATTTTTCATGATGGTGATTCTCCATTCTCAAAAATTTCGTTGTCATGGGATAAAATAGAAGGTCAAGTTGGGAATAAATTTAGTGGGACAATGGTTTTAAATAGTAAGGAGATATATATTCAGGGGACGTATTCGAAGCTCGATGAAATCATTCTAACTTTAAAGTCTGTAATTGCCAATTTAGAAACGTTGGAGACATATAAGTTGGTTTATCCTATCCTGACTGGGAGTAAATGGCTATTTATTTCACTTCCGGAGGAGGGTGGGACAGGGACAATAACTCCGACTACATCTTTGGCAAATAAAGAATATGAGGCTGTCTATAAGAAATTTGAGGAGGCTTTGATTATTCATAGATTTGAGAGGGGATTTAAAAAGGATAATGAGTCATATACGAGGATTGCCTTGGGTTTTGATAAACAAAAACTAATCAGTGCAATTAATAGTCTTAAAGATACGGATTTGGATATAAAAGTTTCTCAGATTAATACTGTGGTGAAATTTGTAGAGTCAGTTGATAGTTGGGACGGTGATTTAATAGATGTACTTATATCTGACGATAAATATGTAAAAGAAGTGATGTTTAGGATGCCAAAGGTGCCGGGGAAAACTTTGGATGAGCTAATTTCTGAAGGGAGTCGCGAGCAGGAGGAACTTTCATATTTAAGAAATTTTACGGGGCAAATTGAGGATTTGTTGGAGGGAAAAGCCGAGAGAGAGCTGGTAGATATAGGTACATTGAGGCTATCTTCTTACAATAATGCTTCTTCTATCTCTAAGCCTACGGAGATTGTGGGATTTGAGGAGGTGTCAGCAGCGGCTACAAAAGAATTATTACCGATATTGGGAGTGATTTTGGGAGGGGGTCTCTCGCCGGGAGAGAAACCAGCAATTCCGCAAGTGCCGCAAAATTTGAATCAATCTCAACCAAATAGCGGATCGACTTTGCAATATAATTTGCCTTCGATTGCGCCGGGGGCGCCAGGGAGCCGCGAATGGGAAGAAGATTTCTGGAAGAGGTGGGAAGAGATGGGTAAGAAAAATGAAGAAATGCAGAAAAAAGTTGAGGAAAGTCAAAAGAAATTTTGTGAGGAGAATCCTAACCTTTGCAACTAAATCACTTTATTACTTTTAAAAATTCCTCGGCGAGGGTGCCTGTGTCTTCTGACGAT
Source organism: uncultured Gammaproteobacteria bacterium (assembly GCA_964544585.1). Lineage (GTDB taxonomy): Bacteria > Patescibacteriota > Microgenomatia > 2-02-FULL-39-11 > 2-02-FULL-39-11 > CAZJBV01. Next base: position 26,948 of record CAZJBV010000007.1, on the reverse strand, counting down.
TGGTAGAATTCTTTCCAGACGACGACTATATCGGCATCGTTAAAGACTGCTCTTTGGACTTCTCTGATTGTATCTCCTCCTGCTATTGATATTTTGACGTTGTAACTTGCCCTAAGTTTATTTATCTGATGATAGGGGATGGGTTTGTCTTTATTGTAAGACTCCTCGTCGACGCCGCGATGGAGGAGGACGACGTCTGGTAATTTTTTAAGTCTGCGAAGGACTTTTACTGGTTGGTCTATATTCATCATATCGAGCATGGAGTCAAGAGAGGTTTTTTTACAGGAATCGATAAAGGCGTTGATTGTTTCGATGGGAGCTTGACCTAATGCGATGGCTGCAGAAGCTCCTCCTTCTTTGGCTATGACAACTTCTGTTTCGCCGCGATCCATGGTTTTTAGGTCGGCAGCGACGTAGGGAAGGGTGTTTGTGCCATTAAGTCTTTGTTGCCACCATGCATAAAGACTGGAAATGGCTTCAGTACCGTATCTTTTGATGAGAGGTGTGCCGGCCTCAATAATAATACGGGGACTGGAGGGAAGGGTAGAGATGATTTGATAGGCTTCATTGAGCGTACTATTGAGGGCAATTTGGAGGTATTTAGTTCTTCTTTGAAGCATAATCTTATTTTATAGTTTTTGGTTGTAATCAACAATTGGGAGAGTATAATGAAAATCCTATGAGAACGGGTGTGGCGACGATGACGTTGGATTATGGACGGTGTCCGCCGTGGCTATTTGAGCGGATGACGCGATTGGGGAGGGTGATTGCTACTGCCATCATTTCGGAATTTGGGAGTGAGGAATTTATAAAGAGGCTGGCGGATCCGGTATGGTTTCAATCCTTAGGAACTCTGATGGCGTTTGACTGGAATGCGTCGGGATTGACGATTACGACAACGGCGGCATTAAAAGAAGCTTTGAGAGGATTGGAGAGAGATGCTGATGTATTTATAACCGGAGGAAAGGGAAAGACGAGTAGAAAGACGCCTGATCAAATCGTTGACTGGTCATGGAGGTTGGGATTGGCACAGGAGAGGGCTAACAGGCTAGTGTATACAAGCAGGGCGGCGGCAAAGGTAGACTCGGCTTTAGTTCAGGATGGATTTACGCTTTATCATCACACATTTGTATTTAATAAAAAGGGAGAATGGGCGGTGGTGCAGCAGGGGATGAATACAATGATTGGTCGGGCCAGAAGATATCATTGGTTGGGAAGTGGGGTGACAAATCTTATAGAAGAACCACATACAGGGATTGCAAGTCAGGGGAGGATGGCAAGTGTTTTGGATTTGACGAGTAGTAAGAGTGAAGGCAATAAAGAAATAACACTTGAAATTATAAAAGATGAGAGAAGCCTTTATAGAAGTTTAAAGATTTTGGCGAAACCTGCAAAAAACATGCAACTTAAAATTTTGGATTTACCAGGAATTGAATTTCATCACCATCCAGTAGAAAAGGAATTTTTGCATCCACAACTGCAAAAGACAATTGAGAGGATAATTATTTCTCAACCCAGTAATTTTGAGAGGCTTTTGATGACTCCTGGAGTAGGAGGAAAAACGATCCGGGCTCTATCTTTGGTTTCGGAGGTTATTTATGGAGCCAAACCATCTTATGAAGATCCGGCGCGGTATAGTTTTTCGTTTGGTGGTAAGGATGGGACGCCGTATTCTGTGGATCGGGAAACATATGATAAAACATTAACTGTTTTAGAGACTGCGGTAAGGAAAAGCAATTTATTTTTAAGAGAGAAAAATGAGACGTTGAGAAAAATAGAAAATCTATTTGCATCCTAATGGATCATAATGACCTATACGGGCAAGGGGTTTGCCGTCAGATTGGTTTATGGTTTTAAGGGGTTTGAGGCAGGGAAGGTTTTCTCCAGTGTTCCAGACGTAGAGGGTATTAAGGGCATAAGTTTGGGGAGTGATATTTCTGAACTGATATTTTTCAAATTTTCCTCTTTCGTCGAGATATCCGCCGCTTACAGTGCCGCCTTCTTGTAAATATTTTTGGGGAGGGTATTTTTCGTAGAAGAGGAAAAAGATGAGGGGTTGGTTGAGTTTTAGTGAGACGATGACTTTGTCATAATTTGTTTTTTCTTTTTTTGTTTCTTCTATTACTTGCCTCATGCCATTTCCCCAGAGTTCGACGACTGTGTTTTGTCCGTGAATGAAGTAGTGATGGGTATAAAAAGTAAAAGAAATGAGAAATACAAGAAAAAAGAGAGGGTAGAAAATAGTTTTGCGCAGTCCAAGTATAGTAAGAAGAATAAGGGGATAACTTATGGTTAAGATCCTACGGTCAAAAGGGGGATAAATAGTTATGGCACCTGGAAGAAGCCCTAGTCCAATCCAAAAGAGAAGGAAAAAGAGGAGTTTGACCCTTGTTTTGCCAAGATAAATGAGTCCTATAACTATAAGTGGAGCCTGCCAGAGAAAGAGGAGGCGGGTTTGGGCGATTTGATTGTGCTTGTTTTGAGAAAAGAGGATTTGGGGATTTAAGATATTAAGGTAGCCATTTATTGCCTGGTTTAGAGGAACAAGTCGCCGATTATGGATAAGCTTTCCTAAGAGATTGCCTTTTTCTAGGTCTTCTTTTAAGAAGTATGCTTCTTGGTACAAATCTTCCTTGTCCGCAAAGACGCTTATTCCTGATAATCTCGTATAGGTATTGGTTTTTTGAGAAATATATATATATGGTAGACAGAGAAGGATAAAAATTATCACACTTACGAGTACAATTTTTCTTCTTTCCTTTTCTAAAAACAATGAATAAAGGGATGTTAATATGACAAAACCGACAGCCCAGATTCGTGACGAGTGGTATGACCAAAACGATAGGGCAAGTGCCAGAGAAGAGAGTAATAGCCAGAATCCGTGTTTTTTTCTGAGAAGATAGAAGAGTACTCCGAGGATGAGAAAGTTTAGAGCAATGATTGTATCGATTGAGACACGACTATACTGTATAAGCCATGGGGATGTCGCGGCAAAAAATGCTGTAAGAAGGGAAAGTTTATTGTTTTTTATAAGTAGACGTGTAATAAAAAAACTGGTGATGACAACGAGTATTCCGAGGATGACAGAAGGAAATCTAATAGCCCATTCAGTCAAGCCAAACATAAGTATAAAAGGGACCAGTGTGTAGACGAAGAGGGGGTTTTTGTAATCATCGAATGAACGGAAAAGGAGCGGGAAAGTAATACCAAATTCATCTTTACCTGTTTTTAATATCGAGTAGGCATTGTACCCGAAGCTCGCTTCATCAGCCGAGATACTATTGGGAATTTGGTCCAATTTATAAATTCTTAAAAGAAATGAGAGAATGAGAATGAGAAATATGAAGATAAGATTTTTTTTAGGTAGCATTTAGTTTATAGTATAAGAGTATGTGGCGAAATATTACAATTTCGGGAAAAGCTGGAGCGGGATCGACGACTCTTTTTAATAACCTGAAACACAAACTTTTGGACTGGACATTTTTTTCCGGAGGGGAATATATGAGGGAATATGCGGTGAAACAAAAGTTATTTTCCAAGGAAAATAAATATCATCATAAAGCAACTGACTATAGTGATGAATTTGATAAAAAAGTTGATTCGATGATCAGAGAGCGTTTGATGAATGAGAATAATTTGGTTGTAGAGTCGGATTTGGCCGGGTTTAATGCACGGGGGATTTCGGGAGTATTAAAGATTCTTTTAGTGTGTGAGGATAGTTTGAGGATTGACCGGATTGTCAATCGTGATGGAATAACTGTTGAGGAAGCAAAGGAGCACCTACGAGTGAGGGAGAGAGAGAATATGGAGAAATGGGAGAAGTTATATGGGACTCATGATTTCTGGAACCCAAAGCTCTATGATTTGGTAATTGATACCTATAAATATGGGCCTGGGGAAACGCTTGAGATTGTACTTGAGAAGGTCGGATATAGAAAAGGAGGTATATAATATTGTTATGAGGAAAAGAGGAGTTTTGATGTTTTTGGTTTTGTCTCTCATTTTTCCAATTGGGATATTTGCGAAGACGCCGACTGCTTCTGTCTCCAAGCCAGCGCCTACTCCTGTTGCCTATGATCTTCCTTATCCTGGGATATTGCCTGATCATCCTTTATATTTTTTGAAAACTATAAGAGACAAAATTGTAGATTTATTTACCAGCAATCCGGAAAAAAGGGTGGAGTTTCTACTTTTGATGGCAGATAAACGGCTTGTGATGGGAAGATTACTTATGGAGAAGGAAAATGAGGAACTTGCCAGATCAACCATATCTAAGGGAGAAAAGTATTTTTTGCGAGCAACAGAAGAGCTTGTTTTACTGCGAAAACGAAATCTAGAAAGCGGAGATAGACTTCGGGAAAGGCTAAGAACTGCTTATAAAAAGCATGAGGAGGTGGTTGGGGGAAAGTGGAAAGATATAGACCAACTTCTTATGCAAATTGAACAAAATCTACGCTAAACTTTTGAAATTTTTTAGCAGTATATAAAACCCCATTTGTTTTTGTTTGAACTAGAGGTGTGTTCGGTGGTTTTGGGGTGATAATTTTGTAGTTAAAATATTTAAGGTTGGGGAGGACTTTGAAGCTAAAAAATAAAGTGGTATACTTTGATGTTGTTTGGACTCTTGACAGTATCTATATAGTGTCTTACGATTTTTTTGACACTATAGATGGGGTATAATGAGTTCACGCAAAAAGCGTGTTTTTTATGCGCTAAATCGATGATTTTTGGGATTATTTGCCAAGAATTTTATGAAGTGTCCATATTGCGAGAATCTTGATACAGAGGTCGTAGAAACAAGGGATAATGAGGACCTGTCTACAACGCGGCGAAGAAGAGAGTGTATAAAATGCGGGAAGAGGTTTACGACATATGAAAGGATAGAGACGGTACCGATAATTGTGATGAAGAAAGATGGGAGGAAGGAACAGTTTTCCAGGGATAAACTTAAAAATGGAATATTGAAGGCTTGCGAGAAGACGACAGTTGGGATTGAGGAGATAGAGAAAATAGTTGATGAGGTAGAGAGGGAGTTACGGGGAATGGATAGTGTGGAGGTGGATAGTAAAAAAATCGGGCAGATTACGGCGACAAAACTTAAAAAAATTGACAAGATTGCATATATACGATTTGCGTCTGTGTTTCGAAGGTTTTTGGATGTGGAGGATTTTAAGAAGGAACTTTATAAATTAATTTAATTGAGGGATAAACTTTATGAAACTTACTGGAATACGGGAACAAGTTTTTCTTGACCGCTATGCACTCAAAAACGATAAAGGACAGCCTGTGGAAAAGACTCCGGAAGAAATGTGGAGGAGAGTGGCTGCTGCAGTTTCTGAAGTGGAGACGACGAAGGGTGAGAGGAACACTTGGGAGAAAAGGTTTTACAAAGCGATGGAAGATTTTAAGTATGTTCCTGGGGGTCGGATTTTGGCTGGGGCGGGAACAAGAACAAAAGTGACTTTTTATAATTGCTTTGTCATTCCTTCACCGCATGATTCTCGGGAAGGAATATTGAAAACGCTTTCACAGATGGTGGAGATTATGGCAAGGGGTGGTGGGGTAGGAATAAATCTTTCATCTTTGAGACCAAGAGGAGCATATGTGCGAAAAGTAAATGGACATTCTTCGGGACCATGTAATTGGGCAGAACTTTTTAGTGTTGCGACAAAAGATATTATTCAGCAAGGGGGGAGTCGGAGAGGCGCTTTAATGCTTATGCTTTGGGATTGGCATCCAGATGTGGAAGAATTTATAACGGTAAAGAGGGATTTGACTAGAATTACTGGTGCCAATCTTTCTGTGTGTGTATCTGACAAGTTTATGGCGGCAGTCAAAAAAGATGCGGAATGGGAATTGAAGTTTCCTGATATTTCAGATCCTAAGTATGATAGCGAGTGGGATGGAGATTTAGATGAATGGGTGAAAAAGGGAGGAAAGGTAAAGGTAACAAAAAGAGTTTCGGCAAGAAAAATGTGGGATTTGATTTGTGATGCGGCATGGGGATCTGCTGAACCGGGAGTGGTATTTATGGAGAGATACAATAAATGGTTTAACAATTGGTATTGGGAGAAAGTAAATTGTGTAAATCCGTGCGGTGAAGAGGGACTTCCACCTTGGGGGGTTTGTAATTTGGGATCTATTAATCTTTCTCAGTTTGTGAAGGATGGGAAAATGGATTACAAGGGTCTATCTGAAACGGCAAAAGTGGCGGTGAGATTTCAAGATAATGTAGTTGATGCTGACGTATATGTTTTTGACGAAATTCGTAAAGTGCAATTGGAGGGGGAAAGAAGAATTGGAGTGGGAACGATGGGACTTGGGGATGCGCTTATTAAGATGAAATTGAGATATGGTTCTGATGAGTCAATTAGGGTAATAGATAAAATTTATAAGCTAATTCGCGATTCGGTGTATGAAGCATCTATCGAAATTGCCAAAGAAAAAGGTGTTTTTCCCAAGTTTGATAAGAAAAAATATCTACAAGGCTACTTTATCAAAAAACTGCCTGAGTCTTTGAGAAAGAAAATGTTGAAGTGGGGGATAAGAAACTCGATTTTGACACAGCAGGCACCGACGGGATCGACTTCATTACTTTCCGGGACTACGTCGGGGATTGAACCTGTTTATGAATTTTCGTTTATAAGACGCGATCGACTGGGAGAGCATATTCTTTATCATCCTCTGTTTGACGAATGGAAAAAGGCAAATCCTCGCGATCCAGTACCTGAATATTTTGTGTCGGCTAATGATCTGACGCCGGAGGATCATGTGAAGGTGCAGGCGGCGATTCAAAGTCATGTTGATGCCTCGATTTCAAAAACAGTTAATGCTCCTAATAATCATACGGTAGAAGATGTAAAGAAATTGTATACGTTGGCGTATGAATTGGGTTGTAAGGGTGTGACTTACATGAGAGAAGGGTCGCGTCCTGGAGTTTTGGAGAGAACTGATGCTAAAAAGCCTGCCTTGCCGGCAGGCCCGCCTGCCGGACGGGCAAGCAGGGAGGAAAAGCAGATGGCAAAACCAAACGGGGAAACGGTTGTCGTACCTGAAATTAAGCCAAGACCAATGATGGTTTCAGGGGCAACATACCAGATTGATACGCCTGTCGGGACTGCATTTGTGACTATAAATACCAATGGTAATAATGAGCCTTTGGAAGTTTTTATCAATGTAGGGAAGGCAGGGTCTGATGTGGCGGCGATGGCTGAGGCATTGGGAAGAGTAATTTCAGCGATGCTGAGGGTGGCGTCGCCTCTTTCGCCCAAAGAGCGGGCAAAACAGGTATTTAATCAGCTGATAGGGATTGGAGGGTCGAAGTCTTTGGGATTTGGGGAAAAGAGAGTGCGTTCTTTGCCCGATGCTGTAGCCAAGGCTTTGGCGATGCATCTTAATTTTGCCCTTAAAAATGGGAATGGTTCTCAGATTTCCTCTGAGGTAAAAATAGAGCTGAAACAGGAAGTAAAACCGGTATCGGTAATGACGCAGCAGTTATTGCCGGCTGCAGCTTCTGATTTTGATTTGTGTCCTTCGTGTGGGGAAGCCTCTTTAGCCTATGAGGAAGGATGCAAAAAATGCTACGCCTGTGGATACTCGGAATGTTAGATGAGATATTAAGATATTAGGATATTGAGATATTAAGAGATAAAATTAATATTGCACTTACTATCTTAGTATCTTTTGCACTTAATATCTTTTTCTATGTCTTCAAGAGTCAAAATCTATACCCGAACTGGGGATCGCGGTGAAACTTCGCTTTATGGTGGAAAAAGAACTGGGAAAGATTCTTTACGGGTTGAGGCGTATGGAACTGTGGATGAATTGAACAGCGTTTTGGGAATGGTAATAGCTTTTTGCGACGACAAAGTAATAAAAGAGTTTTTACTTTCCGTACAAAAGGATCTTTTTAAGATTGGGGCGGTGCTTGCGGGTGCCAATGAAGACATTTCTATTTTGAAAAGGAGAGTAAACTCTTTTGAACAATTTATTGATGGTTTGGATGGTGATCTGCCGGAACTTAGGAATTTTATTCTACCAGGAGGAAGAGCGGATTCAGCGACTGCTCATTTTGCTAGAAGTGTTGTCAGGCGGGCAGAAAGGAAGTTGGTACAGCTTTCTAAAGAAGAAAATATAGATTCTAATATTTTGGTATACTTTAATAGATTGTCTGATGTTTTATTTATAATTGGGCGATGGTTGAATTGGAAACATGGAGTGGGGGATATAGTTTGGAAGAGGACGTAGGAACCTTGTGGGAATCAAGGACTGTGCCGCAACCGTGATCCCCCGATTAAATCGGGGGGAAGCCGGGAACTAGCCTCTTTCGCCAGAAATAGGTGGATTATCCCGAGCAGGAGAAAGAAAGTTGTGGGTTAACCTTCTCGAGAGAGAGGGTTTTTATTTATTATGATGAATGCAGAAGCTCCCGGGGGCATGCCAGGAGGAATACCAGGAAAGTTGGACAAACATGGTTTTAATGTGGGTAGAACTGCTCGGGCTATTGGTGAGGGATTGTATAACAATAAAGTAATGTCGCGGCGTCAGGCGATTGATTCATTGACTGTTAATGCGAGAACGGAAGTAAATGAATTTTATAGACAGCAGGGACAGGGTTTAAAAATTGATAAAGTGCCTTTTAGGACAGGAAAAGCTATTGTTACCGATGTAGTGACAGGGGAGAAGATTCTCAAAGATACGGTATATTTTGCACATGAAGCGAATAGATCTTATGAAGATGTTATTAATTCTTTGGAAGAAAATGGACTACTTCGAAAGAGAATAGGTGGGATTGCAGATACTATTTATAGAACAAATGGCGATGTAATTTGGTTTAGTCCCGAAGGCGATGGTAGTGATCGAATGTATATTGCAAGACACGATGGTAAAGATTCTGGAGAACTGTACTCTTTACAATTGCAACATAAGGATATGGATTCCATGTGGAATTTTCTGGATGCATTTTCCGGTAAGACTCATGATCGAAATGGCAATATCAAAGACGTGGTCGTAGTCCGAGATAGCCGAAAAGGGGAGGACGATCTTAAACTTGAGGATGTTGTTTTGACTTATGTTGATCGTTTGAGTATTGAAGAAAGAAAGGCATTTGCTCCAACTATTCATCGTCTTATAAATGAAGCTCAAATGCCAGAGGAGATACGGGATAGGAATATTGCAGCACAAGAACGATATATAAGAAAAGAAGTTCAAAAATTGCTTAATGAGAAGAGTACTCAAGATGCTTTAGGAACAATCGGACAGAGTTTGGCGACGTGGGCAAGACAATTGGATGAAAAAGAACAGTCTGCCGTAAAAACAACTGGACATAAAATTACTGAAAGGGAAAATATTGCTTTAGTGAAATCACGATCTAAAGCAGTTGCCGAAAAGCCAATAGCGCTTTATCACTCAGGTTTTAGGGATTTGACCAAGCCAATAAAACGGCATCGGGGTCATTCTGGTGGGAGAGGATTTAGATATTGGAGGAGATTGGCAGAGCAAAAGATTGCGGGGATAGAAATAATTCCAAGAAAAGGGAAATTAAAGGCCGAAGAAGTAGGATTGGCTATAATTGCTGATATAAAGGGTAAAATTTATAATGCACATCGCCCCTTACATAGAAATGGTAGTATTTCTTCGCAGAGTATATTTGTGCCCAAGGAAGCGAAGAAAAGAGATTTCAGTAAATCTTCATTAAAAATATTCTCTCAGGAAGTTTTGGACGGATTTAGTCAAAGAAAGGGGAAGAGAAAGGAGACGATATTTATTTCTACTGCTAGAAAAGTTCCTACAGGTAAAGATCGCCTTTTGAAAAATTATATAACTACGGCTTTTGCCTCGGGGTCTTTGGAAGGTAAAAAAGTTGTATCCAAGCTTGAAGCAAAGAAGCAGAGAATTAGATATCAGAGACGAGAAAGATTATCTGTGGAAAAGGTGGAGAGAGGTAAATTTTTGCAGCCGAAGAAAGAATTAATAAAGACAATTATACGAAGAGAAAAAAGGCGTTTTAAGGAATTTGTGACCAATCCATATAAATTTATAGAAAAGACTGTTAACTATATTAAAAAAGAAATAAAGAAGCGAGAAAGGAGAGTGTTGAGAGTTCTTCGAACTCAACGAAAATTGTTGAAATTTTTAGAGACGATGCGGAGACGAGTTTCAAAAGATAGATCTTCTATTTTGCAGGGGAAGAGGGAGCTTAGAAGATGGATTTTACTTTTGTATGGAAAAGAAAGCAAGCAATATAGAGATTTTAAAAAAGGCAGAATTACTAAAAAAACTACAGTTTATATAGAAAAAATGGTCCGGAAACATATACGTCGATTAGAAAAAGGTTGGCTAAAAGAAAGAATTATGACTATGAGTGTATTGAAATTCATTTTTACAATGGAGAGGAAATATTTTAGAAAATATGAAACTTATACTTCTAACGTAAATAGTATTCAGAAGAAAAGCCTTTTGAAGAAGGGAAGAATGATAATTTCTCTTAATGGTGATTTTGAGAAAATTATATATTTTATTAGCAAACTGAAAAGTATTTTTAAGCAACTTAAAATTGAGTCGGTTTCTAAAACTTTCTCGAAAAAACATTTCTTAAAAAGGAAGAAAAAGCCAGGGAGTGTTGAATTTTTATTAAGGAGGAATGGCTTGAACCAGAAGAGACCACAGACCGTTCTTCCGAATGGGCAGGCAGGAAAAAAATTCCCGAGTTATGGAATTATTTTTTCCTATGAGAAGGCTAACCGTTTGTCTCCCTCCTCTTTTGAATCTATAATACATGTACGGGAGCAAATGTATGGATAATTCTGCCCAGCAAAATAGTCAACAATCTCAGACACCTGCGGCGATTTCTCCGTCAGGTTCTATGGCGAAAGAGCAGTTAGGCGGAGGTGTCTCTTCTCAAGAGGTGTTACAGTCAGTTTCCCCTGAATTACAGCCGTCAAAAGAGGTAAAGGGAGTAGGGGTATACGCACATGAGGAAGCTGTTAAAGTTCCGCCTGATTTACAAAGGATGGGGGTTTCGCCATCTGGACCAAGTACTCCAGTTACGACAACGGGGCAAGCGGCAATTGTTCTGCCTATTTCTGATCAACAAGTTGTTTCTGGACTACATGCGCAGGTATATTCAGCTTTACGATGGTTAGCTGAATGGTGTATACGAAAGCTTAAAAAGGCACATTTAACTTTGAAAGTAATTCACGGAAAAATTATGCGAGTGCAATATACCCCCAGTACCAGTCCCGAATAAATCGGGACGGTACGGGGTTTCAGCCTTTAGGGGAAGGCTTCAAAAAATATGAATGAGGAATTTTCGGGGACTTTAATTTCACAAACTGAAGCATTTATCTTGAGTTTTGTTGTACTTTCTATATTGGGGGTTTTGGTTTTTATATTGGGATATATTGTATTTCTGTGGTATAAATACCGGAGTCGGGAAAGAAAAAGCTTGGATTTTGTACTTCTTCAAGTGGCAGTACCAAAGGATAATGAGATAAAAATAGATGCTGCAGAGCAGATATTTTCATCCCTTGCATCTTTGCATCGTGGAGGAATGTTTTCTTTTTTGTCACAGCAGGATTATATTTCGTTTGAGATAGTAGGCAGGCCGGGGGATATACGATTTTATGTATCGGTGCCGAGTAGACTGCGTGATCTTGTAGAAAAACAGATATATGGGTCGTATCCGGGAGCTGACATTCGGGAAGTCGATGAGTATAATATTTTTGACGAGAAGGGGAAAGTGGCATTTGCGCAACTTAAACTGAAGCATGCTGACTATTATCCAATCAGGGTTTTTAAGGATCTGCCTGTTGACCCATTGTCGTCTTTGACATCAGCACTTGGTAAAATGGGTCAGGGCGAAGGAGCGGCGGTGCAGATAATTATCTCTCCATCTTCGGGAAAGTGGAAAAAGGCGGGAAGAAGTTATATATCCAATGTCAAAAAACAGGAAGCAAATCCGGAAAAAGCCCAGTATAAAGTAGATCCAAAGACTCTCGAATCTATTGAAAATAAAATTTCTCGAGTAGGCTTTGATACTGTTATACGGCTGGTTGTTTCTTCTTATTCTAAAGAATCAGCCCAAATGCATCTTCATAACCTAGAAACTGTTTTTGCCCAATTTTCCTCTGATTTAAATAACTTTACCAAGGTTAAAACGAGGCTCAAAAGTTCTTTTATGATCGACTTTATTTACCGATATTTTCCGATTGTGACTTTTGTAAAGAAGCCATATAGTGTCCTATCAGCAGAGGAATTGGCGACTTTATTTCATTTTCCAAATAAATCGGTTGAGACGCCGCATATATTTTGGGTGACGTCAAAGAGAGCTCCGGCACCGGCAGATATACCTCGCGGTGGTTTGTATATAGGGAAAAGCACTTATAGAGGTATAAGTAAACCTGTTTATATAGGCGATGACGATAGAAGACGGCATATATATATTATTGGAAAAACGGGCGTGGGGAAATCAGTTCTATTAAAGGACATGATTTTACAGGATATAAAAAATGGCAAGGGGGTAGCAGCGATTGACCCGCATGGAGATTTGGTGGAGGGTATTTTGCCTCTTATTCCTCCCGAAAGGGCAGAGGATGTGGTTTATTTTGATCCTTCAGATATAGAAAGGCCGATGGGATTAAATATGCTGGAGGCGCATACTGAGGAACAAAAACACTTTGTATGTACATCTATCATAGGACTTATGTATAAGCTTTATGATCCGCAAAAAACTGGTATTATTGGGCCTCGATTTGAGCATGCGATAAGGAATGCAATGCTGACTGTAATGAGTGATCCTGGGACGTCTTTTGTGGAGGTGGTGAGGGTATTGACTGATTCGGCTTATGTTCAGGAACTTTTGCCTAAGGTGCAAGATCCAATTGTGAGGCGCTACTGGACTGATCAGATAGCACAGACTTCTGATTTTCATAAGTCGGAGGTATTGGATTATATAGTGTCTAAATTTGGGCGGTTTGTGACGAATAAGCTAATGAGAAATATCATTGGTCAGTCAAAGTCTGCGTTTGATTTTCGCAAAATTATGGATGAAGGTAAGATACTACTTATTAACCTGGCCAAGGGAAGACTGGGGGAGGAAAATTCGAGCTTCTTGGGTTTAATAATGGTGCCGAAAATTCTGGTGGCGGCGATGAGTAGGCAGGATATGGTTGAGGAAAAAAGAAGAGATTTTTACCTTTATGTTGATGAGTTTCAGAATTTTGCCACGCCGGATTTTGCGCAGATACTTTCGGAGGCAAGGAAATATAGGCTTAATTTGATTGTTGCTAATCAATTTATTGGACAAATGGAAGAAGAGGTGAAAAATGCGGTATTTGGAAATGTGGGTACGCTTGTATCATTTCGAATAGGTGTAACCGATGCAAATTACCTCCAGCACTGGTACCAACCCGTATTTAATGAGGGTGATCTAATTAATGTGGATGTGTATAATGCTTATTTAAATACGATCGTTAATAATAAGCCGGTGCCGCCTTTTTCGGTGGATCTTAGGAAAGATATGGGTGCACAGAAGAGGGTGGAGAATCCGAAAGTGGCGGAGGCAATACTGCAATTGTCACGTTTGAAATATGGACGACCACGAGAGCTGGTAGAAGCAGAGATACAGCAGAGGGCGAAATTGTAAGAAGATATGAAGATAAAAGATAAGGGATATGAGATATGGAGATAAAAGATAAATGATAAAAGATAAGAGAGAAGAGAAATGAAGATTGCGCATTTTACTGATCTTGAAGTTTGGAAAGAAGCACATAAACTTACTCTTTTGATATACGGCATTACTAAAAACTTTCCCTCAACAGAAATCTATGGTTTAACTTCGCAAATAAGAAGAGCTTCAGTATCTATAGAATCTTGCATAGCTGAGGGTTTTTATAGGTTCCATTATAAAGATAGAGTGAATTTCTATTATGACGCACGTGGTTCAGTAGGAGAAGTTCAGAGCCAGATTATAGATAGTAAAGACTTGAAATTTTGTAATGAAACTAATTTTCAGAAAATCTGGCAGCAAAGCGAAAAGGTAAGAGTTTTACTCCAAGGACTTATAAACAGTACGAATTATTTGTCAAGGAGGTAAGTATTTGTTAGAATTTGTGCTGCACTTTTATCCTTTATCGCTTATCGTCTATCAAGTTTCGGGCCTGTAGCTCAGTGGCAGAGCGCCAAACTTATAATTTGGATGTCCTTGGTTCGATCCCAAGCAGGCCCACAGTTTTGGAGAAAAAGGATTGTCGGAAATTATTCTAATTTTAAGAGACTTTGCTTTTCTTCAAAAATAATCTTGAATTGTCTAAAAAAAGCCTCCCTTCCTAGTAAATTAAAGGAAACGGTATATTCTCGGGAAAAAACCACCGGGCATAAAAATTTCTTACCCACGATTTCAAGGCTTAACTCGTGGATATATCCCCTAATTCTCCCACCGACTCCACCCAAATAGATTTCTTTCCCACTTTCTATCTCGATTTCCAGCTGTTCCGCTATCTCGTCTTTAAACACAGAAATTGTTGCCCCAGAATCAATGAGTGCTCGAAGTTTAAGTTGATTGCCGCTTACGGATACGTAAAATGGAATTATGGGGAAATATCCTTCGCCGTTGTAGTGGTACTTGAAAGTAGCAAATGAGGACTGTTTACTCACAATATGTAGGGACCCTCGCCTTTGTAGGGAACCTTGAAAGCCGCGGCAATTTTTTCGTCTGGCGTCTTGTTTTTAACGTCGCGAGTCACAAATGGACCTATTTCTTTCAGCGTCTCTCCAATGGCAACAATGCGATCTCCTAAAATTGCCACCCATTTTCCGGCATATCTGCTCATATTTTTGGTAGAAGTATTCACTCTATGCATAACAGGCTCATGTTAACAAAAATTTCAATACAAAGTCAATTCTTTAGCCTCAGAAAAATTTTTTTCGTAAAGAGTCCGCAGTTTTATTTTACTAGTTGCCCATTTTTGATTTTATATTCAGTCCAAGTTTTGCATTTATCACAGATTGCGTGCATTTCGCCAGCCATATCAGGAACAAGAGTAATATTTATTAAAGCTTGCATAATAGGATAGCCTTTAATAGATAAATTCTTCGATTGCCATTCATCTATTTTACTCCCGCACTTTGGGCATTTTTCGCTTGTTTTTATGATATTAAACATTCCTATGGTTATTGCATTTTATATAGCATGGATATACTTATCAAGTAGCTGTACTAGTTCAGGAGTTACAACTTAGGTATTGCTGACGATAGAGTGAAGTTGTATAAGGGGATTTAAGTCCAAGCGGACACACAAGTAAAAGAGAAAAGATATGAAGATATGGAGATATTAAGAGAATTAGGCTTGGCTAGTGGATCCTGGGGATGTTTGAGGGGGGGAGAATAATTCACCTCTCATTGTGGCTGCTACATTTGCCCGCATAAAAAATTCTCTACCTCCCCTTGCTTGACAGTTTGCGCCATTTTGACACGCGAGTTGACATTGATAATTTAATTCAGTTTGTGCTTCTGGGGCGATAAGTGCACTTACACTGGCAATAGGTACTCCAGCTGGACATGTTATATTTTCTTTTTTCATATTATAGTTCTTCGAGTTTGACGTTGTCGGTCATTTTATCTTTGACGAGGTCGAGATATTTTTCTGTGGTTGACAAGCGTTTGTGGCCGACGAGTTTGGAGATGACGGTGAGGGGAGTGCCTGAAGCAAGATGATGAGCAATAAATGTATGGCGAAGGTCGTTTACTTTAGCATTTTCGATGCCGGCGAGCTTAAAATAGCGATCGATGGTGGTTCTTATATTTCTGACGAGTAGGGGACGGCCGGTTTTGGTAATAAATAGGGCGCCTCCATCATCTTGGCTGGGACGGATTTTAATATAGGCATCAAGAGCCTGAATTGCGGCTTTATTTAAGGGAACGGAGCGGGCGGGGTGGCCTTCTAAAGCTTCGATATAGAGTTCTGTCTCTTTGATGTCTTTTAACTTGAGATTGGCTAATTCTCCAATTCTGACACCAGTTTGGAGGAAGAGTTCGACGATGGCATAGGTTCTTTCGTCGCCGCGACAAGCATCTCTTAATGCCCGATATTCGAGTTTGGAAAGAATACGGGGAGGTTTGATATCGTATTTAGGGTGACTTATTTCTGCTGCCGGATTTAGGTCAACGTAGGTGTTATTTTTGAGAAACCGATAGAAAGTTTTTATAGAATTAATTTTTCGAGAAAGCGATTTGGGAGTGTAGCCATCTTGGGAGAGTTTTTTTAAAAAGGCTTCGAGGTCGACTTTTTCTATTTCACCAATGGATTTTTTCCCCATATCCTGGAGGAATTTGCTGAGCTGGTCGATATCCTTGCCGTATGCTAAGATGGTGGCGTGGGCACGTTTTTGGTCGTTTAGGTATTTGACAAAAAGCTCATGAGCAGAGGCTAAAGAAGCATTATTTACTGCTGACATGGAGCCTATAATATCATTAGAGAGGGTGTTTGTCAATTATGAGAGAGAAACTTTTCACAATTGGACTAATCCTAATTATTATATTTTTGAGCATAAATCTGGTACGGTCTTTCTTTGCTATATCAGAGAGGGGGAATATACTGACTGATGTTGAGAGGAGACTCCTGGAGGAAAAAGAGCGACAGGAGGCTTTGGAGAGGAAATTAGTCCAAGTTGAGAGTGATGAATATGTGGAAAGGGAGGCTCGGGATAAGCTCAATTTGAGTCGCGATGGGGAAGTTGTAGTGATTTTACCTCCGATTACTCCTATAGTTTCACCCACTCCAACGCCTGTTTTAGCACCTTTAGAGCAGTGGATGGGGGTGTTTTGGCCATAAACCCCATGGACTATTCTTGATATTCAATAGATTGAATGATAAAATCTGCAAAATTTAATATTGAGAGGATTAAATATGGAGAATAAGATATGTTCTAATGCGGTACAATCCGTCATCAAAGAACATGATGAGAACCCTCAGCGATTTTGGAGGACACTAGCGCCTGGCGATGATACTATTTCAATAAGATGCGGTGGTAAAGGTTTGAATCAGTAGCCGTGTACGGCCGATATTACGACAAAGGGGATGGAAGTAGATCCCCTTAATGGGGGTAGATCAACAAGGTGTGTGATTTTTTGGGGTGATAGTTGTGCGTTACTCGAAGAAGGAGTACAAAGAATATTTGATGTTGATATTTCTCCACCTCAAGAACGTGCTAGCCAATAGACTATTCTTTTGAGATTCTTCCAGGTCCTATTTGCGATTTTATTAGTGCCAGGGGAGAGGAACTGTTTGGACGATTGCTTGTAGCAGGGAAGGGGATCGAACCCTTGACTTCACGCTTATGAAGCGTGCGCTACTACCACTGAGCTACCCTGCCTGATATTATACCTTTTTATCATCGATGGTTGAGTTAAGTAATCCATCGATGAGTCCCAACATTTTATAAAAAATAGGAGCTGGGTGCAATATACGTACATCTAAAGTTCCATAATGTTCATTAAAATTTATATAGATTTTCTTACTAACTGTCTTTTTGAAGCTAGTTTTCCAAAAACTATTGAGTGGAATATCTGTTATTTCTGACCAGTACTTCTTTACGATTCCTTCTCTTGATCGATGGATTGCGTTTATACCTATAAAGCAATGAAAGTCGTCATTTTTAACATCAAAGAATTTTTTGAACCATTTGATCATAAATTTTATAATCATTGGATCGGAATTGCTGAAACGTACTGCACGGGTTTTTTTGTTCCCTTCACCCGCATATAAAGCTAAACCAGCCACAAAAAACTCTCTATCAGAGATCATTGAAAGAAGGCGCCATCCATTTTGTCGCTCCTTTTCTATGAGTTCTAGGCGTTTTCTTTTTTGAGCAAGGGCACCCAATAATTGACCTCTTTCACGACCTTCAAGACTTCGCTGCTGCAGTTTCTCTAATTGTTCAATGCTTAAAATAATATCTCTGACCCAAAGGCTAACAGTGCTTTTTGAAACATTTAATGTTTTTGCAATTTCTCCAACACTTATACCTTGTTGACGCAATTCTCGTGCTTTAATACGTTCAGACGATTTGGCCATATATCGAATATAAGGCAATAATAAGTATTATATATATCTTAGTGGTTCGTTTATATATAGTAAAGCAGAAATTTCACTGCCGGTACGTAAATTTGACAGATGTGGTATGATATTATGAGTTTAAGAAAAGCGATGATGAGGGATGGTTGGACCCTTGGAGCTGATCCCTAAATCGGATACGGAGGCGAAACCGGAGAAAGTCAAGCAACATGTGTCATCCGCCAGCTGGCGGACGGAGCATGTCAAGAATGAGAGTAATCTCTTGATGTGTCCCGACTTTGGTCGGGATTTTTTATTGAGATTGCGAAAAGCAAGGTGGCACCGTGTAGAAATACACCCTTGAGTACCCCCCATTGGATCGGGGAGAAAGAGGGTTTTTTTGATGGGAGAGTTGATGAATAAAATGAATCTTACTCTCCCACATCCCGTACTTGCGCTCTTGCGACGCGAGGATGTAAACCTCGGGAGCAAGTAAGCATAGTACTGGGATTATGGAAAGGAATCTATGGATAACATATTCAAAGATATCAAACTCGGGAAATATCAAGAAGAGAAAATCGATTTGTCTATTTCGGCATTTGAGGCTTTTAAACGGCTTTATGGGTTGTGTGAAAATATGTTTTTGTTAGAGAGTTTGGGAGAGGAAGGTAAATATAACAGATTTTCTTATATCGGCTTTGATCCACTGTTTTTAATTACAGCGAAGGGATATGAGCTTTTAATTAATGGAAGGCGAGAAAAGGTGAAAGATATTTATGAATATATGAGTGAATTTGCGAGGATTAAGGCTGCAAAGAAGGAGGGATACTGCGGAGGACTGGTAGGTTATTTTTCATATGAGGCGACAAAATATTTTGAGAAGGCTTTTGTGGGGCATCATAATCCAGAATTTCCTGATTTTGAGATGGGACTTTTCTTGGATGGCCTCAGATTTGATAAGAAGAAAAAAAGTTGCGTTTATTTTAGTTATGGCAAGAGTAGAGTGGGTAAAATTTTGAAGGCAATACATACTCCTTCATCCATCGGATCATTTTCTTTTAGTAAATTAAAAACGGTTAATAAAGAAAGGCAGGAGAGAATTACTTTTGAAGCCTTGGAACAGATAAGAAAAGGTAACATATTTCAGGTTGTTGTTTCTCAAAAAACACATTTTAAAGTATCGGGAGATACGAGGCGAGTATATGCTATTTTGCGGCAGATCAATCCTTCTCCCTATATGATGTATTTTAAATTTGGAGAGAGAGAAATTTTATCTGCCAGTCCTGAACTATTGATAAGGGTTGCGGGAGAAAAAATTGAGCACTTCGGGACATTGGCAGGAACGATTGGGAGAGGTGTGACAGAAAAAGATGATAAAAAATTTGAAAAGAAGCTTTTGGGAGATCCGAAAGAGATGGCCGAACATATGATGCTGGTTGATCTGGCCAGAAACGATGTGGGAAGGATTTGTGAATTTGGAAGTATAAGAGTGGAAAAATTGGCAAGTATTAAAAAGTTTAGTCATGTGCAGCATATTTTTTCGGAAATACATGGAGTATTAAAAAAAAGAGAGAATGCTTTTTCGGCACTTTCGGCTTGTTTTCCGGCCGGGACGCTGTCGGGAGCTCCAAAAGTGGAGGCATTAAAAATAATAGCTAATCTAGAAGGGGAGGCGAGGGGGCCATATGGAGGTGTGGGAGGGTATTTTTCGTTTAATCAGGAGGCGATGATGGCTATTATTATCCGCTCCTTTTTTAGAAAGGGCAGCTATGCCTATACACAGACAGGAAGCGGAATTGTGGCTGACTCTACTTCTTCTTCGGAATTTTTAGAGATAGTGAATAAACAGAAAGCGGTGGAGGAGGCGCTGCGCGAGGCGCAGGGAAAAGGGATAAAAGATATGAAGATAAAAGATAAAAGTGCAATGTAATATTTATTTACTCTTTTATCCTTTATCCCTTATCGTTTATCTCACTAATATGAAAACACTCATTATTGATAACTATGATTCGTTTACATATAACCTTTACCAGTATATTGGGGAATTGGGAGGGAAGCCAGTTGTTATGAGAAATAATGAAATAACTTTGGATGAAGTTGGTAGAGGAAAATATACGCATATTGTAATTTCGCCGGGACCAGGAGATCCTTCCGATAGGGCATATTTTGGCGTATGTAGTGATGTGATCTTGAAGATTGGGAAAAACATTCCTATTTTAGGCGTATGTCTTGGGCATCAAGGAGTAATTTATGCTTTTGGCGGGAGAGTGGTAAGGGCAGGGATGGTGAAACACGGGAAGAAAAGTTTAATTAAGCATAATAGTAAGGGTATTTTCCAAAAGGTCAAAAATCCGCTTTTGGGCATGCGTTATCATTCCCTCGTGGGGGAAAAGACATCGATACCTAAATGTCTTGAGGTGACTTCGGAGTCTTTGGATGATAGAGAGATTATGGGGGTTAGGCATACTGAGTATCCGATATATGGAATACAGTTTCATCCGGAATCGATTGGGACGGAGGAGGGGAGGAAAATTCTGAGGAATTTTCTAAATTTTTAATTTTCCCTGCCTGTCCGGCAGGCAGGAATTTTAAATTTTCAATGAAATCTCAATTTTCAATTACACAATTTTTAAATACCGTACTTAGTACAAGAAACCTTACTATCAGACAGGCAGAGATGTTGATGGGGGAAATATTGCAAGGAAACCTGACAGGGGTACAGATTGCTTCTTTATTGACTGGTTTACGAATGAAGGGAGAGACAGAAGAAGAAATCATAGGTTTTATAAAAGCAATGAGGAGGAGAATGGTGAAGATGCCGATTGGGGCGGGAGCAATAGATGTGTGTGGGACGGGAGGAGATGGAAAGGGGACATTTAATATATCGACGGCGACGGCGTTTGTAGTAACAGGCGCAGGGGTTGCGGTTGCTAAACATGGAAATCGAGCCGCCAGCAGTAAGAGCGGAAGTGCTGATGTTTTGGAGGCAATGGGAGTAAATATAATGCTAACGGCTGCGCAGGTAATGAGGTGTTTGAAGGAAGTAGGAATAACTTTCCTTTTTGCTCCACTTTATCATCCGGCGATGAAACATGTTTCGCTTGTACGTAGAGAATTGGGAATTCGGACGATATTTAATTTTTTGGGTCCATTGGTGAATCCGGCAGGGGTAAAAAGACAGATAATAGGGGTTCCGAATTTGGAGATTGCCGAGAAACTTTCACGCGTTGCAGCTCGTTTGAGGTATGAGCACCTTTTGATTCTTACGAGTGAGGATGGGCTCGATGAGGTGAGTGTTTTGGCAAAGACCCATGTTTTTGAAGTAAAAGGAAAAAAGGCAAAAAAATATATTCTTGATCCTAAAAAATATGGATTTAAATATGAAAAAAATAATTTTATACATGGTGGGGATGCGAAAGAGAATGCAGCCATAATAAAGTCAATTTTAGATGGAGA
This sequence comes from uncultured Gammaproteobacteria bacterium, assembly GCA_964544585.1. GTDB lineage: Bacteria > Patescibacteriota > Microgenomatia > 2-02-FULL-39-11 > 2-02-FULL-39-11 > CAZJBV01. Next base: position 5,440 of record CAZJBV010000007.1, on the reverse strand, counting down.
GAGAGGCCTGCCTGCCGGCAGGCAGGGAGGGAGAAGAGATATTGTCATTTTCAATAGTGCCCTAGCATTGTATGTTTCCGGAAAAGCAAAGACTATTGACGAGGGCATTTTGATGGCGAAGAAGTCTATAGATTCAGGAAGAGCCAAAAAAGTATTGGAGACATTCATATCTTTTTCACAAAATAGAAATAAATTTCGTAATGCTATTTTGCATCCAAAAAATAGTAATACTTCGCTGATTGCTGAGATAAAGCTAAAATCCCCAACAGAAGGAAAACTGGGAGAGAAGAGAGATGTAAAAGGAAAAGTAATTGCATATGAAAAGGGGGAGGCAGATTGTCTGTCGGTTGTGGTTGATAAAAAACGTTTTGGCGGAAGCTATGAGTTACTCTCCTTTGTGAGGAATTTAACTACTTTACCTATTCTTTGTAAAGACTTTGTTGTAAGTAAAGATCAGATTTATAAGGCAAAAAAGAATGGGGCGGACGCTGTTTTGTTGATTGCGAAGATATTATCATTGGACAAATTAGTCCAATTGGTCAAATTGGTAGAAGCATTGGGGATGGAGCCGGTGGTGGAAGTGAATACAGAGGAGGAGTTAATAGGTGCATTGAAGACGGGGGTGGAGATTGTTGCTGTCAATTCTCGCAATTTGGACGATTTTTCAATTGACAGGAAAAAAGCATGTGAAATACTAGGAAAAATTCCCAAAACGCATACGGCGCTTGCGTTTTCAGGAGTGAAAGAAGCTCGTGATATCGAAAGGTATAAAAAAGCTGGGGCAAAAGGGGTTTTGGTTGGAACTATATTGATGAAATCGGACGACCCGGCAAAACTTATAAAGAAGTTGAAAAGTTTGGAAAGGGTCGGACCCTTCAGGGTCCGACCCTTAAATACTATGAAAACTAAAATCAAAATCTGTGGAATAAAAACGGTTGAGGAGGCACAAATGTGTATTGAGGCCGGTGTAGATTTTATTGGCTTGAATTTTGTGCCGAGTTCGAAGAGGCGTATTTCAGAAGATATGGCCAAACGCATCATTTTGTCATTTTCTGGAAAAATACAATTTGTGGGAGTTTTTCAAGATCAGAATAAAGCGTATATAAATCATGTTGTGCAAAATCTTCATTTAGATTTTGTGCAACTACATGGAGAGGAGAGCCCTTACTATTGCGATGAAATTGATTGTCAGGTGATAAAAACGATTTCTGCAAGAAAAACTGATTCATATTCTGTGGCATATTTTCTCGTTGATAGGGAAGAACAAGGGAAAGGTAAGATGGTTTCACTGGAGTATGCAAAAAATATGGCAAGGCAGTATCCGATTTTTTTGGCCGGGGGTTTAAATCCGGAGAATGTGGGAGGGATTGTGGCGGGGGTTGCGCCTTTTGCAGTGGATGTTGCAGGAGGAGTGGAGACTAATGGAAAAAAGGATAGCGAGAAGATTATTGCATTTGTGAAGAATGCGAGAGGAGTATTATGATTTTTGATTTTAAGACAAAGTTTGATGGAGACTCAAAAGGTCATTTTGGTAAATTTGGCGGCAGATATGCACCGGAAATGCTTATTCCGGCACTTACGGAATTGGAGCAAGCATACGATAGAGCGAAAAAAGATACAAACTTTGGGAGAGAATTTATGGAGTTATTGTATACATACGCGGGTAGACCGACGCCTTTGACTTTGGCTTCGAATTTAACTAAAAGTTTGGGAGGAGCAAAAATTTATTTAAAAAATGAGGGACTCAATCTATCCGGAGCACATAAAATAACGCATTGTATAGGCCAGGCACTTTTGGCCACGAGAATGGGGAAGAAGAGGCTTATTGCAGAGACTGGAGCAGGTCAACATGGGGTGGCGGCGGCGACTGTGGCAGCGAAATTTGGATTGGAGTGTGTAGTCTACATGGGTGCCGTGGATGTAGCCCGGCAGCGGCCAAATGTATTTTGGATGGAGCAGCTGGGAGCTAAAGTTATATCTGTTTCCTTTGGAACGAAGACTTTGAAAGATGCGGTGAATGCGGCTTTGAAAGACTGGATTACGAATGTAGAAAATACTCATTATCTTTTGGGATCGACTGTCGGGCCGCATCCTTTTCCTACTATAAACCGTGATTTTCAACAAGTTGTAGGGATTGAGGTGAAGGAAGAGATAATGAGGAGGGAAGGAAGATTACCGGATTATATCGTCGCCTGTACGGGTGGAGGAAGTAATGCGATGGGAATATTTTATCGGTTTTTGGATGATGAAAATGTCAAACTTATTGGAGTGGAAGCGGGAGGTAGAGGAGTAAAGAAAATTGGTGATCATGCGGCGAGATTTGCTGGTGGAGAAACAGGAGTTGTCGAAGGATATAAATCGCTTTTTTTGCAAGATAAATATGGCAATATTTCGGCAACGCATAGTGTGTCTGCGGGACTCGATTATCCTGGGATTGGGCCGCAATTGGCGTATCTCGGGAGTGTGGGAAGGGTAAAGTTTACATATGCAACTGACAGGCAAGTTTTGGAGGCGTATAAACTTTTGGCAAAGTCTGAGGGGATAATATGCGCGTTGGAATCGGCACATGCGGTGGCTGAAGCTATCAAACTTGCGCCCAAACTTTCGAAAGACAAAATAATAGTTGTAAATCTTTCTGGAAGGGGAGATAAAGATATATTTATAGTTGCGGAAGCACTTAATGACAAAAATTGGATTGAATTTTTGAGGACTAAAGTATGAACAAAATAAAACTTATGACTCATGTGGTGGTAGGATATCCGAATGTTGGTGAGAGTTATGAGATTGTAAAGACTCTTGTTGATGGCGGAGCTGATTATTTGGAGCTGCAGATTCCTTTTTCGGATCCTGTAGCCGATGGGGAGACTATTATGCATGCATTGGAGGTGGCATTGAAAAATGGAATGAATACAGATCGTGCGTTTCAATTTATAGATTCGTTGAAAAAGTATCATGTACCTAAATATATTATGTGCTATTACAATCAAGTCTTTCGGTATGGGGTAGAACGATTTATAAAAAAAGCAAAAGATTTAGGGGTGGAGGGATTAATTGTTCCTGATATTCCGCCTGAAGAAGAGAAGAATGAGCAGTTTATAGCGCTGTGTAATAAATATAGCGTAGATTCTATTAGGGTAATTTCTCCATCGAGTAGTGAGGAAAGAGTAAGGATAAATTCAAAAATAGGGAAAGGATTTCTTTACTTAGTAAGTCATTTTGGTGTGACTGGAACAAAGAGTGTATTTAATAAAAGTCTATTTGAATATATTGAGAGAGTAAGAAAAGTAACAGATCTTCCTTTGGCTATCGGATTTGGGATATCGAAAAGAGAACAGATTGAGTTACTATATGGTCATGCAGAAATAGCAATTGTAGGAAGTGCGATTATTAATGAATATGATAAAAGGGGGATAAAGGGTTTAAAAAGATTTATAAGGCTTCTTAAAGCTGGTACAATAAAACCATGAAAAGAATACTGGCTGGAATTACTCCGAGTGGAGATGGAACCCTCCATATAGGAAATTATTTAGGAGCTGTAAGACAATTTATAGAGCTAGCCAAATCCGTTGATTGCTTTTTGATGGTGGCTGATCTGCATGCATTGACGACTATTCAAAATAAGGAAACTTTGCAGAAGAATACAGAGACGTTGATTTTAAATGAGTTGGCGCTATTGGGAGATCTGACCCCTTCGACAGGCTCAGGGCAGGCTAATATTACTTTTTTCAGACAGTCTGATGTTTTGGAGCATGCGGAACTGACGTGGATTTTAAATACTGTGACGCCATTGGGGCTTTTGAGGCGGGCTCATGCATATAAAGATAAACTTGCAAAAGAGACTAAAGAAGACGATATTAATTTGGGTCTTTTTAATTATCCGATTTTGATGGCCTCGGATATACTTCTTTATAAGCCAGATCTCGTGCCTGTGGGGAAGGATCAGAAGCAGCATATAGAGATAACGCGGGATATTGCGGAAAGGTTTAATAAGACCTACCGAACCGATATATTTCCTTTGCCAGATCCGTATATTCCCGAAGAAGTAGCTGTGATAATGGGGACTGATGGGAAAAGAAAAATGAGTAAATCTTTGGGAAATATTATCAGTATATTTGAAGATGAAGCGGTCATAAAAAAGCAGGTGATGGATACATATACAGATCCGACACGGATTCATCCGACAGATCCTGGACATATTGAGGGAAATATGGTGTTTTCTTATTTGGATTTTTTTGGAGAAAAAGGGCAAGTTGCGGAATATAAAAAGCGATATAAAGAGGGGAAAGTGGGGGATGTGGAGGTGAAAGAATATTTATTTGAATCTCTAATGAAAACTTTCGGACCGGCAAGAGAAAGATATAATGAACTTAAATCAAACCCTGTGATGGTAAAGGAAATACTAAAAGAGGGTGCAGAAAAAACTCGAAAAGTGGCAGCGGAGACGATGACGGAGGTGAGAGAGATAATCGGACTTAGCAATAAATATTCATTCTTCAAATATTGAAATTTTAATTGTCAACACAATCTAAATTTGACTTTTTTGAAAAACGAGTTAGAATACATTGTCAATGGATACTGCACAGCAAACTAGACCAATCTCCGCTTGGTATATAACTGAATTACCGGACGAACGATTAGTGCAAACCCTAACTGGAAGAGGTTGGGAAATCCGTGAAATAAAATCTCATTATAAATATGGCGGTCTAACCCGGACAATGTTACAAGCAGCAGACCCAAGCGAAGATATTGTACCTGATGTTGTTCTCGTGGGGGGGGCGCTTGAGGATGAAACGCCTAGCCGAGAAACAATACTTGGACATTTATCTACTTTGGGTGTTCGTAATTTTGTTCCGGTTTCGTCGGATCCCAAGATAAATAATGAGTTAGAAAGGGCCCTTCAAAACGGTCAAAGTGAGGGTCGTTTCGGGGATGTTAGAATTCATCGGATAGTAAAAGATAATGACCCTATAGGTGTTATTGAAAAGAGTGGAGTGGGCTCACTTTTACCTCAAATACAGAGTGTAGAGCAAGTATTAAGACCTCCTCCTGAACCAACTCTTCCACATCAAGCGATTCGCTAAATTTTTTCAATTAATCGTTGTTTTGGCTTCTTTTTTGAGATTGACAAAGTATGAAATTCTGATAATATGAAAATATGAATTCTATGATTTTGACAGCTAATATAAGAGGACAAATCACCATACCGAAAAAATTTAGAGATAAACTTCGGATTACATCGCAGACGCCTCTTATTGTTAGTTTAAAAGATGGTCAAATTATTATTGAGGTTTATACAGAGAGAAAAAAAGACGGACTTTTGGCATTGTTTTAGCTTTGAATTTCCTCTATAATGTGGACTCATGATTAAAGACCCCGTTTCATTTGCTGATTTTCAGAAGTTGGATTTTAGGGTAGGGAAAGTGGTTGAAGCTGAATTTAA
>CAZJBV010000006.1:58163-61990 GCA_964544585.1 uncultured Gammaproteobacteria bacterium | reverse complement strand
CGCGCTAACTTAATGCAATTTCTGCTATAATCCATCCATGAATTTGTCTGTTGGGATTGTGAGATTGCCGAATGTGGGGTAATCAAGTGATATAATATTCAGGTGATTATTACTAAGACTGCGTCGTATACTAAAGAAGAAATTGAAAAATTGCGAGAACAGTTTGATGTGTATATTAAGACAGTTATAGATATAGATAAGAAGATTTGTTCAGCAGGATGTGATAGGCATTTTGAATCAGAGAAAATACTTCTTGATAAAGGCTCTAAGCAATCGAATCTATGGGGTGGGGGAATAGATATAGAAACAAAAGCAATTGATTATAATTCATTTATTAACATCCGTCCCACAGATAATAATCGAGATAGATATATTCAGGATACTCAAGTGCAAAAAATATTTAAAGAACTTACGGAATATTTTTTTCAAGAGATTTTATGAATACTTATATAGCACTTTCCTCGCTGGCTATGGATTTGGATCGGGTTTCCATAGGGCTGTATCGAAAATCATATAAGATGGCTGATAGGTTTGCTGAAGAAGCTCTGAAAAGAAGAAGAGAGATAGACGGTAAGAAGGTGAAACCTTATATTGTTAAATTATTAGGCGATATGGAGCGTTCATTAAAGTCAGCCGATAATGATAGGAAAGCTGAAGATACGCTTATGTATAGTACTCTTTTCCAAAATGCTGCGCTTGCGATTAAATAATCCTCATTTTCTAGTATAATCTTTTTGGAATTATCTGTTATTCTTTAGAGAGTCTAGAAGCGGTTTGGTATCATAGATTTCTTTCTCTAAATCAGCCCTTAAGTATTCTTTTTCGTTAAAACCAGTTACTCTTGCTACTAATACAGTAGGGAAAGTTTTAGCATATTTATTAAACTTAGCAACCTCCTCATTATATGTTTTTTTAGCATCAGCAATTTCTTGTTCACTTTGAATCAGTTGTTGGATAATTTGATTATATAATGCGTCACTTTTCAAATTAGGGTAATTTTCACCATACACGACAAATCCCCTTAGTGCAGTGTCAAATAGATTAGCTGCTGTAACTTTTTCATCAGTATTTTTAGCTCCGAGATAGGCTTTGCGCGCTTCAGTTATATCATTAACTATACTCTGTTCAAGTTCTCCATATGCTTTGGCTGTTTTAGCAACATTGGGAATGAGGTTAAAACGTTTTTGATAAACAATATCAATAGCAGCATATTGTTTCTCAATCGTTTCATTACTTCTAACAAAATAATTGTAGGAATTATTAAACAACCCAAAAGTTGATATACCTATAAATAACAAAGTAGCTATCCATATCCAACTTGCTTTTAGACGTAAACTCATCCAGTGCATTCTATCAAGAGCGTATTTAATAAGGAATAAAGGAAGGGTTATTAATATTGGGACTAAGAGAAACCCATCAAAAGGGCTATCAGCTACATCATAGTTTGCGGGATCATTATAAATATTTGTACCTGCTACATATAGTAAACCTATTACAAGAGTTGTGCTTCCTATGATCAGAAGTACTTTTTCAATAGTATGTTTCTTTCTCATCTTAATCTATATTTAGCATTTCACAAACATAATAGTTAGTCAAGAGGAAATCTTGTAACTAATTCATTCTATGATACAATCTCACCATGAATTTATCTGTAGGGATTGTTGGGCTTCCGAATGTGGGGAAGTCGACGCTTTTTAATGCTCTTTTAAAGAGGCAGGCGGCGTTTGGGGTAAATTACCTTGTTACTATGGAGCCGGATATGGGGCTTTTTTATCATCGTTCGTATGAAACAAAAAGCACTTGTCATATCGATTGACGATTTTAAAAGGCAAATTCCAGGTTATGATCCAAAACGAGCAGAGGAATTTCATCGGCAATCAGCTAAAATGGCTGATAAAGCATTTGAAAAAGCTCTTAAAACTTCTAGTTATCCTAAAGTCTTATTAGTCAGCGGTGGAAGTGCTTCGGGTAAAACTGAGTTTATTGCCTCGTAGCTTTTTGATGAAAATGTTACTATTTTAAAAAGTATTCAAGTGTCGGAAGGTGAAATAGAAAGACTTATTTATGAAAAAATTTAATAGTTTACCAACCATATCAGTTCCGCTCAAAAATCCTAATAATTCGCAACTTAGAGCATATGAGCTAGCTGTGGAAAAAGGAATGCAAAGTCAGTATGTCTTGCCGAGAAATGGATCATGGATAGTAAAAAAACCTTATATGAGGCGACCTACACGAGTGTTTTCTACATTGGAAGAAGCTGTGTCTTATGCAAAAGAATTGGCACAAAATCAAGGAACTGCAGTGTTTGTTCATAACCGCGAAGGATCAATTCAAGAACGGTTTTATTTTGATGAGAAGCCTTAGGCCATATTTTCTCTATCATAAAGTTAACCTCAACTATTCTTTCTGCTATAATTAGCCTCATGAATCTATCGGTAGGGATTGCTGGATTGCCCAATGTGGGGAAGAGTACGCTTTTTAATGCGCTATTAAAAAGGCAGTTGGCAAAGACCGCGCCTTATCCTTTTACCACAATTGAACCATCCGAGGGAGTTGTAGATGTTCCGGATGAAAGGCTAAATAAATTAGCCGAGCTTATTAAACCTGAAAAAGTCACTCCTGCCTCGATTGAATTTATAGATATAGCCGGTTTAGTCAAAGGAGCCCATAAAGGAGAGGGTTTGGGTAATGAATTTTTGGGGCAAATTAAAAATGTTGATGTGATAGCGGAAGTAATTAGGTCTTTTCCCGATGAGAATATAGAGCATGTTTTGGGAACGATCGAACCGGAAAGAGATAAAGAAATTGTGCAAACAGAACTTATTTTAAAGGATTTGGAAACGGTAAATAAGGTTTTGGATAAAGAGAAGGATATTCATAAAAAAAATATTTTTGAGAAAGTTAAAAATGGATTGAATAAGGGAAAACAGGTCAGAGAAATGATTGTGGATGAAGAAGAAGGGAAGCTAGTTCTGGAACTAAATTTATTGACTGCCAAGCCAATTTTTTATATTTTAAATATTCCTGAAGATCAGTTAAATTCTAAAAATGTAAGTTTACTTGAAGATAATGAAACTGTGGTTGTTTCGGCTAAAATTGAAGAAGAGATAGCAGCACTTACATCTGACGAGCAAAGAGAATATCTGTCAAGTTATGGAATTTCCGAAAGTGGACTGAACAAAGTTATAAATAAATCAAAAAAACTATTGGATCTAATTACTTTTTATACCATAAAAGGAGGTAGGGAGGTTAGGGCTTGGTCTATAAGGCGGGGTTCTAGTACTATCGAGGCGGCAAATATGGTACATAGTGATATGGCCAAGGGGTTTATAAAAGCAGAGGTTATTTCATTTAGAGAATTTGCAAAATTGGGTAATTGGCATAAGGCACACGAGGAGGGTAAAATTAATTTAATGGGTAAGGATCATCAAATTGCGGATGGGGATATTGTGGAGTTTAAATTTAGCGTCTAGTTGACCAGCATTCAGCGTCTAGTTTTTTCAATTGATTTTTGCTATACTGCTCCTCATGCTTTCGACATATGAATTAGCTTTAATTTTTTCTCCCGGAGAAGATGAAAAAAAGGGGATCTTGGCCATCAAAAAGTTGGTCGAAAAAAATGAGGCAAAAGTAACGAGTGAAGATTCTTGGGGGAAGAAGCCTTTAACTTATGCGATTGCAAAACAAACTGAAGGCATTTATGCATTTTTGGCTGTAGAGGCAGAAACAAGGGCTATAGGTTCTATATCCGGCGGACTTAAAACGATGGATGGAGTATTAAGATATCTGATTTTGAGGAAAGAAGAAAAGAAAAAAGAAGTTAAAAA
>CAZJBV010000006.1:8938-58063 GCA_964544585.1 uncultured Gammaproteobacteria bacterium | reverse complement strand
GAGTATTAAGATATCTGATTTTGAGGAAAGAAGAAAAGAAAAAAGAAGTTAAAAAGAATGTTAAAGAAAAGGTAAAGAAGCCCTCCTGATCTTACTTCTCGCCTTACCCCCGCTTAGCGGGGCGCGGCTCGAAGAGCGATCTTAGGAGGGTTCAAAGGAGGAATAATATGGCCAGTAGATCGCTTAATAAAGTCATACTGATTGGAAATCTGACCCGAGATCCGGAACTTAGATATACACCAAGCGGTACTGCAGTTTGCACGTTTGGACTAGCAACAAATAGGTCATGGACGACACAATCGGGTGAAGTCAAGGAGGACACCGAGTTTCATCGGATTGTATCTTGGAATAAACTGGCGGAACTTTGCAGCCAGCTTTTAACAAAAGGGAGAAAAGTATATGTCGAGGGAAGGTTGTCGACAAGGACTTGGACGGCGCAAGACAATACTCAGAAGACGACTACAGAAATAGTAATTGAGGATATGATTATACTCGATTCAAGGAAACATGTTTTACCTCCAAAAGAGGTGGGGATGGAGATGGCGCCGTCGGTTGATATGCCGGCTGTTGCGGTTGAGCCTGCGGCACCTGTGATACCTACACCGCCTCCTACCCCCGTGGATGACACAGGTAAAAAGAAATCGTCCAAAAGTGATGATAAGAAAAAGGAAAAAGAAGAGGAGAAAAGTCAAAGTGAGGATATAAATCCGGATGATATACCATTCTAAAATTTTAAATTTTAAATTTTAAATTTTTAATTAAAAAAAATATTGAGAAGACAATATAAACAATCACGAAGGCCGAGGATAATTAAGGGGAGGAAGTGTTATTTCTGTGAGAATAAAACATTTCCCGTTTATAAGGAAGTAGATGTATTAGCAAAATTTGTTTCCGAGAGAGGAAAGATAATTGCGAGGCTTAAAACCGGAGTTTGCAACAAGCACCAGAGTATTCTTACAAAAGAGGTAAAAAGAGCCCGTTTCATGGCCATATTGCCATACGTAGTCCGCGCAAGCGCATGAAAGCAACAATAACTGTCCACATTCCAGAAGACTCTCAAATAGTCGTAAAAGAAGATGAAAATGTCGACGAGACGACTTTACTTGCTAAAATAGATGAAGAGGAAGAAACAAGTACGTTGCCCCTATCTAAACTATTAAACGTAAAGCCCCCGAGTGTATCAAAATTTCTAAATAAGAGAATTGGAGATGAAATTAGTAAGGGAGAAGTGATTGCGACTAAAAAAACACTTTTGTCAACGGTTGCCATTAAAAGCCCATATGATGGTAAACTACTTCAGATTGATTTGAGAATTGGGGCATTGATTCTTCAAACAAAGAAATCTACCCCTAAAAAAATTATTTCTCCAGTGAAGGGGAAAATTGCGTCGATAAAAGGCAGGACGATAGAAATAGAAGCAGATGCAACTATCTATGAGGGAATAAAAGGAGAAGGGGAGAAGGTTCGGGGAAAACTCAAATTTGTGACAGAGGAAGAAGCGGGTGTAATGGGAAGTAGGGCAGAATATTTTTCGGGCAATATTGCTATGGTTGGGAGTATAACGAGAGCTGCAATAGTAAAATATGAAGTGTTGGGAGTATTAGGACTAATTTTATTAAACGAACCTCCGGAATCAACCCTTCCTTATTTAGTAGTAGAGAAGCAAGAGTTTACTAAAATATCTTCTCATGATGGCGAATGGGTAGTATTAGATCCAGGGCAAAAGAGAATATATTATCTAACTAAATAAATTATGTCTTTAAAGTTAATCAGAAATATTCTACTTGTTGCCGGTTTTACGACGGTAGTATTTGGTACGGGTTATAAATTGGGTCTTTCACAATCCCCGGTCCCATATCTAAAACCAACATTTTCTAATACCGACGTACCTGCCACAAAAAATGTCGATTTTGCCCTTTTTTGGGATGTATGGAGTAGACTCGAAGATAGTTTTATAGATAAAAAGGCTTTGGATCCAGAGAAAATGTTTTACGGAGCAATTTCGGGGATGGTTTCATCTTTGGAAGATCCATATACTGCATTTTTGCCACCAAAAGAAAATAAAGATGCGAAAGACAGTTTGGCCGGTCATTTTGACGGTATCGGAGCGCAACTGGGGATAAAGGATAAAAAAATAATTGTAGTTGCACCTTTATCCGGAACTCCGGCTGAGGCGGCAGGACTCAAGTCCGGTGATTGGATTGTGAAAGTGAACGGGAAAGAAACGGTAAATTGGAATTTACCTCAGGCTGTTTCAAATATTCGTGGAGAACGTGGAACTAAAGTAACTTTGAATATTCTTTCAGAAGGTGAGACAGAGCCGAGAGATGTGGAGATAATTCGGGATAATATCAATGTGCCATCGGTTGTTTGGGAGGTAAAGACGGCTTCCGGTTCGGCAAAAAAGTCAATACATCTTAAACTTTCTCAATTTGGGGGACAGACGAATGATGAGTGGTTAAAAGGAGTTTCAGAAATAAATTCATATCTGGCGACTGACAGTGCAAAAACGGTCAAAGGTATAGTTTTGGATATGAGAAATAATCCAGGAGGATATCTTTCTGGAGCGGTATTTATCGCTTCAGAATTTTTGCCTGACGGAGCGGTAGTTTTGCAAGAAGATAAAACGGGGAGACGACAGACATTTTCGGTCAACAGGGAGGGAAAGCTAACAAATATTCCTCTGGTAGTTTTAATTAATAGAGGGAGTGCCTCCGCGTCAGAGATTGTAGCTGGAGCTATTCAAGATAGAAAAAGAGGAAGGGTAGTAGGAGAAGTAAGCTTTGGAAAGGGGTCGATTCAAGACGTTCAAGAGTTGCAAGGTGGGGCAGGACTTCATGTGACTGTAGCCAAATGGTTGACACCGTCGGGAAAATGGATCAATAGAGATGGAGTTACTCCTGATGTAAAAGTTGAACCTGACGAGGAAAATCCGGAAAATGATGTGCAGTTTAATAAGGCGATAGAAATTTTATAATACAACAATTCCATTATGAGACGGTTTTTGACATTTTTGGCGATACTTATTATTGGCTTTACGGTTTTGATTTCGACAAATAGTTTTGGGCTATCGTGGGAGAAATTGGGTATCCTTCTTCCTGGAAAGATTGCGACTGATATTTCGACACCCCTTGATAGAATAAGGATTATCCCCGAAGAATCGGTGATTATTAATGCAGTTGACAAAGTGTCTCCGGCGGTAGTCACCGTAAGTATAAGCAGAACGAGATCATTAAGGAGTATTTTTGAAGTCGATCCTAATGACCCCTTTAATATCTTTGGCGAACAACAACCTCGTACTGAACCAGTAGAACAAGATATTGGGACAGGGTTTATAGTTTCGACTGACGGAATTATAGTGACTAACAAACATGTAGTTTCAGTGGCAGGGGCAAAATATAAAGTTATAGCCAAGGATGATAAAACTTCTGATGTGGAAAAGATTTATAGAGATCCGACGAATGATCTGGCAATAATAAAAATCGATGCAAGCAATCTTCCTACGGTTACCATGGGAGATTCTTCTAAACTAAAAGTTGGACAAATGGCAATTGCCATTGGGACAGCCTTGGGAGAGTTTCGAAATACTGTGACTGTTGGCGTCATTTCAGGACTTGGACGGGGGATTACGGCAGGTTCTCCTTTTGAGGGATCGGTAGAAAGGCTTGACAATGTGATTCAGACAGATGCGGCGATAAATCCAGGAAATAGCGGCGGACCACTTCTTAACTCCTCCGGTCAAGTAGTAGGGATAAACACTGCAGTTTCTTCTGAGGGACAAAATATAGGCTTTGCTATTCCAATCAATATTGTTAAAGATGCGCTTGCGGAATTTCGGAGGACGGGAAGTTTTCAAAGGCCATATTTGGGAGTTTCTTACCGGATGGTAACGCGTGCAATGGCTATTGGCTACGAGATACCAGAAGGTGCACTTGTAATGGATGTTATTGCCGATACTCCAGCAAGTCGAGCGGGAATAGAGGCAGAGGACGTGATTATAAAGTTTGATAATGAGAAAGTAACGGATGCAAATGGAGGACTAGCAAAGATTATCTCTTCAAAAAAAGTAGGAGATAGTGTAAAACTTGAAATCTGGCGAAATGGTGAAACAAAAGCGGTTGAGGTAACGCTTTCTGAATTTCAGGGAGAATGAAAAAGGCCTCGACCCCGCTTTTTGCGGTGCTCGACTGCCCAGCCTAAGCTGGGCCCGCCGCTGCGCTCCTCAAAAGGGGATCTTCGCCCTTTTTCATGATTGAGTTTGCAAGTAAGCAATGACTTTGTCCAATTTTCCCTCAATAATTTCTTCAAGATTGTGAAAGCTTTTATTTATTCTGTGATCTGTAAGTCTATTTTGGGGAAAGTTATATGTTCTTATCTTTTCTGCCCTCATACCGCGGCCGATGGCTGACCTGGCGCCTCCCAATCGAGAGAGCCTTTTTTCTTCTTCAATCTCCCAAAGTTTGCCCCGAAGAAGAGTCAAGGCAATTCTTCTATTTTGTTCCTGATACCTTTCTGTTTGAGCTTGGACAACGATGTCTGTAGGACGGTGTTTTAACCTTACGGCGGTGGAGACTTTATTTACATTTTGCCCCCCTTTGCCGCCTGATCTAAAAAATTCCCACTCAAGATCAGCGGGATTTATATAAATTTGAGCTTCTTCTATTTCAGGAAGGACGGCGACTGTAGCTGTTGAAGTATGGATCCGGCCATAGCGTTCTGTAGTCGGAATTCGTTGGACTCGATGGACACCGCCTTCGTATTGGAGAAAGGTATATGCATTTGGACCTTGAATTCTGACAACACCTTCGTCGATATACTCTGTCTTCCAACCTTTAGACATGGCATAGCGGGAGTACATCCGCAAAAGATCAGCGGCCCAGATTTTGGCCTCATCGCCACCTGTGGCAGCACGAATTTCAAGAATAGCAACATTGGAATTCATACATTGATTCTACTCTCTGCCCATGAGCATTTCCCGGAGTGATTTTGGGGAGCGTTCTTCTTTGATTTTTTCTTCTTCTTTCTTTTTCTTTTTTGCCTGGACTTGGGCGGCTTTTGTTTTTGCTACTTTTTGTTTTTCTTGGTACCTTTCGACGCGGCCTAGGGTGTCGACATATTTCATTTCACCGGTAAAAAAAGGATGGCAGTTGTAACAGATTTCGACATGAATATTTTCTCTGGTGGACCCGACGGTAAATGTCTTACCACAGGCACAAGTAACCAGAGCCTCCGTAAACCATTTGGGATGAATATTCGGTTTCATAAGGTGTTAATTATACAAAATTTAGCGCAAAAATTAAAGAACTTCTCCTGGTTCTTTACGGAGGATTGGTAGTTTATCGAAGTCGCGGTCGTATGGAAGTATTAAATTTAAACTCTTTTATAGTGTGTTTCCATATACTCACGTGCTTCAAGAACAGATTTTCCTTTGTTCTTTCGCGGGTGTAAAGTACCTGCTATGTCGAGAATATCAAATGTCTTTTTATTTTGTTTATCTTTTATTTTAATACTCGAATGACTGACTAGATTTTTCATACAAGTTTTGCTTAGCGAAGATTATTTCCTATTTCTTTATGGTGATATTCATTCTTTAACTCCTTTTGAGCTTATGTATCGGGTGGTAATGGAGGCGGCCTTCGTAGGAAAAGTTAAGTTGGCATTTCTATTCCTAAATCTCGACAGATTTTTTTGGCTAGAAATTTATTTACCTCTTTGTGTCTTGGTACAGTTGAAGTCCTTCTATTTAAAGGATTGTAAAATACGCTATGTTTTGCTCCTTCCCTAACAAAAAGACACCCGTTATCTTTCAGGTGTCTTATTAGATCCTGGCGTTTCATTATAAGGAAATAGCGAGAGATTCCCTGATAACCTTTCCTTTCCCAAATTCATCCTTATTGATAATTTTATTTGTTTCTAGGATTAACCTTAAAGCGTCTTTGAGATTTTCTTTTACTTCTTTCAGAGTTTTTCCCTGAGTATTTACCCCAGGAATTTCTTCAATCCAGCCTAAATACCAGGCGCCGTCCTTTTTATACACAGCTGTAAATTGCCTTTTTAATTCTGCCATAGTTTGTCTATTATACAAAATTTACCTTCAAAAGGGAAGACCGGGTAAAATTTGACTTTTAAGCAGAGAGAGAGAGTACTCTATAGGGAAATTTTGGAAGGAGGTGAGTTTAAATGCCACATTTTATAGATCCAGTTTACGGAGCTCGAGCAAGCTTTGGGTTTCATGATCATAATGGTTTACTCCCACAATATGATGACTTCAGAGAAGTCAAACCTGCCGGATGGACAGCGGAAGCTGCTCATGCGGCAGCCCAAGCAAAAGCAAATGAAACCAATTTACCAGTTGTGGAAGCACCAGATGGATTCGGAGCGATATGCACGAAGTTTCTTAATACATATATGCCTGAGGGTAGTCGACCAATTGAAGGTGCTTCTAGACCTGAAATGAAATAAGGTTTTAAACAAGACTATCGTACCAGTGAGTATTGACTTCAACTGTTAGATCAATATAGATTTTCTGATTCGTCGCTGTTTCGAGTTCTTTGCGTGCTGCCATGCCGATTTCTTTTACCATCCTACCTTTTTCACCTATAATCATCTTTTTATATCGATCATCACTGGTTATTATACGAGCTTTTATATAGAGATCTTCATTAAGATAGATAGTAGTTCTTATATTAGAAGTTTGCATAATATTATCAGATTAACATATTAACAATATGTCAACTTTCATCCTTTGACGTGTTTGACGGTATGGAGGTGGTGGGCTGTCGGGCGGTGGCGTTCGGCAAAGAGGATGCCGGAGAATATAAAGAGAGCGCCAACAAGATATGTAGGGGTAACGACTTCGTTTAATAAAGGTATGGCAATAATGGCGGTGACGATGGGATCGATGTAAGTAAAGAGACCAACTTCTTGGGCTTGGAGTTTTTTTATACCCCATTCGAAGAGAAAATAGGCTGTGGCCGATGAAAGAAAGATACCATAAAGTAGGCCGGAATATCCTGTGAAGTCAATACTTTTGAAGGGATCAAATGTTATCAGCTCATAAAGAAAAAAGGGGAGAAAAGTCAGACTACCAATGATGAAAGAAGCATAGGTTATGGCTACTGCTTGATATTTGGGGAGGATTTCTTTACTGACGATGGCATGACCGACGGCGCCTAATGTAGCTAGGACAAAAAATAGATTGCCTAATATTGATGTTTCGAGGCCATGTTCTATAAAGGGACGGCTGACAATAATAAGGACGCCTATAAGACTTATGATAAGGCCGGCTAGGACCTTCGGATGGTGTTTTTCATGAAGAATAATTAAGGAAAAAAGATAAAGGAAAACGGGTCCGGATGAGGCAATGATGGGAGCATTTATGGATGGAGCCCGTTGTAAGCCCAAAAAATAAAAGGCAATATGGATAGTAACGCCGAAAAAGCCAATGAGAAATATTTTTTTATAATCTTTTTTTTCGAAGGAGAGATATTTCCAGGCAAAGGGGAGGAGAAGAAATGAGGCCAGAAAAAAGCGAAGGAATGCAAAAGTAAAAGGCGGAAGATTGGTAAGAGTAAGTTTAAAGATAGGAGAAGCTGCGCCCCAAATGATGTTGGCAATAATTAAGGCTAAAATGGCGCGATTACGATTGTTTGAGAGCATCAGGTAGAGAATCAGTAGATAATGTTTTTTGTTCTTTTGTTTTGAGATTTTTTAGTGTGATTGTTCCATTTTTTACTTCGTCAGGACCGAGGATGGCAACGTAGGGGATGCCTTTTCTGTCGGCATATTTGAGTTGTTTGTCGAGTTTGTCTGTGGGGTCGGGATAGAGGTCTGTGGCAATATTTTGTCGCCGAAGCGATTTGGTGATTTTTATAGAATCGGAAAGTAACTCTTCGGAAAATACGGTCACTAGAATTTTTGTTTTAGTTTTGATATCAGGAAACAAACCAAGTTCGTCCATGGCAAGAACTGTGCGGTCGAAGCCCAGGGCAAAACCCGTGCCTGAAACTTGCTGTTTTGAAAAACGGGAAACCAAGCTATCAAACCGCTCACCGCCCAAAAGGCTTCCACCAGTAAAGTCGGGAGAAATTATTTCCCAAATAGGGCCGGTTGAGTAAGAAAATGATCTAGCAAGTGTTGGATGAAATTCGACGTTTTTTTCTAAACCATAATAGGTAAGATAAGAAAGAATATTTTTGATTCTTTCGTTGGGAGCCAAATTTTTTACTTTGGCAAGAAGTACCTTTGCGTTTTCTGAATTATATCCTTTTTCAATTAATTCTTTTAAAACACCTTCTTCTCCAATTTTTCCAAGTTTGTCGACGGCGACGATAGCTTTGTATGGGATGTCTTTGTATAATTCTCTGTCGTTTATTATAGCGATGGGATTTTTAAATCCAAGGCGCAAAAATATTTCTATTGAGAGGGCAATGGTTTCTCCGTCTGCCGTTTCTTTCTCGACGCCAAAGATATCTGCGTCGCATTGAAGAAATTCTCTGTATCTTCCTTTTTGCGGTTTTTCGGCCCGCCAGACTGTCTGGATCTGATAGCGTTTGAAGGGAAGAGTGATTTTATCTGGATATTGGGCTATAAGACGGCATGTAGGAACAGTTTGATCATAGCGCAGGGCGACATCTCTTCCACCTTGGTCTTTGAATTTGTAAAAGAGGTGTTCGTCTTCGCCAATATTTCCTGTAAAAACTTCTAGATATTCGATGGCGGGAGTTTCCAAGGGTTCGAAGCCATAGAGTTCAAACGTTTTGCGGACGATATCTATAACATATTGACGTTTCATCGCCTCTTCGGGAAGAAAGTCGCGGAAGCCTTTGAGAGTTTGAGGAGTGATCATATTAGGGTATAGTTTGTAAGGGTATAGCGTTTAGTTAATTTAAATTATTATAATTTCTTTTGTTGATTTTGATAATATTTCTATCCCAGTTTTATTTAATACTACCAAATCTTCGATGCGGACGCCACAGAGATTGTCAATATATATTCCGGGTTCGACTGTTACGACCATGCCGGATTTTAAGAGATCATTATTGCCGATTTTGAGGCGAGGGTCTTCGTGAATTGCCAAACCAACACCGTGACCCAGGCCGTGGAGATATTCTGGGTATCCATGCTTGCGGATATTTTTTTTGGCTATTTTATCCGGCATCTCGGCTTTAATACCCGGTTTTAATGAGTTTAGGGCTTTTTGCTGGGTATCTTTTACCACATTATATATATTGAGATATTCATTTTTGGGTTTGCCATAAAAAATTACTCTAGTCATATCAGCGCAGTAGCCATCAACTTTGGCGCCGAAGTCGAGGAGAATGAGACTATTAGTTTGTAGTTTGTAGTTTGTAGATGGAATATAGTGGGGGATGGAGGAGTGATCGTTGAAGGCGACGATGGGAGGAAAGGCAACATCGCCGGCTCTTCTTTTAAGAAATAACTCGATTTCTAAGGCGAGTTCTTTTTCGGATATCCCTTTTTTTATTTTTGATTTTACGAATTTGAATGCTTCATCAGTGATGGTGGCGGCCTTTTTTATTTTTTGCAGCTCTTTTGAGCTTTTAATTTGACGGAGCTTTTCAACTATGCCCAAAGTTGGAATCCAGTTGGCTTTCACTTTTTTTTCCAAAGACTCGAGTTCGGAAACGGTAAGATTTGTTTTTTCAAAACCTATTCTTTTAATTTCCTCTTGACGACAAATTTTGTCCAAGTGATGAGAGAGGCGAGTTTGGGGAGTAATACAAAGGCAGTGAAGGTCGTCTCTTTGCCGAAAAAGGCCATAGTAGGTGGAAAAAGTGAGAAGAAAGATTTTATTTTTAGTAATAAATAAGAAGCCCTCTTTCTCATTTGGGGACAGACCGGTAAAGAGGGAGAGATAAGAGACGTTATATTGGTCGGAAATAAAGAGGGCATCGAGATTGAGATGGTGAAGTTTTTCTTGGAGCTGGGATAGAGAAGGGTTCACAATTAAATGATACCGTTTCTAGCTAGAATGGCAATGCCGCGACGGGAACTACCAAAGAGGCGGTTAAAAGAGGGAGTGACTTTAGGGAAAATGAGGTGGCAATTTTCGGTGATGAGAGCAGGGTAATTTTTGGCCTTCCAGAAAAGGCCGCCGTCCATGACGATGGGAATAACACCACTGGTTTTACCTAATTTTTGGAGAATACCGCAGATTTCGATAGCGACTATCTGGGCGGATTTTCTAAAAATATGGTCGGCAAAATCTTTTGCCCTGCCTATTTGACTGGGGGTCATATTTTTGGGATAGATAAAAGTATTGGTAAGAATGGAATTTAGTTCATCTGAATTTGAAAGTATTGGCATATGAGACGAAACAATATTTTTGCTGCCCGCGTTAAAAAGTTGGTATAAATAGGCCCCGGCAACTTCCTTCTCGGCTAGAGAATAGCCGCGATCGGCGCTATTTTTATCAATAATATCTCTATATTTGGTGCCCGGGATTTTATCAAAGTTTTTGGCTTCGATATTTATGGCGACATCTTTTTGGGCAAAGCCGGGAAGGTCACCAAGTTTGAGAGGAGCAATTGACTGACGCTTGTCCCAATAGGCAAAGTTGAGGCCGGTGCCCACCACTCCGACGAGGTCACAATCTGGGTCGCCAACGAGAAGACAAATGGCGTCATTGGCGGCGACGACTGTGGTGTCGAGACCATAATTTTCTTTTAAAAATTTATGAAAAGATTGACCAACCATTTTACCGACTAAGCCTTTTATTTCCCTTCCTTTAGCCGTATAAAGTAGTTCTCCGTCCAAAAATTTATCGACGAGTTTTGGCTTGAGGGCATAGGCCAGGCCGATGCCTATGGGAAGATTGAAGTTTTTATTGGGAACCAGGGTAAAGATATTGCGGGCAATGAGGTGAAAGAGGTCTTCGGCTGTTGTTTTGATGGGGAGGGCAAAAGAATTCCTATTTAAAAAGCGGATGTTTTTGTGATGATCGATAATAAATTTGGAAGCATATCCATATGATCCGCCGATGGAGACGGCGATGCCGGCTCCGGGTTTAATTTCATTTTTGGAAACCGGATTTAATATACAGGGGAGGGAGGAGGGTTGATTGGAGAGGCTTTTAATAAGCTCATCACGGAATAATAAAGCTCCATTTTGGAGTTCGTCTACTGTAAGAAGTGGGTAATAAACGGCGAGGTTATTTTTCACTTTTGACAATAAGGATTCTGCGGGCATGATATCGATTTTCCTCTTTTTGGTTTTTGCTACCTATGACTTGGATCACATCTGTCGGAGATAGTTTGGAGAAGCCTGTACGAACGATTTTGTTTTCTGAATCTAAGCTTTGGGTCCTGGTATATGTTTCGATATCAATAATATAATCTTTTGATTTAGTATCCTTTATGCTAACGGTATAGTTTTCGCGATCGATATCGGCAATTTTTCCGGTGAGGAAAACGGGAGGGGGATCGGCGATATAGACAATTCTCCCGTCTAGAGTTTTGTTGTTGGGATCAAAGTAGCCAAAGACAACAAGAAAAGTATCTGGTTTGATATTTTTGAAGCTTCCTTCTTTTTTATTATTCTCGATAGTGAAGATGGGAGTAGTATCCTCATTATAGGTAACGGTAATATCGCCTGAATTGGGAGTGGCAAGACTAATTTGACTATCGATAATATTTTTGACGACTCCACTGAAGGCTTTTAAGTCTGCCGAGCGAAGTTCGGCAACTTTGGTGGCGACTTTTTCTTTTAGCAGGCGAATTTTTTCCAGGGCGGTATCTTCGCTATCTTCTTTACCCGGGGTCGGAGTGGGCGTAGGTCCGCCGGTTGGCGAAGGGGTTTGGGCAGAAACTGGATAATATGCCAGTAAGAGAGCAAGTAATATAAATATGATTATCTTTTTCATAAGTCTTCGTTCGTTTTAAATAACATCAATTCTTTGCTCTCTTTTTGTTCTCCAATAAGGTAGGAAGTGATATATATGATGTTAACGCCTTCTTGGAGGCCTATATCGAAACTAAAGCTACCACTTGAACTTGGGGTGGCGATTTTGTCTTCTAATTCTGTAGAGACGATAATTGTGCTTTTAGGATCTGACGTGCCTTTAATTTCAATAGAGTCTGCAGAGACAATGGCCTCATTTTTGGGTGATTGAATGTCCAATTCTTTAGTTTGGGGTGGAGTGGGAGTTGTATCTAATTTTTCGGTGGTGTTTTTGTCATTTCTATTTAAGAAGGAGAAGGAGGGTCGGAAAGAGAGTATTTGGGGAGCATAGATGACGGAGATGGCGATAAGGAGTCCGACACCAAAACCTATACTTAGGGCAATAAAAAAGTCCTTTTTCATAAATTTAGCATCTTCTAATTTTACGTTGAATTCTTCCCTTGTCAAGTCAAGGGATTCGTGATACAAATGAAATCCATCATGGAGATTACTCACATTGGTCATGCATCTTTTCGTCTAAGAGGCAAGGATGGAGCGGTTATGACCGATCCGTATGATTCTTCTATGGTGGGACTTTCTTATCCTAAGTTATCGGCTACTATTGTGACGATTTCACATAACCATGACGATCATAATAAGGCAAACCTCATAGAGGGAAATCCGCTTATTATTTCGGGCCCGGGGGAGTATGAAAGCGGGGGGATTAAAGTGTATGGTATTTCTACGTTTCATGATGGGGAAAAGGGGACAAAACGAGGACAGAACACTGTTTATAGAATTGAAATTGATGGTATTTCGGTTATCCACCTGGGGGATCTGGGACATAAACTGATAGATTCTCAAGTCGATAGTCTTGATGGAGTGGATGTACTTTTGGTTCCGGTGGGCGGTGAGTTTACTTTGGATGCTAAAGACGCGGCAGAAGTAGTTTCTCAACTTGAACCCAAAATTATAATACCGATGCATTACAATAAGAAAGAGTTAAATCAAAAATTTTTTGCCGCGCTATCTGGGGTCGATGCCTTTTTGAAAGAGATGGGAAAGACGGGAATAACATCACAGCCGAAACTCAGCCTGACTAAAGAAAAATTGCCGGTCGAGCCAACCGTAGTCGTATTGGAGTAATTTAAGCATTTAGTTAATATGCCTAATATTAAAGTCCCACCACATGATGATACTGTAGAAGCCTCTGTTTTGGGGGCGATTTTGATTGACAAAGACGCCATTGCCGAGGTTATCGATTTTCTCCGTCCGGAACATTTTTATAAAGATGTGAATGCCTTTGTGTTTGACGCAATGATGACTCTTTTTGAAAAGCATGAACCTGTTGATGTGGTAACAGTATCTGCCCAATTAAAAAGAAAAGGAAAGCTTAAAGAAATAGGTGGATCGAGTTACCTTACCGAACTTGTTGAGGGTGTGCCGACTGCAGCTCACGTGGAGCAGTATGCTCGAATTGTAGTTGATCATGCGACTAAGCGTGAGCTTATTTCGGCGGCCTCCAAAATTGAAGAGGCGGCTTTTGAGGAAAAGGGTGATGCTGCTTCGATACTTGATAGGGCTGAGGCAGAAATATTTGCCATTTCACAGTCTAGTTTAAGGCGTGATTTTATTTCGGTAAAAGATGCTTTAGCTGAATCGTTTGACCGGCTTGATGAGCTTCATAAAAAGGGCTCAAACCTGAGGGGTCTGTCGACGGGATTTTCTGACCTGGACCAGAAACTTTCGGGAATGCAGGACTCAAACTTACTTATTTTAGCGGCAAGGCCAGGACAGGGAAAGACTTCTCTTATTCTTAACATAGCTCAATATTTGACCGTTACTCATAAGACCCCTGTCGGGATGTTTTCTTTGGAAATGAGTAAGGAGGAATTGGTGGATAGGCTTCTTGTATCTCAAGCGGATGTGGATGCCTGGAGATTGAAGACGGGCAGGCTTTCTGATGACGATTTTACCAAGCTATCTGAGGCGATGGGGGAACTAGCCGAGGCAAAGTTTTTTATCGACGATACTCCGGGAATAAATATTTTGGAAATGAGGACAAAGGCAAGGAGGCTGCAGCTTGAACATGGGATAAAGCTCCTGATAGTTGATTATTTGCAGCTGGTTGATCCAGGGAGAAGATTTGATAATCGGGTGCAGGAAGTATCGATTGTTTCTCAATCCCTCAAAAACCTTGCGCGTGAACTTAAGATTCCTGTACTTGCCGTATCACAACTTTCGCGAGCAGTTGAGGCGCGGGGGACCCGTATTCCTCAATTAGCAGACCTTCGGGAATCGGGAGCAATAGAACAGGATTCTGACGTAGTCATGTTTTTATATAGAGAAGAGTCGGAAATGGATAAATGGGAAGAGGCGCCAATTGTCAAACTCCTGATTGCCAAACATAGAAATGGGCCTTTGGGTGAAATAGACTTGATATTTAAGGGCGACAGAATAAGATTTTATGGGATAGACAAGAAGAGAGAATCCCTCGAAACCGCGGTTGCCACGGCAAGTTTCTAATAATAATTCTTTTTTACTCTCTTGACAAAAAGATCATCTTAAGATAATCTTTAATCATGAACATCCAAACTGTTTCCACCAAACAACTAAGAGAGAATTTCTCTCAAGTGATAAAAGCAATGGAGGAGGGTGAATCTCTTTTATTATTATATCGCTCCAAGCCATTGGCTGAAATTAAACCCGTGAAGTCACAGAAAAGCAGGATAAGAAAATTCAGCTATCGGCAAATACAACAGTGGGTAAAAGACGACAAGCTTACTGATGCGCAGCAAAAACAAATCGATTCGATTATTAAACGTCTTCCTTGATTCATCGGTTATTCTCTCTTCCATGCTATCAGCAAAAGGAGGATCGCATAAGCTGATTGACACTTCCAAAAGGGAAAAGCTAAAATTAATCGCAACACCCAGGGTTATCGTAGAGGTAGCAAGTCATCTAGAAGAATTGAACCTTAAAGAAGCAGATCTGGAAAATTTACTTTCCTCTAATACTTTACAACTTGTTCCCGATCCGCCTGATGCATTTATTGAAAAGTTTAGAAACTTGACGCCAGATCCGGATGATGCCCACATTTTAGGAGGAGCAGTGTTAGGGGGAGCAGATTTTCTTCTTTCTTTGGATAGGAAGCATATACTTACTTTATCGGTGAGAAGGAGTCTGAGACCCATTTTTGTTTTCTCGCCCAAGGAGTTTTGGAGCTTTATAGGAAAGTCAGATAGTTTTTGATCTTCTGTGCCGCGGGAGAGAATCGAACTCTCATGAAGAGTGAACTTCACAGCTTTTTGAGAGCTGCGCGTCTACCAGTTCCGCCACCGCGGCATATTGTTCGTTGACTCCCAACATTATATTTTGTTACAATCGGGCAGTCAATCAAGATGAAAATTCAGGTTTCCGCTAGCAATCCATCTTCATTCGGGAGTGATATTTTAATTGTGCCAGTATTTGAGGGTGAATTGGCCAAGATTTCTGGGTTGGAAAAACTACAATCAGATATTAAATTAGCATCTAACAAAGAGGACTTCAATGGCAAAAAGGGACAAAGTCTGGTACTTTATACGCAGGGGAAAATTGGTTCATATAAGCTACTTTTGATGGGCTTGGGAGAAAGAAAACTTCTTAATAATTACCAATTCAGAACTACAATTGCGAAAGCTGCCAACTCTTCTCTTAACCTGAAGGTGCAGAAAGTTGGGATATTTATCCCAGTAGTACTTTTTTCCACTTTTGAGGCTAAAATTTTGGGTCAGGCAGTAACGGAGGCGGTTATATTATCGACTTATAGATTTAAAAGATATAAAAGCGAGGAATTCCATAAAGAGGAAAGGGAGATCGAAGAAGTTTATATTTTGACCTCACCAGCCAAAATTTCTGCCGTTTCCGAGGGTATACATTTAGGCGAGATTTTTTCCAAAGCCACGATTGAAGCCCGGGATTTGGTAAATGAACCATCGTCTCTGGTGACGCCTTCATTTTTAGCCCAAAGAGCAGTTAATATTGGCAAAGAATCGGAGGGAGCAGTAAAAGTAACGGTTTATGGATATGATGAAATCAAGAAAATGAAGATGGAGGCTTTTTTAGGTGTATCCCGGGGATCAGATGAAGAGCCTAAATTTATAGTTTTGACATATAAACCAAAGAGGGCGACAAAAAAAATAGTTATTGTGGGAAAGGGAATAACGTTTGATACTGGAGGGCTGTCGATAAAATCTTCAGAACACATGGAGACGATGAAAATGGATATGAGTGGGGCGGCAACTGTGTTGGGAGTGATGCAAGCTTTACGATATTTAGATATAAAAGTCGAGATAGTTGGGCTGGTGGGCGCCTGTGAAAATATGCCTTCCGGAAAGGCTTTGAAACCAGGAGACATACTCCGAGCAATGAATGGAAAAACTATTGAGGTACTCAACACCGATGCGGAGGGTAGGTTGACGCTAGCTGATGCTCTTTCTTATGCCGTCAAGTTAAAGCCCGATGCCATAATTGAATTGGCGACATTAACCGGAGCATGTATGATAGCCTTGGGGCAAGAGATAGCCGGAATGTGGGGAAACGATAAAAAGCTTATAGATGGTATAAAGGAGGCTTCCGATATTGTCGGGGAAAAAGTGTGGGAGATGCCTTTGGAAGAAGAATATAAGGAACTTATTAAAAGTGATGTGTCGGACCTAAAAAATATTCAGACGGGGCGCTATGGAGGAGCAATTACTGCGGCTTTGTTTTTGGCAGAATTTGTCGGTAAAACGCCCTGGGTGCATCTGGACATTGCTGGACCCGCCTTTGAAGAAAAATCAACCCCGCTAGTTCCTAGGGGCGGGGCAGGGTTTGGGGTAAGAACGATTCTAGAATATCTTCTAAAAGAATGATAGTTGTGATACCCTCTATACATGTCATCATTAATTTCCCTACTAAGAAAAACTAATTTTCGCAATCTTTGGTTTGGGCAAATTACGTCGCAAATTGCCGTCAATATGCTGGCATTTGTCCTTATTTTAGAAATTTATCAGGCGACGCGATCGAATACTGCGGTATCGGCTTTATCTTTGGCCATTGGACTACCGGCCATATTTGTAGGGATATTGGCGGGAGGAATAGTCGATAGTGTTGACAAAAGATTGGTTTTACTATGGTGTAATTTTCTCCGCATTATTATTTTTGCTTTATTTTTAGTCTTTTTCTCCCTGCCTCTTTTAATCATTTATATCCTGGCCGGATTTTTTTCAATTGTAACTCAATTCTTTATTCCAGCTGAGGCGCCGTCTATTCCCTCATTTGTAAGAAATGACGAACTTTTATTGGCTAATAGCCTTTTTAGTTTTGGCTTGTATGGAGCGACCATATTTGGTTTTATTATATCTGGTCCTTTATTAATTTCATTTGGACCGAATATTGTTTATGGATTGATGATTATCCTTATGTCTTTGGCATTTTTATTTGCCTACGGTCTTCCTCCGATTAGACCACGGGGAATGCCGAAACTTTCTCTTTCTCTATCTGTATTTTCTTCTGATTTAAAGGAGGGAATGGCTTTTATTTTTGGAAATGTCAGGGTAGGTCAGAGTCTTTTATTGATGACTTTTTCGCAAGGGCTTCTGGCAACATTGGCGGTCTTAGCGCCTGGGTTTGCCGATGCAACATTAAAAATTCCTTTGACGGATGTTTCGCTTGTTGTTATGGGACCAGCGGCACTGGGACTAGTAACCGGAGCTCTTTGGGTGGGGACCACGGGTAAACAATATCTTAAGAGAATACTTATATTAATTGGAATTTTGGCAACAGGTGTAACACTTTTGATGCTTTCATTTTTAGTGCGAGCAGCAAACGGCGGGGGAGACGGGATTGAAATTGCGATGTTACTTCTATTTATTTTGGGATTTACAAATGCTTTAATAAGTGTACCTTCATCAGCAGTTTTGCAAGAAGCAACGGAGGGTAGGTTAAGGGGTAGAGTTTATGGAGTTTTAACATCTTTGACTGGAGGTGCGGCGATATTACCAGTGATGTTTTCCGGAATAATGGCGGATTTATTTGGAATTACGAGGACGTTATTAATTTTGGGACTTGGGGTATTAGTTTTTGGAGTTTATAGGCTTTTAATATTGAATCAAACAATGCGAAACGCTAGGATAGGGTAGGAGGTTTAGATTAAGCCGTGCCGATAATATTTACTTTAGGTAAATTTCAGGTATTTACATTTGGGCTATTTTTGGCCTTGGGATTTATTTTGTCTTCTTTTGTCGTTTTTTATTTCGGAAGAGAGGATTTGAAGGAAGAGGAATATATGGATGCATTTGTTTATTCGAGTTTGATGGCTTTATTTGGGGCAAGATTGATGTATGTTTTAACTCACTTTGCCGATTTTGGCGGAAATATACTTAGATATATTGTGGTGCGGGAGGAGCCAGGATTGTCACTTTTTGGGGGTTTATTGGGGGGAACGATCTTTCTTTGGTATTATACCAAAAGAAGAAAAATTGAATTTATTAGGCTAGCCGACATTTTTTCTGTTGCGTTTTCTTTTGGTTTATCCATAGTCAGTTTTGGCAGTTTTATCGGCGGTGGAACTTATGGGGCGGAGTCCTTTCTTCCAGTTGGAGTAAAGGTAGTTGAGCAATCGTCATTTATCCATCCAGTAGAACTTTATCAGGGAATAATTTTACTAATATTATTTATCCTTTTGGCGACTCTCCTGAAAACATTTTTTCGGAGAAAGGAAGGGTTAGTGTCATTGGTTTTTCTTTTAGGACTTTCTGTTTCTATTTTCCTGCTTGAATTTTTAAAGTCTATCCACGTATACTTGTACTACCAAATAACGTTCAATCATCTAATCAGTTTCAGCTTATTTTCGGCGTGTATAGTTTACATTTTATATTTGATGTATAGACGGAAGAAAGGAATTAAATGAGACAAAGGCAATTGCCAAAAGAGATTCTCGCGCAAATAAAAGAGCATTTAAATTTGGAAAAGAATAAATTGGAAGAAAATTTGGCTTCTTTGGAGGCGCAGGATCCTTTTTCCAATCCTGATAGGCTTAATGATAATGCAGCCTCTGATACGGAGGCAAGTGAGGAAACCTCTCATGATAGGATGGAGGCGCTGGAAAAGCAATTAAAGCAGAGCCTAGCTGAAATTGCAGAAGCCTTTTTGCGAATTGATAACGGGACTTATGGAATCTGCCAAAATTGTGGAAATCTTATCGATACGGATAGATTGGCGGTAAAGCCTACGGCTGTACTTTGCGTTACCTGCGAACGGAAAAGGGAAAAATAGAAATTGTTACATTGTTAAATGGTTAAATTGATAAACTGAATTTTTATATCGAAACAATTTAACAATTTGGCAATTTAGCAATCCATGAATATTCCAATTCTCTTCGAAGATGAATTCCTTCTGGTTGTTGATAAACCATCCGGAATAGTAGTCAACCGTGCAGAAAGTGTCAAAGAAGAGACGGTGCAGGAGTGGATGGATAGTAAAATCAAAAATCAAAAATCAAAAATCAAAGATAAAGAAAATTCTGAATTTTATAAGAGATCGGGAGTCGTGCATAGGCTGGATCGCGAGACGTCAGGAGTGCTTTTATTGGCCAAAACAGAGGACGTGTTTGCCGACTTACAAAAACAATTCAAAGAACGGACGATTTTGAAAACATATATTGCCTTAGTGCATGGACTGTTAATTGGAGCTGGAGAAATTAACGTGCCAATAGCGAGACTTCCATGGAATAGAGAACAGTTTGGTGTAGTGCCCGGGGGAAGGCAAGCTTTGACAAAATATAAACTGGTTAAGTTGTACGCAAGAGGAAGAGAAAAATATACATTGGTAGGGGTAAATCCGGAAACGGGAAGGACTCATCAAATACGCGTCCACTTCAAATATATTGGTCATCCGATTGTATCTGATTTCTTGTATGGAGGTAGAAAGATGTATAGACAGGACAAAATATTTTGTCCCAGGCTTTTTCTCCATGCAAGTAGCATTTCTTTTGTACATCCCAAAACGCAAAAACGGCTGACTGTATCTAGTCCTTTACCATCCTCGTTGGAAAGTATTCTCTCCCTTTTAGAAGTATTGTAATATAGAGTAAGTGGATGTTATTTTCAATCTAATTTTTATTCTTTTAGCGGCCCTTGGTGGGGGACTTTTTGCCTACCTTTTACGAATGCCTCTAGTGGTCGGATATATCCTAGGCGGGATGGCGCTATCTTTCATATTTGGTCAAAATAGTAATGGTTTGGTAACGGTATCGACAATTGCCAATATTGGGGTGGCCTTATTGATGTTTACTTTGGGACTCGAGTTTACTTTGATTAGATTGAGGGGATTGGGAGAAGTAATTTTGGTAGGTAGTTTGTTGCAAATTTTTCTCACCATAGTCTTTGGAGTAATTTTTTTTCCACTTTTGGGTTTTGGATTTTATGAATCCCTCTTTTTGGGTGCTGTAGCCTCACTTTCGTCTACGGCGCTGGTGGTGAAAATTTTGGCAGATAAGAATGAACTAGATACTCTGCCTGGAGAAATTGCCATTGGGTGGCTAATCATCCAGGATCTATTTACTCTTCCTATGATTGTTGTTTTATCAAGTGTGGGGCTTTCGCTTGCGGGAGGGGGCGGTTTTCTCTGGAGTCTATTAGCAGTGGGAAAGGCGCTTTCATTTAGTATCTTAATTTTTGCAATTTTATTGTTTTTGGGTAAATACATTTTGCCACGAATTTTTGCAAGGCTATCAGAAACAGGGGTAAGGGAGATTTTACTTGTAGCGGCAATTCTATTGTGTTTTGTATTGTCATTTGCCGCGGAATTATTAGGAATTTCGTTTGCAATTGGGGCATTTCTTTCTGGACTTATTCTTTCCTCGACTTTGGCAAATCAAGCGATATTTGCCGAAGTGAGGCCACTTAGAGATATTTTTGCAGTAGTTTTCTTTGTCTCCTTGGGTTTTTTATTAAAGATTAATTTTTTAATAGATAATTTGGGTTTAATAACATTTCTTACTTTATTGGTTTTAATATTTAAATTTGGAATCTCGAGCTTTATGGTATTTATTTTGGGTTATCACAGTAGAGTAGCTTTTAGAGTAGGGATCTCGCTTATTTCTGTGGGAGAGTTTGCATTTGTGATTGCGATTTTGGCCCAAGCTCAAAATATAATTAGTCAAGAAACATATATGACATTACTTTCAGTTGCGCTCCTTTCTCTTATTATTTCTTCGCCTCTTTTAGGTCATGCTGAATATATTTATGGAATTTTTTCCAAATTTGTGAAAAAAAGGATGCCTTTTATTAATGATTGGCTTTTAAGTCTAGATAGACATCTTTTGAGTGAGGAAAAACCAATTGCGGGGCATGTAGTGGTGGTGGGGCATGGGAGGGTAGGGTCTTATGTGACAAATGCCCTAATTTCTCTTTCTATTCCCTACGTGGTAGTCGATTATAATATGCGTTTGGTAAAAAAACTTAGTCAATTAAAGAAAAAAATAATATATGGAGATCCGGCAGATTTAGAGGTACTGAGAGCCACAAATTTAGACAAGGCAAGGGCTCTGGTGGTGGCGGTTCCGGGAAGCACAGTGAGAAATATGATTATAGCAAATGCCAAAACTTTGAATAAGGATATAAATATATATTGCCGAATACATAAAAGTGAGGAGATGTCGCAAACTCCGGGAAATAATATTTCGTATATACAGCCTGAATTTGAAGCTTCTCTGGAGATGACAAGTAGACTCCTACAAAACTTTAACATTCCTGCGGGTGATATCAGAAAAACCATAATGGAATTGGAAAAAGAACATGGATACTAATATGGCTCGACCCCTACACCCACACCCCGGGGGTGTGCTGCACACCCCCGGGGTGTGTTCCTAGTTGTTAGTGAGTAGTTGTTGTATAATATTTTTAATATGGCAAATTATGGTGGGTTTTATAAGGGAGATAAGAAAAAGCTGAAAAAGGCAGTTCTGGAAAAAAAAGCGCAGATACTGACTGGATCTCGAGGCGGATTAATTCTTCCAAAGGTCGAAATTATCAGCCGAGGTAAAAAAGATAAATATCAGTGAGACAACGATATTCTCTCGAACAAAAGGGATTGGGACGAAGGAATTTGAAACTTCGTCTCATTTTTTTATCGATCCTTGTTATAAGCGGGATTTTGATACTATTTCGCGCTCAATTATTTGGAACGAGTAATTGGGATAGGGAGAGACGTTTTTCTTTTATAGTAGATACGTCAAAATCGCTGGTTTTGATTTCGCTTTTGCCTTCTGATAATTCTATAACTGTTGTTTTTATTCACCCTGATACTTACATGGAGGCAGCCAATCAATATGGAACGTATAAGGCATCAGCATTATATCGTCTGGGTGAGATAGGGAAAGAAGGAGGGAATCTTTTGATCCTTACTATCCAGCAAGTATTTGGATTACCGATAGAAGCTTATATTAGATACAATAACGAGAATGGCTATTCTATTTCTTCTGTAAAATCTTTAGATGAGTGGAGAAGATTTAAAGAGGAACGGTTTAGCATTGTGGCGACGTTTAAACAAGAGATAGAGACAAACCTTGTTCCCTATGAGATGTTTTGGTTAATTAGCGATATAAGGAAACTGTCTATGGGAGAAGTAAAAATTTATGACTTGAAAACATTTGAGGTAGTTTCACCGTTTACTTTGCCAGATAAAAGTCGGGTTTTGAGAATTGATTCCGATAGGCTGGATAAAGTATTGGCTGGAGCATTTACCGAGCAAAAAATTCTCAAGGAAAATATAAGTATAGGGGTTCTGAATGCAAGTAGGTCTAAGGGACGGGCGGCAACAGTAGCAAGAATTGTCTCAGGGATGGGGGGAAGAGTAGTAAGTGTGGCCAATGCGCGTGAATTGGTGCCCGAGAAGTGTCTTGTGAGAACAACTAAAGATTTTATTGACTCTTATACCCTGAGCCGAATTGTTGAGACTTTTGGTTGTCTAAAATCAACCGTGGAAAATCAGGATAATATTTCGGGGCCTTATGAGGTTGAATTTTTGGTGGGAGAGGAGTACAATAACTAATTTAAAATTTATAATTTATCATTTAAAATTTTTTTATGTTCATTTTAATCGTATCAGTCATTATTCTTGTCATATCTTTTATTTTGGCATTACGATCATTAAAGGAACTATCTATACCACATGAGGTGCAGAGGATAATACATAGAAGAAGAACTTCGGGAGTAATAATATTTCTCAAAGAGAAAATAATTCACTACGTGAATTAGACCTTAATCGTCTTCGTCTTCTTTATCATCTTTGTCATCTTGTCTTGTTTCTTCGAGGAGTTCGCGGTGTACCGATGTTTGATAGTCGCTGATGGGAGTGATAAAAGAGGGTTGATTTTTGAATTTGCCCATGCGTTTAATTTCCTTTAGAAAAACAGAGGATGCGTTTTTGGTGATGCTTTTGACAATTGTTCTATAAGTGTTTCCTTCTTTGAGAAAACGTAAAAGGCGAAAGGACAAGTCATCAGGTAGGCCGCCTATATAACGCCTTTGTCTATCTCTGACTTCAATGGAAAACCTTTTAGGTGACAGAAATACTTCTTGACCGATAGTGAGGCTTGAGAGTACAGAAAATGGAGCGACATTGATTAGGCTAACTGAACGAGTTTTACCAGGTTCTTCTAAAAAAAGATTGGGATTAATTATGACTTCTTGGCCATTGGCTTTTCTATCGATTCTTTTAAGGTTTCCAAGTTTTTGCAAATTCTTTTGGGCAATATTATTGTATTTATCAATTCGGATAACCTTTTTGTAAGCACGCTTTGCGTCTTCTATTTTACCTTGTTGGAGGAGAGAATAAGCAAGTCGATTTAGGGCCTCGGTATTTTTGGGGTTTTGTCTAAGAATTTTTTCGTTTATTATTTCGGCGTCTTTCCAGTTGCAAAGGAGGGCTGCGTTAATGGCTCTGGTGTGATCGTCAATCTGCATTTTTGAAGCTAATTTTGGGTTCTTTATAGGGTTGTAGTTTAATTTTTAGGTTGAGAAATGTCAAGGGGTGGGATACAATAAAGCTCTTATGTCGGGGCACAGTAAATGGTCTAAAGTCAAACATCAAAAGGCCGTGAGTGATGTAAATCGCGGCAAGCTTTTTACTAAGGCTGCCAATGCCATAATTATTGCCATTAGGGAAGGCAGTGGGATTAATGATCCAAATTCTAATTTTAAACTGCGGTTGGCAATTGATCGTGCCAGAGATGTGAATATGCCGAAAGAAAATATTGAACGGGCGATAGAACGAGCAAAAGGTGGGGGAGAGGGAGATAATTTAAAGTCAGTGATTTTTGAGGCTTATGGACCGAAAAAGACCGCATTTATAATCGAAGGAGCAACGGATAACAATCAGAGAACTACGGCAAATATAAAAAATGTTTTGGAGAGGGGAAGGGGTACATTGGTTTCTCCTGGAGCTATTTTATATCTATTCGATCATGTCGGAAAGATAGTAGTTGAGTCTTATAAAAATTATGACGAAATATTATCACTTGTTTTGGATGCGGGAGGGGATGATGTAGTAGAGAAGGAGAGTAAATATGTAGTCTATACACAGCCTAAGATACTTCATAAGGTAGTTGACTTTCTATTAAAATCCGGACTTAAGGTATTAACTTCGGAATTAATATACAAACCAAAAACGACTATCATTCTTACTTCTGAGGAGGACAGAAATCAGGTATTGAATTTTATTCATTCTATCGAATCAATAGAAGAAATCCAAGGTGTGTATACGAATGCCATTTTTGAGGCGAAATGAAAAATAAATTAAGACGACTTTTTCGCAAAATTGGAAGATACAATATATTTAGACTAGAAAAAAGAGAGCGATTTATTATTGTGACTGGAATTTTGACGTTGGGGATGATGTTTGCCTCGTCTATGGAAGCTGAGATGCGAATTTGGTCGGTTTTGATACTGGCAATCTTGACGTACCCTTTAACATATTGGGGATTAAAAGAGGATATAAAGGGGGTAGAGAGGATCACTCTTTTTATTTTGCCAATTAGCTATATCCTAGCGATTTCTCTTTTTTACTTTCTTTTGCCGGTGAGATGGTTGACGAGGCTTCCAACTGTAATACTTTTTGCCATAGGGATGTATGCTATACAACTTTGTCTTAATATCTATAATGTAGCCGCCAATCGATCGATACAGCTTTTAAGGGCGGCGCAAAGTGTCGGGTTTTTGCTAACTCTAGTGGTAATGTTTCTTGCTACTAATATTATTTTGTCTTTTAGGTTGCCTTTCTTTATCAATTTCTTGGGAATGCTAATTCTTTCAACCATACTATTTTTTCAGTTTTTTTGGTCTACGACCCTGGAAGAGAAACAATCAGGTATGTTGGTTATTTTGAGTCTTGGATGCGGGCTTTTATTGGGAGAATTTGCTCTGGCACTTTCATTTTGGCCTGTCAGGACCACGATATCAGCGCTTTTTTTGACGTCTGTTTTTTACACGATTGGTGGATGGATGCGTGAGGCTTTACTAGAGAGGCTTTTTGAAAGTGTCATTAGAGAATATGTGTGGATACCGATTGTGGTATTTATACTGATGTTTTTTGTGACACAATGGGGATAAAAAAAATTTTAAATTTTAAATTTTAAATTAAAAAAGGCGAGCAGAGGTAGAGGAGAGGGAAGACCCGCCTTCGCTGGATGCTTAGGCGAGGCAAGGGGAT
Organism: uncultured Gammaproteobacteria bacterium; assembly: GCA_964544585.1. Classification (GTDB taxonomy): domain Bacteria; phylum Patescibacteriota; class Microgenomatia; order 2-02-FULL-39-11; family 2-02-FULL-39-11; genus CAZJBV01. Next base: position 32,431 of record CAZJBV010000006.1, on the reverse strand, counting down.
GATATAGTTTGATGTGGATAACTTTTCACGACATTTCACGCGAAATACTATAGGATCTAGCTTGAAGCCAGAAAACAGAAGCGAGATGTTGAGTAAGATTGAATACAAAAATTACGCATAAAAAAGATAATTTAGAGCATAATGACGGCCCAATTCTACTCTGGTGACCATTTTCTTTCATTTTTTTGGCTTCAATAATGACGATTTGGAGCCTAAGAAAAGCCTAAACTCAACTTTACTTGCACTCTCTGCATGTTAACTGCTTACGTTTTTATAGCCCCGCCTCAGCCGGCGGGCAGCCTCGAAAATGATAATTTGGGCCGCAGTGGCGGCCTAAATTGAATGGAGTGAAGAATATCCGAAGGTCGAGGGGTGCATGATTAGCGTCTAGTTTGTCAGGGTATAGCGTCTAGTTGAGGAAATATGCGTACTTTTGCGAAAAGTTGGTACGTACACTTCTGCGTTTCCGTTTGATAATGAAAGAGGTACGCTCTATTGAAATGGTAAATAATTTTTTAAAAGTGGATTTTGCGAGCGTTTGGAAAACGTCGTAACAATCCACGCTTACTTTTACGTACGATATTATCGTCGTAAAAGTATTATTGTGCGACTATATACACCCACTATTCTCCGCCCATGTTTACAGCAAAATTTCATTTTTTGTGTATTTGATAATTATTCAATTGCCTCCAATCTTCCCGATCAAATGCCCAATTGGTCATTATCGATAAATCAAAGCCTTTGTAGGGCATTGTACGGTCTCGTATTTAGCCTCAAAAGTGAGTTATTAAATCCTTTCTTTTAAGGCTTATAGGTGTCGAACTTGACAATTAACATTTGTCGTCGCACAATTGGTTTTTTGCTACATTCATGTCGCAAAAAACTATCTCATTGTTACGACATTGGTAATGTCGTAAAATGATAATATGCCCGAAAAAATCTCTGAACTGCAAAAACTTATTAATGAATTTCTGGAATATTTAGAAGTGGAAAGAAATGTTTCTAAGTTAACAATTCGAAACTATAGGCACTATTTAAAGAGATTCTTGGAGTTTGGAGCGTCCCAATCCCCTACCCTAGCAAATGCCGCCTCAATTTCTCCGGATGTAGTGAGAAAATATCGGCTGTTTTTGTCTAGATTTGTAGATAAAGATGGAATAAGTCTCAAGCGTATAACCCAAAGCTATCATTTGATAGCATTGAGGGCTTTTTTAAAGTATTTAAGTAAAAGAGACATTAAAGCTATTTCGGCTGATAAAATTGAACTTCCCAAGGGTGATTCGAGATCTTTAAAATTTTTAGAGCGTGATCAGGTAGAACGGCTTTTAAACATGCCGGCAATATCTGAAACCGATGGTTTGAGAGACAAGGCTATTTTAGAGACTCTTTTTTCGACGGGTCTAAGGGTATCAGAACTCTGCCGCTTAAATCGTGATAGCATTAATTTTGAACGAAAAGAATTTGGGGTATTGGGAAAAGGGCAGAAAATAAGAGTGGTATTTCTTTCAGATAATGCTGCCATGTGGGTGCAACGGTATTTAGTCAAGCGTGATGACCATTTTAAGCCACTTTTTATACGATATGGGGGAAAAAAGCCGGACCCCGCTGAGCAGCGGGGTGAGAGTATGAGGCTGACGCCGCGGTCAGTGCAGCGGATTGTAGAAAAGTATGTCAGAAAGGCAAAACTGCCAATAAAGATCACGCCGCATGGGCTCCGGCACTCGTTTGCCACTGATTTACTTACAGGAGGCGCTGATATCAGGGCAATTCAGGAGATGCTGGGGCACAAAAATATATCAACGACGCAAATATATACTCATGTGACAAATCCCAGACTCCGGGAAATCCACCAAAAATACCATAGAAAGTAACCTATAATTTAGGCACTAGGCACTAGGATTTAGGCATTAGAATTTAGTTTTATTTATTCTTCATAACTTGAGTTTAGTCCCATAATATTGACAAACAAAAACTATTGTGGTATAGTCCGTCCTCATATGAAAAAATCTTTGATCCTCGGAGCAGTGCTTTCTTTATTTGCATTTCTTTTTGTCGTAGCCCCAGTATTTGCTGATTCAGTCTGTCAACCAATTTATGGCGGTGGACAACAGTGTCTGACTACGGAATGGTTTGTCAATAAAATGGTAGCCAAACCAGCAACAGACGAATTTGTAGATAATATTATTCCTACCGACCCAGCCTCAATGAAGCATAAGCCAGGCACACAAGTAAAATTTAAAATTGATATTAAAAACACCGGTAGCGCAAGTCTGGGTGTAATTAAGGTTTCGGATACCTTGCCTGCCTTTATCGATTTAGATTCTGTACAACTAGTTATCAATGGACAGGTACAGCTTCTAAATCTTGATAAAGGTTCAAGAGTGATGACTTATGAAGTCAATACACTTTCTTCAGGAGAAACAAAAACACAATTTATTACTGCAAATGTATTGAATGTTGGCGGTTTGCCGGCAAATCAAAATACGGTATGTCCTGTGAATACTGTTGTAGCTAAAGCTGACAATGTAGGTGACGTATCAGATCAGTCGCAATTTTGTATTCAAAAAGCAGTGGTAGGTATTAAGGAAGTACCAAAAGCCGGTGCATCTGAAGTCGTACTTTTGGGACTATCAGGAATCTTGCCGATGGGTGTATATATTTTGAGAAAAACTAGGATTAAGTAAATTATTTGTTCTTAAACTGCCTTATATACAGACTGCCGCGGTTATAAAGAAAGGAGTAATGGATTGATAGTATTGCAGTCAGTCCCTTACTCCTTTTTTGCTAGAGGGTATTTTGTTTACCCTGAGCAAAGTCGAAGGGCTCTTTTAAAAGTGAATATCAATTCTTTTTCTTCTTGAGAAGAGAAAACTTTCTTGATCCAGGTTTCCAGTGTTTGGAGAAGCAATCATAACAAAATTCTATTCTTTCTAATGGGTGACTGGCAAGTGTCCAGAATTTAAGGACCTTGTTTTCCTGGATCTCATTTTGGCAGTCATCGCAAACGTGTTTGTAAGACATGGGAATAGTATTTTAAACCTTGGAATGTAAGACGGGTCAACTAGGAAAAAAGAGATCAAAAATCAACTAATACTCAAATGTACTTGTGGGTGTATGGCACAATTACAATTTCAAAAAGTAGACAATGAAGTATTTCTTATAGATATTCGTCTTGATGGAAGAAGGCGATGGGTTGGAGTATCTTTGAAGCTAGAAGATATTCATAAAATACGGAAGTTTTTGCAAACCCCATAGCATCTTTACCATAGTCTACTTTATGTTTTATTTTTTGTGATCTTTTTTGGGAGATTTTTTGACAAAGGCAATCCAAAAAAGGAGAAAAGCGATCACGAGAAGCGCTACCGCAATACCCATAATTGATGAAATAAAAGCAACATTAGGATTCATATGTATACTCTTTTAATTTTAATGCAATCGTCAGTAACAATATACCAGACGGCAAGTTGATGATCAAGAGAGCTAAAAGATCGAGAGGGCTACGAAGTCCAAAAATACCAGGAAATATGATGAGTGTACCAAAAAATCCTGATGCCAGATTAGTGAACAGATCGGCAAAAACTTCGATTTGATGAGATGACAGTATCACTTTCATACGTTTATGGTATTGCTTCGTTGAAAGGGTTGTCAATCAGCAAGGGAGATTGTTTCTTTAAATTCAGAGTTAAGTTCACGTAAGTTTTGTGAATTTAATCCTGGGTTTAATCCGACTCCGCCGGTTGGCGGATGGCGGACCAGGAATTTCTTTTATTTCTGCCCGAGGCCAATTTGCAGGTTTTAGGGTTTTTGGGAATAAAAGGAAACTAGTACTTTACCACGTACAAACCTTACTTGCTCGCAAGGATTACATCCTTGCCTCGCAAGGGCGGTTATACGTGGCTGCATCGCAAATGCGATGCATTTGCTCTTTGACAAACGAATAACGCAGAAGACAGTTTTCAAAATATAATTTTGGATTACTGTCGACTGTCCCGCTTAATCGCAGCACGAGGCGTGTACGAATAGTACTGAAAAGCCGAATGCTAAGGTTGTGTGGGGCAATATATTTTTTTCGGCAAACAAGGGTTCCCTTGGGGAATTATGTGCTTGTTAGTTTTTGGAAAAGACAGCCTCTTCAAGTTTTTTGACGCGCTCAGGAAGCTTTTCTTTGACTATAGTGTTATGGATTTCGTCAGTCCAAGGTAGAAGACTGCTAAATCCATCTTGAGTTAATTTTACGAGATTGTTCAATGTCTTGTTTGTGTTGTCAAGACTTTTTCTTGTGGCATGAAGATCGTTTTGAATAGGTTCAAGTGCCTTTTTAAAATCGTCTTTGGTTGGATAGTTTTTAAAAGCATTGTTGAGCCTAACTTTAAGAGATTTGTTGAGAGATTTACTGATAATTTGCCCAATTTTCTTTAGATCATCTTGATTAAGTGCCATGTTGAAATATTAGTTTATTTTTAAGTTTTTGTAAATAAATCAAACTAAATCATATTAACAAGCAGATAATTCCTCAGGGGGCGAAAGAAAAAAATTTCGCAGTCGTGCTAATAAAGACGACACCCTGCCGATGAGGCGAGAGGAAAAGCGGCAAGCTTCAATGCGAAACCGTCGATTCACATAGTGAATAGATGGCAGCAGCGAAGCGAACCGGACCGGCTGATCACAGCTTGGAATACAAAAAATGTGAGAGATGACGAATGTGTCATCGAGATTTGGGATAAGCATGGATGCCCCCAGATATGAAAACCCCGATGTGACGAGACCAAAATCGTCATATCGTAAAGCCTCGTTTCGAAAGAAGCGAGTGTGGCGGCGCATGCCAGGCGTCGTGACTCCAGAATGGGAGAAATTTGGTCAGGAAAAAAGACTCGATTGGTCGGCAACGACGATCGGGTTGCAGACCGAAAGGGTCTGTTTCCTGAGGGCTGGTCACCCTTTCTGCCCTGAGGCGGATAAAGCGCCCCGATTGGCGCAGACCCGGAGGCTCACAGCCCCCGTAAGGATGGGTAGGGATAAACTCCCCTTTCCATCCATGGCCTTTAAGGAGGGTCAAAAAGTGAACAAATTGTTTGAATGGCTCCGACAGCTGCGGAACGCGATGCTCGGTCGCACCGCACCGCCCAAATATACGGGGCGGATTGTTTGGAGCTTGGCGCTGGCGGCGTTTGTCGCAGGGATGCTGTTCGTTTTTCCCGTTCAGGCGAGCGGATGCCAGTTTGACGTCATTGCCATCCCTGGGGGTTGGCGGGTCACGGTCCTCGATTGGACCGATTGCGACCCAATCAAAATGGCGCAGTACACTGCCGCTTTGAGCGGAGGGCAGCCGCCTGCGGGCAACACGCCCGTCCCGCCCTTGCCGACGGTGACGCCCAGTGTGCCTCCGTTGGTGACTCCGCTGCCTTTGCAGACACCGGGCACGGGGGCGACGAAAGTCGTTCAGGGACCCGCGGAAGTCTTTTCGGCAACGGTCGGTGTTTGGTACCACATGAATCTCGCGTGTCAGGGTTGCGAAGCTGGTGAAGAAGTGAATTTCGTTTTTCTCACCAAGAACTCTGGCACCGTGACGATTGATGGGACCGTGTGGTCGTACGATCACGAACCGACCTTTAACGACGAGCTCTGCGACCCTCGGGACCACTGGCCCGCGGAGTTGCCGGAGGGGTGGCCTGAGTTTGGCGACCTCGTTTTTCCGTGCAGCGTGCGGTAGAGCCGAGCTAGGTTCGAAAGGAGAGGTGCCGAAAGGCACCTCTCTGAAGGGGAGTACCAGACGGTACCCCCTGCAAGGTCATCCAGGTGACCTTTTTACGATCACGGATCGTAAATAAATGAGTTTCGGGAAACAACTCAAACTGGCGACAAAAAAACAAAAGTCGTAGAAAGTGAGACGAAAGTCTCTATGCCTTGAAGGCTACTTTTTACCTCTTTTTGCCATTTTGTCGGCGTTATTCGTTTTCCCTAGTTAGTACTGAATTTTGATATTTAGTACTTACTCGGGAATCTTTGACAATTAAATAAGGAGGTTGTCCTCCTAGCCTTACTTCTCGCCTTTTGGGTTCTATTCGAACACGGCTCGAAGAGCGGCTTTAGGAGGACATAACTAAGAGTATGCCTCATTGCATATCGGCAACTCTTAGTAATGTTATTCGTTTAGTTGTGTGGCCTTAAAATTTTTAAGGTCAGACAACTGTAAAAAAAGAGTTTTTTGCACTTTGAAAAGTGAATAAAATTAGAGAAGTTTGAAGAATTCTTCATCGGATATGCCTGCATCTTTAAGGATAGACTCAGTGAGTCCGCGTCCAACATCATGGCCGGGATGAACAGGTACGGTGACGCGTATGCGGTCAATTGTTCTGATAAAAGTATGGTGACTTCCTTTTATTCTGTGAAGTACAAATCCTTTCTTTTTCAGCACTTTTATGAGTTTACGGGCGGAAACTGTAGGAAGTTTAGGCATATGCCTGTTTTGAAGACATAGGTAGAATTATAGTTTGAAGTGTTTCGATGTGCTCATCTTTGGGTATATCCCATCCAAGATCTCGACTTGCCTCCAACCAACCCTCCATAGCTTCTTTGAGATTTGTCAATGTTTCTTCAATAGTATCACCTTGGGTGTGACATCCGGGAAGAGAGGGAACATAGCCATGATAATACTTGCCGTCTTTTTCAATAATAGTTCTATAGGTGAGTACTTTTGTGTCCATAATGAAATGATTTTACCACGTTCCGGGATGTCATACAACAGAATTTTATTTTTCCATTTTTTCACTTAAAAATTTAAGCGAGGAAACGGAGGAATAAAAAATATGGAAAAACAATATTCTATAGCTTTAAGCATAATTATTGCATCTGTCCTTTTGTTTCTGGCCATTTTGATGGCCTTGGTCCGCGTGGATTACTTTTTGAAAATCAAGGCTATTGATGACTGTGCCAGGATTTCTCGATACGAGAAAGATAATCCTGACGAGAGGGCGAAAATAACGTACCCGTTGGGAGATGTGTATAAAAGTTGTCTGAAAGACAAAGGTTATTAACAGATTCCTCCACCTCGGAGGAGTGCATTTGCACACCATCCGAGGTGTCTTGAGGCTTATGAAAAATATAGATAAAACAAAACCGTTGGTATCAGTCATAATGCCGGTTTTTAATGCGGAGAAGTATTTGCGGGCGGCAATTGAAAGTATTCTTTCGCAAACATACCGGAATTTTGAATTTATTATAGTTGATGATGCATCGACTGATAGTTCATGGGAAATAATACGATCTTTTAAAAAGAAAAACCCAAAAATGATACGCGCAATCAGCCTAAAGAAAAATCTCAACAATGGCGGTGACGCATGTGCTAATGAAGGTTTTAAAATGGCTAAGGGAAAATATATTGCCCGGATGGATGCTGATGATATAGCTCATCCTAAGCGTCTGGAAAGACAAGTTTTGTATATGGAGAAAAATAAAGACATAATTCTTCTAGGGACGCAGGCGTATGTGATAGATAAAGATGGAAGAGTAATAGGCAATAAATCAGAACCTTTGGAGCATGAGGCTATCGTGTCAAATTATTTTATTTTTCATCCGATCATTCATCCGTCTGTCATGATAAGAAGGTCACTTCTGCCAAAAAGAAAGAGTCTTTATACGATCAAATACAACGCCAATAATGACCTGTTGACTTTTTTTAAATTACTACGCTTTGGGCGGTTTGCAAATCTTTCAGAGAAGCTCCACTATTACCGTATTCATGGAAAAAATGACTCTCTTATTAATCCTAAGGAAAAATTTTTCAATACTATCAGGATAAGACTGTATGCATGGAGAAATCTAGCGTACAAGCCTACGCCAAAAGCTATTTTTTACAATCTAGCCCAACTTATGATTACGCTTCTTTTTCCTTCTTCCTTTATAACCTCTCTTTATATGTGGTGGAGAGGGCTTTCCTATGAAAAAATTTCTTTTCGCTAGTCTTTTAGGGATACTTGCTGTTGTAATTTTCACATTCCCATCGATTTTTCATATTTCTGATCGCATCATTGGTGACGGAGGAGATAATTATCAATTTTTGGCATTTCAAAACTTGGCATGGCGGGAATTTGAGTCGGGACAATTTCCTTTTGGATGGACTAATTATTGGAGATACCCGGTCGGATTTAATTTTGGCATAAGTTATGATTCCAGCCTTCTTTTGACTTTGGGGATAGTCCTCTACCCTATCGTTTCAAATCCTGTCGTGGTTTACAATTTGAGTGTTCTTCTGTTTCTATTATTTAATTATATTTCCTCTTATATTTTCTTTCGCTATGTTACGAAAAGTACTTTTCTTGGCATACTTGGAGGGCTTATATATGGGTTTTCATTTTATAGCCTGGCGCGGATGGGTGGACATCCTAATCTTATCTTTACGGGGTTTGTACCACTTTTGGCTTATAGTCTTTATAGAATATACAAAACGCAAGGTGATTTTATTAGTTTTGTTGTCCTTACGATCGCTTCGATTTTGGTATATATGTCTTCATTACAGTATCTTTTGTTAGTCTCCGGGGCACTTCTTATAACTACTCCCATTTTTATAGTGTTTTATCCAACTGTTTTTAAAGAATTTGTAAATATTTTGTGGCAAAAAAAGAAGCTTGTTTTAGTTTCTTTTATTATCATTGGGTCTATATTTTTCTTCTTTCATGGACAACGGTTGGAAATGATTGTCTCCAAGAAACTTATACTGCCTACTCCCGAGATTGTCTCGGTACCTTTGGATAACTATTTTTTGCCAAACATATATTCCAAAACTCTCTCAGCAATTGCTGCAAATAATACCAGAGAATGGATAGAGTATGTGGTGTTTTTGGGATTTGCAGAATTTATTCTTTTTCTTGTATTTTTGGTTTCGTCGGTGCTTCCGGGCAGGCTTCGCGGATTTATCGCCTTTTTAGTGCTTATTCTTTTTATACTTTCGACTGGCATGGTTGTCTATTCACTTGTCTTTTTCACTCTTCCTTTTCGGGGAATTATAGAGCCGGGAAGATTTTATGTTGTTTTTTATTTTTTGATTACATTGGGGATTCTTTTAAGTCTTCCGAAGAGGCTTCTTTTTCTTTTAATTATATTTGCAATAATCTTTCTTGAAAGGCTGCCCAACAATTTTTATAGCAGCCCTACTCTTTATGATAGGGATTTAGTAAAAAGTGTTGCGTCAATAAAATCTGAGGCAGTACTTGATGTGCCTATTTTTACTGAATGGTGGAATGGAAATAGATATGATCTGTATTCAGTCTATTATGATAAGCCGATTGTCAATGGATATATTCACTGGTCAGGAAATGATGCTTCAACAAAATCTTTTTTAGAAAAACTTCAGGGATTTTCTTGTGATTCATCTCGTGCATCAGGCTTCGATGTAAGTAAGGTAAGGCCTCTTCTTCTATCAACTAATATCCATACGATTGTTTTTCATAAAGATATAAGTATTCCTCACGCAGAGTGTGATATGGCTATCTCATATTTCGAACAATTTGCCAAATCGGAAAAATCTCATCTAGTTAAGCGATTTGAGAATAAGGAGAAAAATGTTTATGAACTGGTCGATTAAATTGTCATCATTAAAAAAACTTTTTTTTTGGCGAGTACTGCTCGTGTTTGTAGTAATAGAATTTATTCTTTTCTTGGCAAATTACCAGCCGGGAACTTTTCTTGTGGGATGGGATAATGTGATGCCGGAGCTAAACTTTGCTGCAAATTTGGAACGCAATGTATTTTCGGTATGGCAGGAATATAGAGGTTTGGGACTTTTAGATGGTATGGCCCACGCAGCGCTTTTGCCGCATACTCTGGGAATATATTTACTGTCACTTTTCTTTCCGCTTTCAATCCTGCGATATATATCCATTTTTTCTCTTCATCTATTGGGAGGAGTTGGTATGTTTTTCTTTTTGCGGAAGATTCTTTTTAGAAAAAATTTTTTTGATGCAGACTCCATTTTTGCGAGAGAGTCAGTCATACCACTTTTTGGGACGCTTTTTTATCAATTTAACCTGGCAACGGTACAGATGTTTTATACTCCGTTGGAAGTTTTTGCTTTCCATTTTGCCTTTTTACCCGTACTTCTCTACTTGACTTTCAGGTTTTTTGAGACGGGTAAAAAATCAAACTTGATATTACTTTTTATCGTGTCAATTATGTCGCTTCCACAGGCGCACGTGCCATCGGTTTTTATAGTCTTTTCATTTTCGGTATTTACAGTTTTGGGTTTTTATTATTTTAATAGAATTAAACAATCTCAAACGTTGAGAAGGTTGTTAACCATATTCTTTCTCTTTATTGCAGTCAATGCATTCTGGGGTTTGCCATATTTACTAACTTCTTTTTCCTCCTCAATGACGATTACGTCATCAAAGATAAACCAGATGTCGACTGAAAATGTCGTCTTAAGAAACAAGGAGTTTGGGGATTTTGTGAGTGTGGCCTTGATGCGTGGTTTTTCCTTAAATTATGTCGACTACCAGCCAACGGGAGAAAATGACTATATGTTGAAAGCATGGAGGTCACACATAAACAATCCGTTTATATTGGCTGTATCAATTGCTTTTTTTGGTCTAGCTGTGTATGGAGTATACAGGGCGATTTTTGAGAAGAAAGTTTATCTTTATCCCTTTATTTTACTTTTCTGTTTTTCTTTCTCGATGTTGGCAATTGATACGATTGGGATAAAATTTTTGTGGGAACTATTGCAATATATAATTCCTTTCTTTTTTAATATTTTCCGGTTTGCATTTACAAAGTTTTCGATACTTTATGCTTTTTGTTTCACGGTTTTTCTTTCGCTGGGAATCGAGGGTTTAATTTCTTTTTTGCTTAATCGTAATAAAAAGGCCTTATTTGTCTTGATATATTTTTATATTTTTCTTTTTATTTACTCCCTCCCCTCTTTTCAGGGAAATTTTATTTATAAGAATCTTCGGGTGTCTATCCCAAAGAAATATTTACATTTGTTAGACTTTTTTAATAAGCAGAAGAAAGAAGGGCGGATTGCTACGTTACCCCAGACGACCTATTGGGGATGGCCGTATTATTCGTTTGGAGTCAGGGGATCTGGTTTTATCTGGTATGGTTTACCACAGGCAAGTATGGATGGTGCTTTTTATCCTTGGAGTCGGGAAAACGAAAATTATTATTGGGAAGTGTCTCGTGCAATATATTCTGATGACAAGGATTCTTTCAAAAGAGTGTTGGAAAAATATGATATTAAGTGGATTTTGGTCGATGAAAATATCATAAGTCCATTTTCTACGCGTGCCGTTTATACTGATAAATTGAAAAAAATGCTTGAAAATATTGAGGGGATTCCTTTAAGTTATGATAGAGGCAAAATTCAGATTTACAGATTTGAACAAACTCCTACTTCTTATTTGACTTTAAAACAGAATCTTCTTGAAGTCGGACCAGCGTATAAATGGGGAGACTATGATATCGCCTACAAGGATTTGGGAAGCTATATTTCAAATGCAGGAACAAATTCCGTTTACTATCCATTTCAAACGTTGTTTAGCGGTAGACTTCAGGAGGATTTGGAGTTTGGGGTGGAAGACAGGGGTGAGTATTTTTCATTTACCACGATAATTCCTAAAGAATTGGTTGGAATGACTTTGATTGTTCCTCCTACCATGCAAGAAGAAGTGACAGAAGTGGATTCGAATAATCTTGATTTATCTATTAAAAAAGAACCTGAAATTTATTTGGATGGAGAATTGGTACAGATTTCCACACCGTCCGAGGAGCCCCTTCCTGCCTCGCCGGCAGGCGGGCGGGTCACCTCGGAGGTGTCTTCCGGCAAGATGATTTCGGGAGAGGTGTCGTTGACTTATATGAATGAGGGAAAATTGGAAGTTCGGGTGCCGAAAATATATGGATATTATAGCAATCAGTTTGCTGCGGTAGGATCACAGAAGTCAAAAAGCTGCGATGAGTTTAATAAGGGTGAGTATAAACATGAGCGAATTAGGGTCACTGAGATGGAATGGTTGAGGCTGACGAGTACTGGTTCTTCAAATTGTCTGGATTTTTCCATGTCTAATATTACTCATAGACTTCCATATTTGATTACTGTTGAAAGTAGAAATATAGAAGGAAAGAGTCTTTTGTTTGCTTTATTTAATAAAAACTCTGACCGGGCTGATATAGAAACTTACTTACCTAAGAATAGAGAACCTAACAAGTCATATTTTATAGTGCCGGCGATGGAATATTATGGTGTGGGGTATACTTTGCATTTTGATAACATATCTATTGGACGCGAAAAGACTGTTAATGATGTAGGGAATATTACAATAAACCCTATCCCCTACTCTTTTTTGACGGGACTAAAAATAGTCAAGCCGGACTTTGTATTTGATCGGGAAAGCCAGACTACGATTGTGCCGGAAACGGTGGAGCATCCGAATCCGAGCTATTATGAAATAACATTGCCTGATTCCTCCACACCGGGGGAATCGACGAGCGACACCCCCGGTGTGTCTTTGGGCACTTTGGTTTTGTCGCAGAGTTTTGATGAGGGATGGAGGGCTTATGAAGTCGGTGGCGATAGTCTTCTTTTGGACAGCTGGTATTCAAGACTTTTTATTCCTCTTTTTGGTCGAGAAATAAGAGATCATGTGTTGGTCAATAACTGGGAGAATGGATGGAATTTGACTAGCGTAAAGCGTGAAGCGGAAAGCGTAAAGATAGTGATAGTTTATTTGCCGCAGTATTTGGAATATTTCGGGTTTTTGCTTTTGGGAGGATTTGGAGTATATTTACTCGTTACGCGGGGACGTGGCGATTTCCGGGGTGCAAAATCTCCAGTTTCTTGAGTCTTTCTTCGTGATCTCTTTTTATTTCATCTTTTCCTTCTTCTCTGGCTTTTAGAATTGCATTTTCTTCTTCGGCTGTTTTGGTTCTTCCCGCAAGATCACTTACCGTTTTAAGTATTTCACTCTTCCATTTTTCGAGATTCTCAAGAAATTCAATTTTTAAATTGTCGATTTCTGAACCACGGGCGAGTCCAACGAGATCTTGCTTGGTAGCAAAGTTTTTCAGGTCATCCTTTGTTGCAAAGTTTTTCGCATCTTCTTTGGTCAGGAAGTATTTTGCATCTTCCTTAGTTAAAAAATTCTTTGCATCTTTTTTTGTAAGAGCAACTTCTTCTATGACTTTTTTGATTTGATCTAAGTCAGATTTTTTCACGATAATCTTTGAATATAAATTTTTTATTTATTGGTTTCCAATGGTTACTAAAGCAAGTATAACACATTTCTAATGAGTGAACCCACGTACCTATTTCAACCTTTTCTTGAAGTTTTATTACTTTACCGCAGTCATCACAAAAGATTTTTCTTGCCATAGGAGAGATATTTTACAACTTATAAATGATAACGGGTCAAGTGGGAGAAAGGAGATCAAAAAGTATCATTTATCCATTTGAAGTTTTACTGCTTTTATGAGATTGCCAAAAAGGCAGGCGACGTTGACGGGGCCGACGCCGCCGGGAATGGGTGTGTAAAAAGAGACCACATCTTTTACTTCGTCTTCGTCATAATCCCCTTTTAGCTTTCCTTGTTCTTCGTGCATGCCGACGCCTATTAAGATAGTTTGTAGTTTGTAGTTGGTAGTTGGTAGAAATAATTCTTTTCTTATAACATTTGGTTTGCCGACGCAAGAAATGATGATATCTGATTTTTTTATTAGTTCTTTTATATCTTCTGTTTTGCTGTGGGCTACCTTATAGGGAATATTCATTTTTTTGAAAGTTTCTGCTATTGGTTTGCCGCCTGTTTCTCCGCGGCCGATGATTAGAAGAGATTTTTTAGATAACCATTTATGAAAGTTGGGATTCGATCCCTCCACCTCGGAGGAGTGCATGCGCACACCATCCGAGGTGTCTTTTGTCGGAGGTGTCTTTGTCGCCTTATTGCTATTATCCGAGGTGTCTTTTGGCTTTTTATAAATCCAGTTGAGGATTTTGAGGACGGCGAGGGCGATGGGAGGTGTGAAGGGAGAGCTTGGGTGAAAGCCGTCGACGTCTTTTTTGGGATTTACAAGTTTATCGAGATCGGCTTTCTCGATCGGGAGCGGGGTTGGGCGCTGGATGATGATGCCGTGGATTTTTGGATTTGAGTTAAGGGATTTGACTAATTTGACTAATTGGTCTAATTTTGAAGGAGAGTGGAGGGAAACTTTTACGCCGAGTTCTTTTCCGATTTTTATTTTTTGATTGACATATGCTTTTGAACCCGGATCGCTTCCAACCAGAATGATAGCAAGATGAGGAGTAATGTTTTGAGATTTAAGATTTAGGATTTTAGATTTAAGATTTTCTTTAATTTCTGAAGCTATGTGGCGGCCATCAATTTTCATGATAAACAAGTAGCGGCGGCGATGGAATCGCCTTTATCTGAGAAGCGCATCAATATTACCCCCTGGGTAGCGCGGGAAAGGAGGGGGACAGAAGTCATCGGGAGTTTTACTATTTGGCCTTTGACTGATGTCAGGATAAGATTTTGAGCCTCTTTGGGGACTATTTGAGCGGTGACGACTTTGCCAGTTTTTGGAGTCACCTCGGCAACTTTGACTCCTTGACCGCCACGATGTTGCTTGGGAAAGCCAGAGAGTGGAGCTTTTTTACCTATCCCCTTCTCCATTACTGTCAAAAAGTTGTTGCCTTTGTTTTCGCGATTTAAGACGTCCATAGATACTACGTGATCGTCTGGGCCCTGGAGGATGATGCCTCTGACGCCCATAGTATCGCGGCCAGTATGGCGGACTTCTGACTCGGGAAATCTAATTGATTTTCCACTGTATGTGACGAGAAGGACTTCGTCTTCTCCGGAGGAAAGCTTGGCCCAGACGAGTTCGTCGCCTTTTTCGAGTTTGATGGCAACTAGGCCATTTCGCCTTATATTTTCGTATTCTGAGATTTTGGTTTTTTTGACCGTACCTTTTCTGGTGGCCATGATAATATATTTGGCATTTTCGCGTTCTTTGGCTTTGGTTGCGTATGTCAATACGGAATTTACCATTTCGCTTTGATCGATATTAATTATATTTACGACTGCTTGGCCTTTACTTTGGCGCGAACCTTCAGGAAGATCCCAGACGCGGACTTGGTAGACTTTACCTCGATTAGTGAAAAAGAGGATATTGTCGTGGGTTTGGGCTGAAATCAACTGGTCAATTGTGTCTTCCTCTTTGGTGGTCATGCCAATAACACCCTTGCCACCCCTGGCTTGAATTTTGAAGGCGGTTGGAGCTTGACGTTTGACGTAGCCAGTTTTGGTTATAGTAATAACCGCGGGTTCATTTTGGATCAGCTGCTCTTCAGAAAACTCGCCGATTTTACTCTTGTAGACTCTGGTTTTGCGTTGGTCACCATATTTTTCTTTTAGGCGAATTAGTTCGCTCTTCACGACTTTGAGAATTTTTTCCGGATGACCTAAGAGATCTACTAAATAGGCTATGGTTTCGCGGACCATGGCAAGCTCGTCTTCAATTTTTTGTCTCTCGAGCGCGGCGAGGCGTTTTAGTTGCATATCGAGGATAGCCTGAGCTTGAATGTCTGTCAATTTAAATTTGGTTATTAATTTGGTCCGGGCATCCGTAACATCTTTGGCGCGGCGAATGGTGGTTATGACCTCATCGATATGGTCGACGGCGATTTTGAGTCCTTCGAGGATGTGTTCACGGGCTTTGGCTTCCCTTAGTTCAAACTCGCTTCTTTTGGTAATAATATTGCGTCGGTGTTTGATATATTCTTCCAAAATCATTTTTAGGGTGAGGGTTTGGGGAGTGCCATCAACCAGGGCGACGATATTGACGGGGAAAGTGGATTGAAATTCGGTGTGTTTGTAAAGATTGTTTAATACCTTTTTTGGTTTGGCATCTCTTTTTAATTCAACTACCACCCGAATTCCGTGCCTATCCGATTCATCGCGAAGGTCTGAAATGCCTTCAAGCTTTTTGTCTTTGACGAGTTGTGCAATTCTGGCGACCAAATTGGCCTTGTTTACTTGATAAGGAAGTTCTGTGGCGATGATTGCCGATTTGCCATTGCCAATTTCTTCAATTTCGGCTTTGGCCCTCATGACTATTTTTCCTCGGCCGGTAGCGTATGCATTTTTGATTTCTTCGACGTCATAGATTTGGGCGGCTGTAGGGAAATCCGGACCTTGTATAAAATTGACGAGGTCTTCGACGGTAGCATCAAAAGTGCCATCCTTTTTGACATGGTCGATCATATAGACTATGGCATCGACTACTTCTGTCAGGTTGTGGGGTGGAATTTTGGTGGCCATGCCAACGGCGATACCGTCTGAACCCATAAGGAGTAAATTTGGCAGTTTGGCGGGAAGATAGGTTGGTTCATCGAGTGTACCATCAAAATTGGGGACAAAGGGAACTGTTTCTTTCTCTATATCAAAAAGCATTTCCTCGGCTATTTTAGAAAGTCGGGTTTCGGTATAGCGCATGGCCGCGGGTGGATCGCCGTCGACTGAACCGAAATTGCCCTGGCCGTCTATAAGCATATAGCGCATAGAAAATTCCTGGGCAAGACGGACGAGGGCATCGTAAACCGGCAGGTCGCCATGGGGGTGATATTTTCCCAGGACCTCTCCGACGACTTTGGCTGACTTGGTGTGTTTTCCACTAAAGTGTAAACCCATCTGATGCATGGCATAGAGAATGCGCCGGTGAACTGGTTTTAACCCGTCTTTGACGTCGGGAAGAGCGCGCGAAACGATAACGCTCATGGCGTAATCGAGGTACGAGCGCTGCATCTCAGTAGTTATTTCAATAGGCTGAAGTTTGCCGATATTTGCCATATGTTAATTAACGGCACATGCTTTTCTTCGGACCGGTAATCTGCAGTTTTTACCGACTTCAAAGTTATCCCCTTGCAGTTACCTGCATTCTCGCTGGCCGAAATAGTGGGTACCACTATGACCTAATGGCCAGCTGCGAAAGCTCCTTCGAAAAGCATGTTGCCTTTATGAATTTATTTTTTTAGACTCGATTTAATTTCTTCTAATGCCACTTCTTTGTCTTTCCACTCTTTTATCTTTACCCATTTACCTTTTTCGAGTTCTTTGTAATGCTCGAAGAAGTGCTTGATTCTATTTTTGTAACTTTCGGGAATATCGGCAAGTTTCTTCCAGATGCCGAAAAAGGGATCTACTTTCTCTTTAGGGACGGCAATGATTTTGGCATCAACACCTGCTTCATCCTCCATTTCCAAAAGGGCGATGGGGACGGCGGGGATGACGGTGGCCGGGTGGACCGCGTAAGATGAAAGGACTAACACATCTACAGGGTCGCCATCTAATGACCGCGTATTTGGAACAAAGCCATAATTTGCGGGATAGCCCATGGTGGTGAAGGCAAACCGGTCGACAAAAATTGCTTCTTGCTCTTTATCGAGTTCGTATTTTATGAGACTTCCTTGAGGAATTTCGATATAGACATTTATTTCATTTGGTGGATTGGAACCGGATGATATTTTCATAAAACCTCCTTAAATTAATTTTAAATTTTCAATTTTAAATTTTAATTCAAATATATATAAATTTTTAATTTTAAATATTTAGGATTCATTTAAAATTTATAATTTGGATTTTAAAATTAAACGTCGAGCGTTGCATATTTGGCGTGGGTTTGAATAAAGCGCTTTCGGGGTGGGACTTCGTTGCCCATGAGCATGGAAAATATTTCGTCTGCGTGGGCCGCGTCTTCAAGGGTAATTTGTTTTAAGATTCTGTTTTGCGGATTCATGGTCGTTTCCCAGAGTTGATCGGGATTCATTTCACCTAAGCCTTTGTAGCGGGAAATAGTTGGCGTGGTCTTTGCCTTGTGATCTTTAATTATTTTTTCTTTTTCTTCGTCTGTGTAGGCGTAATAGATATCTTTGGCAAAAGTGATTTTATAGAGGGGTGGTTGAGCTATATAAAGATGACCCGAAGTAATGACATAAGGCAGGTGCCTATATAAAAAAGTAAGAAGGAGTGTTCTTATATGCTCGCCGTCGACATCGGCGTCGGTCATGATAATGATACGGTGGTAGCGGAGTTTTTCTGGATTTAGGGATTCGGCAATACCCATGCCAAGAGCAATAACCAAGTCTTTGATTTCGGCAAACTCTAATACGCGATCAAGCCTTGCTCTTTCAGTATTTAGTATTTTTCCCCGAAGAGGAAGGATGGCTTGAAATTTTCTATCTCTTCCCTGTTTTGCCGATCCTCCTGCGGAATCTCCCTCTACAATATATAGTTCTGATTCTTTAGGATCTCTAGATTGACAGTCAGCTAGTTTTCCCGGAAGTGACGCTCCGTCAAGTGCACCTTTTCTGATAATTGCATCTTTGGCAGCCTTGGCTGCAAGGCGGGCTTTGGCCGCAAGATATACTTTTTCTAAGATTCTACGGGCATCACCAGGATGCTCTTCAAAATAGGTGTCGAGGCCATCATTGACGATTGTCTGGACGATGGGTTGGACTTCTGCGTTACCTAATTTTCCTTTTGTTTGGCCTTCGAATTGAAGATTTTGAGAGGGCATTTTTATGTGAACTACGGCGGTAAGACCTTCTCTCATATCTTCCCCAAGTAATGTGGAATCATCCTCCTTTAAAGCGCCTGAATTTTTGCCGTAATCATTTATTGATCTTGTCAGGGCCATACGAAAGCCGGTCAGATGTGTTCCTCCTTCGATTGTATTGATGACATTGACAAAACTTTCTACATTTTCATTAAAGCCATCGTTATATTGAATAGCCACTTGGACTTCTATTTCGTCCTCTTCCCTTTGAATAAAGATGGGATCGTGGAGGGTGACTTTATTTCGATTTAATTCTTCGACGAGAGACCGGATGCCGCCCTCAAAATAAAAATTTTCTTCGGTTTGACTTCTTTCATCTTTGAGGTGGAAATATAATTTGGGCGTTAGATACGCTCTCTCTTTGACCTGCTTTCTGACAATGCCGTAGTCTATTTCTCTTCCGAGCTTAAAAATTTGGTCGTCGGGAACAAAGGTTGTAGTTGTACCTGTTTTTTGGCCGGGGAAATCGTACTCGGCTTTGGTGACTGTCTTTATTTTTGATTTGGGAATGCCGCGGGAATATTCTTGTTCGTAAACTTTCTTGTCTCTTTTGACCTGGACTTTCATATAGGAAGAGAGAGCATTGACGACAGATGCGCCCACTCCATGAAGTCCGCCAGAGACTTTGTAGGCACGGGAGTCAAATTTGCCTCCGGCGTGGAGTTTGGTCATGACTATTTCGAGGGCCGAAATGCCATATTTGGGGACGGTATCGACCGGAATCCCTCGCCCGTCGTCTCCCACCGTCACTGAACTATCCTTGTGAATAATAATCCAGACATTTCGGGCCGCGCCTGCTAGAGCTTCGTCGATGGAATTGTCGATAATTTCGGTGACGCAGTGGTGGACGCCTTTTAAATCGGTACTGCCAATATACATCGCCGGACGCTTGCGGACTGGTTCTAATCCTTCGAGGACGACAATTTGTTTACTGGTATACTTATCAGCCATAAATTGTGATTGATGATAGAAACTTGAAGCTTGAAGTTAGATATCGAAGTTAGAAGTTAGCTTCTAGATTCTAGCTTCCAATTTCAAGTAAAATGATCATTATATTTTATACAATTTGGGGTATATAATCAAGCCTAGAAGTATACACTTTTTTTCCAAAGTCAGCTTCGATTCCTTCACCTCGAAGGAGTCCCTGCCTTGCCGGCAGGCAGGCATCCGGCCACCTTCGAGGTGGTTTTAGGCTTTTGGGTACTGATTGGGGTCAGACCTTCAAGGAATTCAAGGTCTGACCCCGAATAGAGAAAAGGAGAATTTCGAGGCTAAGTTTGGGATTGACATTATGGTCAATAAAAATCCTCGCCTTCTGAAATTTTTGTAAGCAAGTAATGATATATTTTGCGTCTTTGTTGATTTTTACCCTAGTACCAGTCCCGCTATGCGGTACGGTACGGGGTGAATTCATGGATGAATTCAAAAGTTCTGTCCGGAGAATTTCGATACCAGAATCGATAAATAAGAGGGCCTCATCTCTATTTTTTATGTTCTCAGAAACGAAATTGATTTTATGACCCTCCGACCCCACGAATAATTCGAAAAGCTTTTCTGGAGTGAGTAGTGGGTAGTGAGTAGTAGGTAGTGAGTAGTGGGTTTTGATTATTTGGGCTCGAGAAACAATGGTTGATGGAATAGAATCAATGTTAAAGACTTCGGCAATGAGGAAAACGCTTTTGGGAGGTTCTTCGAATGTCTTTAAAAGGGCGTTTTGGGCTTCAATTGTGGCTTTATCGAAATTGTAAAAAATACAAATTTTATTATTTCCCGCTACTGGGGCTAAATAAAGTTGAGGCAAAAGCTTCCTTATTTCTTCTATGCCGATTGATTTTTCTTCCCCGGTTTTTAAAATATCTATTGGTGCGATATTAAGAGTAGAAATTATTTCTTTGATTTTCTCTTCTCTAGTTTCTTTACTTCCTCCTGTAACGATCGCTGTCTGAAGATATTTCATGGCTGCAGTATAGCATTGACATGGATTAAATGTTAGAGCAAAATAAGAATATGGTGACTGCCCAAAATCTATTGGAGGTTCTTGCTGCTGATGGTCTAATTTCAAAAGACGATGCAACTGAGATAAAGAATCTTTCACTCTCATCTGGAGATAGTATTGAGCACATACTTCTTAGAAAAAGACTCATTAATGAATTGGCGCTATTAAAGGCCAAAGCCAAACTTTTAAATATACCTTTTGTGGAACTTTCGGGTTTGGGTATATCTCCTGATGTCTTGAAACATATTCCAGAGCCGGTGGCGAGACGATATATTGTTGTTCCATTTGACATAGATAGACAAAATGACGCTCTTCACGTAGCTATGGTTGACCCACTTGACTTGGGGGTGATTGAATTTCTGGAAAAAAAGTCCGGTAAAAAAATATTTGCATATTTGGCTCCTGAGGATGCAATAAAAAGGACAATTGAGGAACAATATACTCAGAATTTGGCGACGGAGGTGACTGCTGCTCTCAAAGAAACGAAGGAATCCACGGTGAGAACCGTGGATGCAGGCAAAATTGGAGAAATTATAAAAGAGGCACCAATTGCCAAAATTGTCTCCACAATTTTGGAATTTGCTGTTAAAGGAAGAGCTTCGGATGTCCATATAGAGCCACAAGAGGAAAGGACGAGGGTACGATATAGAATAGATGGGATACTTCATGAAAAACTGGCTTTGCCAAAAAGCGTCCATGACGCCGTTACCTCTCGCATAAAAATACTTTCGGGAATGAAAATTGACGAAAGGAGGGTACCACAGGATGGGAGATTTAATTTTAAATTCGGTAATGAAGAAGTGGATTTACGTGTTTCAACCCTTCCTACTGTCAATGGGGAAAAGATAGTCATGAGACTACTTAATAAAACAGGTGGGATTCCGACATTGCATGATTTGGGTTTGCGGGGTACTGCTTTAAAAAATCTGGACACAGCCATCTCCAAACCTCATGGAATTATACTTATTACCGGACCTACGGGATCGGGAAAGACTACAACGCTTTATTCTATTTTATCTAAATTAAATACGACAAACGTCAACATTGTAACTTTGGAAGATCCGGTCGAGTATGAAATACCCGGACTTAATCAAGTTCAGATTAATCCTGCCGCAGGCCTTACTTTTGCTTCCGGACTAAGATCATTTTTGAGGCAGGATCCAAATATTATATTGGTCGGAGAAATTCGGGACAATGAAACAACAAATCTAGCTGTTCAGGCGGCATTGACCGGTCATTTGGTTTTCTCAACTTTACACACAAATGACGCTCCGACTGCAATTCCGCGATTACTTGATCTGGGTGGTGAACCATTTTTAATTGCCTCAGTTCTCAATGCAGTCGTGGGACAGCGTATTGTCCGGAGGATCTGTACTTACTGCAAGGAATCGTATGTGCCTCCATCAGAGGTAGTAACAGATATAAAGAATATACTTGGAAATTTGCTGCCCAAGAAGGATAGCACTTCTTTATCCATTTATAAAGGAAAGGGATGTTCAGAATGTAATAATACCGGATATTTGGGAAGAGTCGGTATATATGAGGTATTGCCTGTAACTGATCCAATTGCTCGAATGGTTTTGGAGCACAAGTCGGCTGCCGACATTGTAAGGGAGGCGATTGTCGAGGGAATGATTGTCATGAAACAGGATGGATATCTCAAGGTAATAGAAGGAATCACGACTATTGAAGAAGTTTTGAGAGTGGCGCAGACATAATTTAGTTTGTAGTTTGTAGTTTGTAGTTGGGAGATAAAAATATGGAAATAAGAGAATTACTTGATATAGTAGTACAAAGGAACTCTTCGGATTTACATCTTATACCCGATTATAATCCTGTATTGAGGGTCAATGGAGTTTTACACTCTTTAGTGACGTTGCCAATTTTGTCACCAGCTGCGGTTGAAGCGTTTATTTATGCTCTCCTGACTCCCGAGCAGAAAGAGATGCTTCTGGCAAACCGCGAATTAGACTTCTCTACATTTTTAGCAGATGATAAAAGTCAAAGACAACATCGGTTTCGGGTGAATGCCTACTTTCAAAAAAATGTTTTGTCTGCTGCCTTTAGATACATACCTAATACAATTTGGACGATTGAAGAATTGAATTTACCCTCAATTTTGCATCAATTTACTAAACTGCGACAGGGATTTGTATTATTGACGGGTCCAACCGGAGAGGGAAAGTCAACCACCTTGGCCGCGTTTATCAACGAAATAAATCTATCTAGGTCTGAACATATAATTACCATTGAAGATCCAGTGGAGTATGTCTATCCAAAGGGTAAATCGATTATCTCGCAAAGAGAACTTAGAAATGATACGCATTCGTGGGAGGTAGCTTTAAGATCAGTTTTGCGTGAGGATCCTGATGTAGTCCTGGTTGGTGAAATGAGAGATTATGAAACGATTGCGGCTGCCTTGACGATTGCCGAAACTGGCCATTTAGTTTTTTCTACATTACATACGAATTCTGCTGCACAAACTATTGATAGGATTATTGACGTATTTCCGCCCTACCAGCAAACACAAGTACGTTTGCAGCTTTCGATGGTTTTGGCAGGTATTGTTTGTCAAAAATTGTTACCTTCTACGTCACAGGGTCGGGTTCCGGTGTGTGAACTTTTACTAGTGACGCCTGCGGTAAGAAGCACAATCAGGGATGCAAAGACGCATCTAATTGATAACATAATCCAGACGTCTGGAGAATCGGGTATGTTTAGTCTGGAGGCCGATTTGAAAAGGCTGATAACGACGGGTGTGGTAGAAGAAAAAGTGGCACTTGAATATGCTTTAAGGCCCGATGAACTATTGAGATTATTACATAAGAAATGAATTTATGCAGCGCTTTTCTTATAGAGCAAAAGACAAAAAGGGACAATCGCGAACGGGT
>CAZJBV010000006.1:0-8838 GCA_964544585.1 uncultured Gammaproteobacteria bacterium | reverse complement strand
TATGCAGCGCTTTTCTTATAGAGCAAAAGACAAAAAGGGACAATCGCGAACGGGTGTAGTTGAGGCGCGGGATCAGAAAGAAGCCGTCAGTCTTTTAAGGGAGAAAAATCTCTTTATAATCCACATGGGGCGCGCAACCTCTGGGAGTCTGTCGGGTTTTAGTAATTATTTTAATAGAATTTCTTTTAACGACATTGTTAATCTCACTAGGCAGCTGTCAACAATGATTACTGCTGGACTGACTCTTTCTGAGGCGCTGTCTATTCTGAGGATGCAAGTGAAGAACCCAAGCCTAGTTTTGGTCATATCCCAGATTCAAGAGGATGTACAAGGTGGGAAGTCTTTTTCGGATTCGATTGAGAAGTATCCGCAACATTTTAGTCCAATATATAGAGCTTTGGTTCGAGCAGGAGAAGCTTCGGGAAAGCTCGATGAGGTATTAGAGCGCTTATCGGAAAATTTGGAAAAGGCAAGAGAATTTCGGAGCAAGACAAGAGGAGCGTTTATTTATCCAACGATTATTCTTGTGGGGATGGTAATTGTAATGTTTATTATGATGACATTTGTGGTGCCCCGCCTCACGACCATTTATCAAGATTTTGGGGTGGAATTGCCGACACCGACGGTTATACTTATTGCAATTTCTACTTTTTTGTCTAATTTTTGGTATTTGGTAATTGGAGGCATAATTTTATTAATTGTACTTTTTAGAAGGTGGAAGAAGACTCCAGTGGGCCAACGGGTATGGGATAAATTTCTTCTTGGGCTTCCAATTTTAGGAAATCTAATAAAAGAAGCAACCTTGGTTGAGGTAACAAGGACTCTTTCAATTTTGGTGGGAGCAGGGATTCCTATCCTTGAGGCAATATCCATTTCTCGAGGGGCGGTGGCAAACGTACATTATCAAGATTCCCTGGCCGAAATAGAGATAAAAGTAGAAAAGGGTTTTTCTTTGGGTAATTTGTTTTCTGACAATCCTCTATTTCCGCCAATACTGGGGATGATGGTTGTCGTTGGCGAGCAGACGGGAAAACTTGATGACTCTTTATTTAAACTTTCGCGCTATTTTGAGAGTGAGACTGAAAATGCTGTCAAGGCATTGACAACCCTGATGGAGCCACTTATTATGGTTATATTGGGGGTGGGTGTCGGATTTTTGGTGCTTGCAGTTTTGATGCCTATTTATAGTTTAACAAGCCAATTCTAAGGAGGTGAATTGAAAATTGAAAATTAAACAATTTCACAATTTTTCAATGAAAAGACAGGGTTTTACACTGATTGAGCTTTTAATAGTTATTGCTCTTCTGGGGGCACTTGCTGTCGGTCTTTTAGCGGCAGTTGATCCTTTTGAACAACTGAAAAAGGGTACTGATACATCAAGAAGAAATACTGTAGTTGAATTCTATAATGCGGCGATACGTTATTACGCAACAAATGCACAGTTTCCGTGGACGACAAGTCCTTCTGGCGCGACCCTTTTATCTATGGGAAGTGAAGTAGGTCGACTTGAAACTGCAGGAGAGCTGAAAGTAGGTTTTACCTCCCTTGCGGGAGGAAGTGGAGCTTTGTCAAAGATGCGTGTAACGTCTGTGACGTCGGCTGGAAGCGAAACAGTTGCAGTTTGTTTTATACCTGAGTCGAAATCGTTCCAGGTTGAAAAGAATGCCCAGTTTAATCAATACGGTGCAGTGACAACAGGATGCAAATCCCAAGGTGGAGTCGGAGTGTGCTACTGGTGTATAAAATAAAGGGAAAAGGTGGCGTGTAGTACAATACTCGAATGCGGAATTTTTGGGTTCATGTTTTTCTTGGAGTGGTTGTATTTGGCATCTACTGCCTGTTGTTGAGTAAAAGTATAGTTGGCGGAGATGCGGGAGACCTCGCGTCTTCTGCATATTTATTTGGTGTCCCGCATCCTCCTGGTTATCCTCTCTACACTTTTATAGCTGCAGTTTTTTCTCATACTCTCCCCTTTTCTACTGTGGCGTGGCGAATTGGGCTTGTTTCTGCTATTTTTGGGGCTTTGTCTGTTGTGGTTTTCTATCATACGTGTTTGTATTTGACGAGAAATCGCGCTTGTTCTTTCATAACGGCTTTATGTCTTGCGTTTGTTTACCCCTTTTGGCTTTATTCTGAGGTAGTTGAGGTATTTTCTTTGGCTGTATTTATTGTTCTATGTATTCTTTTTATTTCTCTATCTCTTGGCGATCATTTCTCGAAACGACTATTTTACATTCTCCTTTTTTTTCTGGGACTGACTGTTACACATCACCATACAGCTCTTTTTTTGATCCCTACTGTCGGTTTACTTATTCGTCCTTCGCTATCTAATCTTTCGCGATATATGAATATCCGCTTTATTGCAAAGAGTCTTTTGGCTTTTTTGATAGGCCTTCTTCCTTTTTCGTATTTGCCGATTGCGTCTTTCTTTCATCCTGCCATAGACTGGGAACGCCCTTCAAGTGTTTTAGGTTTTATAAACCTACTTTTCCGTGTTTCTTATGGAACATTTCAGGCTGGTGCTAGTATTGTGGATGATCCTATTGGGCGCCTAATATCTTTGGCAACCTTTTTTGAGTTGTCTTTTTTTGATTTGGGAATTGTAGGACTAGTTTTTGGAATTGTTGGGATTTTAGCAGGTCGAAAACTTCGCTATTTTGCGGGGTTGTTTGCGGGCTTATTTTTTTATACGTTTTTTTTCTTTTATGCAAGCTTTCCTGTTGTAAACGCGTTTTCTTTAGGTACGTTTGAGCGTTTTGCAATTTTTCCGTATTTGTTTTTTCTTTTTTTTGTGGCTTTCGGATTTGATTTTTTGCAAAAAAAAATGAAGAGGAAGTGGATCGTTTTTTTATTCCTTCTTTACCCAATTTTACTTTTTTATTCTTCAATTTCATCGATTTATGCAATCAAAGATCGACTGTTTGCTGAGGAGTTGGGAGAAAATATTCTTCAATCGGCACGGGATAATAGCTTGATACTTCTTGCTAATGACACTCCCCTTTTTAGTACCCAATATGTGTACTTTGCTCAAAAAAATTCACGATACATGTCCCGGATTCCGATACATTTTAATAAGCTTTTTTTCACGTATTATTATGAGACACTTAAATATAATTATCCACATATATCCATCCCGTCTCCTAAAGACAATACGGATGATTTAGAGTATTTATCTGACTTTATGGATTTAAACGCCGGGAAGAGTAATATTTATACAAATTTTTATCTTTCAGATCTTGCTCCTAATTTTGTGCCTTCCGGCCTATTGTTTCGATATATTCCTACAAATGAAAAGTATCCTTCTTTGGCGTCCGTGATTTCTGAGAACAGCGCTTTTTGGAATAAGAGAGGCTTGATTGATCCAACTGAAGCGTATTATGAAAATAATTTTGCGGCAGAGATTCTTAACGTCTACTCAAATGCGCTGCAAAACTATGCACACTATCTGATTGATAAATCGCAGTGGAAAACTGCGGGAGTGATCCTTAAAAAGGCAAAAAATCTAACCCCTGCGGATACTGATATTGCATTTTTGGAGGGTCTTATCTATGAAAATCAAGGTGAATGTAAGATTGCTGAAAAAAAGTATTTGGCGGTTTCTATAGTTCACCCCTCAAATGGTATGGTGTGGGGACAGCTTGCACATTTATCGCGGACGTGTTTTTCCGATGAGGTAAAGGCGAAAGAGTATGATAAGAAGCAAAAATCACTTGGTGATACGTCTGTCCCGCTTGAACAGCTGTAAGAACATGCAGAGGCAAATAATGAACAGGAAACTGTAGGTTAGCCATTTTGCCCATATCCAGCCTTTTGGAGAGTACTTAAGTTCCAGATCAAAGCTGCCGGGTACTACGACAAGCCCTAGTTGATTTATATTGACTGGGAAAATACGTTGTGTTGTGCCGTTTAATTTTGCTTGCCAGTTTTCATCATATGATTGATTGACAACGAGCAATGCTTTGGTATCTGTGTTTATGTGATATTTTTTATAGGAATTGGTATTTTTTATGTTTTGAATGCTTCCTCTCGGTTCTATTTTTGAAGAGAGGTAAATGTTTCTATCTATGAATACAGGATTTTTATTAGGGTCCAGAGGATTTTGCAAATATTCTTTTAGTGTATTTAGTGTTGGAGTTTGAATAAGATTTGTTGTCAGGTATTCGTCAGGACGCGTATTTTCAAACCTATATATATGGAATGCTGGAGTGGTATCTAGTTGTCCCTGTTTTAGTATTCCATTTGTATCGTCTATCTGAAAGGTCGAGATCAGGTAGTCAACACCATATAAATTGGCCATATTGAGCATGGATGCAGATCCCGATGCACTCTTTTCGTCAAAATCCACACTGATAAGGAGACCTGTTACTATGTCGAAGCGTTTGGTGATCTGAGAACGATAGACATCCATAGATTTTATTTTGTAGAGTACATTTTGATTTGCTGATAGAGCATTTTTGTATTGGAGATAGGCTGAAGGATTTTTCCATCCCTTTGTATAAAAATAATCATTCCAGTAGAGCGCTGATCCTATGGATATAATTTTGTCTGAAGGGTTTTTTATAATTTTTTTTATCGGCGGGTCTTTAAGTAATTCGTTTGCGTTAATTGTCGGATTATACTGATAAGCAAAAACGAGTACCTGGTAGAGTGAAAAAAACATAACGAAGATACCTGCCAATTTTCCCCATGCATAATTTTCGCGTATATATTTGAGTACGTATAAAGACAAAATTATGCAGGAGAAAAAGAACGGTAATATGAATCGTGAAGGAACTCGGAAAAATGTCAGCGGAGGAAATGAATAGATTAAATATAATGGTGAGTACTTCCCGGTCATAAGGAGAAGAGAAAGAATAGTTAGAATGATAAAACATTGTATGTATCTGTTTTTCTTAAAAAAGAATACCGAACAGAGCGCCAAAAGAAATGGTAGGAGTCCGATAAATCCAATATTTTCCCAAAAGATGATTCCTTCCATGGCTTTGGGCATTTGATACGATCCATCTTGCGGTGTTCCTAGTATTGTAGGGAACAGAAATGTTGCCAGATGCGGGAATGGAAATGAGTAGTTTGCAGACAAATTGCTTGGCAATCCGCCGTCTCGTGTTGAGGTTTTTAAAAACTGGGATTGAGGGAGAAGCTGAATTGTTGAGAGGATAAATGCGAAGACGGTACATAGCACAAGTAGTGCCATGATTTTGATATTTTTTCTAGCAATGGGCCGGAGCATGTATCCGGCAAAAAAACCACTTCCAAATAGAGTAATGAGTACTGTTTGCGGGAATCCAGTAAAAATCTGCTGGCTTAGTAAAAATGCATAAAAAAAACAATAGATGGGTTTTTTCGTATGGATGGCTTTGTGGATTGCGTAAAATATCCAAGGGAATAGTGCTGAGGTCTGAAGAAGATTGTAGTGGCTGATGTGTGTTGCAAAATATCCTGAAAATGCAAATAGTAGTGAGGCAAAGAGGGCAAAAGAGACCTCAAATTTGAGAGATCTGACAAATAAATACATTCCATACGCGGCGATAAAAAATGTCACGATGTAACCTATGTTGTAGGCTTGGACAAAGGGAAGATACTTAAAAAGTACTAGGTTTGGAATATAAAATGTTCCAATTTGCCCTTCCGCAAGCTGTGGATACCCATTTGCAATATAGGGATTCCATAAAGGCCATTCATTATTTCCAAGACTTTCTGAGAGAAATTTTTTGGCTGGTAGATTTAGACTCCAAATGTCACTTTGGCCAAAGTCGGGCGTGGCATAGAGCTTTGGTGTTGGAATAAACAACTGGTGGAAAAAAAATAGAACGACAAAACTTATGGTAATGACAGGCAAAAACTTGTGATACACTAGCTTTATGATTTTGGGTGTGATTTCTCTTGTTTTGACTTCTTTCATAACATCATTTCAGTTCGGATTTTTTACACTCTCTTCGTTTGCACTCTTGATGGTTTTAATTGTATTTGTTTTTGGACTGGTTTTTCGTACCTACAAACAGGGTGAAAGTCCACATTCTCAAAAAAAACAAGTAGCTAATTTTTTCCCTCTGGTACTTTTTTTTTCATATTTTCTTTTTTTATATTTTTCAAGAGGACTATACCAGACTGATTTGTATTTCTCTACCCTTATTATGGTTTTGCCGCTTTTGGGGTTGCCGTTTTTACTTTTGTATGCATTTTCCGATTTTGCGGCAAAATATTTTCCAACGCGACTTCAGTTTTTTGTTCTAATCATTATTGCGTTTCTTTTGCGAGTTTGTATGATCCTATCTTCTCCAGAGCCTGTCATTGATGTATTTTTTGCTCAAAAAGAAGCAGTTTTGCATTTTCTGGCCGGTGATAATCCATATGACTCAATTTATACTAATGTCTATTCTATAAAAGAGGGAACTGTTTTTGCTTATTTGCCTGCTGTATTTTTATTACAAATTCCATTCGTCTCCCTTTTTTCTGATCCCAGGGTTATTATGAGTATTTCTGACGTTATCGCTGCATTTTTACTTTTTAAAATAGCTGGAAAATCTCCTACAGCTGAAGTTCTGGCTCTTATTTATTTGTATCGGACAAACTCTCTTTTTGTAATTGAACAGGCATGGCTTGCGCCTTTAATATTATTGTTTGTTATTTTGCTATTTTATATTTCACAGTTTAAACGTACATATTTCTTTTTAAAAGGGTCTGTTTGTGCGGTTTTGGCGTTGATACAGTTTCATTATTTGGTATTTTTTATTTTTCTTTTACTTTTGTACCGTAAGCAAAGAAATTTTCTTTTAGGCTTTGTTATTGTCTTTTTTTCTATTATTGTGCCCTTTTTTTTGTGGAATCCAAGAGCTTTTTATGAACGCACCTTTTTACTTTACATGAGGGGACCCGAGATATTAGCGAATGTTATGCCAATACATAAATCCCTTAGTGTAAATACTTTCTATTATATGCTGACGGGACAAGACTATCCGTCTTTTGTAATTTATGTGGTGATTGCCTTATCTTTCCTTTTTTTGTTCTATTTTTGTCATCTTTATATATTGAGGGTTAAGAATGAATTGGATAAAAATGCTTTTTTACTTCTTTGTTGTATATCTTTCTTTCTTATTTTTTTCTCATTCTCATTTTTTTCATTTATCAACTATTATTATTATATAGGCGGCCTTATTATTTTATGGCTTTGTATAAAAGTTAGACGGTATGCTTAATATATTTATTTCCGGGATTTTATTTTTATTGGGTATTTGTATTGGATCTTTTTTGAACGTAGTATCTGATAGACTTCCGAGGGGACTGACACTTGGCGGGAGATCACGGTGTGATCATTGTAAAAAAATATTAGGTATTTTGGATTTGGTGCCAGTAATATCATATTTGCTACTTTCCGGAAAGTGTAGATATTGTAAGAGGAAGATAGCTTGGCAATATACGGCGGTTGAAATTGTGACTGGGATAACCTTTGTAATTTTGTATATTTTTTTCCCTTTAAATCTTTCTTTTTTTTTCAGACTTATTCTCTACTCTTGTCTAATTGCAATTTTTTTAGCTGATATAAAATTTCGAATCATTCCAGACCAATTGGTTATTTTGATGGGTATAGCCGCAATAATGTTGAGATTTTGGGATGTCACTTTTGGGTGGGAGGCGATATTGAGCGGACTAGCGCTGTCTTTTATCTTTCTTATCCTTTATCTCTTAACTTCCGGGCGTGGGATGGGAATGGGAGATGTGAAATTTGCTTTTGTGATGGGTTTGATGCTGGGGTTTCCTGTCGTTATTGTTGGATTCTATGTAGCGTTCTTGACAGGGGCACTTGTTTCAATAATACTTATTTTAGGAGGCAAGAAAAGGTTTGGACAGACGATAGCTTTTGGACCTTTTCTTGTTTTGGCAACGGTCATTTCTGATATATTTGGTGACAGGTTATGGGAACTTTTTCAAAAAATGGTTTTACCCTGATGGAACTGATTATTGCGATGACGATTGTCGCGATTCTGGCTGGAGCTCTTTTATCTAATTTCTTTTCCAGTATGGCTAAGGGAAGGGATTCACGGCGGAAACAGGATTTAGAACAAATAGGTAAGGCATTGGAACTATATTATAATGATAATAGGGCTTATCCGACGTCGATGCCGGCGGCAGGCAGTAGTCTGACAAATACAGGGAGTACGGTAATATATATGCAGAAAATTCCCAAGGATCCAAAAACAGGTTATACCTATACCTTTGTTGCTCCCGCAAATGGCGGCAATTTTAAACTTTATTCGTGTTTAGAAAATTCAAACGATGATGCAATCATTCCTGGGCTTACAGTTGCTTGTGGAGGATGTAATCCTTGCAAGTATGGGATATCGAGTTCAAATACGACACCATGAAAAATGAGAATGCAACAATGAACAATGTTCCAATGCAACAATGGAAACAAAGGGGGTTTACGTTGATTGAGCTTTTGGTGGTGATAGCAATTATTGGAGTTCTTACCGCTTTAGCAGTGCCTAACTTTTTTGCGGCCCGGGAGAGAGCCAGAGATGCGGCAAGAAAGTCGGATCTAGCACAAATACAGAAGGCATTCGAACTTTATAAAGGAGATCAGCTAGTAGAACAATACCCGGAAGATTCTGTTTATGGCGATATAACTTGTGGGCAAGCATGGACGGTGGGAAGCAATACTTATATGAAGAAGTTTCCCTGTGATCCTGGGAATGGGGATAAATATATTTACGCTAGAGATGGAGGCGACAATTTGAAATATACTCTTACTGTCTGTCTTGAAAATCCGGCTGATCCGGATCGCGATGCTACGGATACCTGTGCAGGTAATACAGTTAGTTATACGATTACTGAACCATA